>JANNEP010000054.1:0-4597 GCA_031378895.1 Hyphomicrobium sp.
GTCGAGAGCGTAGCGCGAGATCAGCCCCGGCAAAGCTTCGCAGGCGGCGGTACGGCCCGAGCGGCCGACGATATCGCCGAGAAACAACAGACGCATGCATCTCCCTCTCCCCGTGAAGGACGGGGAGAGGGGACTTACATCGCCATGCACTTCATAGGGCCCGACGGCGTCAACACCCAATCCAGCCGCTGGTCATAGGCGTCGATCGGCACCGCGTCGACCTTTTGTTCGTCGTAGGCGAGGCCGACGGCGATGACGGGCTTTTGGGCGCGGAGTTTCGCCAGTGTTCGATCATAGAACCCGCCGCCGTAGCCGAGGCGATAGCCGCGCGCGTCAAACGCCAGTAGCGGCACCAGCACGATATCGGGATCAACCTCGGGTTTGTCATCCAGCGGTTCAGCGATGCCCCAAGCCGCTGCTTCCAACGCGTCGCCGGGTGACCAGGCCCGCATCAGCAGCGGCTTGCCCTTGCCGATCATGACTGGAAGCGCCAAGCGAAAGCCTTCGGCATGCACCCACGCCATTAGCTCCGCCGGATTGATCTCGTCACGGATTGCTGCAAAACCTGACACGATCATGCCCGGCTGGACGCGGAGAAAATCCAAGCCGTGCGCGGCGAGGCGCCGGCTCGCCTCACCCCCATGGGCGTCAAAGGCGGCTTTGCGCACCTGCAGCGCGCGGGCGCGAAGGTCTTTTTTCGGGTCTCGATCTGAGTCTGGCATCACGCCCGGAAAAAACAAAATAAATTGCCGCGAAGGCCGTCGGGATCATGATCCCGCGTGGTCCCTACGAGTGTAGGTGGGCACCGTGTGTCCGGAGCCACGGCTCCAGCCAGGGACAGCACCCTTGCGGATCTTATAGGCCCCCGGGTCATTTGCCCCTAACGGGCCCCGCAGCTCGACCGTTGTAGGCCAACGCGTTCAAAAGTTCCAGGGTCTGCCCGCCGCATCCCACAGCCAGGTGGCAAAATAGGCCGAACCCAGCAGCCAAAGGGTGACGATGACGGCCGCTGCAGTCCGGCTGGCTGGCAGTTTCGCGCCCGGTGCGGCGCCGGCCCGGTGCTCGGCCATCACGGCCACCGGGATCATGCGGCGCACGGCCCACAGCCCGAGCGGCAACAGGATGGCATCGTCGACAAAGCCGAGAACCGGAATGAAATCGGGAATGAGATCGATGGGGCTGACGGCGTAGGCGACGATGACGATGCCCAGCGCCTTGGCATACCAGGGTGTTCGCGCGTCCCTGACCGCCGAGGCAAGGATGGCGATCTCGGATTTGAGTGCGCGGGCCCAGGCACGGATTTTCTCGAGCATTTCCTGAATGGCGGTCTTCACGCCCGGCCGCTCATCCGCCGGCTTTACGGATCGCATCAGGCTCCGGTGCGGGCGTCTTGGATGCCGCGCTTTTTGCAACCGCTTTGAGTTGATCGGTCTGATCGTCCAGGAGTTCGTCAATATCGGCGCGGGCGTCAAACAGTTCGTCGGCCAACGTCAGAGCCGCCATCAACACGAGGCGCTCATCACCGATGGCGCCGTGCTCGGCCATCAGCGTGTCAAGCTTAGTTTTCAAATAGTTCGCGAGTTGCTCAAGGCGCTCGACGTCAGCTGCGCCGCATTCGAAGCGGTAGGTGCGGCTGTTGAAGGTGATGGCAACCTGTGACAACCGGCTTAGCGGCAACGCCGCCCCTCCCCGACTCGGGCACTCAATCGGCAAGATTATGGAGTGAATCAATAACCCAATCAATGCGATTGATGATTTCTGCGTGTTTTTGCTCGAGTTCAGCGATGCGCTCGCGGGCGGCGGCCAGCTCGGCCTGCAAGCGCGCGGTCTCGTCGCCCGGACCACTGGCGGAGCCCGGCTTACGAGGGAGTTTGGCGTCCTCGGGGCGCTTCGTTTTCGCGGAGCTGCGTTCCGTCATGGCCTCTGTTCGCCTGTTTCCGGCGACACGATCGACGCGACGCTGACTTGAGCAAGGCAACACGTTACGTGCGCCTCCTTGAGCCCGTCAACCAACGTCTTGTCTTGTTCCCGCGCAATCGCATCACTAATTCTCGATGCGCTCGACAAACAGTGATGCGTGTCCGCCAGGGATGCCGCATTGACAGGCACCCTCCCCCTCACGTTAATGGCCCGCAAAACGGGGGTTCCCCGCGTCAAAGCCCGTCGCGCCAGTGTGTGCGGCCCTGCGTGCAACACCCAAAATTCCCGGGAGGACTAAACTCATGGCTGTGAAGGTCGCGATCAACGGTTTTGGCCGTATCGGCCGCAACGTGCTGCGCGCGATCGTCGAAAGCGGCCGCACCGACATCGAGGTTGTTGCCATCAACGATCTCGGGCCCGTTGAAACCAACGCGCATCTTCTGCGCTTCGACAGCGTGCACGGCCGCTTTCCCCACACCGTGACGGTTTCCGGCGACACGCTCGACGCTGGACGCGGGCCCATCAAAGTCACGGCGATCAAAAATCCGGCAGAGCTGCCGCACAAGGCCATGGGCGTCGACGTGGCGCTCGAGTGCACCGGCATTTTCACAGCCAGAGATAAAGCCAAGCTGCACCTCGACGCCGGCGCCAAGCGCGTGCTGGTCTCGGCGCCCGGTGACAATGCCGATCTGACCGTCGTATACGGCGTCAACCACGACAAGCTGACCAAAGATCACCTCGTCGTCTCGAACGCCTCGTGCACGACCAACTGCCTCGCCCCCGTCGCCAAGGTTTTGCACGACCTCGCCGGCATCGACAAAGGCTTCATGACCACGATCCACGCCTACACCGGCGACCAGCCGACGCTCGACACCCTGCACAAGGATCTCTATCGCGGCCGCGCTGCCGCGCTGTCGATGATCCCGACGACGACAGGTGCCGCTAAGGCCGTCGGCCTGGTGCTGCCGGAGCTCAATGGCCGCCTAGACGGAACGTCGATCCGTGTGCCGGTGCCAAACGTCTCGGTCGTCGATTTCAAGTTCATCTCCAAGCGGGCGACAACCGTTGCCGAGATCAACGCCGCGATCCTCAAGGCCGCGACAAGCGGGCCCTTGAAGGGCATTCTCGGCACCACCGACCAGCCGAACGTGTCGTCCGACTTCAACCACGACAGCCGCTCGTCGATCTTCCACCTCGACCAGACCAAGGTCTTGGACGGCAATCTCGTGCGGGTGCTCGCTTGGTACGACAACGAATGGGGCTTCTCCAACCGCATGGCCGACACGGCGGTGGCGATGGGGAAGCTGATATAGTTTTTTTAAGGGCGCCGCTGAGGCGCCCTTCGCCGTTTTAGAACTCCCCCTGCGGGCTATGACGTGGAGACCCCCATGACCGAAAAACTCGAAGATATCGCCCGCGCCCTTGTGGCACCCGGCAAGGGCATCTTGGCGGCGGATGAAAGCTCAGGCACGATCAAAAAGCGCTTCGACAAGATCGATACCGTCTCGACCGAAGACAGCCGCCGCGATTACCGCGAGATGCTGTTCAGTGCGCCGGACGCCATGAGAAACCACGTCTCCGGCGTCATCCTTTACGACGAGACGATCCGTCAAAAAGCCAAAAACGGCATGCCGCTGGTCGATGTTATCAAAGGCTCGGGCTCGATCCCCGGCATCAAAGTCGATACCGGCGCCAAAGCGCTGGCCGGACCTACAGCAAAAATTGAAACCGTCACCGAAGGCCTCGACGGGCTGCGCGAACGCTTGGCCGAGTACCACAAACTTGGCGCCCGGTTTGCAAAATGGCGCGCCGTCATCACGATTGCCGACGGCTGCCCGACGTGGAACTGCGTCAAGGCCAACAGCCACGCCCTCGCGCGTTATGCGGCGCTGTGTCAGGAAGCCGGCATCGTGCCGATCGTCGAGCCCGAGGTTCTGATGGACGGCGACCACGCATCCCACGACATCACCGAATGCTATCGCGTCACCGAATGGACGCTGCGCTCAGTGTTCCGCGAACTTTATGACGCGCGCGTCAATCTCGAAGGCATGATCCTGAAACCCAACATGGTCATCGCCGGGCAGAAATGCGCCAAACAGGCCAGCGCGGCGCAAGTCGCCGAGATGACTGTGAAATGTCTCAAAGCCACGGTGCCGTCGTCGGTGCCGGGCATCGCGTTTCTCTCAGGCGGACAGCCGGACGAAGCCGCGACCGAGCATCTCTCGCTCATGAACGCTGGCGACCCACTGCCCTGGGCGCTGACTTTCTCTTATGGCCGCGCATTGCAGGCTGCCGCGTTGTCTGCTTGGGGCGGGAAGCCTGAAAACGTCGCCGCCGGTCAGCGCGCGTTCTCGCATCGGGCAAAAATGAACGGTCTCGCGGCGCGCGGAACATGGGACGCGAAGCTTGAGAAGGCGGCGTAGGCGCGAACGTTGACGGCACCAAATAAATTGGGCGGACCGCGCCGCGGACCGCCGCAAATTTTATCCGTCCCTATTTGGTTCTGATCAGGTTAGAGCGTTTTCCGAACACACGGCACTAGGCTGTGTACTCAATTAATCCTAGCACCGGAACGCGAACAGTGATTCAAGATTCGAAACATCGGAGCTTGGATCATGCGCTACGATCTCACGGACTTCGAGTGGAGCGTTATCGAACCGGTGCTGCCGACAGGCAA
>JANNEP010000022.1:0-72941 GCA_031378895.1 Hyphomicrobium sp.
ACGGGAGAGGATGCCCGAAGGGCAGGTGAGGGGCTTTGACTAGGCGGGATCAATCCAAGCCCCTCATCCGCCCGCCATCCTTTGGCGCTACCGCGCCGTACGGGGCACCTTCTCCCTTGGGAGAAGGAAGTCATTCGCGACCCACTGCGATCGGAAAATGCTCTAGCTGTTAGCGCGTCAGCACCACGAACTCGGTGCCGGGACCGCTCTCGTTGGCGCTCATGTCGCGGTCCGAGATGATGAAGGAGGCGCCGGGACGTGCGAGTTCGGCAATCGTGTCGCGGATGTCCTGCGGGAGCTGAATAGCGTCGAGCGCAGCCTTGGCCAAACGCGGTCCAGCGCTTGCAGGTAACTGCGGCTGGTTGGCGTCACGGCGTTTGTTCTTTTTCGATGTTTGCTCTTTCGTGCCAGCGGCCGGTGTGTGGGCGCTGACCAACCTCCATTCGAAGGCGTTGGGGTCGGCACCATAACGCATGGCGGTCAGAACATGCGTGCCGACCGGAGCCGCCGGTGTTTCGACCGGGATCGGTGCTTCGAGCACTGGCTCAAAACCCTGCCGGATGTAGACGCGCTTGCTCTTGAGGCTGACAAACACGGCCAGTGGCTTTGCCCGGCGCACCTGTTCCTTGTTGGCGTCGATCAGGGCCGTTGTTAAAGATTTGAGCTGGATTTGCGTGCTGCTGACGGCGGCAATCGCCGCGCTCCGGGCAGCGTCTGCTTTGGACAATGAGCCCTGAACTTCGGCAAACGCCATCTCGCGCCGTGCCGCACCGTCGCGAACCGCGTCGGCCTCGATCGTCAGGTCGAGAATGGCATCCTCAAGGTCAGTTTCTTTGTCCTCACTACGCTTGTCATCGCCCCGTTTGTCTCCACTGCGGGCGCTAGCCTTGGTGACAGGTCCTGCCGCAGCTACAGCTCCTGACACGGCGCCTTTCATATAGGCTTCGAAACTTCGGACAGCCTGGGCTTGCTTCTGCTCCGCCGCTTTGACTGTTGCGCGTACGGCTTCGATAGCCTTGCGTTCGGACGCCAGCGTCGCCATCGCCGCCTCCGTCTCCTTCAAAACGATTTTGGCTTTTTCACCCGCTGCGACTTTCGCAGTCTCGGCGGCTTTCAGGGCGCCTTGCAGGTTTGAGATCTTCTCTGACATGAAACGGTCGGCCTCGGCGCGCGAGCGCGGACGGCCCGTGGCTATCTGGCTGCCGTCCTGGGAAGCGGGCAGGGCGTTAGGCATGGCTTCGGCCATCGCCGGGGACACGCCAGGAAAATGCGGCATGACGGAAAGCTGATCGGAGCCCATGTCGTTGGCTGCGACCTTCGTTTCGCCGTTACTGAGCGCCCCTATCACCTTGGTGGTATAGGCGGGCAGCGGCTTGAACAGATTGGCATGATCGAAGCGGGTCGGCTCCATTTCGTCTTGAGCAACGACCACGCGACCGCCGGTCCGGGTGATCCCGAACAGCGTTTTGGCGAAGCTGTGTGGTAGCCGGATGCAACCGTGGGAGGCCCGGTAGCCTGGAACGACGCCGGCATGCAGCGCGATGCCCGACCAAGTTAGCCGCTGCATGAACGGCATCGGCGCGCCGCCGTAAATGTTGCTGTAGTGGGTCTGGTTCTTTTCCAGGATCGAGAACACGCCGGTCGGAGTGTCGAAGCCCGGTTGACCGCTCGAAATGCGTGACGATCCGATCTCGCCGGTGTCGTCAAAAATGCGCACACGCTGTTTGCGGATGGAGATCAGCAAAAGCAGCGGGCTTGGCGAACGTTGTGCTTCAGGGACCGGGCGCAGAATGATGTCGCGCGCCGAGAGCGATGTTGGAGTTGAGACGAGGAGCGGCACAAGCGCCGCCAGGACGGGCGCTCGCAAGCGCCTCAGCACGCATCCCGGAACTTGGCTGGACTGACGCACGTTCCCCACCCGCACACTCAACAAAACCGCCGCCGTTCTTCAAAAAAGCAGTTATGCGGTTTATCACCCTCACTCTACTTTGTTATTATCAGACAACCCCATGGGGGGTGCAATGCTGGAGACGCCGTTTAACGTCGAGATTGTCCGGTATGTTGCGCCAATTCAACGGTTTGACCGATTGGCCGCCCGCCAAATGCCAAAATACGAGGAAATTTACCAGGGCTGCTAAAGTTGTGGGCGCTTTGATCTGGTCACCCTATGAGGGGCAACCTACAGTCATTTTTGGTTTCGCGCTGCCCGGCGGCCCAGCCTCTTGGAGCGCTCCGACCCTAGGAGAGCCATGTCTGCCCACGACACGAACCCCGAACGCCGCCGCCGCCTCATGGCGCCCGATATCACAGCCCGCAAAGGCGGCGCGCCAATTGTGGCGCTGACGTCGTATCATGCCCACACGGCGGCAATCGCCGACAAGCACTGCGATTTTCTGCTGGTCGGCGACAGTCTCGGCATGGTCATGCACGGCTACGAGACTACCGTGCCGGTGCCGCTTGACCTGATGATCATGCACGCGCGCGCCGTGGTGCGCGGTTCCAAGGCGGCACTTGTTGTCGTCGACATGCCATTCGGGACGTATGAGGAAAGCCCGTCGATGGCCTTCCGCAACGCCGCCCGCGTTATGAAGGAAACCGACTGTGGCGCCGTCAAACTCGAAGGTGGGCGGCGCATGGCCGAGACCATCCGCTTTCTCGTCGATCGCGGTATTCCGGTCATGGCGCACATCGGCTTGACGCCGCAGTCCATCAACGTGCTGGGCGGCTTCAAGACCCAGGGGCGCAGCCTTGACCAATGGGCGGCGATCGAGGAGGACGCCCGTTTGGTCGACGAGGCTGGCGCCTTCGCCGTGGTGCTTGAGGCCATGGCCGCGCCGCTGGCGGAGCGCATCACCAAAGCCATCTCGGTGCCGACCATCGGCATCGGCGCGTCGCCAGGGTGCGACGGGCAAATCCTGGTGATGGAAGACATGCTGGGTCTGTCGCCGCGGGTGCCGAAGTTCGTCAAGGAGTTTGGCGCCATCGGCAGGGCCATCGACGGGGCCATAGGCGCCTACGCGGCTGAAGTGAGGGCCCGGACGTTCCCGGCGCCGGAGCACACCTACGCCCTCAAATCGCCGGAACGGTCCGCCGGGGCCTTATCCACACCGGCGACCGCAACGGGCAGCGGACCCAACAAAGCCACGAAAAAGCCCAAGACTCCAAGCATTTAGGCTGCAGAAATACGTGTTCCACGTTAAAGAGGCCGCGGCGGGGGTCGAAGGCTTGCTCCCTGCGCCTGCTCGGGTATCTATGCCTAGATTATCTAAGCTTGGCAGCCGAGACCGCCCTCGTGATGATTTTCGGCTAGGGTCAACGACAAAAAATACCGGGAGACAAGGACCACGATGGCTGACGATCGCGATAGTCTGTTGCGCGAGGTGGATGAAGAACTCCGCCGCGAGCAGATGCAGAAAATTTGGGAGCGCTACAACGGGCTGATCCTTGGTGTTGCCGCGACGATCGTCCTGGCCGTCGGCGGCTACAAATACATGCAGAGCCGCCAAATCACGGCCGCGGAAACCGCAGGCGCTGATTTTACCGCCGCCCTCAAACTCTCGGACGACAAAAAGGCTGACGAGGCCCTCAAGGCGTTCGAGAAAATCGCCCAGAGCGGGCCGTCGGGCTACGCCGCGCTCGCCAAGATGCATCTCGCCAGTGCCCACCTCAAAGCCGGGAGAAGCGCTGAGGCGCTGACAGCCTATGAGTCGCTCGCCAAGGATGAGCAGGCCGATGAGTTGTTGAAAAGTTTTGCCAAGCTTCAGGCCGCGTCGCTCAGGCTGGGAGACGCAGACTGGACCGAAATCCAGAATCGCTTGACACCCCTAGCTGGCGATAGCGGAGCCTTTAAAACCTCAGCCCGCGAATTGCTGGGCCTTTCAGCCTTCAAAGCGGCCAAGCTTGATGAGGCCCGCAAATATCTTGAGCCGCTATTGATCGACCCTGAAGCCTCAAGGGCCATTCAGGATAGAGTGAGAATCGTAATGGCGCAGATCGCGGCAGCGGAAGTCGGCAAGGCCACAGCGCCGGCTGACGCGACCGGCACGAAGACCGGGACGCCTGAAACCGGGACGCCTGAAACCGGGACGCCTGGAACTGGGACGACGCCGCTGCCTGACAAAAAGTAACGCCGTCAGGGATAGGTATTTGGGGAGACGGATTTTGGCTGAGGGTTCTGCAAGCGCAATCCGGCGGACGGCGACGCTAGCCGCGGCCTGCTTTGCTGCGGCCTTTGCCGCGGGCTGCGCTGGCGATGGACCAACGCTGCCCAAGCTTACCGACCTGAACCCCTTCAAGGAAAAGCAGCAGGCGCTTCCAGGCCGCCGCGTGGCGATCGTGCAGACGACGGAAAGCATCGCCAACAATCTGGCGGAAGCCGATCAGCCATTCACGCTGCCACCGCAGCGAAGCAACGACTCGTGGGCCCAACCGGGTGGCGACGCCAACAACGCGCCGGGTCACTTGGCGCTGTCCGGTTCGGTTCGCCAAGTCTGGACCGGCGATGCGGGTACGGGATCGTCCAAGGCCGGGCGCATCATGGCGAGCCCGATTGTCTATGACGGCCGCGTCTACACGCTCGACGCCGAAGGCAAGGTCACGGGCTTCTCGCTGACGGGCGGCAAGCTCTTTCAGATCTCGACAGTGCCCGAAAACGAAAATGGCGCGGGCGGCCACGGCGGCGGGCTCGCGGCCGATGGCGGGCGTCTCTACGTCGCCAACGGCTATGGCGTTGTTGCAGCCCTCGAGCCAGGTAGCGGCAAGGTTATCTGGCAGAAAAATCTTGGCGCGCCGATCCGCGCGGCGCCGACCGCGTCCGGCGACAAGCTCTTCGTCATCACCATTCAGGGCCGCTTCTATTGCCTCAGCGGAACCGATGGAACTGAGCTGTGGGCGGCGCGTGGACTGCCACAGCCGGCAAGCCTTATGACCAGCACCAGCCCAGCCGTCGATGGCGATATCGTCGTGGTGCCGTATCCCTCCGGCGACGTGATGGCCTTGAAGATCGCCGACGGCACGCCCGTCTGGTCGGAGAATTTGGCCCGCACGCGGCAAACATCTCAGCTCGCGTCGATGAGTGACGCCGCCCGCCCGGCCATCGATGGCGGCACTGTTTTCGCCGTCGGCCATGCCGGGCGCATGGTCGCGACGCAATCCAAGACCGGCGAGCGGCTGTGGTCGATCAACGTTCCCGGCACGCAAACGCCGTGGGTCGCGGGCGACACTGTCTACGTCGTCGACACGCGCGGACAGGTGATGGCGCTGGCGCGCTCGGACGGCAAAACGCGGTGGACGGCGCAGTTGCCTGACTCAAAAACGTGGTCAGGACCGGTCCTGGCGGGCGGCACGCTGTGGCTGACCTCCAATAAGGGGCAACTTGCTGGCGTCGATGCCGCAACGGGGCGCGTTGGCAGCCAGCTTAACCTTGGCGATCCCGTCTACATCCCGCCGGTGGTGGCGCAAGGTCGCATGTTCGTGCTCACCGATACGGCGAAACTGATCGCTCTGAACTGAGATTTGGTCTAGAGATCGCTTGGAAAAAGCGCGGCCCCCGACGGGGCCGTCGCCGTTTCTAGAGCCCCGTTTTTCCAAAGCATAAGTCCATGTCCGAGCTTCCCATTGTCGCCATTGCCGGACGTCCTAACGTCGGCAAATCGACCCTTTTCAATCGCCTGACGGGCACGCGGGCGGCGCTGGTCTCGGACATTCCGGGTCTGACGCGCGACCGCCGCGAAGGCATCGCCGATCTGGGCGGAGCCCAAGTCCGGCTCGTCGACACCGCGGGCCTTGAAGACGCCAAGCCGGGCACGATCGCCGACCGGATGCGCAAGCAGAGCGAAAAGGCCATCGCAGACGCGCAGCTGGTGCTGTTCGTGGTCGATGCCCGCGCTGGCGTGACACCGGCCGACACGGCCTTCGCGCGCCTGATCCGGGCTTCGGGAAAGCCCGTCATTCTGGTCGCCAACAAGGCCGAGGGTCACAAGGGCACCGACGGATTCTATGATGCGTTTTCGCTGGGCTTTGGCGACCCGCTCGCGATTTCCGCCGAGCATGGCGAAGGCATCGGCGATCTGTTCCTCGATATGGCGGCGGCGCTGGACTTGAAACTCGCGGTTCCGGCGAAACGCAAGGACCGCGGCGCCCCCCTCACTGAGGCCGAAGACAACGGCGGCGACAAACCGGAAGACATACTCAAGCCCATCCGCATCGCCATTGTCGGGCGCCCGAACGCAGGCAAGTCGACGCTGGTCAACGCGCTCTTGGGTGAAGACCGCATGATCACGGGGCCAGAGCCCGGCCTGACGCGCGACAGCGTCGCGAGCGACTTCGACTACAAGGGCCGCGCCATCCGCCTGTTCGATACCGCCGGCCTGCGACGCAAGGTGCGGATCAGCGATCTCGCCGAAAAGCTGTCGGCCAGCGACGCCGTACGCGCCATCCGTTTTGCCGAGGTTGTAGTGCTGCTCATCGATGCCGAGCGGCCATTCGAGAAGCAAGACCTGACCATCGGCGGCATGGCGATCGAGGAGGGCCGTGCGCTTGTGCTGGCCGTCAACAAGTGGGACCTCGTCATCGATAAGCAGCGGATGCTCAAAGACCTGCGCGAGACCGTTGCTGATAGCCTGGCCCAGGTGCCGGGCGTGGCTTTGGTCACGATTTCGGCGCGCGCCGACAAGGGGCTCGATGAGATGATGCGCGCCATCGTCAAGACTTATGAGACCTGGAATCGCCGCGTCGCGACGCCTAAGTTGAACCGCTGGCTGGAAGAGGCGCTTTCGCGTCACGCGCCGCCGGCTGTCTCAGGAAAACGCATAAAAATCCGCTACATCACCCAGGCTTCGACGCGGCCACCGACATTCGTCGCCTTCTGCCAGCGCGCCGAGGCGATGCCGAAGTCGTATCTCAAATATCTCACCAATTCGCTGCGCGGCGCCTTCGATCTGCCGGGTGTGCCGATCCGCTTTTCACTTCGCAAGGGCGAAAATCCATTTGCAAAACGTTGAAGACTGTATCGCGGTGCCGCTGCGTCACTGTTGATCGCAGCACGCCGCATCAGCGCCACTTTTTCTCAATCTGTGGCACGTTGATATCTGGTGCGTCAGCGCGCGAACCAGTATTTGTAGAGACGGCTTCGGTTGGCGGAGCGGGGACCACGGACAACTTTCGAGGATGATGACCGATGAGACAGTTTAAATCGACGCTGGCTTTGGCTGCTCTCGTGGCAGTCCTGGCGTCACTCACGGGCACAAGCGCCGGGGCTTTTTCCCCAAAAGTGAGAAAAGCCTGCGCCGGCGACTATCAGAACTTCTGTGCCCAGTACGTGCCTGAGAGCGTCCAGGTGCGCCGCTGCTTCGAGAGCAACCGCAAGGGTCTGTCGCAAATCTGCATCGCGGCGCTCGTTGACGCTGGAGAAGTGCCGGCGAGATATCTCAAGAAGTAACGTTGCCTGAAATCCTAGCCTTGAACGCCAGCCTTGAATGCCAGCCTTGGCTTTTGGGTTAAAATGGCAGCGGGAGGGAGCAACAGCAGCAACATCAAGAAGGCTGCCGCGCTCTCCGCCCGCTCGGGCGTCAGCCGCATCAACTGGCGCCGCTCCGGATTGCAACAAATAGTACACCCGCTGACGCGTTCAAGGGTTTGCTGGAATTTATTGTAGCCGGTTGGCGGCGCGCTCCGCTATGACGGAGCTATGAGCGATAAACCCGCCGACGTTCTGTTCTATCACCTCGAGCATCAGCGGCTTGACCAAGTACTTCCGAGCTTGCTCGAGAAAACGCTGCAGCGCGGCTGGCGTGCCGTGATCCAGGCGGGGTCGCTCGAGCGACTTGAAGCGCTCGATCTGGCTCTGTGGGCGTATTCGGAAGAAAGTTTTCTGCCGCACGGCACGGCCAAGACGGGTTTTGCTAGCGACCAGCCGGTGTATCTCACCACTGGAGACGACACTCCCAACGGCGCCGGCGTCCGCTTTCTCGTCGACGGTGCGGCGGCCTCGAGCTTTACAGGGGCCGAGCGTCTTGTGTTTCTATTCGACGGCCAAGACGGGGACGCGGTCGCGGTGGCGCGCGGGCAATGGAAAGCCGCCAAGGCGGCCGGGTGCCCGGTGACGTATTGGCAGCAGACGGACGCCGGGCGCTGGGAAAAGAAAGCGTGAAGCTTTGGCCCGCATCTTGTGTGAAACACCCGGGATGAACTACCGCCACGCCTACCATGCCGGAAATTTCGCCGACGTTCTGAAGCACGTTATCTTAGCGCGCGTCATCGCCTACATGGCGCTGAAGCCGCAGCCGTTCCGCCTTATCGATACCCACGCGGGAGCCGGGCGCTATGATCTCAACGGTCTCGAAGCCGGGAAGACGGGGGAGTGGCGCGACGGCATCGCCCGCCTTGTGTCAGCGCTACGTCCTGCTGAAATTTCCGAGCTCTTGCAGCCGTACCTCGACGCCGTTGCAGCCGTGAACAGCGGCACTGAGCTTGCGTTTTATCCCGGCAGTCCGCTGATCGCGCGGCAGCTGATGCGCGCGGGCGACCAGCTCGTCGCCAACGAACTGCACGCCGAAGACTTCGAGCTCTTGAAAGCCGAGTTGCACCGGGCCCCGGACACCAAGGTCCTGAACCTCGACGCCTGGCTCGCGGTCAAGGCTCTGCTGCCACCCAAAGAGCGGCGCGGCATCATCTTGATCGATCCGCCGTTTGAAAAGACCGATGAGTTCTCGCGGCTGACGGAGGCGATGGACGAGAGCTTGAAGCGCTTCGAAACCGGCGTGTTCCTCATCTGGTATCCGCTCAAGGATGTGTCCGCGGCGGCGCGCCTGCGCGAGCACGTCCGCAGCGCGGCGGGCGGCAGGATCCTTGACGTCCGTTTGCGGATTTGTGCGCCGGAACCTGGGCTCGGGCTTACGGAAACCGGTGTGCTGGTGGTCAATCCGCCCTTCACGCTGGCGACCGAGCTCGAGCGGCTTCTGCCCTACCTCACCGGGGTCCTGGAGGCTGGCAATGGTGCCGGATTTCATCTTGGAAAGGGTACACTCTAGCCCTGTGTGTCAGCGGCGGTGGACGCAGCGTGGGCCCGTTTCGCCTTGCGCCACACGGCAGTTTACTTGATAAATTGCTGCACGTGAGGTGGGCGGCGGATTGGCCGGTCCCGCCGCTCGCCGGAGAAGCGCTTGCGAGAGCACGCCTCCGGATGGGCAGCGCTGGATCAGCTCTGACTCTCGCGGTTCGCCACGACGGCCGTTGTCGAGACGCTGTCTGGACGCTGTCTGGCTGTCTCTTCCACGGGCGTTGCGACCGCGCGAGGAGACACGGCATGCGCCAGATAGGTACGGTCAAGTTCTATAATTCTCAAAAAGGCTATGGCTTTATCAAGCCTGACGACGGAGGCAACGACGTGTTCGTCCATGTCACCGCCGTCGAGCGATCTGGCATCGGAGATCTGAACGAGGGCATGCGCATCTCGTACGAGACCGAGCCTGACAAGCGCGGTAAAGGTCCCAAGGCCGTCGACTTGCTGCAGGCGACCTAGAGGACTGCGGCTTGAGCATTTTCGCGAGGACCGCCTCATGACCCATTCGATCACCGTGAGGCTCATGGCCGCCATCGCGGCGGGGCTTGTCGCCACCGTAGGCACAGGAACTGCCGCCGTTGCCGCTAAAAGCTCGAGCCCAACAAAAGCAGTCTGTGCGCCAAAAGCTGCGCACGGCACGGGCAGCTCCGAACAGGTGGCTAAATTCCAGATTTATGAATCCCTGCTGCAAGCCACCGATTGGGGCGCTTGGGCGGCGTGGATGGCCAACGGCACGACGCCGGGATACACGATTAAACCTGTTAAATACCGCTGCACAAAAGGTTCAGGCTTGGGTGTGTCGTGCCGCGGACAGACGACGGTGTGCAAACTCTGATATGTTTCCAGCGTACCCATTTTGACGTGAGGGAGAAGCTACGATGAGACAAACAACTTATATGGCGCTTGCCTTGGTGGCGATGGCCGCGATGGCTGGGTCCGCTCAGGCGACTCATACGGGCGGCAAGTGCGTTTTGGCGGGCGGTGAAGCAACGATGATCACCGAGGACCTCGCCAAGTTCATGGCCGGAGCCGCGCTCAAGAATTCGATGAAAGCGCATGGCTGGACCCCGCACGGCGCTGTCACGATGAAGTGCGATAGCCCCGCCGGTCTGCCGCACTGCAAGGCCCGTCAAAAAGCCTGCGCTTGAGGTCAGGGCGCCACATAAAAAAAAGGCCCGCCTGTCTGGCGACGGGCGAGCCTTTCGTATTTCGACGATGCCCCGGTCTAAGCCCGCGGCATCGCTTGTGGCCTACTTAGCCATCATGCTGCGCACTAAGCCAATGATGGCCATCAGGGCGCCGCCGCCAACGCCGCCGCTCGCAACCTGCGTAAGGATAGCAATCGGATCGAGTGCGCCGCCGCCAACGGCCGGTAAGTTGAGCAGCGATCCCAGAACTTGGCCACCGAGGCCACCGCCGACGACGCCGGCCAGTGAGTTGCCGACCGTGCCGAGGCTGAGATTTTTGAACAGGCCGCCGGCAACATTGCCGCCAAGCGCACCGCTTATGAGTTGGATCAAAAGTGTCACGATGTCCATTGCCGTCCTCCACGTGCTGTTTTGGGGTGCAAAAAACGCTGCTTGGCGGTTTCTCCGCCGTTATGAGCGACGCCGCTTGCTTCCAAGCACACCCCGTGGGAATCATATCACGTTCGCCAATATTCAGCCCAGTTCATGGGCACGTTGGCGCCTGGCATTGCAGGCCTACCGTGATCCTTTGGTGACAATTTAGATGGAAAGAGCCGAGTGACCGCCGTTTATTGAAGGAACGGTTTAGCATTTTGGCTATTCTGCAGAGAACGGTGCATGATGCTGCACCAACCCAAGAGGCTCAGATTCATGAAGTCAAACGTCGTTTCAGCTGTGCTTGCCGCCGCCGTTGCGCTGGCATTCGCGGGTTCCGCCGAAGCCGGTTCCAAGCGCGGCGTCTATCGCAACGGCCCGCAGGTCAAAGGCTATGTCGAACGCCGCGGCGGCTATTCGTATGGGTACGCAGATTCGGTCAACACCTACGGCGACAGCCGCAGCAACTACGGCGGCGCGTCGTCGTACCGTGACCCGATGCTGGACCGGCAGACCAACTCCGGACCGTTTGATCACGGCTTCTTTTTCGATTCGGGCACGGGTCCTCACGGCGGCGATTCGCCGTACATGAACTAACGCCTCAGCCGGCACTTTTTAGAGTTCTGTGATGCGCGGCCGGGCACTCCCCGGCCGTCATTGTTTGTGCGGCATATCGTTTGTGCGGCATAACGGGCAGCAGATGCGCTGCGGCCCTGGTCACGCCATCAAGGGGTGGTTATAAAGCGTTAAAGTCTTGGTTAACTTTCAGACGCGGAGATGTCTCATGCGCCCCTCGATCACACTGACAGCCGCGCGCTTGGCGCTTGCTGGCGTCTTCGCGCTTATGGCGATGCCAGCGCACGCCGCGTGCAAGCGTTTGGGCTTTTCGGTCAATGACTACGGCAAAGACGGGCCAACGAAGGACGCCAAGGAACTGCTCGACAAGCACATCGCCAAGAAGATGGCTGACCAGGGCGTCAAGACCTATACGACCGGCAAGAAGGACGTGAAGTGCGAGCTGTTCTTGAACTTCATCGTCTTCGACGAACATACCTGCACCGCGGAAGCAACGGTGTGCTGGGATGGCTCAGTACTGCCGAAGTCCCAGCAGGTGGATGCGAAGGCTGACACTGCTGCGGCAAAACCTTCGGCGAAGCCGGCTGAGGCCCCGGAAGCAAAGGCAACTGAAACCAAGTCCACTGAAACCAAGTCCACTGAAACTAAGCCCCCTGAAACCAAGCCCACTGAAACTAAGACCGAGCCTGCGCCCGCCGTCGAGACGGCAGCGGAGAAAGCAAAAGATCCAGCGCCCCAGGCCGCAGCGGCGAAAGCAACACCGGCATCAGGAGATGCGGCAAAGGTGGTTGAGAACCCGGCCGATGCTGAGGCCTATCCAGTCCCCCAAGCGCCTAATCCTGACACGCCATAAAGCCGCTGATCTGACAGGCGGCGGGGGCGCGGAAAGTCTCACTCTTTTCGCGGCGGCGACAAACGATCGAGCCGCAAGCGGTGCCGCTCATCGGTCAGAAGATGGACCGCCGCAATGCCGCCCGCGAGCACGGCGATCGCGGTGGCGCCAGCAATCAGGAACATGATCATTACCTGATATTTGGCGGCTTCCACAGGGTCGATGCCGGCCAGAATTTGTCCCGTCATCATGCCCGGAAGCGAGACGATCCCTGCCGCAGCCATGGCGTTGAGGATCGGCATCAGCCCGGTTTTGAGACTGCGGCGCAAAATGTCCTCGAACGCAATAAACCGCGTGGCACCGAGCGCCAAGCGGGCTTCGATTTGCCTGCGCTCGCGGCTTGCGGCCGAGGTCATCGTGTCAAGCACAAGCGCGACGCCCGACAACGCATTGCCAACCAGCATGCCGAGAATAGGCAGCAGAAAGCGTGGCGCATACCACGGCGACGGCTGTATCACGGCGAGTGCGATCACCGTCGTCACCATGCCCGCCAGAAACGCCGGACTGCTGCTCAACAGCAAGGCGCGCCAATCCTTGAAGCGCCGCTCCTGGCGCATAATTATTTCTGCGCCTGCCCCGGCCGCCATGACGGCTGCAAATAGCAGCGTCCACATGGCTGAGCTTTGCGCGAATATGAACTTCAGCACCAGGGCAACGACGGCGAGCTGCACGATCATGCGCAGCGACGCGATCGTCAGACTTTTTTCGAGCTTCAAGCCATAGGCAAACGAGATGGCGCCATTGAGCGCGACGAGCGTCGCCGCGATCATGAGATCGGCCGTCGACAGTGGCACATACCCCGTCATGGCAGGCCTACCCCTCGAAGGGTGAGAGGTTTAGCGAGCTGCAGGCGGACATGTGCCAAACGCTCGATCTGGCTTTGATCGTGGCTGGCGAGTATGACGCTACGCCCGGCAAGCAGCTGATAGCGGATCAGCTCTTCGACGAGGGCGGCAGCTTGCGGATCGAGACCGGACGTCGGCTCGTCGAGCAAAATCACACGCGGCTCATCGAGCAGCGCCCGGGCCAGGGCTAAGCGGTGACGCTCGCCGGTCGAGAGTTCGCTCAACGGCTGGTCTAGGATTTTGGCGTTGAGTGCGATTGCCGTGAGCAGGCGCTCCAAGCGCTCGGTTGCGCCCGGCTGGCCGAGGGCAAAGGCGTCCCGCGCCGTGTCGGTCCACCACACCGGTTCGGCTGAAGCGTAGCGCACCCGGCGGCGCCATTTCGGGCCCCGCATCTCGCTGCGTTCGGCGCCGTCGAGAAATACGTGGCCTAGCGAAGGGTCGAGATCGGCGATGGCGCGCAAGAGCCGCGTCTTGCCCGAGCCGGAGGGGCCTTCGACGGCAAGGCATTCGCCATCGGCCACAGCGAATGACAGGGGTGGAAGCGGATCGGCCTTGAGACTATCGACACGAAGCACCCCGCCGCCCATCCTTCTGCATCAAGATAAGGACGAGGTTTAGCAAGGCAGGCAGGCTGCGGCTAGAGTGCTTTCGGAAAAGTGGGAACCGGTTTTCCGAAAAGAAGCACGTCAAACCAAAGAGCTAGAGTGCTTCCGGAAAAGTGGGAACCGGTTTTCCGAAAAGAAGCACGTCAAACCAAAGAGCTAGGGTGTTGGAGCGATTCAACGAAAAGCGGAAACACCCTAGGTCATTGAAGGCGAAGCGGGGTGGTGAAAAGCCTCAGGCCGCGACGCGGATTTCATGAAGCTTCATCTCGATGATCTCACGATTGAAGGGCTTCAAGATGGTGTCGTCGGCGCCGGCTCTGAAGGCGCGCTGGATATCAGCCGCGTCATTCTCGGTCGCGAGATAGATGATGTAGGGACGGCGGTCGAGGTTCTGAGCCCGCACCGCAGTGATGAAGTCCATAATATTGTGTCCCGGCACCCGCCAGTCGACGAGAAGGATATCGGGCGCATCGGCATGAAAGCGCTCCGTGACGCCAGCAGGGCTTGCCGCATCACTGACACGAAAGTCGAGGCTTTCGAAAATGAGGCGGGCGTATTTCCGGACAATGTCGGAATCGTCGATGACAAAGCAGTGCCGCATAGCTCAGCGTCTCATGACCGGAGTGAAAAGAAACCGGCGCGGTGGCGCGCCCGAAATAACGTAATTGCCGAGCATGCCGGACAAAAACTAACGCCCGCTTAAGGATTGTTAAACGGCGCGTGTCCCGGCCTACGCCGCAGGTTTTGCGACGAGCAGAATGTCGGCGCCGTCTTTGAGAATTTCGAGCCGCATCTGCGCCGTCTGGGCGATGCGCCATGTGTAATAGGCCTGGATGCTCATGGCATCGAGTGCAATGTCGTTGCCGGCGACGAAATCGGTCAGGTACTGCGGCGGCCTAGCGGCTGTGCCAGTGCAGCGCAGGAGAAAGCTCGGCACCTCGAACGATCCGCCGATGGCGACGTCGATCTCTCCGCCGCGGGGCAAAGCCGTGACCGAGCAGGCAACGAGGTTCAAGAGCAGCTTGACCTTGTCCTTGGCGACGTATCCAGCCGCGCCGCGCCAGTTGAGCTTGTGCTTACCTTGCGTGATGCCAATGAAGCCGCGTGAGATTTGTTCAGCCGTGCCGAGATCGATCATGGACCCGGCAGAGCCGGCGGCGCCGAAAGCAAAGCGCGCAAACTGCAACCGTGCGGAGGCTTGTTCGGTGACGTTGCGGATCACGTTCAAGGCATAGGATTTTGCCTGGACGTCGTCGTCCTCATCGAGGATCTCGAGGCCGTTGTAGATGGCGCCGACGGGATTGATGACGTCGTGGCAGATCTTGCTGGAAATCAAGGCAGCCAGTTCAAGATCGGATGGTGGCACGCGCTGGTTCATCAAAAGCCCCTATTCGGAAGACCTGTTTAGGAAAATCCGGCTGACGCACGGCGCGGCGGCTCTGAGCGCGACAGCGCGACGCGAGCATACAGGGGCCGCTTGTGACAAAGTGTTATGCCCTGATACATGCGCCGCGTTGCTCTTGCCAAGGTCTGCTGAGAGGCGGCAGCGGCGGCGCGGACGATCTCAGCCTACCTGAGTCTTCCTAGACACGGTGCGGCATTGGGGGAGGATTTTGGGCAGCATCCTCGCCTCGGCGAGGGTCTTTGTGGGAACTGTCAGGTTTAATGAACAGTGTTGAACTCAACGCCCTTGGCGCCGCGCTTCTGCCAGCTGTGCTGGCCGCGGGGCGTCTTGAGCTCGGGTACTTTGAGCGTGGCGTCAAAATCGAGAAAAAGGCCGACAAGTCGCCAGTCACCATTGCCGATCGCGAGGCGGAAGCCGTCATCCTGGCGGCATTGGGGCGGCACGCGGCGGCCGTGCCGGTCATCGCCGAAGAACAGGTCGCGGCGGGCTTTGTTCCAGCCCACGCGGAGACTTTTTTCCTGGTCGACGCGCTTGATGGCACGCACATGTTTATTCGCGGAAAGCCGGAGTTTTCGGTCAATGTCGGGCTCGTTGTACATGGCCGGCCCGTCTTCGGAGTGATCTATGTGCCGCCAACTGGGGCGCTGTACGTGACGCGCGGGGATGGCAAATCCTATTTCGCGCGGCTCGACGCGGGCGCCGGGGCCGGAGAAATCGCGTCTCTAGAGTACACACAACTCGCGGCGCGCGTTCCTGATCGCGAAAACCTCGTCGCCTTTAACAGCCGTGCCGCCGGTGGGGCGGCGGCGGCGTTTCTCACCGCCCTCGACGTGCGCGAAGCCCGCCCCCTCGGATCATCGATGAAGTTCGGCCGGATCGCCGCGGGCGAGGCTGATCTCTACGCCCGCTTCGGCGATACGCACGAGTGGGATACGGCAGCTGGCCAAGCCATTCTCGAAGCTGCCGGCGGGTGCGTGACGACGGTTGACGGAGGCCCACTCAGCTATGGCCATGCCAGGCGCGGCTATCTCAATCCGCATTTCATCGCCTGGGGCTGCCGCACGCCTCTGCTGACCGCTGCCGGGGCCGCTGGCCTCTCCGCGCCGTAGCGAATTGAGCTCATTTCGAAAACAGGCTCATAAGCAACGCGAATTGGTCACACTTTGGCAACAGTGTGCCGCGACTCTCAGGCTGCGAATCGCAGGATCGGCCGCCGGGCTGGGTGCGCGTTTGGGAACAGGGTTCAACACATGCGGACAGGCAAGCGGACAGGCAAGCGGACAGGCAAGCGGACAGGCAACATGAGTACGGGCCATCAGATCTTTGCCGTCGCGGTGACGTTGGCATTTCTGGCTTTGGCACCTCACGGTGCGAGCGCCGCCAATGACGCCTACCGGCCGCCTGCTGACGACATTGCCGGGCAGGGCGGGAACGACGCTTACCAAGCGCCGCCATCGCCGGAAACCTATGAGCCGTATCGCCCGCTCGACGGCTCACGCCGTGGCGGCAACGGCGGCGGCAACAACGGTGGCTACGGCGAGCCGTACCCAGATCAGGCACCCTCCGGAAATGCCAGCCGCGAAGAGCGCTATGAGCCCGTTGCTCCAGCCGAGCAGGGCGGGCCGCCGGAAGAAACATCGCGGGGTTACTACACCCAAAACGAAATCGTCCGCGCCGGGCATGGATTTTTTGGCAACGTCAGCTCCGGGCTGGCGGGCGCCATTGAATGGACATTCCAGAAAGCCGGGCGGCCGAACGGATATATCCTAGGCCAGGACGCCGGCGGCGCCTTTGTCGCCGGGCTGCGCTACGGCGAAGGCCTGCTGCATACGAAAGACGCCGGCGACCATAAGGTCTTCTGGCAGGGCCCGAGCGTCGGCTATGACTTCGGCGGCGAGGGCTCCAAGGTCATGGTCCTCGTCTACAATTTGCGCGACCCCTCCGACATTTACAGCCGCTTTGGCGGCGTCCAGGGCGCCGCCTATCTGGTCGGCGGCATCAGCGTCCAGCTGCAAAAGGCGGGCGAGGTGACTCTGGCGCCGATCCGGGCCGGTGTCGGCCTGCGCTTAGGTGCTAATGTCGGATATCTGAAGTACACTCGGCAGCCGACTTGGAACCCGTTTTGAGTCGCCGCCTTGGGACACCCGGGGGGACACCCGGGGGGCCACCCGTTCCGGGATTGCAAGGTCGCACCGGGATTTAAGGTGTGCGGGGCACGTCCACTATCGCGTATAAAACCGTGTCGCGTTCGTTCGAGCCAGGACCTGCCGTTTGATCAGCCTCTACGCCGCAATGCTGGTGCTCCTCGGCTTCCTGCTGGCGGCTATGTTCCTGCTCGTCCTGCAGCCGGCCTACCGGCGCCGTATCGAACGCTTTGCTGCCGAGGCCATCAAGCGCTCGCTGCCCCTGACGGAAGCTGAAATCCGCGCCGACAAGGACCGGCTGCGCGCCGAGTACGCGCTCAACGTCCATCGTCTGGAGATGAAGCTCGAGGCCGCAGCCCATGCGGCGGCGCGTCAAAGCGTCGAAATTAACCGCCGCGAAGCCAAGATCCACGACCTCGATCAGGCGATCACCACGCACAAAATGAGCGTCGAAGAACACGAGAATGCCCGCCGTGTGCTCGAACAGGCGATCCTCGACCGGCTGCCGAAAGTCGAACAGCGGCTTGCTGAGACCCGCAAACTCCTGAACCAGCGCGATAAGGAAATCGCGATGCTGACCGAAAGCAGCACGGCGCAGACCGAGGCCCTCGAAGAAGCGACCCAGATCAACGTCCAGCAAACCGATGAGCTGCATCGCGTGCGGGCAGCGCTAGAGACCCGCGCCGCCCGCAATCGCGAGACACTTGGCGATCCGCGCTTCGACGGCGAAGTGGCGCTACGTACCGAGATCGAAATGCTGCGGTCTAAATCGCGCGACCAGGCGGCACACATAGAGCGCCTGCAGTGGGCCCGCGCTGGCGGCGCGACCGAGGCGGATGCTGCCAATATTCCGGCGGCGGAAATCGCGCGCCTGAACGCCGAACTTGCCAAGTCGGAAGTCCAGCTGTTGGCGTTAAGGAGCAGCGAGGGCAGCACCGAAGCCAGCCGCGCTGGGCTCGAAGCCCGTCTTCGCGTGCTTGAAACTGCCGAGACGGACCGGGTGGCCGAGGTCGCGAAACTCAAGGCGGCGCTCAAGATCTACGAGGACAGCACTAAAGACGCTGGTACCGGCCGTGCCAGCCAAGGGATTTCGGCGCGCGCCGACCTCAGTGCGGTGCAGGCCGAAGTCCAGGAGCAGCGCCGTGTGATCCAAGCGTTGCGCGCCGAGATTGCCAGCAGCAACGAGCGTTTGGCGCGCCAGTCACAGCATTTCCGTGACGAGTTGCGCCGTCTTGGCAACGGTGTACAGACCGGCGGCGACCCCCGGCGCACTGAAGCCGAAAAGCGCCCGACGCTGGCTGAGCGCATCGCGGCACCCCGGCCACCGCCGTTGACTACAATAGCTGGGTCGAACGACGCGGGCAGCAACGAGCCGGGGCGCGAGAGCCGGGCGGGCGGGTTCTTGAAATCCCTGAACGGCGGCGCCGATCAGGGGGCGGATGCGGCCCTGAAAAGTGCTGAAGCCGGCGACGCCGCCCCCAAGCGCCCGCGTCTGCTCGAACGCATCAGCGGCGGCGATAAGACGTGAGGTGAGCGCGCGGCGCTCGAGAGTCAGTCGCACATCCAAGTGCCGGCAGGCCCGATGACATGAAGGGCAAGTTCCCGTCATCTCACCCTGCCTGCCGGGTTCATTGAGGCCTAAGCGCGCCGGTCACCACTTAGAGCTAGAGCGCTTTGCGATCCGATGGAATCGGATCGGCGCTCTCGTCTCTTGTTTTGGCGCATTTTCTACGACGAACCGGTACTCACTTCGCCGGAAAATGCTCTGGTCTCTTGCTTGGTCGCTTTTTCTACGACGAACCGGTACCCACTTCGCCGGAAAATGCTCCAGGCAACCGGTCGCTTGATCAGTTCGCAGGCTCCACAGTTACTTGTAAGGGCACTTACTTGTCGGGGCAAATGAGCGAAACGTCGCTCCGGAACGAGCGTCTGATGACTGTTCTCGGACACTCTGAGGCGGTGCGCACCGCGTAGCCCGCACCAGGGTGCGTGTGTGGCACCGCGTAGGGTGCGCCCTTGTGCGGATACCGCCACTTGGTATGCGCCTGACTGGCAGAGAAACCGGCAACAAGTGCTATGGCCGCGAGGGCCAAGGTGATGAGTTTTTTCATGGCAATGATCCTTCTGTCTCGAGCCTTGTGCTCCTGTGAGTTGCGCTAAACCGATAGGCCGTCATGCACCGGCCTCACGCACTGGCCAGACCCATCAGGTCCGGCCAGTGCGCGCCGGGGTGGCTCAGCGGACGACTTGAATATTCTTCGCGACCCGCACGCGGACGGCGGCAGTGTTTGCCGTCCGCACCACTTGAAGCGGCGCTGCTTGCTGCACCGGCGCAGACTGCGTGGCGTAGGGCGCGCCCTTATAAGGGACGTGAAGCCACGGGGTTCCCGGCTGCGCCTGGCTGGCGCTCGTGCCGGCAATGAGTGACAGCGCAACGATGGCTGACTTGATGATCGTTTTCATGGACGTAGTCCTTCTCTATCGAGAGTTCAGGTTTCGACGGTCATGCGAGGTTTCCAGAGCTGCCTGTCGCGCTCAGTGGCGCGGGAAAGGGCAACCCGGATCGCAAGCCGCTTGTGGGTGATGATTTTCAGGATGCGCGTGGCACGCGCTCGCAATCACGCAACCGAAAAAGGTCGCAGTGTCTTGCGCTGCGCCGCTTGTCGCGACGCGTGAGCCGTTAGACTCGGGGAGGGGGAGCTGGCGGCGTGATCGACCGCGACGAGAAGCGTTCGTTGCCGGCGATCTTCAACATCGCAAGGTCAACAGATGTCTGACCGGTCACGGACGGCACAAGGCCGCATGAGGCAAAACACTGGCTGGCGCAACCGGACGCCGTTTGGCATTGCGGCATCGCTCCGCAGTTCGGCATGGAATTGTGGCACGGACAGTCGGCAGGACTGCCAGCGGTCATTTCCGTGGTCATGGCACACGACTTAGCCATTGCGACGCTGGCAATTGGCGCAAAGGCCATTGTCAGCGACAGCAAGAGGGCGAGTATGGTGCGGTGCAAGACCATCTAATGCGAATTCCTCTAGTCCCTATATCTTGCTCTTGAGCGTTCGAATTTCAAGTGAACGCATTGTGCGGAAATACTTTTTTACGAACGCCCATCCGGTCATGTGTGCCGGGCGAACTATTCCTGTCCTGTGATACGTCAGGGAGTCCGAAAATGTTTCTTCCGAAGCCGAAAAAAAACTCAGCGCCAGGACGCAAGGGTTAGGACTGCATTGGGAATGGCAAAGATCCTGCATGGATGGCTTTGAAGTCCAGGGAGTCCCATTTTGATGTCCGAGCATTTCAAAATCTATGCGCACAATCTCAATCGCGTGCACCTGGCCGAGCTTTTGGACCACCACGCCTTCGCCTTGCGGGTGGCGGATATCCGGCCGTCTCTGATTACAAATCCACTGACCGGGCGGCATTACACGGCGGCCCCTGCCACCGCAGAGACCAGCGGCGCTGCACGTCACTGTTAACGCCGCGCTAAGCTAAAAACCGTCCGATTTCGAAACGTCAGCGGCCAGCTTACTTGGCCGCGTTTTTATTTATCTCGCATACGTCAGGAGCCGCGCCGCGCGGCGCGGACTGCGGCGTCCGTTTGGACGCGGCAGACGGGTTCCGGTGAGAAGGATGGGCTCAGGAACACGGCCGGTGATCCGGGGCGGACGCATCGACGGCGGGATCACGAGCACGCTGAGCATCAGCAGCGGCCGCCGGTCGCGCACGATCCTCGATGTCCGTATCTCGCGCCGGTCGGCGGCCATCAGCCCCCAGACGACACCCATCAAGACATAGAAGTGACGCCAGTGGTCGCTGTCGATCAGCAGCCCTTCGAGGATGTTGCCGGCCAGCGCCGCGTAGACGATCAGAAACAGCGGCTGGGTTTTGGTCGCCTTGAGCGCATGCTGGAAGCCGAGCATCAGCGTGCCGCCGCAAAGGAGAAGGTAGATCAGGCCGCCAAGCCAGCCCGCATTCAACATCATGCTGAGATAGACGTTGTGCACCTCTTCGTGGTGGTAATAGTGGGTGAAGTCGCGCGACCCGAGCCCGAACGGGTTTTCGAGAATAAGCCCGAAAGCTTTTTCCTGACCGCCGAAACGGCCTTCCGCGCCTTCGTCGTAGGATTGCGTCACGGCCGCCCGTTCTTCGAGCAGCTGGGCTACACTATCTGATTGCAGCGCTGCCGCCAGGATCAAGCCGAGCGCCGCGGCGCCAAAAATGACCAAGGCGGCGAGCTTCAGGCGATCCCAATTGCGCGGTGCCGTGACAAGGTAGAGGTAGCCGTAGAGGCCGAGGGCAATGGCGGCAGCTGCCCACGCGCCGCGCGAAAAACTGAACAGGATGGCGACCGTCATGATCGCAGCTCCGGTCAGGGGAAGGATGCCGCGCGCCAGCGGCCGTGTCAGCCACAGATGCAGCGCGGTGAGCAGCCCGGCGATCAAAAACGGCCCGAAAACGTTGGGATCTTTGAACGGCCCCGCCGCACGGCCGTATTTCGTGAAGAGATCAAAGGCGCCGGGGATCAGATCGAGATATCCGATGATGCCGAGCACTGCTGCAGCAACGCTGGCGATCAGATTGGCATTCAGGATCAGGCGGGTGTGCGCGAGCGGGTTCTTGGCGGCGAAGAGGGCGAACACAAAGCAGGCGCCGTAGAGATACAACGATACAGTCATGTGCTGCGCCGCCGCTGCGGTGTCACGCGCCAAGACCGAGCTGAAAGCCCCGCACGCCGCGATCACGAGCCACAAAGCGAAGCCGCCGGAGAGCGCTGGTTTGGCGGCTGTCAGCCCGATGACCGGCAGCAGGACAAACAGCGCAAGTGTCAGGGCATCGACGGGGGCTGGCTCCGTGACCACAAAAGCACTGAGCGCGACCGTTACCCACACCAACGCCAACGCGATACGGTGCACGGCGCTCTTCGGCTTAAGCGTGCGTCGCTTCGGCACGAGAACGCCAAAGGTTCCAGGTATAAGAGTTCCGGGTATGGTGAGGGCTGCTGACATTGCGCTTCCGTTACGCCGTGACAAGGCGCGACGTCCGCACCCAGGATCGGCCCGCCTTGGGTTTGATCGTCTTGGCTTTGACCGCAATTGGCTTGACTGTTTCGAATGCAGGTGCCGTCGCGACGCCCCACACCATCGCCATCAGCAGATAGAAATGGCGCCAATGGTCGGTGTCGATGATGACGCCCTCGAAGGCGTTGGCGATGAAGGCCGCTAACGCGATCAGCAGCAAGGGTTGCGCTGGCGTGCGCTGCATCGCGGCGCTCAAGCCAACGAGGATCGTGAGCCCTACAGCGATTGTGTACAGTCCGGCTCCAAGCCAGCCGGCGTTCAACGCCATGCTGAGGTAGACGTTGTGGACTTCCTCGTGGTGGTGCTGAAGCGCAAACTGCTGGGCGCCGATGCCAAGCGGATGCTCGAGGATGAGTGCGACTGCCTTTTCCTGGCCGCCGAAGCGTCCCTCGGGCCCGACGTCGTAGGACTGCGCGACGCTGGCGCGCTCGCTGACGAGGCTCGAGACCTTTTCGATCTGCACAACAGCGGCAACGGCGGCCGCCACGAGAGCGGCACTGCAAACGCTGAGGAAGGCGATTTTTTGCCGCCGCGCATTGCTGCGGGCCGTCAGAAAGGCGAGGACGGCATAGACGCCGAGCCCGGCAACGAGGTTTATCCAGGCGCCGCGCGAGAAACTCAGGAATACCCCGAGCCCCAGGAACCCGGCTAGCGCCAGGGGAAGAGCTGAACGCGTCAGGGGCCGCTCGAGCGCGATGTGGAGGGCGTAGAGCAGCGGCGGCACAAGGAACGGTCCGAAGACGTTGGGATCTTTGAATGTCCTCGAGGCACGGCCGAACTTCGTGAAGATCTCGGTGCCCGGCATCAGGCCGAAGTAACCGGCGAGCCCGGCTGCGGCGGCGATGACGGCCGCGACCGTCAAGCCGTTGAACATCAGCTTGCAATGGGCCTCGGGTTTGAGCGCGATGAAGCCCGCGAGCACGATCGCGCCGCCGTAGAGGTAAAGCGAGACGACGGTGTGCGTGACGGCCATGCCCAAGTCGGCGGCTGCCAGTGCGGCGACCAAGCCGAAGGCCGCGGTGGCGACCCACACGAGCAGCAACAGCGCCAGCGCCGGTCCAAAACGCACAAGCCCGGCGACCGGCAGCAGCACGATCAGGGCGATGGTCACGAGGTCGGTCGGGCTCGGCTCGGAAAACACCAAGCCGCTTGTCGCCATCGCCAGCCAGACAAGGGCGAGGGCGGCACCGTGCACGAGGCTGCGGTTCTGAAATGCGGCTCTGAAGTCGCGAAGCGCGTCGATGGCATGTGCCGGCATGACGCCCTCTTGCCTTCCAAGCAGTTCAATGACGCCTGCAATGCAAGGAGCGGGCCTTGAACGATTAATCCAGCAACAACGTCATGGCCGCGGAGGCGGCCACCCACGGCAAGCCTCCGCAGGACCGATGATCGAGCGGGTAGGAAACAGTTGCAGCAATCTCGCATCATCAGCGCCAGTCCGCGCGTTGACACGGGTCGTGGATGGCCGCCTTCGCGGCCATGACGGGAAGGTGGGGCCAGCGTTACGCGAATGGCGGCAAGTACTGGGAAGCGATGCTTGAGGCATCGCACCATCCGTCAATACGCGTTCTCGGCCTTGAGCAGCGCGGTTGGCGTTTTCAAGAGAATGTAGAGGTCGAAAAACACGCTCCAGTTCTCGATGTAGTGGAGATCGTGCTCGACGCGCTTCTTGATCTTTTCTTCGGTGTCGGTTTCGCCGCGCCAGCCGTTGATCTGGGCCCAGCCGGTGATGCCGGGCTTGACCTTGTGGCGGGCGAAATAGCCGTCGACGACGTCATCGTAGAGCTGGGACCCGGCCTTGGCCTGCACGGCGTGCGGGCGCGGGCCAACGAGTGAGAGATCGCCGAACAGGACGTTAATGAGCTGCGGCAGCTCGTCGAGGCTGGTCTTGCGAATGATGCGGCCGACACGGGTGACGCGGGCATCGCCTTTGGTGACAAGCTTGACCGCCCCCGCGTCGCAGCGGCCGGTGTACATCGAGCGGAACTTGTAGACTTCGATCAGCTCGTTGTTGAAGCCGTAGCGCTTCTGGCGGAACAGCACCGGGCCCTTGCTGTCGAGCTTCACGGCGAGGGCCACGAGCCCCATGACAGGCGCCAGCAAAATAAGTGCGAGTGTGCCCACAACCTTGTCGAACAGCCACTTCGAGATCGTGCCCCAGTCGGCAATGGGTTTGTCGTAGAGGTCGATCATGGCGACCGAGCCGACATGCGAATAGGTGCGGGGTGAAAAGCGCAGCGCGGTGGCCCTGGCTGGCATCTTGATGTCGGCGGGCAGCACTGCAAGCCGGTTCACGACAGTCGTCAGGCGGTCCTCTGCGGCCAGCGGCAGGGCAACGATGACGATGTCGAGGCGCGTCGAACGGCTCATCGTGACGAGGTCGGTCAAGCCGCCAAGGCGCGGATATCCGGCGATCAAGCGCGGCGTGCGGTCATCGTCGCGATCGTCAAAAATGCCGGCGATGCGCACAATCGAGTCAGTGTCGGCTTCGAGCTGGCCGAGGAGTTCGTCGGTCACCGGACCAGAGCCGTAGATCGCGGCGCGCTGATACAGGCGGCCGCTTTTGGCCCAGCTGCGCATGGTCCAGGCAACAATCAGGCGTTCGGCCACTAGGGCCCCGGCACCGGCGACAAACCAGGTTGCGAGCCAGACACGTGAGACGTCGCCGCCAATTTTCAAGAAGATGAGACCGGCGACTAAAACCGTAAAAGCTATGGACCAGCCGAGCACGACTGTCGGCATTTTACGAACGAACGACGAGAACACCCGCAAGCTGTAGAGGCCGAGCAACTCGAACACGATGACGGTTGCTAAGCCGATCACCGGCGCGGCGATAAGATAGCGCGGGGTCTGCAGCACGCCGGCTTCGTTGACGTACATGTGCGCGATTGCGAGGCCGAGCGCAGACACGATCAGGAAATCGGCGAGCCGCACCAGCCCGCACACAACCACCGGCGAAATCATACTCGACTTGCCGGCAGGCCGGGTATCCGCGAGCCGTGCACCCTTGAGCATGATCGGCTGGGCGGCGGGCCGCTTTGATATAATTCCGGCGTTCGTCTTGACCGGCGCGTGCCGCATGTGAAGCATTGTCGTCAACTCGCGGGAATTTTTGTTGCTGGCGATATCGACGGCAGGACAAGCACTGTCCGTGCCAAGCGCGGTTAATGCGCGTGGTTTCAAGACGTGATTGAGCGGTAAGGTTAGCGCGCGGTTAACGCGTAGAAGCCGAGCACGGCGCTGGTCATGGCGGCGACCGTGAACTTGGCTTCGACGTTGGCGCGAAGCCGCTTAGCTCGCGCGCTGCTGCCCTCAGGATCGTCAAGGACGGCGTTCAAGGCTGAGACAAGGGCAGGGGTACTGCCCGGCTCGATCAGGGCTGTATCGGTGCCGTGGACGATTTCGGGAATGCCGCCGACGGCTGTTGCGATTAATGGTAAACCCGCCGCCGCCGCCTCAAGCACGACATAGGGGAAACTTTCGGCCCGCGACGGCACGACCATGACCCGCCCCAAGCCGAAGGCGTCGCGGGCGGGAAGCGCGCCGGTAAATCGCACGCGATCAGTGAGCCCGAGTCCGGCTGAGCGCGCTTTCAAGGCCGCCTCGTCGGGCCCCGATCCGACGATCGTTGCCGTGACGCGGCGGCCGGCCTGCAGGGCAGCGATCGCATCGAGCAGAAGGTCGATGCCCTTGAGGGCGCGAAGCTCGCCAACGAATAAGATATCTGTCGCATCGATTGCGGGGTGTGCGGCGATAAAATCATCTGGCTGCAGGCCGTTGTGAATAATCCGCCACGGCACACCGGCGGCGCTGACGCGTTCGGCGTAGACGCGGTGCGCGTAGGCGCTCTCGAAAATGAGCCCGCCGGTGAAGCGCTCGAGCAGGCGCTCGAAGCTGAGAAATGTGCGGCCAGAAACCGTTCCTGGATTGAAATTCAGGCTGCCGCCGTGCGGCGTGTAAAAGGTCTTGACCGCTTGGCCTTCGCGCTTCAATTGGCGGCCAGCCAGCCGGGCGTAAGCCCCGCCCTTGGCACCGTGGCCATGCACCACGTCGAGGCTCAGGGTGCGGGCATGGGCCGTGACGGTGCGATAGGCGGCGTAGTCCCCGAGGCCCGGCTGACGGCTCATGGGCGTCCGCAAAATGCCGAGCGTGAGTGCCGCGGCGACGCCGGAAAACTTGCCGCTCGTCAGCCGGTCTTCGGCATTGCTGTCAGCGAGGATGCCGACATCGTGACCGCGTTTGGCTTGTTCGCTCGCCAAATCGAGGACGTGGCGGAACAATCCGCCGACCGGGGCCCGAAGGCAGTGCAGGATGCGCATGAGGGGGTACTCCCGCCGCGAAAGGCTTATCCCTCTCCCGGTCTCAGAAGAACCTTTCGAACACGTAAACCGTGTCGCCCGGTTTCACCACGTAGTCACCCGGTGCTTCGATCTGCTCGACGTAGCCGTTGACGCGGCGCGTGATGCGGTACTTGCGGTCGCTCGCCCGTTCAGAGTGGCCGCCGGCAATCGCGATCGCCGTTTCAACCGTCATGCCCGACACATAAGGGTACTGACCCGCTGTCTTGACTTCGCCCAGAATAAAGAACGGACGGTTCTGCTGAACGTCGACAGTAACCTGAGGATCCTTGACGAATTCGGCGCCTAAGCGGGCGCGAATGGTGCCTTTCACTTCGGACGTGGTCTTACCGCGCGCGGTAACGTCGCCGATCAGGGGCACGGAAATCTGGCCGTCGTGGTCGACGGTATACTGGCGCGACAAGTTCGGCTGTCCGTAGACGAAAATGCGCAAGCGGTCGGCGGTATCGAGGAGATATGGACCGTCGGTGTCGGCGACGGCCTGCGGGCCGATGATGTCGCTCGGCATCACCGAGGGCTCGCCCCAGGCCACCTGCTGGGCGGCAATGGTCGCGTCAGACATGCCGGGGCGGCGATCGCTCGCTGCCGGTGCAACGGCGACCGGATAGCCGTCTGTGACCGCGGCTTCGGCTTCGGTGCCGCCGCTATCTTTTATTGAGCCGCCAGATTCGTCAGCGATTTGCGCGTCCGCGACTGTCATCTCTCCGCTGTCGTGGGCACAACCGCACAACAGGAGCGCTATAGCGGTGGCGGACAGCAGGTTTAAGCGCACTGACATGGACACATACATCCCGACTTGAGGAACATCACAGTCCTCAGCGTACCCCCCTAGTGTTAAAAAACTCTGAGTCTCTGCATTTTTTTGAAACGCTTAAGGAGTTGCTAACCTACAGGGCCGTTTACTTTCGAATCAGATCATCCGCGTGACTTAAACCTTAGGCCCGAGCTGACCCATGCCCGCAAAACACGCTGCTTCACCGGACGATATCGAGATGTCGTCGATCGCCGTGGCACTGAAGCAAAGTGCGAAAAAGCTGCTCCTCACCAGCGTTGCGCTGTTCGCCGCGACCTTTGGCGTGCTCTCGATGCTGGCGCCGAAATATCAAAGCCAGGCCGAACTCGCGATCGTCGCCAAGGGGTCTGCCAGTGCTTTTTCCGATGCTAAATCGGCAGGATCGCCAGATACGATCACGACCAAGATGGACGCTGCCGCGATCAATACCCACGTCCGCGCCCTGCAGTCGCCCGATCTGATGGGCAAAATTGCTGACGAACTGCGCCTCAAGGAGCGTCCCGAGTTCAATGCGGCGCTGGGTCCCATCGATATGGCCGACACGATCCTGCGATTGATCGGTCTTGGTGGCCCGCGCGGCGGCGAGAGCGAGCGCGACCGGGTCTTGAACACCGTGCGCAACCAGCTCGAAGTCTATTCGGCGAAAGAAAGCCGCTTCATTGGCATCCGCTTCACATCCATCGATCCCGAACTTGCCGCCGGAATTGCCAACAAGATGGCCGATACTTACCGCACGTCGCTTGCGGCCCAGGGCGTCATCGAAATCGATGATCAGCAGAAGGTATTGCAGGGCAAGATCGACAAGCTGATGCCGGAAGTCGCAGGCATCGAGACCGCAGTTGAGCGTTATCGCGGCGAGATCAACTCGTTCAAGGGCGGGGCCCAGAATACCGGCCTCAACGAGCAGCAGATGTCTGAATTGACGGGAGAATTGACTAAGGCCAAGGCGGCGCGCGGCGAAGCCGAGGCGCGGTCGAAATCCGCGCGCGAGATGATGAAGCTCGGCTCGGCCGATGCGCTGCCGGATGTGCAGAAATCGCCGCTGATCCAGAATCTGGTGCAGCAGCGCGTCCGTCTTGAGCGGCAGATTTCCGAGCTCTCGGCGTCACTCCTGCCGGGGCATCCGCGCATGCAGCAGCTCAACGGCGACCTTTCAGGCCTGAAGCGGCAGCTCAACGGCGAAATCGCCAAGCTGGTCGACAGCCTCGACAAGGAGGCCAAGGTTGCGCAGGGCCGCGAAGACGCGATCAAGAAGAGCCTTGACGATATCAAGACCAAGGTCGTGAACAACGCCCCCGAAGAAGCCAAGCTGCGTCAGCTTGAAGCCAACGCCAAGGCCAAGCGCATCGAGCTTGAAAATCTACAAACCCAGATTGAATCCAACCGCAAGAAAACGGACACACGCGCCCAGGCGGTCGAAGTCCAAGTGATTTCGAAGGCGCAAGCCGCCAGCGTGCCCGTATTCCCGAAGAAAATTCCGCTGTCGGCGCTGGTCGCCGTTGCCGCGCTGCTATTCGGCACCGCCTGGACCGTGACCCGCGCACTCTTTGCCGGCGCCCGCAGCGGCGGCTCCGGACCGCACATGCGCCGGGCCGGAGATGTTGCGGCGTCCGGGCGGGCGGAACCCATGCTTGCCGCGGCTCCCAAAGGCCGCGACGCCGGGACCAAATCGGCCGTCGTTGCGGACGCTGTCACACCCAGCGAATCCACCATAGCCAGCCTCGCCCGCCGCTTGAGCGCCAAGCGTTCGGCCGCGGGTGGCCACCGGACTTTGATATCGGGCGAAACGCTGGCCATCGACGCTGGCCGTGAGGCGATTGAGCTTGCCAAGTCGCTGGCTGAGGGCGGCGCGCAAGTCATCCTCGTCGATTGGTCACCATCGGGCCGCGGCATCTCAGGTCTTGCCGGGACCGGAGACGGCCGCGGCTTGACCGAGCTGTTGCTTGGCGATGTGAGCTTCGAGGAAGTGGTCAAGAAAGTTCCAGGATCTAACATTCATCTCATCGGCTGCGGCGCCGCACTCGACGAGGCCGTGGCCGATATCGAACCCGACCAGCTGAACCTTGTGCTCGATGCGCTGGACGAGGCCTACGACCATATCGTCGTGACCGGTGCCCATGACGACGCCCGCTTTCTTTTCGAAGCCATCCAGGGCCGCTTCGATGCCGGCGTCCTGGTCGCAGAGGCTAAGAAGCGCCCGTCCGTCCTCGACGACACGGTGTTGAAAGACCCGCCCGGGACATTCCTCGGGTTCGAGGTCGCCGATATCGACGTGATCCGCTTCGAGCGCGCCTCAGCCCCGGCTCCCGTGATCAATCAACGGATCCTGCGGGCCACGCAAAAGCCCGGCGGCGAAGCTCGCCCAATCTAGCTTATGGCCTCAGGTATGGCTTAGGTGCTTTTTTTAGTGCCGCCGCGGTGGCTGCCGGTTGAGCCGTTAACCGTCGCTGACAAGCGTCTCACGCCCCAGCACGCGACTTGCACAACGTGTCAGGTGGCGGGCTATATTCTGCCAGCAAGTCCGCGCGGACACGACAGCGAGAGACGATTTTTTCTGCATGACACGGCGCTCGACGAAGCTTTTGAAAGCCGCGCTCTCCGCCCTCCATTACACCGGGGCGGATGAGCTGATTGCGCCGTTTACGAGCGGAAAAGGTGTGATTTTCATGCTCCACAGTGTCACGCCCGATGCGCCCCAAGACTTCGAGCCGAACCGGATTTTGAAGATCACGCCGGACTTCCTCGACAGCGTGATCCATCAGGTCATCGAGGCCGGATTTGATATCATCGCTATGGACGATGTCCCAGATCGGCTCAAATCGGATACGTCCAGCCGCCCCTTCGCGGTCTTTACACTTGACGATGGCTATAAGGACAACCGCGACCACGCCTATCCCGTGTTCAAGCGCTTGGGCGTGCCGTTTACGATTTACGTTGCGACCGATTTTGCCGACGGCCGCGGTGATTTGTGGTGGCTGACGCTCGAAGAGGCGGTGCGCCGCGCCCCCGCGATCACGTTCGACATGGACGGCACCCGCCGCCACTTCAACTTGGCGACGACGCCAGAGAAGGACGCGGCCTTTCACGAAATTTACTGGTGGCTTCGAACACTACCAGAAGATCGCGCCCGGGCGATCACGATGCGGTTGGCGCGTGAAGCCGGCTTCGACGCCTCGAACTTGTGCCGCGATCTTGTGATGAACTGGGATGAACTGAGAGAGCTTGCGGCCGACCCGCTGGTCACCATCGGGGCGCATACCTGCACCCACTTCGCGCTGTCCAAGCTTTCAGCGGAAAAAGCCCGCGCCGAAATCTCCGTCAGCATCAGCCGCATCGCGGAAGAAATCGGTAAGCCATGCCTCCATTTCAGCTACCCGTACGGATGCAAGTTAAGCGCCGCAACACGCGAATTTGGGCTGGCGCGCGACCTCGGCGTCGCGACCGCTGTGACGACGCGCAAAGGTCTGCTCCACGCCGCGCATAAGGATGACCTAGCCTGCCTGCCGCGATTGTCGCTCAACGGCGATTTCCAGGACGCCCGCTATATCAAAGTCCTGTTGTCGGGCGCGCCGTTTGCATTCTGGAACGCGGTGCTGCGCTTTTCGCACCCGTTGGCCGGACCAGCCTCGGCATCGCGCAGGTGATCAAGACGCGTCTGGCTTTTGCATCCATTTGATGAGCACGGCTGCTGGGACCACCCAGAGCAATCCGGCGACGATGTAATAGGCCAGCTCGACGATCTTGTTGGCGTTGTGGACCTGCAGCACAATGGCAGCCGCCAGCGCCAGCAGGGCGTAGACAGAGACCAGCAGCAGAAGCGCGATGGCGCCTGCAAATTTGCGTGTACGTTGGGTCACGTGTCAGATCACTTTTCAGCATGTGACGCGGGGACCCGCGCCGGATGGGCGCATTGCCGGTGCGCTCCAGTCCTGGGTATCACGGTCAGCCTGCAAGGGTGCTAGGACAAAACCGCCGATGGACATTTCGCTTAATTCAGCCGCCGGAAACCGTGCGGTCGAGGTCTGGTTGTGGGGCCTCGCGGGCCTCGTGTTTGCGATGATCATCGTCGGCGGCGCCACGCGGCTCACCGGCAGCGGCCTGTCAATCACCGAATGGAAGCCGATCCTGGGCGCTATCCCGCCGCTCTCGGACGCCGACTGGCAGATCGCCTTCGACAAGTACAAACAAATCCCAGAGTACCACCTCGTCAACACAGGCATGGGGCTCGCTGACTTCAGAGTCATCTACTGGTGGGAATGGAGCCACCGCTTTCTCGGCCGCATCATCGGCTTGGCGTTGGCGCTGCCGTTTCTGGCGTTTTGGCTCAGCGGCCGCTTACGCGAAGGCCAGCCGCTGAAACTTGCAGGCGTGCTGGCGCTGGGCGGACTGCAAGGCGCGATCGGCTGGTACATGGTGGCGTCGGGGCTCAGCGAACGTGTCGATGTCAGCCAGTACCGCCTTGCCCTGCACCTGACGATGGCGTTCACAATTTTGGCGCTGCTGGTGTGGCTGGCGCTCGATGAGGGCGCGCATCGCCGCAGCGCGTTGACCGGTGAAGCAGGTCCCTCAGTCGTCAAACGCTTGGCTGCAGTTCTGGTCGGGCTCGTGCTGGCGCAGGTCGTGCTCGGCGCCTTCGTCGCCGGGCTCAAGGCCGGGCTCGTCTACAACACCTGGCCCGATATGGATGGGCAATTCATTCCGTCCGGCTATTGGTCTGCGAGCGCAGGGCACTTGAGCCTCTTCGAGAGCCATGCCGCCGTGCAGTTCAATCACCGGATCAGCGCCTATCTCTTGCTGATCGCAGCTTTGTTCCAAGCATGGCTTGTGGCGCGCCCCCCCATCGACGGGCGCATCCGCCGCTCGGCCAATATTTTGGCCGTCGCTGTGCTTGCCCAAATGGGGCTCGGCATCATCACGCTTCTGGCGCATGTGCCGTTGCACTTCGGGCTGCTGCATCAGGGCGGCGGCGCCATCGTGCTGGGGATTGCGGTTTGGCATCTGTTTGAGACGCGGCGCGGGCGCATTTTGGTGCCAGACTGAATTCCCATCGTCATCCTCGGCCGAGCCCTTGCGAGGCCGGGGATCCAGCGCAAAACTCCTTTCGCAATATTGAGCCTTCGGCGCATTTTATGCTGGATCCCCGAGTCCGCTCGCGAGTGGGCTCGCGATCTCGAGGATGACGACGTTCTAGTGGCAATGTTATGCTGCCAGCTCACTAGGTATTTCACGTAAGAAATTCACGACTGCGCTGACGGCACCAGATGGGGTGAACACATTCAAACGTGTTTCGCCGCGAGCAGCAATTTCTGCAACGAGTTCGAAACCGTATTCAAATGGAACCGCGACTGCGCCGGTCACGAGCAGAGCATTTGGCGGCACTGTTAGCCACAAAGTGACTTCCAAAAAGCCAATCCTATTACTGAGTTTGTATTTTCCATCGTATCGCACACTACCGTCTGAGCCATAGATTCGTCCGCGGTCGAGCACCAGGACACCAGCCCCGTCGCCATCTTTCCCGCTAAACGCGAGCGAAAACATTCCGTCCAGCATGGGGGTCGCTTCCGAGCTAAGTTTTGCTAGTTCCTGCGCTTGCATGATTTGCGGTATTGAGCCGAATAGTCGAACATAAGCAGCGACGGGCCCCGGTACTTCGCGCTCGCCAGACAGCCACATACTTACAGCACGTGGCGTTACGCCCAGGAGGCCGGCAAACTCGCTCTTCCCTAGTCCCAGACCCGCGAGTTGTTGGGTCAAATCCTCTGCCATTCATGATTAATGGCACAACTTGTTCTGAAAAACAAGAACAATGTTCTTTTTTGAATCCGAACCCATTTTCGTCGCGGAGATGAAGCTCCACATCGCCACTCTTGCTGGCGCCAGTTCCGTCAGAAATGGTCAAAGCCGCTCGTCAACGTCGCAAGAGCATAGAACAGGCACATCAGGGCACCAAGTCCGAGTACGGCGAAAGTCGATGCCATGCCGAAGACGCGCAGCGGGATGCTTTCGGGCTGGTGCGCTCGGCCGAGGATGACGGTCTAATGTGCGATTAAACTAGACCCAGCATCAACTGCAAATTCTGCACGGCTGCACCCGCCGCGCCCTTGCCGAGATTGTCGAGGCGGGCGACGAGCAGGGCGTGGCCCCCCCTGCTCTTGTCGAACGCGTCGCGGCCGAAGACGTAGAGCTCGAGCTGGTCGGTGTTGTTGAGCGCCTCGGGCTCGAGGCGCGTCAGGCTGCTCGCATCGGGCACAACGCGGACGCGGCCAGCACCCGCGTAGTGTTTCGCTAGCGCAGCTTCGATGTCTTTGAGCCTCGGCTTGCCGGGAAGCAGATCAAGATGCAGCGGCACCGACACCAGCATGCCCTGGCGGAAACTGCCAACGCTTGGCACGAAGATCGGCCGCCGTGACAGGTGCGCATAGGCCATCAGTTCGGACACATGCTTGTGCGCGAGGCCGAGGCCATAGAGTTCAAACGGCGGCGCGGTTTTGGCGGACTCGTAGGATTCAATCATCGATTTGCCGCCGCCGGAATAGCCCGAGACGGCGTTGACGGAGATTGCGTAGTCCGGCGGTATGATCCCAGCATCGACCAGCGGCCGTATCAGCGCGATGGCCCCGGTCGGATAGCAGCCCGGATTGGCGACGCGCCGCGCCGTGCGGATGGCATCGGCTTGTTTCGCATAAAGTTCAGCGAAGCCATAGATCCAGCCCGGCGCCACGCGATGCGCGCTCGAAGCATCGACGATCTTTGGCGCGTCGGGCCCCAAGCTGTCAGCAAGAGCGACGGCCTCCTTGGCGGCGTCGTCGGGCAGGCAGAGCACAACAGCATCGACGTCGCGCATCATCGCCGCCCGGGCGCTCGCATCCTTGCGCAGTTTCGGGTCGATGCTCTTGAGCGCAACGCCTGGCAGGTTTGCCAGCCGCTCTGCGATCTGCAGTCCCGTCGTACCGGCCTCGCCGTCGATGAAGACGGATGCGGTCACGGCAGGCTGCTTGGCATAAGCGGCCATGTCAGCCCCCGAAACCAAGCCGGTGCTTGATGCCGTCGATCAGCGTTTCTGCGCAGCCGACCCCGTAGCTGGCGCATAGCACCTTGTGGCTGTCGCGATAGATCATATCGACGGCGACGAACAGAATGATGAGCAGGCCGATCCAGGCAATCCATGGGTACTTGTGCAGCAGTTTGGCGATGTAGTTCGAGGCGACCGCCATCAGGATGATCGCGACCGCGAGACCGATGATGAGCACGAGCGTCGATTCACCCGCGGCGCCGGCGACCGCGAGGACGTTATCGAGCGACATCGACAGATCGGCGAGAATAATGGTCCACATCGCCGCCCAGAACCCAGCTTCGCTGCCTGTGACTTTGTTGGACGCGAGGTTTTGTTCGATTTCGTCGATGGACTGCTCTTCGCCGTCGACGATCTGCCGGTACATTTTCCAGCACACGAACAGCAGCAATAGGCCGCCCGCGAGCGTCAGGCCGATGACCTGAAGCATTTGCTGGGCAACGGCCGAGAACATGATCCGCAGCACAACCGCGCCAGCGATGCCCCAGAAGATCACTTTGGCCCGCATTGCGGGCTGGACCCGCGACGCCGCCATGCCGACGACGATGGCGTTGTCGCCGGCCAGCGTCAGGTCGATCATCAGAATATTGAAAAGCGGCACCGCGTGTGTGCGCCACCAATCGGGAGACAGGAGATGCCCGATCTCGGCGCCGAGGGTCGAGAGCAGGGCAGTGATGCTGGTCAGTAACCAATCCATCGGCGATCTCCAGGAGGCGTAAATTGAACGGCGGGCGGGCCCTGATTGTCTGAGGCGAAGTCAGAGGTTCAGGCGGCTATGTGACATTGCCGGGGCGGGACGGCAACCCTCTCCGGCCGCAAAACAGAACAGCCCACCGGATGAGGGCGGGCTGTTGGAAATGTGTCTGAAAGCTCGACGCCGGGTTAGCGCTTCGAGAACTGGAACGACTTGCGGGCCTTGACGCGGCCGTACTTTTTGCGCTCGACGGTGCGGCTGTCGCGGGTCAGGAAGCCTTCCTTTTTGAGAACGCCGCGCAGGTCCGGTTCATAGTAGGTCAGGGCTTTCGAGATACCGTGACGCACGGCGCCCGCCTGGCCGGACAAGCCGCCACCCTTGACGGTGATGCGAATGTCGTACTGGGTCGAGCGGTTGGCGAGGTTCAGCGGCTGCTGCAACAGCATCTGCAAAACCGGCCTTGCGAAGTAGGCTTTGAAGTCCTTCTCGTTGACCGTGATCATGCCCTTGCCGGGCTTGATCCAGACCCGGGCGACGGCGTCCTTGCGTTTGCCCGTGGCATAGGCGCGGCCAAACTTGTCGAGTTTTTGCACGCGGACCGGGGCGGCTTCAAGGATAGGTGACGCGGTCTTGACGCCCGCGAGATCGGCGAGGGTCTTGGTTTCGGTGGCCATAACTCTAGACCCTCACATTCTTGCGGTTTAACTTGGCGACGTCGAGCTTTTCCGGGTTCTGCGCCACGTGGGGATGCTCGACGCCCTTATAGATGCGCAGGTTGCGCATCAGCTGGCGCTGCAACGGTCCGCGGGCGAGCATGCGCTCGACGGCCTTTTCGACGATGCGCTCGGGGTGCTTGCCCTCGAGGATCTGACGCGGTGAGAGCTCTTTGATACCGCCTGGATAACCGGTGTGGCGGTAGTAGACTTTGTCTTCGCGCTTGGCGCCGGTGAAGACGACTTTGCCGGCATTGATGATAACGACGTTGTCACCACAATCGACGTGCGGCGTGTAGGTGGTTTTGTGTTTGCCCTTGAGGCGCATGGCAACGAGGGAGGCGAGGCGGCCGACGATCAGCCCTTGGGCGTCGATCAGGATCCACTTCTTTTCCACCGTGGCCGGCTTGGCGACATAAGTTGACATAGGCTGCAGGCTCCTGCCGGATGTCGAGATCGTAGGCTCGGGATGGACGCGGCGCACGAGACTGACGCCAGCACCCGGTTGATACATGTGGACCGCGTTGAGATCAAACGAAAAATAAGAAACCTAAATAAATACTGCGAAAACAATACCTTAGTGTAAAAGGTATTATATTACCTCAATGCGGTACTATGATACCTATGCGCACACGGCGAATGGTTAAGGTTTTGCTGGCTCGCAGCCGTTGCAGCAGCGCTCGTGCAAAGCCCGGCAAATCGTGGTTTGCTGCACGGGAAGCGATCGTGCGCCGGAACAGATACGGGGCTCGCGTTCTTATTGTTGTCTCAGTCGGCGTGTCAGCTGCCGGGCAGATTCCCCTATTTGCGCTGGGCAAGTTTGCGCTGAATTTGGACTTAGACTTAGCGAGGAGGATTACTCATGGCGGTCTCTTTGGATCGTTGCCTCAATGTGCTCGTGGCAATTGTTGCCGGCGTGTGGGCAGTCGTATCGGCTGCAAGCGCCCAAGAGGTGAAGCAGATCAAGCTCTCGGACGGGCAAGTGAAGAATTTCATCAACGCCCAGGCTGATCTCGCATCGATGGCCTCGAAAATCCAGGCGGCGGGCGAGAAGCCTGATCCGGCGCTCCAGACCGAGCTCGAGGGCATTGCCAAGAAGCACGGCTTCAACGATTTCGCCGAGCTCGATGACGTCGCTGCCAACATCTCGATCGTGATGGCGGGCCTCGATACGCAGTCGGGGACCTTTGTCGATCCGGTCGAAGCCCTGCAGAAAGAGCTGGAAGACGTGAAGAAGGACGAGAGCATCCCCGAGGCTGACAAGAAGCAGCTGGTCGAGGAACTCTCGGAAGCCATCAAGACCACGCCGCCGCTCCAGCACAGAGAAAACGTCGAGATCGTCAAGACGCATCGCGCCGAAATCGAAAAGGCGCTGCAGTAAGGGCTGGACGCGCCATGCAGGAGCGCGTGTCATCGCCAGATCCGTTGCCGCCGCCACTGCTGCTGAGTGCGCGGCCAGAACCTGGCGTTGTGGTTGTGACGCTCAACCGGCCGGGCGCGCGCAACGCGCTGTCTCTGGCTTTGATGCGCGAGTTGCAAGCGGCGATTGATGCGCTTGGCCGGGACGCGGCGATCGCTGCGATCGTTGTTGCAGCCAACGGCCCTGTTTTCTGCGCCGGTCACGATCTCAAGGAAATGACGGCGCACCGCGCTGATGCTGACTGCGGACGCGCCTTCTTCGACGCAACGATGCGCACGTGCTCGGACCTGATGCAGGCGATCGTTGCCTGTCCTAAGCCCATCATTGCGGCGGTGCAGGGCACGGCGACGGCGGCGGGATGCCAGCTGGTCGCGACCTGCGATCTTGCCATCGCTTCAGAGACTGCCACGTTTGCGACGCCGGGCGTCAATATCGGCCTTTTTTGCTCGACACCGATGGTGGCTTTGTCGCGCAACGTGCCGCGCAAGCGAGCCATGGAAATGCTGCTGCTCGGTGAAGCCATGACGGCAGCGGACGCGGCCACCTTCGGCCTCATCAACCGGGCGGTGCCGGCAGAGCGTGTGATGGACGATGCGCTGGCGATGGCGCGCAAGATCGCAGCAAAATCCAAGGCCACCGTCGCCATCGGCAAGGCAGCCTTCTACCACCAGATCGAAGCGCCGCTGGCTGGCGCCTATGCCTACGCGGCCGGCGTCATGGTCGAGAACATGCTGATCCCGGATGCGGAAGAAGGCATTTGCGCCTTCGTCGAAAAGCGCGCGGCCGTGTGGAAGGATCAGTGACACGTGGAACCGCGCCTGACTTTGGTGACCCTCGGCGTTTCAGATATGCCTGCGGCGCGGAAATTTTATGAGGCGCTTGGCTATCAGGCTTCGCCTGACAGCAACGAACACGTGACGTTTTTCAATGCCGGCGGCGTGGTTTTGGGACTGTTTGGCAGGGCAGCGCTCGCAGACGACGCAACGGTTGCAAACAGTGCGCCTGGATTTTCTGGGATAGCGCTGGCCCACAATGTCACAAGCGAGGGCGGCGTTGATCGCGCACTGGCAGAGGCCGTCGCCGCGGGTGCGCGGCTTGTGAAACCCGGTCAGAAAGTTTTCTGGGGCGGATATGCTGGGTATTTCGCCGACCTGGATGGACACCTCTGGGAGGTGGCGCACAATCCGTTTTGGTCGCTTGATGACACTGGCCGGATTGTGCTGCCGCCGCCAACTACATCACGAGCCGCCACATGACCGAGGCCACATGACCGAGGATGGCCTCAGCGACGGCATGATCGCGGATATTTTACGCGCCGTGCGCACGTTCGCGGTTGTGGGAGCGAGCAACAAGCCGGAGCGGCCGAGCTTTGGTGTGATGCAATTTTTGCTTGAGCGCGGATATGCGGTGCATCCAGTTAATCCAGGTCTCGGGGGCCAGGGTCTTGCGGGACAACAAATTTTGGGCCGCCCGGTTTACGCAAGCCTCGCTGACGTGCCCGCGCCCGCCGATGTTGTCGATATTTTCCGCAACTCAGACGCTGCGCTTGAGGCCGTGCGCGAGGCGATTGTCCAGAAAAACCGCCTCGGGCTGCAAGTCGTTTGGATGCAACTGGGCGTCGTCAACGTCGATGCCGCGCGCGAAGCGTCGTCACAAGGTTTGGTCGTGGTTATGAACCGCTGTCCGAAGATCGAGATTTTGCGGCTAGGTTTAGCGTAACGAGCAGTGCGGCGGCGATAAGCGCTGCCACCGCGACGCCGATCCAGGGTGTTGCCAAACTCCACGCCGCCGTCTTGAGCAGCAGCAGATTGGCAAAGCCAATACTCATCACAACAAGCAGATGCGATTTTAGCCCCTGGGCCGCACGCTGATAGAAATGCGTTTTGTGCGCTTGCCAGAAATTCTCGCCGCGCGCGGCCCGCGTGGCGAGCGTCAGTGTCGCGTCGGATAGAAAATACGCTGGCAGGATTAGGGCTGCGGCCCAATGACCTCTGACCGCGAGATCGAGCATCAAGACGCCCATCAAAAACCCAAGCGGCACGCTGCCAACGTCGCCGAGGAAGACGAGGGCCTTCTCGCGCAGGTTCCAGATCAGGAACCCGGCGCTGGCGCCGAGCACGCCTGCGGCCAGAGCGTCGTGATGCACAGCCGCCGCTGTGGCGTAGCCGATGAGCAGGTAGCCAGCCGAAATCGCCACCGCCCGACACCGGCGAGGCCGTTGATGCCGTCCATGAAATTGTACAGGTTCATCATCCAGGCCAGCGCGACGATGGCCACAGCGGCAAGCCGCCGCCCTTCGGCACCACGCCCTGATGCATGGTCCGGTCGTTCCCGGTTGCAACCGAGCCGTGGCGCTGCAACCACGGGATCGCGGCGCGGGTGCTTAACGCGGACATCACAAATGCGAGACAGGCGGTGAGGATCAGGGCCACGAGTGGGGTCCAAGTCTGTGGGTCCAAGTCTGTGGGTCCAAGGAGGGCATATGCCGCAGCGATAGCAGACGGGATGCGGTTGCGCCAATCGGCTGCTCTTGTAGCCAGCCTGACGCCGGGCCACATAACGCTGCTTGAGGCGCGACGCGGCCTTGATGGGGGCCATTTTTCTCAGCAAGCTGTGATCTGATGGCGGGTCTTCGCCCTAAAACGAAAGTGGGGTCATGGCCCGCCGCTACCAACATCACGCTCAGCCTTCAACATTCAGTCCTTTGCGTTCAATCTGCGCTTAGGGCATATGCCTCTCGGCAGTTCCGGAGATAGAATGAAAACTGGTGTTCTCAAGTCAGTTAAGCTCCCAGTGGAGTGGTCGGTGGAGACAATTCTCCCTATCGAGTTTCAGGGCCGCGAGCTGGTGCTGGAAGCTCATGCCTATCAGGGCGAGACGGAAGAAGAGCAGGTGCTCGTGCTCGTGCATCGCACGGCAGCGGTGCCGAAGGGGACGCTGCCGGTCGTGCGCCTCCACTCGGGCTGCGTGACGGGCGACATTTTCCACTCGCTGCGCTGCGACTGCTATCAGCAACTGCAATCGGCGTTGAAGATCATCACCGAGGTTCCACTCGGCGTTATCATCTACGTGCCCTATCATGAGGGCCGCGGCATCGGCCTGTTCAAGAAAATCCAGGCCTACGCGCTGCAGGACCAGGGTCTTGATACGGTCGAGGCCAACATCGAGGTTGGGGCGCCGATCGACAGCCGTGACTATGAGCTCGCGGCGCGTGTTTTGCGCGATCTCGGCATGAGCGAGATCAAGCTGTTGTCGAACAACCCGGCCAAGGAGCAGGCGCTGAAGGCGCTGGGCATCCGCGTTGCCGAGCGCTTGGGCATCGTCGTGCCGCCGAACAAGTTCAACAAGCGCTACCTCGAGACCAAGCGCGCGCATGGCGCATAAGATTTGAGCTTCGTCATCCGGTCGCAACTCAGCTGCTGCGCGCGTCACGGGCCGGCCTTCGCTTCCACGCCGAGCACGCTCGACTTGCGGACGCCGTCCATCAACTTGGCGATGTCCTCTTCGCGCCGGTCTGCGCGGAAAACGAGGTGGTCACCCGGGTATCTTGGCGCGTTGCGCCTCGCAGGACTTGACGCGGATCAGATTGGGCATGTCCTTGAGCTTGCCGGCAGGTATGCAGTCCGATAGTCCGGCCTTGCGCGCGCCGTTGACAAACAACTCGGCCTCCTTTTCCGCATAGCCGCCCGCCTCGCTGAGATAGCGTTCTGCGATCCAGGTTTGATCCAGTTTTACGACGTTGGCGGCAGCTGCCCCTGCCTCACCCGTGCGTCCCATATATGCGTTGGACATGGCCAGGAAGGCGTAATCGAGGGCAAGGGGCTCCTTGACGAGCAATCTGTATTTCACCGACTTGTCGTATTGCTCGCCGAAAAAGTATATCAAACTGAGCCCTTGATTGTACCAGTCGGGATAATGAGGGTTCAGCTTCAGCGATCGCTCGGCCAGGCTCACAGCCCGTCCCGATTCACCGAACCCCGGCATTGACCAAGCGATGATGAGGAGCAGGTCTGCATCGGAGGGTGCAAGAGTTTCAGCCCTGTCAAACTCGGCAAGAGCTTGCTCCTGTTTCCCCTGAAATGCATAGGCGATACCGAGAGCCTGGTGCGTTTTGCCATCGTCGGGATCGATCTGCACCGCCTTCTCGGCCGCCTCCGTCAGTTTTGACACCGCCTCCTCGACAGAGGGTGCCAAGCCGAGGTCGATCAAATAGAACTGGGTATCGACCAGCCCGACGTAGGCGCGTGCCAACTGTGGATCAAGCTCGAGAGCTTTGTTGAACAAGCCTTCCGCTTCGGCCAATCCTTCCTTCGTCACCTTGTGTTTCGCCTCCATGGCCAGCAAGTAGGTGTCGAAGGCGGTCAGGTTCGCGGGTGGCTTACGCCTGAGAAGACTGCGCTCGGCCTCCGCGACCGCCCCCTCGTAGCCGGCGAGCGTAGCGGCGATTTTTCCCGTGACATCATTCTGCACCGCGAACAGGTCGTCGACAGGCCGGTCGTAACGCTCAGACCAGGCGTGGCTGCCGGAGGCGGCTTCGATGAGCTGGGCGGACACGCGAATCCGCTCGCCCATCGACTGGATGGAGCCCTCGAGAACATATTTCACGCCGAGGTCGCGGCCTATTTGGCGGATGTCGATCGGCTTGCCCTTATAAACTTCGGTGGAATTGCGAGCGATGACGATAAGGTCCTTGGAGTGGGAGAGATCGGTGATGACGTCCTCGGTGATCCCATCGGCGAACCGCTCCCATTGGGGATCGTCGCCAATGTTGTCGAAGGGCAAGACGGCAATTGACGTTTTATCGGGTAGCGACGGGGTGGAGGTCCCGCCCTTCATCCACGAGAAACTTGCCGCGATGATCAGTACTACAGCGGCAGCCAATATCCCCAGCTGCTTCCAGCCAACTTTGGAAAGGGGAAAACGCCGCGAACTTGACCAGGGCTCTGCGCGCCCAAGGTCGACGTCTGCCAGCTTCGAAATGGTCTTGACCTGCTGCTCTTCCAGAATGGCGCCTGACGAAGGATCGAGCACTGCCGCTTGCCGGAACGCGATGTGCGGCGTGTAGCTGCCCTTCGGCAGCTCGATGTGAATGGGATCGCTTTTGCCGTTGGCCTCGTAGTATTCGCGCAGCTTGTCGCGCAGCCGCCCGGCTTCGATGCGCACGACCGGATCGACGAGTGGGTCGAACGTCTCGGGACGATCGAAGACTTCCAGAGCGATGTTGTAGCCCTTCAGCCGCTCTGCCCGCCCGGCCAGAGTCTCGGTGACCAGATAGTCCAAAAACTGCTGCCTGCGCAGTGACTGGTTGAACGGGCCGCTCTTGAAGATGCGGTCCAGTTGCTCACGAATGGCCTTCTGGTCGGGTTCGTTCCAGCACTTGAGCGGAATTACCGTCATGCCCGAACTCCAAACGCGCCGAAATAGCGCCCGCACCGTCAGCGCCGGGCTGCAGTTGCCTACCGTAACATACTAGGCCCAACGGGTACGCCCTGTCACGCTTCAGCCGCGGGCCGCCAGATCGTGAAGAGCCCGCAGAGATGACCACCAACTTCCGGATCCCAACTTCCGGATCCCAGACCTGCGGTGCAGTGCCGTCGCACTTACGCCGTTCGCGTCCGGCTGGCCGAAAGGCGCTGCATTGGCTTTTTGAACGCTCAAAACTGAGGAGTTAAGACGATGCTCAAATCATTCATTGCTGCATTGACTGTGTTGGCCGTCATGGCCTCCGCCGGTCTGGCACAAGCATCCCGCTGGGACTGTCAAATGCCGATCAAAATGGGCGGCTGCCCCGTGCTTGGATCGGAGACCGTTCCGCAGCCTGTCCAGCCCACCGGCAAGTAGGTGCGGAGAAGGCTGGGCCGTGGATTGGCCATTGGCCCGGCTCTGTTCAAGGCCCCAACACTCAAGTTGAAAAAAGGAAGCGACCATGTCTTGCAAACACACATTCGCCGCCGCCGCCGCCGCGGCTCTTTTTGGTCTCGGCAATGACGTGGCCTACGCCGGCAAGACCGTGGAAGAGGCGGGCGTCCTTGTATGCGTCAATGACAAGTGGGACGAGAAGGAGCCGGAAAAGGGACACAAGCTGGTCGACTACGCCGGCCGCTGCGTCGCCGTGCCCGACGACCCCGCCGCACCAAAGTACACCGAGGACTGCGTCGGAAATTACGAATACATGCCCGATGAAAGCTGGAAGGGCTCCGGCACCTGCACTTGGAACTTCAAAAGTGGCGACAAGGTCACAGACACCTTTGAGGAAGGCTCGCACCTCAAGGAGTACGTGTACAAGACGACCGGTGGCACCGGCAAATACAAGGGCGCCAGTGGCGGCGGCACGTACACGATGGACAGCCTGTCGGACACGCTCATGGGCGGCCGGTTCAAAGGCAAGATGGTCCTGCCCTAAAGTTGCGCCGAACAAGTTCAATAAACGCTATCTCGAGACCAAGCGCGCCCGCATGGCGCATAAGATTTGATGGTGGTTGCCGGTCCGTGCACCCGTCATCCTCGAGCACGTGAGCCTTCTTGCGATCGTGCTCGGGGATCCAGCGGAATGAGCGCCGAAGGCTCTAATTATTTTGTGTCTGCGACGAGTTTTGCGCTGGATCCCCCGCCAGCGACGCGCGAGCGCAGTGCGCGCGCTCGGCGGAGGATGACGGAAAAATCCTTCACTCCACCACCTCGATGTGCTCCGTCGTCTTCGGCACGGTAAAGCCGCCTTCGGCCACGAGCCGGGCGAACAGACCGCTGCCGCCCGCCAGCTCTGCAAATCGCCCGCGTTCGACGATGCGGCCCTCATCCAGCACTAAAATCTGATCCGCACCGGCGACCGTCGAGAGCCGGTGCGCGATGACAAACGTCGTGCGGCCCTGGCGCAGTGCGTCGAGCCCGCGTTTGATCTTGGCCTCGGTCTCAGAATCGAGCGCGCTGGTGGCTTCGTCGAGAATGAGGATCGGCGCGTCCTTCAAAATGGCGCGGGCGATGGCGATGCGCTGGCGTTCGCCGCCGGAGAGGGACGCGCCGCGTTCGCCGATCATAAAGTCATAGCCACCGGGCTTTTTCGAAATGAACGCGTGCGCTTCAGCTAACGTGGCGGCGCGTTCGACCGCAGCGTCGGAAGCGTCCGGCTTGCCGATGCGGATATTTTCGCCGATCGTGCGGTTGAACAGCCCCGCGTCCTGGAACACCACGGCGATGGCGTGGCGCAACGATAGCATGGTCACATCGGCGATGTCGTGATCATCGATCAGGATGCGGCCGTGAACTGGCGCGCGGAACCGCTGCAGCAAGGCGATCGTCGTCGACTTCCCGGATCCCGTCGGTCCGACAATGGCGATCGTTTCTCCGGCATGGGCCGCAAACGACACATCGAACACACCCTGCGGCCCGGCGCCGTAGCTGAAGCTGACGTTTTCAAAGCGAACCTCGCCTTGGACGGTGGCCAGCGGCTTGGCGTCAGGCTTTTCGGCGACCGCAATGGCCTCGTCCATCAGGCCGAAGAGATTGCGCAGCATCGGCGCCTGCTGGTGGATGCGCACAACGAAGCCTGACAGCTGGTCGAGTTTGCCTATCAGAAGTCCCGTGAAGGCGACGAAGCTGACGATCTGGCCGACGCTGAGTTCTCCCCGTTGAGCGAAAATCGCGCCGGCGATAAAAATCGTCACCATCGTCAGCGTCGCCGCCGCCCGCTGCAGAACGGCGAGCACACCCCACCAAGTCAGCACTGGATATTGCGCGGCAAGAAGATCGCGCGTGATGTCGTGAAGGCCACTGAGTTCTGATTGCAGCCGCGCATAGCTTTGCACGACGGTGACGTTGCCGATGACATCGACAACCCGGCTCGAGAGTTCCTGCTCGTAAGCCTCGACCGCCGTCTGTCCCGACGACGTTTTGCGCATGACGATGACGTTGACAAGCGTGTAAGCGGCAGCAAGGCTCAGCAGAATGAGCGCCATGCGCGCGTCCATGCTGATGGCGGTTGGAATGAGCAGGATGATGCCAAACAGCGCGGTCAGCTGGTCACGCATGGCCCCGAGCCACAGCCAGAACAGCGAACTCATGCCGGACAGAATCGTGCGGATCACGGCGCCGGAACCGCGTTCGGCGTGATAGGTCTGGGGCAAAGCCATGGCGCGTTCGAACACGTCAGATAAATGGATGAGTTTCTGCCTGTGGGCCAAGCGATCGGAATAGGTCGCGACGGCGACGCCGGCGAAAATGCCGAACAGGCCGAGTGCGGCCCAAAGCCCGATGAGGCCGAAGGCACCCTCGCCTTTGGTCAGCGCGTCGACGAGGCGTCCCAGCAGCACCGGCTCGGCCAGCTGAACCGCGGCGATCACGACGCCCGCCAAGGCGAGCCCAATGGCCAGGTGCTTTTCACCCGACAGAAGCCCGAGAGCGCGCTTATAGATCTCGATGAGGGACATGTTTTTGGCGGGCATGCGGGCTCGAGGCGGTGGGTGGCTCGGGAGTATGACAGTCGTGGCGCGTGTCATTGCGTGCACGGCGGCGGCGCGCAAGGGACTTCAATCATTTTTGAGCAGTCCCAGCTGCACAAGCGCGCCGCGCAGGGGGGTGAACTTGAAGACAACGGTGTGTTGCCCTGGCGGAACGGCGACGGCGCGGAACAGAACGTTGGCACGAAGGAGCGGTGCGGGCTGGCCGTCGACGGTCGCGAACCACCACGGCTGCCAGACATCGTTGAGGACGACCCAGCCGCCTGCGGGGCTATCGGAGTGAACGACAACCTCGGTGTTGTGATAGCTCTGAATACGGGCCGTCCCGCCCGCCTCGGCTCTGCCCGCTCCCGCTTGCTGCAGCGAGACGGTTTGCGACGGATCGGCGTCCGGCCATTGGCCCGACGCGAGCAGCGCTTCGAAATCAACTTGGACGCTTTGGCTGGCAAACAAGACACGCGGCAGCGCGCGGGGGTTTTCATAGACAAAGCCGTCTTTGGTTTTTGCGAGCAGCGTCACCTCGCCAGGCTTCAGGCTCTTGTCGATGTCTTCAATGGGTATGCTGGTGGCGATGAAGCGCAGTCCGAGCAAGTCCGCGAGGCGCGAGCGATACGACGGGAATAGCGGCGAGAAGCCTTTTTGCTCCGGCAGGCCCACGGTGTCACCAGCCCCGGTTGCGCGCGTATACAGCCCGAGCCTGAGCGGATTGTAGCCGAGCGTATTGTCGAGATCGTGCGTCAGGCTGGCGTTCGGCCAGTGAAAACCGAAACCGGCGATCTCGACGCGGTCGCGGCGGGTAGCGCTGCGCGATTGCGCGGTCTTCTGCTTGAGCAGCGCGATGGTATCGTTGCCGGTTTTCGGATCGAGCACGTCAAATGTTTGAGGCGGCAGCGCGGTTGCTCCACCCGGGCCGTTTGAATACGCGAGATCGACAGCCATGAAGGCTGCAATGACGGCGGTGATCAGAACTGGGCTGGTTATCTGTTTTGCAGTGATGAACCAGAGCCCGGCAGCAGCTGTGAGAACGAGCAGCGCAGGCACTGCGATCGCGGGCCAGGCATCGGCTAGTTTGCCGTGGTGGATCGCCAAGCCGATCATCGCCGCAAACGCTGCGACTGGAACAGCGAAGACCAACGCCCGCCGCCAGTGGGCAATGGCTCGAGGCGCCCCGTTCAGAACGCAATGACACGCGTAGCCCGCCAGCACGCTTGCAAAAAACCCAATCACGAAAACCGCATCGGCCGGGCGGCGGTAGAGATCAACGCCGGGCACAATCGCGTGCATGATTTTAAACACCGGCGTGTACCAGCCGAGCCCGTAAAGCAGGGCGAACACGAGCGCGATCGTGACAACGCGGATCTCTCTGCCCCACAAAATGCCCGTGAACATGCCCCAGATCAGCAGCACTGCGGGCAAAGCGCCGATGTACATCTGTCCCATGTTCTGGGCGATGTAGAGGCCGGTATCTTTCCAGCGGAAACTTGGCGGGCCCCAGTATTCGCCCATATGGCCCGACGAGCCAAACACGTCCGGTGCCAAGGCTGTCAGCAACAAAGCCGGGTGCAGCGAGCCACGGCCCGCGCCCTCGAGATCGATCGATGGGCGGTTGGATTGCGCGGCGATGACCGCCGTCAGCAGAACTGGCACAGCGATGACGGCAAGGCCTGCGACTGCCGCCGCACCGAGCGGTCGAAATGACGTTCGCACGAATTGACCCCGGTCCGCGGACTGCCACCACGCAGCTGCCAGATACGCGATCAAAAAATACACCGACAGCAGCGCCACCTGATCGCGGCCAAGGACGAGAAAGCCCGCCGTGACGCCCGCCGCCGCGCCGTACATCAGCGAGCGGCGCTGCAACGCCCGATCCAGGAACAGCAGCACAAGCGGCAGATAGGCGAGGCTCATGACCTGGCCGATGTGCTGCACGCGCCAAGCCATCGCCGCGCCAAAAATGAAACTCAGGCCCGCAACCAGCGCCGCTCCGGGATGCCAGCCCTTGTCCGTCAGCCAAATCAGCATGGCCGCAGCGCTGAGCAGCAGCATCAGGTACAGCGTCGCGTCAGTGGCCCAGGCGGTGGGGGCTGGGTTCAGCAGCGCCAGCAGCAGGTAGGGCGGCGAAAAAATCAGCGATTGCGGATCGGCGATCTGGGGGTGGCCGCCAAACACCTGCGGCGCCCAAAAGGGGCTCTCGGCCTCAGCAAAGCAGCGGGCCAGAAACTGCAGCTGCGGCAGGAATTGCGCCTTGGCGTCCCACGGGATTGTCATCTGCCCTGAAAGCCAGGGCCAGGCGAGCCCGCCCCAGGCGAGCGCGAGTGCCACAAGTGCAAACGCTCTCCCGCCTTGTTCCAGCCCAGTGAAACGACTAAACCGGCGGTGCATCCGTTCCCTCTGGGCACGTCAATTTCAAGTAAAAGCGTCGCGCACTGGCGAGCGTGAGATCATAACACAGCGGTCTTTTTCATGACGGCGCCCTCACTGTCGCAGCGAAGCGTTGGTCCGGTGATGGCGTGTCAGGATGATATTCTGGCGCCATTGATCAACGCCGCGTCCGATAGGCCGTACGTGATCGCCCAGCTCGGCCAGTCGCTCGATGGGCGCATCGCCACGCCGACGGGGGCTTCGCGCTGGATCAATCGCGATTGCGCGCTCGATCATCTGCACCGCTTGCGGGCTAACGTCGACGCCGTCGTTGTCGGCATCGGCACGATTACGGCCGATGATCCATTGCTCACCGTGCGCCGGGTCTCTGGACGTCATCCGGCGCGCGTTGTCATCGATCCAAACGGGCGGATGCAAGCTGACGCGCGCTGTCTCAAGTCAGACGGGGCGCGCTGCTTCGTCGTCCGCGCCTGCGATGGCCCGGTTCCACCCGGCGCCGAAGCCGTGATTGTACCGCGATCGGGAGCGCTGCTGGCGCCCGCCGGCATCGTCGCGGCTTTGTTCGTGCTGGGCTTGCGCAAAATTCTTGTCGAAGGCGGCGCCTCGACCGTGTCATGTTTCGTCGATGCCGGAGTAGTTGACCGGCTGCATGTTCTTGTCGCGCCCATAATTCTAGGTTCGGGCACAACTGGGCTGTCTCTAGCGCCCATTCGCGGGCTGGATGAGGCCCGCCGCCCGGCAACGCGGGTTCATCTGCTTGACGATGGCGATGTGGTATTCGATTGTGATCTGAGGCAACCAGATCGAGGCTGATTAATATGGCGCAAGACCCAGCACACGACCTTCCGACCTACACGCGGGTGGCCCGGCTTTTCCACTGGGGAGTTGCCCTCCTCATCCTGATCCAGATTCCGATCGGTCTCTATATGACCTATCGCGGCTATGAGATGATGGGCGTCAACGATAAGGGCGAGGCCGTCAAGGGCGTGTGGAGCGGTATTGCGGACAACGGGCTCACAGATAGTCTTTACAGCAGTCACAAACTCATTGGCATCAGCATACTTATGCTGGTGCTCTTGCGCCTCGCCTATCGCGTGACGCGCGGAGCGCCGCCGTCCGACCCGTCCGTTCCGGCGGCGCTCACGGGCGTCAGCCATCTCTTGCACTGGTCGATCTATCTGTTGCTCATCGCCGTACCGATTGGCGGCTATATTGGCACGTCCTACTATGGCGCGCTCGATGTGTTCGGCATCCCGCTGCCGGCCGTCACGGTCAAAGACGAAAAATTCTCCGAAGTCGTGTTCGGGTACCACGAACTCGGCGCCCTGATCCTGCTGTCGCTGGTGGGGCTCCACTTCGGCGCGGCGCTGTATCATAAATTCGTGCGCAAGGACCGCGTCGTCGAGCGCATGCTGCCCAAGCGGGTGGTGTGAGCCTTCTCGGCGACGGCGGCCGGCTCGACGAAGGAGAGTCGCCGTCGCCCAACAAAGAAGGCTACACCGGCACGGCGAACAAGTCGGTGTGACCCACCTCGGCGCCGGTGCGCTGCACCTTGATCCAGGTTTCGATGACCTTGGTATCGACGGCGCCGGTTTCTGCGACAGCCATAACGTTGCCGCGTGCCAACTCCTCGATCAGCATGCGGTCGTTGCGGCCAAGCACCCACGGGCTCTCGCCCTCGAGCACCGAATAGCCTTCGAGGCGGAACTGATCGGCGAGATGTGCGGGCGCCGTTGGCCCGGCGGCAGGCCCGAAGCCTTTGTCGCGCATCTGATGCTTGTGAAACGCGCTGGTCATCTGGTTGTCGGCAGGCCGGTGCGGGCTCCAGCGCTGCACGCCGTTGTAGGTCAGTACGGCGTAGACGGCGGCGCGGCGCCCGGCGATGGCTTTGGCAAGAGCGCGAATGAAGCCGGGCGACACGAGGTCAAACATCGCCGACGCCGTGACGAGATGGGGTCCGCCCTCGAGGGCCGCGTCCAGATCGTGCGCTAGATCGCAGACCTTGAAGCCAACGTCGATCGTCGCGCGATCTTTCGAAAGCAGCAGACGGGCGCCGTCTTCGCGTGCCGTGCCGGCCCAGCTTACGAGCTCACGCCGCGCCGCTTCGAGCAACGACGCATCGCGGTCGACGAGAGTCCACGACTGCCGATCTGGCAAAAGTGATGCGGTGGCGCGTAGATTCGCGCCCGTTCCGGCGCCGAGATCGACCACCGTCACGGCGTCGCGGAGCGCAAAGCGTCCGGCAACCGCCGCGGCGATGTCCGTGTTGCGGGCGCGGGCGTCGGCTGGTTCTCGCAGGCGCAGCCACTCGGGCGAAAATCCGGTCACGGTCTGAGACCCAAGATGACAGCTGCAACCCGCCGCGCCGTCTCGTGCCATGTCGGCAGCGTGCGCCCAGCGTCCCAGGCCGCGTCGGCGAGGTTGTCGCGCAGTTTTTTGTCGGTCAGCGCCCGGCGCAGGGCGCTCGCCAGCTCCTTGACGTTGCCGGCTTCGACGTGCAGCGCCGCCGCTTGGCCCGCCGTATCGCCGGCGGCCCCTCCCGTTGCCGTAACGATGGGCAGTCCGCGCGCCATGGCTTCGGCGAGCACCATGCCGTAGCCCTCGAACAGCGACGCTGAGACGAACAGGTCGGCGCTTTCGTACAAGCGATCCAGTGTCGCGGGCACGACCTTGCCGGCTAGTTTCACCCGTTGCTCGAGCTTGTGGGCCACGATCGCGGCGCGCAGGGTCTCAACGGCGTGCGGATGCCGGTCGAGCGCGCCCGCAATTGTCAGCCGCCAATCGATGTCGGTGAGACCGGCCAGCGCTTCGACGAGAAGATCGTAGCCTTTGCGCGGCAACACGGCGCCAACGGCGAGAATATGCAGTGGCGCACCCGTGCCCGTGGCGCGGCCAGCAGGGTCGGTTCCCGGCTCGGCGACGGTTACGCGTTCGCGGTCGAGGCTCATGTGCTCGATCAGGATGCGCGCCGTCGCGCGGCTGGTGACGACGACGTGATTGGCCCGTTTCAAGGCGCCGGCCTCGTTGGATTTCAATTCGACTTTGCGCGCGTGCGGCAGGCCGGTTTCGAGAAACAAGGGATGATGCACGAGGGCGATGATGCGGCCCTCGAGCCCGTCTATCAGGGCGGGCGGAAACGCACCATAGGCCAAGCCATCGACCACCAGCGACGCGCCTTGGCGCGGGGCAGCCAACAGGCGTTGCGTTTCTTTGACGTCACTCGGCGTTGGATTGGGGAACGATGCTGGAAGAGGCAAGTGCCGGACGCTGACGCCGAAATCCGGCAACAGCTCCATGACCCGGCGGTCATAGGCATAGCCCCCCGTCGGGCTTCGCAAGTCTCCGGGGATTGCAAACAACGCCTCAGCCACTTAGCGGTCCTTCATAGCTGGCGCGCGCCAGATCCGTTTCGATGAGTGTCACGCGGATGCGGTCGAGCGTCTTACCGTCGTCTCCGAGCCTGCCCGAACGCGCCGCAGCCGCGAGTGCATCGAAGATATACTTGCAGAGAAACTCGGTCGTTGTCAGGACGCCCTTGAATTGGGGTAAAGCATCGAGGTTCTGGTAGCTGAGCGGCTTAAGGGTCTTTGAGAGAATATCCAGCGCCGCGCCGATATCGACGATGACGTTCTGGGCAGTCAGGTTCTCGCGGAAGAACGCAACATCGACCACAAAGGTTGCGCCGTGCAGGCTCTGCGCCGGCCCGAAAAACGGGTCGGGCAGCGAATGGGCGATCATGATGCGGTCGCGGACTTCAACGGAAAACATGCAGGGTGGGGTTCCTATGGAGCGGGACTATGCGGCTCAGTAGCGTATCACAGGCGCGAGCCCGCCCGACGTGCCGGAGTGGGCGCCGGATAGAATGTGCGGTAACGCCGCGACCAAGTCATCGAACGGAATTTCGTCAGAAACGAGGGCATCGAGGGCGGGGTCGTCAAGCAGGCTGAGGGCCTTGGCCAGCCTATCTTTGTGCGTTGTCCCGGCGCGGCGGCTTGGCGCGACGTGGCCGGCTTGCGAGGAAATGACCGTCAGGCGGCGGCTGTGGAAGGCGCCGCCGAGACGGATCGTGACCGGGCGCGTTCCATACCAGCTCATCTCGATCACGCGGCCCTCGAAGGCGCAGCTGTCGATCGCGGTTTCAAGCCCCTGCCCGCTGGCACTGGTGTGAAAGACGATTGCGTTGTCAGCTGGCGCTTCGCCCGGCGTTGAGAATTTCAGGCCAAGGGCCTCGGCGAGGGGTGCCCGGCCCGCATCGATGTCGGTGATGGCGACGCCGACCCCTGCGATGCGGGCTGCGAGATGCGCGACCAGCAATCCCACAACACCCGCGCCGACGACGAGCACGCGGTCCCCCGGCCCCGTGCCGGCGTCCCAGTGGGCGTTGAGCGCCGTTTCCATATTGGCCGCGAGCGTCGCGCGCTTGGCCGGGATGCCGTCGGGGATCACCGCAAGCATCTCGGCCGGAACCTGGAAATGATCCTGATGCGGATGCAAGCAGAACACCTGTTTGCCCATCAAGGTCTCAGGTCCAGCAGTGACGACACCTGCCGCCGAATAACCGTATTTGACGGGAAATGGAAAGTCGCCGGATTGCAGCGGTGCGCGCATGCGCGTGGCTTCGCTCAGCGGTACTTCGCCGTTGGCGACGAGGCGTTCCGTGCCACGGCTTATGGCGCTATACAGCGTTGCGACGCGGGCTTCACTTGGCTTTAGGGCGTTGAGGCGTTCGGTGCGTAGCTCGGCACTGCCGGGCTTGACGTACCACAGGGCGCGGGCCACCACGATCTGGCCTTGGCTGCGGCGCACGCCAAACGCCGGGGTGGCCGTATCACTGTCACGTCGGTCCGTCATTGCGGGAACTGATCCGGTTATGAGCGATTGTTCCGAGACTGTTGACGCCCGCGCCGCTGATGCAGGCGCTCCTGAAGCAGGCGATGGCGGCGCATCCGGCGACAGCCTTACGACACCGGCGGGGTTGCAAGCAACGGCGACGCTCAGCCGCCGCCGGGCGCTGGTCTTAACCTTGAATGCTGTGACGTGGGCGATGCTGCTCGCCTGGGCCGCGTCGATCCTGTCGGCGGGCGGGTGGACATGGCTCGATCGCGGGCTGTTTCTTGGCTTTGTGTTCGGGACGCCGTGGTCCGTGCTCGGCTTCTGGAACGCGGTGATCGGCCTGACGATGCTGCACGGGCGCGCGGACGGTCTCACAGAGGTCGCGCCGTTTCTCGCAGCGGGAGAGGAGGCGACGCCGCTCATCGTCAAAACCGCCGTGCTCATGACGTTGCGCAATGAAGACCCAGGCCGCGCCATCCTCAGATTGCAAACTGTCAAGGCCAGCATTGATGCCACCGGGGAAGGTGTGCAGTTTTCCTATTTTCTCCTCAGCGACACGGACCGCGCCGGTATCGCCGCCGCTGAGGCCGCCACTGTAGCCGCCTGGCGCGCGGCTGAACTGGATCGCGAGCGTATCGTCTACCGCCGCCGCGCCGACAACACCGGCTTCAAGGCCGGCAACGTCCACGACTTTTGCCGGCATTGGGGCGGCGATTATGAACTGATGCTGCCGCTCGACGCCGACAGCCTGATGACGGGCGGAGCCATCGTCAAACTCGTGCGCATCATGCAGGCCTACCCGAAGCTCGGCATTCTCCAGAGCCTCGTTGTTGGAACGCCGTCATCATCGGCCTTCGCGCGGATGTTCCAGTTCGGCATGCGTCACGGCATGCGCGCCTACACGATGGGGCAGGCGTGGTGGGTGGGCGACTGCGGCCCGTTTTGGGGGCATAATGCGCTTGTGCGCATTAAACCATTTGCCGAGCACTGCGCGCTGCCGGTCATTCCGGGTAAGCCGCCGCTCGGTGGCCATGTGCTGTCGCACGATCAGGTCGAAGCCACGCTTATGCGCCGCGCCGGATACGAGGTGCGGGTCATGCCGATCGAGGGCGGGTCATATGAAGACAATCCGCCGGATGCGCTCGAATTCATCCGCCGCGATGTGCGCTGGTGCCAGGGCAACATGCAGTATCTCAAATTGCTCGGCCTTCCGGGATTGAAGCCGATGAGCCGCTTTCAGCTCGTGTGGGCGATCCTGATGTTCGTTGGCATCCCTGCCTGGACGTTGATGATTGCGGCGTTGCCGTTCGCGGCATTTGAGGCTCAGAGCATCGCCGATTTCCCGGTGGTGCCGGCGAAAACGCTCTACGTCGTGTTTCTGCTGATGTACCTCAGCCCCAAGATCGCAGGCCTGATCGACGCGACCCTGACCCGGTGCGAAGTCGCGCGCTTCGGCGGGCCGCTGCGCTTTGTATCCAGCGCCATGCTCGAAATCATTTTCTCGTTCCTGCAGGGCGCCGTCAGCACCATCCGCACCTCGATGTTCATGACCGGCTTGCTGTTCGGAAAATCGATTGTGTGGAGCGGCCAGAGCCGCGACGCGCGGCGCATCACGTGGTCTGCAGCAACCGGGGCGCTGTGGCCGCAGCTCGTGTTCGGTCTCGCGGTGTGCGGCGCGCTCTCCATAATTTCGCCCGCAACGCTGCTGTGGAGCCTACCGCTGACGGCGGGCTATCTGCTCGCCATTCCGTTCACGGTTGTCACCGCCAATCCGTCTCTCGGCCGCATCATGCGCCGTTACGGCATTGCCGCCATCCCGGAAGATTTCGCACCGCCGCCCGAAATTATCGCCGTGCAGTCGAACGGTGGAGCCTGACGCATGGTCTCGCCCGGGCTCCAAGGCGTGTTCCGCTCGCTCCGGCTGTACCACGGGCCAGATGCGCCCAAGGCGGCGATGGACGACCTCTATGCCAGCTTCATCCAGCCCGGCGATCTCGTGTTCGATATCGGCGCCCACGCCGGTGACCGGATTTCGTCCTTTCGCCGTCTCAACGCGCGTGTGGTCGCGTTGGAGCCGCAGCCGCTACTGGTTCGCGCCCTCAAACTCATCCACGGTCGCGATCCCAACGTCATGCTAATTCCCGCGGCGGCTGCAGCCGGGGCGGGCCAGCGCGTCCTGCACATCAACAGTCGCAACCCAACGGTTTCGACGATCTCTGACGCCTTCCTGATCGAAGCCGGTGGCGCACTAGGCTGGGAAGGCCAGACCTGGGATCGCGAGATCACTGTTCCAGTCGTTACCCTCGACCGGCTGATCGCCATGTTCGGGCCACCGGCCTTCATCAAGATCGATGTCGAAGGCTTCGAAGACGAGGTGCTCGCAGGCCTGACGCAGCCGGTGCCCGCGCTGTCGTTCGAAGTCACGACCATCGCCCGCGATGTTTCGCTTCGCTGCCTCGACCGCATCGGGACGCTCGGCAACTACGGCTTTGATGTAGCACTCGGGGAAAGCCAAGCGCTGACCTTCAACCGCTGGGTGACTGCGACAGAGATGGCGCGTCACTTGGAGTATTTGCCGCACGCCGCCAACTCGGGCGACGTCTATGCCATGCTCCGCCCAAACGACTAGAGTAGATGTTGGCGCGCAGTCCTCCGGAGACCTTCATGCGGACGTTGATCAGGCTTTGCGGCGTTTGCCTTGCCCTTACTACACAGGGAGCCGCAATCGCCGCCTCCCTCGACGGCCTCGCGGTTGACGTCAAGAACGAGAGCGAGGCAGTGCTGTGCGCCGAAAAAGACAACGTCGCGGTGTCGTTCGCCAACAAGGACGTGCGCTCGTTCCGCATCGAGGCGGCGCATCCGGTTTATCTCTCGGCCGGGATGCGCGACAACTTCGAAGCCGACTGGACCGCCTGCGATATGAGCGCCGACCCGTCGTTTGCTGCGCCCGGCCAGCCGCGCAAAGTGACGCTATATGAAGAGACCGAATTGTGGGTCGTCGGTTACGCGTTTCCGGCGTTCTGGCGGCCCTCGACCGCGACCGTGCGTATCGGCGACCGGGTCGAGAAGGGCCTGCATCTCATTCAAGTCTGGGTCTTGCGCACCGATGGCGCCGAGGAAGTGCTCGTGCTCTATCCGCAGGACGGCTACTGGCGGCCGCGGCCGATGACGCCGCCGAACATGCGCAACACCGGCTACGGCTCGTCGTTCCTCGTCGGCCCGATCGAGGTCGATGGCCGGCCGCTCGTGAAATACAAAGAGGTTGCGTTCGATCCCAAGACCCGCACCTTCACGCTGACGTTCGAGAAGGGCGGGTCGGCGACCGTAAAACTGGCCAAGGTGGACAGCAACCGCCTGGCCCTCGACGTCGCCTTTGACCGCGCCATCGACGGCGGACCCTTTGCCATGCTGCGCTCGATGTACGTGACCGAGTTCAACAACGATGTCGCCCGCATCGCCGTACGTGAGCGTGGCGCCAAGGGCTGGCGCGAGGACAACATCATGAAGTTCGGCTCCGCGAACGCGACGGATGTGTGGCTGGGACGCCTAGCGCCGTCGCAGCACAACACGTCGTCGCCCGACGTTGTGTTCAATAGTTTTTCGGATGGGCCCTATCCCAAACGCCCCAAAAGCGAACCGCCACCGGGATCGCCGCCGCCGAAGGGGGAGAAGTAGGAAGGTCCAGCCAAGGTCCATGGATCAAGATCTCATGTGACGATCGTATTCGCCGTGAGTGCCGATCCAGAACCACTGAAAGCCGTCGTCTGCTTTGAGCGCCAAGAGACGATAGTTGAGACCGACGCGGGCGGACCAAAGTTCTCCCTGGATTTTTTTGAAATGAAGTGAGGGATGCCGAGGGTCAGATTTCAACAGCGCGAAGTTTTTGTCTGCCGCGATTTGAACGGACTTGGGAAGTGCAAGATAGAGTGGATTAAACCTTGGATCCTTGAAGTGCCGCATGTGCATCGAGGCTTACAACTCTTCGCGTCGACCGGCTTTATGGTTCGCCCGGACTTCCGCTAGAAGCGCGTCGAGTTTGCCTGATTTCGCGTCACGCACGATTTTGTCGTCGAAGAGGTGCGCGTCGAACTCGGCAAACCAATGCCGCAGCCGGTCGAGCTCGGCGGGTGCAAGCTGGCTAATAGCCTTTTCGATATCTTCAAGCTTCGTCATGCTGGCAACTTAGCAGATGTTGTGCGGTCCGAAAAGTGGCGGCAACCCTCGCTTACTGCTAACTCAAAAAGTTTGGGAATGGGAGAGGGGGACGCCTACCACCGCAACATCACCATTGCCGCCAAGGCCGGCGGTGTGCCGGGAGTGAAGAGTTTCGCGAGCTTGGTGCTCGAAAGCTTTACGCCGTCCATCGTCTCATGACGATGAATACCGGAGGCAACGAACAGCGCCTCGCAGCCGTAGTTTTCCGCGCCCTTCAAATCGGTGCGCACGGCGTCGCCGATGACGAGGCATTTTTCGCGCGGCACCTTGGCGTTGCGTAAGCTCTCGGCCTTGTGGTGTGCGGTTTCATAGGCGCTGAGATGTGGTTTCCCAGCCCAATAGACCGTGCCGCCGATCTGGGCATAAAGATCGGCGATGGCACCGGCGCAATAGAGCAGCGTGCCGCCGACGTCGACGACGAGATCGGGGTTGGCGCACACGAACGGCAGTGTGAGCGCGTGCGCTTGCGCCAGCAGGGCGCGGTAATCGTCCGGCGTCTCGTGACGATCGTCGGTCAACCCGGTGCAGATGATGGCCTCGGCGTCTATAAGCGGCACGGATCGAGCCTTCAGCGCACCAAACAACGCCTGGTCGCGATCCTTCGGGCCGATACAGTAAAGGCTTTTGAAGCCGCGCTCCGCGACATGCGTTAGCGCGATATCGCCCGACGACACAATATCGTCCCATGCGGCGGCTGGAACAAAGCGGCTCTCCAGCATCGCCTGCACGCGCGCCTTCGGCACCGGCGCGTTCGAGACCAGAATGACGGTGCCGCCGCGCTCGCGAAATTTTTCCAGCGCCGCGCAGGCGTCTTTGAAAGCCTTGATTCCATTATGGACGACGCCCCACACATCGCAGAACAGCACGTCGTAGTTAGCCAGCAAATCTCCGGCCCGGTCCAGGATCGGCGGCGGGCCGCCGGTAAGTCCGCGAGAGCCCGGAGATGTGCTGGATTTCATGTTTGCTCTGAAAGAGAGAATGGTGCCGGCTGCAGGATTTGAACCTGCGACCCCCTGATTACAAATCAGGTGCACTACCACTGTGCTAAGCCGGCATAGGTGAACATAGCATCTCTAAGTTACGGATGCCGCTTGTTTTTTCTAAAAACAGCCTGTACAACCGTAACCACTGTTTTAGGCCCTTACGCGTCGAAATTACTGCCAAATTACTGCCAAATGTCAAAACTCCTGTTCACCGATTTAGCGCTTTCGAAGATCGCCGTGCCGGGCTCCTACTGGGATAGCTCGACGCGGGCCTTTGGTCTGCGGGTCGGCAAACGAAGCAAGACGTTCATGGTCGTAAGAAGCGATGGCACCCGCGTCAAGCTCGGCCGCTATCCAGCGACGAAATTGCGCGATGCCCGCCGCAACGCAGTCCTCGCTTTAATGGCGTCACCTGAGACCGAAAGCCGATGTGATGCTGCCGATGCCGTTGCGGAATATCTGCGCAAGAGGCAGCTGAGGCCCAAGACGAAGGTTGAGTACGAACGCCTGCTCACGCGCCTCAATTTTAAGGGGCCATTGAAGGCCATCACCGGCCACAGCATCCTCGACGGCATTGCGAGCTATACTGGGTCAGAGGCGCGACATCAGTTTTTCGCCGCCTCGGCCTTTTTTTCCTGGTGCGTTGAGATGCGCTACCTGGCAAAAAATCCGCTTGATGATGTGCGCTGTCCGTACTCGCAGACTTCACGAGATCGTACCCTTTCGGATGACGAACTGAGAGCCATCTGGAAAGCATTGCCTGACACCGTGTACGGACGCCTCGTCAAGATACTGATCCTCACTGGCCAGCGCCGAAACCAAATCGCGCACCTGCGCAAAGCTTGGTTACAGGATGGCCTACTCACTTTTCCAGCGCAGATCATGAAGGGTAAGGATCAACACACCATTCCTGCGACGCCGCATGTCGTGGCGTTGGTCAGCGACATTTCATTTTCTGGTTGGTCGAAATCAAAGAGCCGTCTCGATATCGCGTCTGGCATCACTGACTGGACACTTCACGACCTGCGGCGCACGTTCTCCACGATCCATGCCCGGATCGGGACGCCGCCCTATGTTACCGAAGCGATCCTCGACCACAGAACCGGAACGTTGTCGCCGGTCGCCAAAATCTACAACCGGCACACCTACTTGCCGGAAATGAGAACAGCGCTATTGAACTATCAACAGTTCTTAGAGACGCTATGTGCTGCCAAGTGAATCTAGACTGCACCTACAATTCCAGCTAATATCATCGCGTCCACTGGGCATCCCCCGGCGGGCGCTGCAGCGCTCCCTAACACGGAGAACTGCATATGAAGTTGGTGTCAAAGAAAGAGCTTAAGTCAGTCTTCGGCATTCCCTACAGCTTTCAGCACATCTGGCGGCTTGAGCAGGCCGGGAAGTTTCCTAAACGGTTACGTCTCGGTGCTAATCGAGTAGCCTGGTTGTACGAAGAAGTGGTCGAGTGGATTGAAGCCTGGAAAGCCCTAAGAGACACGCCTCCCTGCGAGATCTCCTCGTAAGGGCGAAGGCCCGGCTCCAAACCGGGCCTTCTTGCTTTTCATGCGGCTACTCACACAGTAGTACCCATAGTATGAGCAGTGGTAATGTGATTTTGGGCTAACAGTATCAACACGTTCCGCCACAGTCCGTCGGCTTTGAAAAGCACGACCTCATCCCTCGTTCCTGCCTCCTCTTCCCCTTTACCTGCGGAAAGGGTCCCCTTCTGAGGACAGGAACGAGCCCATTCGTTAGTTCGCTATCGCTCACATACACGAAGCGCGAGGGATGAGGTCGTGCTTACGCATTGCAGCACGCGACGACTGCCATCGCGCGCAAGTTGCAAGCGGAGTTCGCGAAGCGTGATAAGCCAGTGGGAGGTGCCTCATGAGCACCACCCGCGACCTCAATGACGCCTTCCGCAAGGGTGAACGGCTCGAGATCGGCAGGATCGTCATCACATCAGGCGTGCGAGACCTCGTCGCCGCATGGCCGCTCGGAGTCGCCATGCTCTATGACGCCGTCAAGAAGTTCGATGCCTTCACCAAAGACAACGATCCTTATGACGAACATGATTTCGGCAGTTTGGATTATGCCGGTGAGAAAATATTCTGGAAGCTCGACTATTACGATCAGACGCTAGCGTACGGCTCTCCCGATCCGGCAAATACAAGCGTCACGACGCGCGTGCTCACAATCATGCTGGCGCAAGAGTATTGAAATATCGCCCCGCCGGCATGGTGGGGCGACTTTTTTGCGCAATCAAGTCTGCCGCCCAGCAGCGGCTAGCCTCTTATCCTCGCCGCGCCCGGCCGACGCCACACCACGTCAGCACTTTCCACTCCGGCGAACGCGGCGCGGCAGCACGACAAAAGGTCGTCGGAATAATGTTCCCGTAGCCAATTGCGGATAAACTTCACCGGCACCGACACGATGACCGTCTTGCCGTCGAAGCTCTCGAATTCGAGCGACTTGAACCAGCTCGTATAGAGTTCTTCACCGATGCGCGCCTGCAGCAACTCGCGAATTTTTGCGGTCCGGGGATCCGACGACGCGAAAGAGTCTACAATCGCCTTGGCCGGTTTGAGTTCCTTCGACGCCTGCACCGGAATCCGACCCACCACCACGCCTCCAGCAGCGCTTGCAAAGAACGCGAAAAGACCACGCCGGGAAAAACCGTTCATGACATTTCTCCTCTCATATTGAAAAGCAGCGAAGACCGGAGTGTGCGGAGCAGGCGGATCAAAAGTATGGCGACGTGAACGTTTGCTTCCTGCGGCGCTCGATTTCTTCGGGCTTCTCGTCGTCCAATCTCGTCAGGCTACTCCGAGCCCGGCTTTCGGCGCGCAGCAACTCATCGAGCTTCGCGTGCAGCGCTTGAGTGTCCCGATGCTCTGCGCGTTGCATCAACAGTGTCATGAACTCAGTGATGAAAAATCCACGCGATCATCCGCCCTAGCGCAAACGACAGTCCGGCAAAACGAAACCGTTGCGCGCACATGTCGCTACAAGGTGCAAAAGGCTCATAGCCGCGTGATACTATGCGCTACGTGAAGCGCTTTCTCGAATGGGTGGGCCTCAAACAAAAATTGCATGAAGGAGCGCAGAAGCCACCGCTGGTGTCCGAACACGACATCTGGTGGGCAAGTCTCGGTGAAAACGTCGGATCGGAAATCAACGGGAAGAGCCAATTGTTCTCGCGCCCTGTCATCATCCTTAAGAAACTCGCGCACGGCTTCTACTTTGTCATTCCCACGAGCACCCAACTCAAGACTGGCACCTGGTTCGTGCCCTTCCGAAACGGACATCGCGACATGGTCGCTTCGCTTCATCAAGCGCGATGTCTTGATTACCGCCGACTCTCCACGAAGCTTGGTCAGCTCGATGACAGCGACTTCCAGCGCGTGAAAGATGGCTTCTGGAAACTCTACAAATGATATTCCCCGCCAGTGCTGGCGGGGCCGCGGGAAAATCCCGAATGTAGCTGAATCGTACACCCCGCTTCAGCAAAGTCAAATGACCGCGACCCCCAGTGGCGTGCTCTAAGCGAACGATTCGCTATCCCCCGCCACGTCTCTAGCGCGCCCGACAGCACGAGCCTCGATGTACAATAGACGTGCCGGAAACCCTAGGCGACGCCTAAGCTTTCTGACCATCTCGACATGACAGCGCACGAATTCATCCAAGACGGCATCACCTACGTCCCTTCCAAGATCGCCGCTAAGTGCGGCGGCCTTTCCGCCGACTACATCTCGCGCATGTGCCGCGAGGGTCAAGTGCTCTGCACCTGGCACCAGGGGGCGTGGTACGTGCACGAGAAGTCTCTCGCAAACGTTCTCGCAGCACGTCGCGTCAAACTCGACGAGCTGGCGCGCCTCCAATCCGAAACACTCAAGCGGCAGCGCGAAGAACGGCAGGCGGTGGTCATCACCGAAGCCCCGCTCATCCCGCGTGCGCACGCAACCTCTACGCACGCGCGCCCCTCCCGTGTGCTTCCTGCTATCGCGCTTCCGCTCATCACGGTATTACTTCTCGCAACATCAGTCCTCGCGCTTCCGCAATCGACGCGGAAAAAAATCACCGCGCAACTTCCTTTCACTCTTCAGACGAAACTGGCAAATCTTCGTCCGCAACTCCCCTTCAATGCGCCAACACAACTTGCAGCAGCCGCAACATCCTTTCCCACATCCATCACGCAAAAAATTCGCAACGTCTTTTGCTGGTGGCTCGAATGCGAAAACACAACCGTAGAGATCGCACAGCAACGTCCGCGGCCATCGCCGAATAGGCAAACAAATGGACCTCCCCCGATTTCCGCAACGTCCGCGGCGCGCGTTATTGCAGTTGCGCCGATACAAGAAACGCTCATCCAGCAACGTCCTGCGCAGCCGGCCACGCAAACTATTGTGAACCAGCCAATAATTGAACGCGTCATCGAGACCCGCACCATAGCGAGCGGTATCTCCGAAGCGCTCCTCGATTCCCGGCTTCTCGCGCTCACCAACGACCTCACGAGCCGGATGAATTCCCTTTCGGCAAAGAACGCGAACCAGACCGTCCGCACGATCGAGAACATCGCCGACGCACTGCGGATCGACGAACTCACCAACACCATCCTCCACTCCCCCACAATCGACGGCGGGACAATCAGAGGCGGCTCGATTTCCGGAGCGACCATCAACGGCACGCTTTCCAATATCATCAACACAGCGCTCGCGACGATCGGCGATCTCACTGCAACGCATCTCGTCGCAACAAACGCCACAACGACAAATGCAACGTCGACGAACCTCTATGTCTCTGGCACCGCGACGATCGGGAGCGGCACGGGTATTCTGAAATCTACTAGCGGCGTCGTTTCCGCGATTGGAAACGGCTCCGCCGGACAGGTTCTCAAAATCGTCGGCGGCTCTCCCGAATGGAGCACCGATCTCACGGGCGGTGGAGGTGGAGCAGGAGCGTGGGCAACGACATCGAACGACCTCGCATTGTATCCGAGCGATCCCACCGATGTGATTCTCATCGGTTCTAACTCGACAAGCACCTCGGGCATTATCCTCGAAGTCGTTGGCGCTTCCCTCTTCCGCGGCGCACTCTCCGCCTATAACACCATCACCGCGCCGGTCTTCACGGCGACGTCAACATCCGCAACGTCGACGTTGCCGCGCCTTTCCATCACAGGCACGCTCGGCATCGGCGCCGATTACGTGACCGACATCACAGGCACCGGCATCACGCTCTCGTCCGGAGCACTGACACTCGAAACGAGCGGCGACTGGTCGGGAACGCTCGGCAGCTATTCCCCGGCGCAACTCATCGCCGCGGGCTTTTCGACAACATCGGCAGATGTGTGGAAAACCAACCGCAACTTCTTCGCGACGACCTCTGCCGTTTATTGGGAAACCCAGCAGACCGCGCGCACGGCCGATGATATCACGAACAATTCGATTGAAGACCTGAACGATGTCGCCGTCATTACGGAGAACTACGGCGATTTGTTATTCTGGAACGGCGCGGCATGGGCGGATATCGCAACATCCAGCCTCGGGCTCCCGACGACCGGCACGCTCGCGAGCTACTTAACCCTCTCCGATTGGTTCGCGACCACGACCGACGGCCTCGATGAAGGAAGCGCCAATCGCTACTACACCGACGCGCGCGTGCAGACGTACCTCGGCACCGTCGACAGGGGTTTCTTTTTCTCGACGACCTCCGCGTCATATTTCTCAAGTATAGGACTCGCGTTCTCAACGACCTCGAATGAGTATTGGAAAACCCAGAACAACTTTTTCAGCACCACTTCCAGCGATTTCTGGAAAACCGGTAACAACTTCTTCAGCACCACGTCAGCGTCGCATTTCTCTAATCTCGGCCTCGCATTTTCATCTACCTCCGCCACATACTTCCTTTCGCAGAACCAAGGCCCCGCCTTTTCTTCCACATCCGCCAACTACCTCCTCTCGACGTACGACAAAGGCTTCTTCTTCTCGACCACGTCAGCCGATACGTGGAAAACGACGCGCAACTTCTTCTCCACAACGTCAACCGAATATTGGAAATCAGTCACCGACCTTTTTTCGACATCGTCAGCGTCGTACTTCCTTGCACAGAACCAGGGTGCCGGCTTCTCAACGACCTCCGCCATCTTCTTCACGAACGCATCGACGACGATACCGAAGACGTACACGGCGAATACGTTCACCGCGCTCCAGCAATTGATTGCAGGCGCGTCTACGACACAACTAACGACCACCGGCAGTACCTATCTCGCGACGACTGGCGGCAACGTCGGTATCGGTACGACAAGTCCACAAGCAAAACTAAGTATCTCCCATGCAGCAAATCAATACGCCGCAGAGTTCAACAACACAAACTCAGAAAATTTTTCAGGCTTTAAGAACTACAATGACACATCAAGTGGTCTTATAGGTATTACGTATGGCTCTACGTATTCAGCTGGTTCTGTTTTTAGTCTCGGTGCTAATAGTTCGGTGCTTGTTCAAACAGCAAATGCGCCCTTGGGAATAGGAACTGTGGGAGTTGCCCAACCTATTGTTTTTGGCACAAACAATACAGAACGCATGCGCATCGACTCCTCCGGCAACGTCGGCATCGGGACGACGACACCGGGCACAAAATTGACCGTCAATGGTGATACCTCTTATAACGCTGACCCGAGCGGACAGCTGTATTTGGCTGGCGCGACAGATTCGACGCGTCAACTCCGCATTGGGTATGACACGACTAATAACTTTGGATTTATCCGCGCAGTTGACGTAGGCGATGCTGAAAGAAATCTGGTCCTCCAATGGAACGGCGGCAACGTCGGTATCGCTTCGACTACGCCGTGGAAAACCCTTTCCGTCGTCGGCACCGTTGCAGTCAACGGCCTTTCATCCTCGGCGACCGGCAACTATGTCTGCGTCAACACCACGACGTGGGAAGTAACGCGCGGCAACGGCTCGGCCTGCACGACATCGTCAATCCGCTTCAAGGAGAATGTGCAGGATCTCTCCTATGGACTGAGCACGGTCTCGGCCATGCGCCCCGTCGTCTTCAACTACAAACCCGAATTGAACATGGGCACATCAAAGCACATCGGCTTCATCGCCGAAGAGATGCGCCCGCTTGTGCCCGAGGTGGTCAATATCGACGACACAGGACAGCCGTCGGGTATCGACTACCCCTCGCTCACCGCCGTTCTCGCGCAAGCGATCAAAGAAATCGCAACCATCAGCGGCTCATTTAAGCAGAACCTGATCGCGTGGCTCGGCTCCACCGCCAACGGCATCGAACGTATCGTCGGGCGCGTACTCAAAGGCGACAGAGTGGAAACGAACGAATTGTGCGTGGGACAAACGTGCGTCACCGAAGACCAATTCAGGGCCGCCTTCAGCCCCACCACCCCCGCACCCCCTCCAATACCCGTGAGCTCCCCGCCGTCCACTATCCGTGACGTCGCCCCTCCAGAATCCGTGACCTCAACGTCAACTGCAGACGAAATCATCCCGGTCGATCCGATATCCGTTCCCGCCAACGACAATCCCCCACCGGCCGCCAACGACAACATGCAGCCATCCAATGGCGCAACAGGCACGACCGGCCCGTGACGACCGGCATGCGCCGTAAAGCGCATCAGCCGTCGCCCCCGCCGTCGGCAAAACTCGGCTCGCATCCATCGGGCGCTAGCTTGCGAGGATTGACGATAACGGGCCGCCCATCGGATTTCGGGCCCTTGAAATAGTCGCGCATGGCCTCAATACAGAGCGGCTTCAGACCTTCACCCCCAGCATCGATAATGGTCTTCATGGCATTGCGCATCCGCGGCTCCCAAGAATTATGGATGTGCTTTGCGATGCCATCCAGGGCCTCCGACTTGGGATAAACCTCGAAGAAGGTTGTGATCTGATTGGCCATTCGAACGAGATCGGCGTCTTTCATTGAGTTGCCCGCGATGATTGAAAACGGTATGATCGATTTATGCTAGCCACTCATTGTAGAGCTCGGTCAGCGAAGAGGCCAGCGATTAACGCTAAGCGACATCATTCCTACTGCGAACTAAGCCGAAAACCCGCCAGTGACGAGACTTTCCGGTGTGAGGCTTCCTTGCAACGAACCTCACGAGCGTTCCTTCCGACCCAGGCGGACAATCCCGCGCAACCAACGGAACAGTGACTCCGCTGCCTGTCAGCAACACACTGTAGCTTCCCCGCCAATTCCTGACGGTTCCGGTAAGCACATGGGTAGCTGGTTCAGATGGATCGGGGTCATCCATTTCAGTCCTCCGTGATTGGATTCACTGTACGAAGGGTAGCAGTTCTGCATCGCGATTGCAGATGCGGGCGGATCGCCCCGTGGTACAGAGCATTGTCCGACATCAACACATGTGAGACAAAACGAGCGGCTTGAGGAACGGAGGATTTTGGGCTCATCGTAACCACCTGAGGAGTGGACATGAGACACAAATCCAGCACACCAGGAACGCCAACAAGCCCGTCAGCATCCGAGCGCCTCGTCCGCGACATCCGCCGCGTCACCCGCAAGCACTATTCAGCCGAGGACAAGATCCGCATCGTCTTGGATGGCTTGCGCGGCGAGGCCACGATCGCAGAACTTTGCCGCCGCGAAGGCATCGCCGAGAGCCTATACTACAGCTGGTCGAAGGAGTTTCTCGAAGCCGGCAAGCGCCGCCTCGCTGGCGATACGGCGCGATCAGCCACCACCAGCGAAGTCAAAGACCTCAAGCGTCAGGCCGTTGAGCTGAAGGAAGTCGTGGCCGAACAAGCTCTCGAACTGCGTCTGCTTAAAAAAAGCATGACCGGGGATGGGGACGACGAGGCATGAGATATCCCGCTTCCGAAAAGCTCGAGATCATCCGCATCGTCGAGCAATCGCATCTGCCCGTGCGGCGCACATTGGACAAGCTCGGTGTTGTGCGAGATGCCGAAGCGGGAGGCGATCTGCAGGTTCGTCAGACCTTTGGCAAGCGCCTCCAAGAGTTCGCGCTCGCGCGCGGTGATCTCTTCCAGCGGGCTTTTCGACAGCGTCTCCAAGTCGATGTAGGGCAACGATAGGTGGCCGCGAGCGACCGTCGCAATCGTATCGAGGATATCCGCGGGTTCTTCACTTTTCGGTACGAACGCCCGCGCCCCGAGTCGGATCGCCAGCCGTAACACGCCGGCGCTCGCTTCGCCGGTATAGATAATCGCGCGGATATTCGACTGGCGGCGTTTGAGCTCGGAAAGCACATCTCCACCAGTCAGATCTGGGAGTGACCAGCCGATTATCCCGATATCGATTGGCCGTTCGTCGATAAGTTTGAGGAACTCGCCACCGCTCCCGACAACCCCGACGACGTCGAAGCGTCCATCCCGTCCGATAATTTCCTTGAGGGCCTGACGCACGATCGGGCTCTTGTCGGCGATCGCGATCCTTGGCCGGCTTATTCTCGCGGCGCTCTGAGGAAGGGAGTCTGCCATTTTCACTTGATCCGCGCGAATAGGCCGCCTCGCTCGCCTCCCTCAGGAGGCAGGCCCACAGCACCTTTGCCCAGCTGTTTCGCTTCGTCGGACGACCAGTCCCGAGCCAACGGGTTGTGCGGATATCGGGGATGCCAACGCAACACCCCTTGGCTCAATCAAAATTCTCTCTTAGGTAGGCACGCGGTGTGTCCCACTGGGTAGGTGCCTTCATTGCGCACGACTGATCGGGCTGCGTGATATCAGAAGCCAGGCCTTGATTTCTCGCCGATGACGAGAGGAGTAGATTAGCGCCGGTTGTGCTTAATGTACTTCACGGTTGCCTGCTATTTTGGCGCACGTTTGGACAGCATACGCTGCAAAGTCCGGCGGTGCATGGCAAGGCGCCGGGCCGTTTCCGACACGTTGCGGCTGCAAAGCTCATAGACGCGTTGAATGTGCTCCCACCTCACGCGATCCGCGGTCATGAGATCCGGCGGCGGCGGGGCCTTGGAGTTGGGCGGCGAAAGCAGAGCGTTGATCACGTCGTCGGCGTCGGCCGGTTTCGCCAGGTAGTCGAACGCGCCGAGCTTGATTGCGGAAACGGCCGTCGCATAGTTGTCAAAACCGGTGAGCACGATCGTTCGCGCGGTCGGGCGGACCCGTGACAACTCCGCGACCACGTCGAGCCCATTACGTCTCCCGAGCCGGATGTCGACGACGGCAAATGCCGGTGGGCTATCGTGGATGAGGGTGATGGCCTCCGCAACAGAGTCAGCACTTCTCACAACAAAGCCCCTAGTCTCCATTGCGCGCCTAAGCCGCTGCAAAAGCACTTTGTCGTCCTCAACGATAACCAGCGAGCGGTCGGGGGGAAGTTCGTCCTGAGGAATCGAGAGATCGTTGGTCATCTCATTTGCTCCCAAGGCCCGGAGCCGCCGTAAACCAAACAAGCCCGCCCCTCGGCCTACTTGCTTGAATTGACAAAGACCCCGTCACGATAGAACACGATTGATTGCGAGCATATTGTACTTCTAACGTGCCATTGTCGATAGCGGCGTGGTCATCGAGGCGCTCGCCGCATTCTATTTCTGGGGGACCTAGCGGCGCCTCAACCGAAGCACAGGCCTCAGCGATAGCACCGGCGTTGAGGTCGTTCTTGGCGGCCGACGTTCTCTAGGAAAGCCGACAAGTTGCGGCTCAATGCTGGTCGTCGCCGGCCTCGGCTCGATCCATTGATCGGCGCACACGATAGGTTAACGCCAGCACGCAAAGGACCACCAACGGCACCGCGGCAGCCGTTGCGATGTCGGGTGATACTGATTGCGGTAAGAGGCCTGCATCTTTGAAACCCCGTGCGAGATAGCCAACGAAACCCACGACATAGTAACTGATGGCCGCAACCGACAGGCCTTTGACCGTCTGCTGCAACATGAACTGCAAATGCGCGCGCCGGTTCATTGATTGCAACAAGTCGCGGTTCTGTTGCTCGAGCTCGAACTGGCTGCCAGTACGCAAGAGGTCCGCTGTGCGAGTCAGCTGGCTTGAGAGGCGCTCTTGCCGGGATTCGATGGCATTGCAGGTCTCGATCGCGGGATCGAGACGGGCCCGAAAGAACGAGGTGATCGAGACGTGGTCGCCCTCCTTGCGCTCCTGGATCAGTTCCAGGCGGCTCTTGACTAGCGCGTGGTAGGCGCGGCCAGCACCGAAGCGGAAGGCTGTGCCGGCGGTCTGGGCCTCAAGTTCGGCAGCAAGATCCGAAAGCCGGTTCAGGAGCGCTTGGTTCGATGCGGTATTGTGTGTGGCGCTGATGGCTTGTGTGATCTCGGAAAGCTCGCGCTCCATGCGCCGGAGATGAGGTGATGCCCTGCGCGCCTCAGGCAAACCGAGGAGTGCGAATGTGCGGTAGGTTTCGATCTCGAGCACACGTTGTGCAAGCCGACCGGCGCGCGTGCCGGTCAGGCACTTCGATTCGATCAGAAAGCGCGTGAAGCCGTCGGAATCGACCTGGAAGTCGGTTGAGAGCCGCGCTGCGCCGTCAGCGGCAGCGATGACGCACAGGCTCTGAGGCTCGAAGCGCTCCATAATCCGGTCGTCGAGCCGGTCGCCTGCAATAATTGACAGGTGCACCGCGGCCAGGAGCCTGCCAGGCGGGCCGAACGTGAACTCCCCAGCTGCAAATGGATTGGGCCGCGAAAACGGCTCCACCGCATCGCTGCCTGAGGACCAGGTGTATGTCGTGAACTCTGTGTGCTGCTCCCATCGTAGGTCCCAGTCCCCGAGGTCGAAGCGGTGATGCTTGGCATCGCGCGCTGGCGCAGCGACGCCCCGCGCATCCGCAAGCTCAGCGATACTCAAGCGGTCTGCCTTAGCCTCTTCGTCCCCTGTCACAAAGGCGAAGCGGTAGACACGGCGCGGCATCGAAAGCGGCAGCGACGGGCGGGCGTGCAGCTCGCTGAGGACTAATGCGCGCTCTTCATGCTCGCGCATCCACCTCGCCCCGAGGCTTGAGGTGGCTAAGTTTGCCTGGTTCATGTTCTCGTTCCATCACGGACCGCCGTACCCATAGGTCAATCTTGACATAGGATCGTACCCGGAAAAGCAGATCGCGGTCATCCGCCGCAACGACGCGACGGCCATTGCAATGGTATGATGCGGTTCGATGCATCGACCCGCCGGCGATTGCAGGCCCTTCAGACCAGGACAGCATCATGAACCAGAACCCGTTTGAGATCCCTCAGCAGATGCGGGAACTCGCGCAGAAAAATATCGAGCAGGCAAGCGCGGCCTATGGTCAATTCATGGGTGCTATGACACAAGCTATGGACATGTGGTCGAAGCCATTGTCGTCGAACAAGATGACATCTGGGTTTATGGCCGTTCAAGAGCAGGCGACCAAGTTCGCCAAGCAGAACGCCGAGGCGGGATTTGCGTTGGCAAGTGAACTCGCCAAAGCCAAGGACATCCAGGAAGTGTTGGCTCTTCAAAGCCAGCATGCACAGACTCAGATGCAGGCGTATGCCCTTCAGGCGCAGCAGCTTGGCCAACTCATGGTCCAGGCGACCCAGAGCATACAGCCCCGCAGTTAGACCCACGGCCGTGGATGCATTCAACATGGAAGGGCGTCGACGGGCTCCCTTTCTCATTTGCCGTTAGCTGGTGCCTTCAAATTTGAATGAAACCTTCACCTTGACGCGATAGGCTTCCACCTTGCCGTCGGTGATGACCAAGTCCTGCGAGATCACTTCTGCGACGCGGAGATCCCGCAGGGATTTTGCCGCCCGATCCACCGCAGCTTTCGCGGCCTTCTCCCAGGAGTCTGTGCTCGTCCCGACCAGCTCGATCACCTTGTAGACGCTTTCGGCCATTTGAACCTCCATCGACAATCGCGCCGTGGTGGCGCACACGCGTTCGCCCGCTTCACCCTGCCATATTTGTAGCAGGGGCAATGAAGAAGTGCTTTATTTTGTTTGCCTGGAGGAACTTCGGTGGACATAATTTTCGCCCGGTACCTGCCGTTATGGCTCTTGGCAGCCGGAGTGCTGCTATTGTTGATAACGGGGCGACCGATGCTGCGCCGCCGCGCGCTCGCTGCGAAGCACGCTGAATTCAAGTCCCTGGGCATAGCATCGCCGGTTCTTAACACCCTCATCTTGATCTCGGTTATTGGTAAGCCCTTCCTTGAGCACCTTAAGAAAAACGACTGGAAAATGGATCTTCTCGATCCCCAACTTGTCATGCCACTCATGATGATCTTCATTGTGAGCCTCTATGCGATGCTCGGGACAACCGTCTATTTCTTCTTTCGAGCGATCCGAAACATAAATGCCTTTAGCGGAGAGAAAATGCGCTCTCCCTATTCAGCGTTCCTCATGTTGATTCCCATCACCAACTTGATTGTCATCCCCTACCTCGAGTATTTCGCGTATCAACGAAGTTCGGCATTCGCGAAACGACATCACGCGTCGAAGCTGCGCGCGGCGCTGCTCGCAGGTTCAGCATTTGCTTTACTCGTTGTCAGCTTAGCTTTCGGGCGTCTCGGCGACGATGCTTCGCAATCGACCAACTACGACGCGTTGAGCCTGTTCGTTCTCAGTGTGTCCACGGCCGGAGCTGGCGGCATCCTTTCGACGCGGATCTTCGACAGAATCTCCAAAGCACAAGAGCTTTATGCTCGGCAATTGAGCGCACCAGCGGAGGGCAAGAGTCACGCGGAAAGCGCAATCCATAGCCGCACGATTGAATTGTTCAAATCCGGTGGCATTGCAGTACTGCTCATTGCTGCACTCGCGACCGCCGTGTTTCCCTCACTGCCATCACGCCTCCTGGAGGCCGGCTCTCAATCATGGTCGACAAGGCTCTGACACCTGCCAACCCGCCACGGTGTCAATCGGCGTTGCCCTAAACTCTTATCCATTGTGCCTCCGCCGATACGGTATTGCGCCATCTAAACTGCTACAAATTCACCGTCCCCCAAATTTGAGTCCCACATGGCCCAAGGCGATTGCCATGGTGAAGATCATTTTCAGCGGCATCATCGTCTTCATGGGCCTGACCGTCACAACAGCTGGCGTTGTCGTCATTATCTACGGTTGAGAACCCCGCAAAATAGGACGCGAGCCTCCGCTTCAGTTTGGCAATGCGTGCCTTGCCGCAACCGGCACCACAGGCTCCTAATCCCCACGCACAGAGTTCGTTCGGGCCAGCCTTTGCTATAATTTTAAATGTATGAGTCCATCGCGCGTCAGCACGCTCGCACTATTTTTTGTCGGCTTTCTGGTGGGAGCTACGTTCTTCTCGCTTGTCGCATTCGCCTGGACCGGCCCTGCTGGGGCACCACCCAATAGCAACGTCTCAGCTCCGGTGAACATCGGCACGACCGATCAGGTGAAAAATTCGGGACTTTCCGTGAATGCGCTTGCGGTATTCGGCAACTCTATCCTCTCAGGTACCACAAACTACCTGAACTTTGGCACTATCGCAGGCACGACCGGCTACGGCATACGCAACAACGCTGGCGTGATGGAGGTGAAAGATACGGGAGGACAATGGAATCGCTTCGCCACGACCACCAGTACCGGTGCATTCAACCAGATCAAATTCGCTGATGGGACGGTGCAGACGAGCGCGGCAACTGCCGGACTCGGCGCCAACCAAGTGTGGTCAAACCCCGCACGCTCAATAAACACATCGTATCAAAACACCACGGGCATGCCAATCATGGTCAGTTACACCGCGCTCGGCAACAACAGTGCCGCTGACCCTGCCCCCGCCAGGGTTCTCGATTTGAGGTAGAGTCCGTCACTCCAGAGAGGAGACGGACGATGCGTAAGAGCCGATTTTCAGACGAACAGGTGATTGCGATCCTGCGCGAGCAGGAGGCTGGACGGCCGACG
>JANNEP010000028.1:0-174956 GCA_031378895.1 Hyphomicrobium sp.
TACGCGAGCACGGCCTCAGGTCCGCCGAACGGGTGCTTGGAATAGACCACCCATTCGGCTTTGCGCAGCGGCGCGAGAAAGGCGGCGAAGGCCGCTGCGTCAGCGAGACCGGCGCGATCGCCGAAGAACTTGAGGCGGTCACACGCGCATCGCCTACAACTCCTGCCGCAACCGGCATTGTCCCAAGTGCCAGTGGTCGGCGGCGGAGAACTGGCTCGCGGCGCGCATGGCGGAACTCCTGCCGGTTCCCTACTTCCATGTCGTGTTCACGTTGCCGGCAGCGATCGGCGCCATTGCGTACCAGAACAAGGCCAAGGTCTATGCTCTGCTGTTTACGGCTGCGGCCGAGGCGCTGACCACCATTGCGGCCGATCGCAAGCATCTCGGCGCCCACATTGGCGTGACCGCCGTGTTGCATACGTGGGGCTCGAACCTCGACCATCACCCGCATGTTCACTGCATCGTGCCCGGCGGCGGCATCTCCCCCGGCGGAGAACGATGGGTTCCATGCCGGCCGGGATTCTTCTTGCCTGTGCGGGTGCTATCGCGGCTGTTCCGGCGGCTGTTCATCGAGGGCCTCGTCAAGCTCCACGAGGCCGGTGATCTGCAGTTCTTCAACGAGCTTGCGTCGCTTGCAGATGCGCAGCGGTTCCGCGCTCATCTCAAGCCGCTCCGGCACACCGAGTGGGTGGTCTACGCCAAGCGGCCATTCGCTGGCCCCGAGCAGGTGCTCGCCTATCTCGCCCGCTATACGCATCGCGTGGCGATCGGCAACAGCCGGCTCGTCGCTTGCGACGACACCCACGTCAGCTTTCGCTGGAAGGACTATCGCGAGAACGGCACGGATAGATCGAAGCTGATGCGCTTGACGGCTGCAGAGTTCATGCGCCGGTTCCTCCTCCATGTGCTGCCCGACGGCTTCCACCGCATCCGCCATTACGGGTTGTTCTCCAACGGCCACCGCGCCGACAAGATCGCGTTGTGCCGAAAGCTGCTGCAGGTGGCCCCTGCTCACAACACCGAAGAGACCGGCCACGGCGGCTGCGAAGCCGCTGCTCCAAGTGAACCGCCGCGCTGCCCGTGTTGTGGTGGGCGCATGGCAATCATGGAGTCCTTCGAGCGCGGGTGTGCGCCGCGATATCGGCCCACGCGTTCGGTCGCTCCGATCCGGATCGACACGTCATGACGAAAAGCGCCCTGCCGATAGCCATGAATGCCGATGTCATTCTTCGCTGGTCCTCGACCGGCCGTGACGCTGCACGTCTCGAACATGATGCGGAGGCCGCGAACGGCACGAGACCGATGCCGAAAACTGTCCTGTGCCAGCCGGTGCACCATGGTGCGGCCCAGCTCAGCGCTTCGATCACGGGGCTACGCCCTACTTTCAAGGGCAGGGTCGCGAACCTCGGTTCGGCCGCCGTGCTACTATCCCCATAGAGCACCGCTCGTTGCCCGCGGTTTCGTGCAACAGAGTTTCTGCAACGCCGTTCGAGGCTGATCGGATAGCTCTGCGCGCTCGTCGCGGCATCGCAGAAACCTCAGTATTGTGCGACACGTGTCACAGTTGCTTCACACCGCGGCAGCACGGGGTCGCCCATTCCTACGGCCTGTGGTAAGCTTTAAAGATGAGCACGTTGGTCAAACTCACCTCTGCGCAAGAAGCCTGGCTTGAAGCCCAGGTGTCGTCTGTGATATTATTTTGCGATGGCTAAGACGAGTAAGACTGGTCGCAGTTCCAGCAGCGGACAATTTATAGTCGGTGAACGAGCCTTCACGAGCATCAGCGCCGTGGAGGGTATTATGCCGTCTGAGCGTCTAAAATCCGATTTGCGCAAATTGAAAAGCTCATCGTCTGACAAGCGGCGCGCTGTACTGGCTGAGACCTACGGCAATAAGAAGTAGACACAGCCGTATGTAAAGGGCCGATCCCGATCCGTACTGTTATCCAGACAGCGACATCCTCAAAAACAAGGCCGGTCACACATCTCGTCAGTCGCTCGAAGACTTCGAAACAGCGATGACCTTCGCGCGTGCCGAAGAGCCTCTACCATCAGGCCGGTTTTCTGTGAGCCACTACCGCGCTGTGCATCACCATCTCTTTCAAGACGTTTACGAATGGGCAGGCAAGTTTCGCACGGTGCGCCTCGCCAAGGGCGCAAGCAATTTCTGCTACCCCGAATATATTGCCGCCGAGATGAGGCGCGTGTTCGACGAGTTGAAGGAGGTCAACAATTTAAGAAGTCTGTCGTCGCAAAAGTTCGCGTCCGGTGCGGCACACTTCCTTTCGGAACTCAACGCAATTCATCCATTCCGTGAAGGCAACGGCCGGACGCAAAATACGTTTCTTACAATGCTTGCAGACTCAGCTGGTCATCCAGTTGATCTGGATCGCCTCAAACCAAAGGCCTTATTGAAAGCGATGGTCACAAGCTTTCAGGGTGACGAGACTGCGTTGGCGAAAGTGATTTTTGATCTGATCTCGCACCGTTCTGGTCAGTGACTATAACCGCGAGTGTTGCTGCTTCGCGTCTATAAGCACGCAAATGTACTGCCAAATAACTGCCAAAAAACACTGAAAATGCTGATTAAAATAGCACTCTTCCCTGATTACAAATCAGGTGCACTACCACTGTGCTAAGCCGGCGAAAGCCTTGGAAGCCTGTGGGGCACGCTTGGCGCTTTCCACACGCGCGGGCTTATAGCGTGATTGAGCCTCAAGAACCAGCCCTGAACGCCGCCCTCAGCGCGCCCGGCCGGGCATAGATATCAACGACTTCGAGCCCGCCGCCACGGCCAATGGTATGCGGCCCTAGCAGGTTGTGGTCAGGGTTGAACGCGATCGACCCGTCGCGGACTTCCTCGAAGGCAACCGGCGTTAGCGTGACGATGCGCTTGACGGCGATGTGTCCGCCATAGCCCCCCGAACAATCCTGCGCCGGGCGGAACAGCTGGCCATCGCTGCACCACAACGGGCCTGCGGGCCGCGCCGAGCGGGCATCGACGAGGACGGGATTTTTGCCATGGGGATGCCACGGACCAGCGAGCGACTTAGACCAATACAGCGCCAGGGCGTCCCACGTTGAACTCTGAAAGGCTTCTGCCGCCGCCGCGATCCACAACAGACCTTCGTGTTCGAACAGCGTCGCGTCATGGATGCGGCCGTCGATGAGGCGCGCGTGCTTGACCCAGCGATCTGGAAAGCGCGTCGCGCGATAGAGATCGAGTCCGCCAGAGGCCGCGGATTCAGGCAGCATCCAGATCTCGCCAGCGCGTTCGAACACGAACGGGTAGGACAAGTGAAACGGTGTTTGCAACACGATGCGCGGCGTGCTGGCTGTGCTGTCTCCGCCGCCGCCGCCGTCAATCGTAAAATGCGAGATGACGCCGGTGCCCGTGGCGCTGGGCATCTCCTCAACAAAAATATGTTTGACGCCGTCGCGCACAAACACGAACGGATCGGCGTAGAAGCGTTGGCCGTCGTCGGCAAGAATACGGAACTCTGTGAGATCGAGCGTACCGGCGGCGGGGGGCAAATCCGTGTCCGCAACAAACCGCCACGCCACGTGCCAGCGCGGCGTATTGCCGGCGAGTTTATCGCGTGCCCGCGTCAGCTTGCGCGATGTCCGGGCTGACGCGAAAGCTCCGGCCGAGCGCAGGATCGATTTGGGCGCCACTTTAGTTTGGGCCGACGGCGCGCGCGTGTCAGCCGTCTCACCGGCGCCGATCCTGGCGATGATGCCGGCCAGGCCTTCGACCAAGCGCGACGACGTCTGGTCGAACGACGCCGCCAGACGCGTTGGCATTTCAAGCGCCGGCAAGCCGATGTCCCAGACGCCGCCGTTCGCGGTATCAGACGCCGTCAGCTGCGGCGCCCGGCCTTTGAAGAGCGCATGAAACAGAGCTGTATCCTTGGCCGAGCCATCATATCCGGGCCGCAGCACGCGGCCATCGATGCGCGTGACTTTGGACGACGTTGCGAGATCGAGCGTGAGGACTGGCCTCGCGTCGCGTCCGGCGTCAAAGGGTGCGAAGGCCGCTGGCGCCATCCGCGTCGACAGCCGATCGGGGCCAGAGCGGGCGCGGACGCGATCGAAATCGAGAAGGACGGTGAGGCTCGTCGGCAGCGGCTCGGAGATGTCCCGAAACTGCACAGTTGCGACGTGACCTGCCGCCCGCAGCGCCTCGATCAGCACGAGGTGCCAGCGAAACAGCCGCGCGCGATCGAGATGAACGGCAATCCGCATCCGGGTACGCTCTGCCTAAATGGACACAATCAACGGCTAACTAAGCCCACGCGGAAGGCTCGCATATTTGGACCTGAGCGGCTAGACAGAAGGGCTCCGGAAAACCGGCGCGGATACAAGTCAAAGACGCATGCTGCTCCGTCAAACACTTCTCTATCTTCCTGCGCAGGTGCTGGGTCCGCTGGTCCAGTTCATCTCCATCATTTTGTGGACCTACTTCCTGACACCGGAAGAGATGGGCGTGTTCGCGCTCATCACCGCGGCGCAGGAGTTTGCCTACATCGGCACGCTGTTCTGGTTCACGCTCTATACCATGCGCTATTTCGACGGCAGCGCGGCGGACGCCGTTAAGCAGACGTTTCTCAACACCGAGAGCGGCGTCATGCTCGGCGCGATTTTAGGTTCGACGCTCGGGCTGTTGACGCTGCCGCTGTTCATCGATGCGCGCTGGGGCTGGTCACTGGTTATGGCGGCGCTGGCGTACGGCGTGTCACGCACGGTCGCGACGCATCTGACCGATCGTGCCCGCACCGCGGCTGACACGCTGACCTATTCTGTGATGCAGATCACCTGGCCGGTCCTCGGGCTCGCGTTGGGGCTGGTGTTCGTCAAGCTGTTCACCCCGAATGCCGCAGCGGTGCTGTGGGGCTATGCAGCGGCGCAAGTGATCGCGCTCGCCTATGCCGTCAAGCGGCTGGAGTTTGGCTTGGCGCCGTTGACGGTCTCGCGCGCCATGATCGCAACAGCGCTCAAGTACGGGCTGCCGCTGGTTGCCGGCGGATTGTTCATCTGGCTCGCCAACAACGGTCTGCGCTTTGTCATTCAAGAAAAAGAAGGCGCCGCCGCCGTCGGGCTTGTGACCGTCGGTTGGGGCTTGGGCCTCAGAGCCGCGGCGTTTGCGGCGATGCTGGTGACGGCGGCGGCGTTTCCGCTGGCGGTCACCCGCTCGCGCGATCACGGCATGGCCGAGGGCCAGGCGCAGCTGGTCCGCAACGGCATTCTGCTGCTCGCGATCCTGGCCCCGGCCGCGGCGGGGCTTTGGGCCATATCGGCGCCGCTGGTCGAGCGCATCGTCGCCGAACCGTTCCAGGCCATGACCGCGATTGTTTTGCCGTGGGCGATCCTGGCCGGCGCCGCACGCAATATGCGCATTCATTTTGGCGAGCAGGTTTTCCTGCTGCGGGAGGAGACGTTGGTGCCGCTCGCCAACGACGTGCTGGACGGCCTTTTGACGCTGGCAGGTGGCACCCTAGGGTTGATCTATTTTGGGCTTCCAGGCAGCGTTATTGGGGCAGCAATCGGTGCTGTGGTAAGCCTTCTCGCGACTCTCGCCTGTGGCGCCTATTGGCACACGTTTACCTTTCCGTTTTGGCATCTCCTGCGCATCGGATTTGCAACTGCGTTAATGCTGCTGGCGTTGGATTTTATCCCCGTGTCGGCGACAGCGTTGTCGCTGGCTTTGGCGATTGCGGCGGGGGCAGCGGTGTATGGGCTGGCGCTTGCGGGGCTGTACCCGGCTGCGGCGGCGCTGGGCCTTGAAAAAGTCAAGTCGCTGGCGCGGGCATGATCCTTAACCGCGCGCTGTTCCGGGCTGGCCGCGGTACTGGCACGAACTTGGAATAGCGCTAGCGCACTTGCCGGGAAAAGCCGGTCCCCGCGCAGGCGGGGATGGCAACCGGTTTTCCGAAAAGAAGCACGACGAAAAAGTCTACCGCGTTACAGAGAGAGCCGATGCAGTATCGCTTGTGTGCCGTCCATTCATTTGATCCGCTCGGCGCCAAGGTCGGCGGCCTCGAAACCTTCATCCGCGATATGCTCGGGCATCTGCCTGATGATTTTTCGTTTCTGATGATCGGCGTCGACGCCTCGGGTGAGCGACCGCTCGGCCAGATTTCGCGTGAGACGTTTCGCGGCAAGACGTTCGATTTTCTGCCCGTGTTGCACTATCCCGAGGACAAGGCGCGCGAAGCCGCCAAGAGCCTCAAGGATTCGATCAACTTTCAATTCATGCAGGCCCTTGTCCGGCATCTGCCCACCGTGCGCCGCGTCTTGAAGGAGACGCCAACCAGCGTCGATCTGCAGCGCGTCGAGTTCGCGACCCTCGTCAAGGGTCTCGGTGTGCCGTTCGTGCAGATGCTGCACGGCGAAGGCGCGCCGAAATTACAGATGGATTCGCTGCTGAAAAGCTACCGCTACGTCCACAATATCAACGAATGGCTGGCGGTGAAGGCGTGCGACAAGTTCATGTGCGTCAACCCGATCATCACCGATCGCATACGCGCCACGTACCCAGGAAGCGCGCATAAAATCGATACCCAGTCGACGTGGGTCGACACCGGCATGTTCAAGCCCACGCCGTTTCCAGCCGCAGGATTTCGTATCGCCTTTGCCGGCCGCCTCGATCTCTTCAAGGTGCCGTCGCTGATGTTCAAGACGGTTGAGCGCGTGCGCCACAAACTTGACGGCAACGTCGAGTTCCACTACATCGGCACGAGCGACCCGCGGCGTTTTCTGGAGTTCGGGGCCATCGAAGATATTTCGGTGCTGCACGGTTTCAAAAGTGCCGTGGGTGTCGCCGAGGTGCTCTCGAACGTGCACGCGGGCATTCTCACCTCTGAATTCGAAGGCATGCCGTTCTCCGTGCTTGAATGCCTAGGCTCGGGCCGTCCCGTGTGCGCGATCCACCTGCCGCAGCTCGCGTCCGTCATCAAGGATGGTGTCTCAGGCGCGCTCGTGCCGCGTTCGAACGACGCTAATGACATGGCCGGCCGGCTGGCAGATGCGTTTGTTGCAGTTCACGCTAAAATCCAGCGCGGCGAAATTACGCCCGCAGGCGTCGCAGCTGAGGTTGGCGACTTCACACCCGAGCGTCAGCTTGCCAAGGTCTATGACAACCACCGCACATTGCAACGCCGCCGTTTCGGAAAATCGGGCGTGACAGCGGCATAAGCGAGCTGTCGCAGCATGTGTCTCCGGCTGACATAAGCAACGCTTCGCGGCCATGACGGAATGTGTGGGATTGACGGAAACAAAAACACGAGCCGGCACTCTAACGCCGTGGAGCCGCATTGAACGCCCGCGCGATGGCGTCCCAGGATGGCTTTTTCCGGAACGCGTCGTCATAGATCAGCGGCCGGACTTTGGCGCGCAGCCCTAAGCGCGACGCCGTCACCGGATCGCGCATCCAGCTGGTGGAGTCCGCCATCTGCCACAGCTGCACGACCTTGACGGCCGGGATTTTCAGCACCGCCGTCAGAAACCGCTCGTAGAGATCGGCGACGGCCGCATCGCGGGCCGAGATCGGTCCGGGCGCGCCGGTATCATTGACGTCGAGTTCGGTGATGTGGATGTCGTACCCGAGCGCCGCGATTTCGCTGACGTAAGCCGCGAACGCCGGAAAGTCGTAGGCCGCTGTAAACTTAAGATGGCCTTGCAGTCCGACGGCGTCGATGGCTGCGCCCTGATCCTTCAAGCGCTTCAGCAGCGCCAGCAGGCTCGCCCGGAATGTTTCGCCGTTGGCGTCATCGGTCTCTGTCTGAGCCTCATTGAGAACCAGTTTTGCGGCAGGAGCAAATGTGCGGGCGAGTTTGAAAGCCTTGGCGATATAGCCCTCGCCGAGCGCCGTATAGAATGGACCGCCGCGCAGGTTGCCGGGCAGGCGGTCCCACGGCCCGATCGGTTCATTGACTACATCCCAGATGTCGACGCGGTTTTGGTACCGCTCAAGCACGGTCATGATGTGGGTTTCGAGAAGATTTGCAACTTCGCCTGGACCGAGGCGCTTGATCCAATCGGGGAGATCGTCGTTCCAGATCAACGTATGCCCGCGCACTTTCATCTGGTGGTGCAGGGCGTAGTCGACGAGCCGGTCGGCGGCTGCGAAATCGAGTTTATCGGCCGAAGGCCGCAACGATGATATCTTGAGTTCGAGTTCGCTGGTCAGGATGCGGGCGTCGCGTTCGTAGATCTCGGCGTAGCGGTTGCCGGCAGGCCGGTCGAGTTCGTGAACGGCGAAGGACGCGCCGAAAAGGATGCCTTTTTCCGCCGCCAGCGCACCAAGGGATGTGCCATCGGCTGCTCCGGCGGCCCGTGTCGATGCGTGCGGGGTGACAGCGGCAAGGCCCGCGCCCGCGAGACCGCCAGCGAAGCGTCGGCGCGTCAGCCCGTTTCGCCAGGTGTTGGTCATGCGGCGCTTGCAGCCGACAGCGGCGCCGGTACTTTGGCCCGGCTGCCGGCAGCGAAAATTGTGCGTGCTGAGCTGAGGTCTTGGCTCGCATCGGCGTTCCAGCGGGCAACGTTGCCGTGCGCGGCTTGCGCGTGTGTCATGCGCCAACCTGGTTTTGCGAGCAGCGCAACGATGGCGTCTGCGGCCAGTGCCGGCGACGCCGGATCGATGAACGTGCCCGAGGTGCCGAGCACCTCGCGGAATACCGGCTGATCGGGTGCAACAACCGGCAGTCCGGCGAACTGGGCTTCGAGCAGCGGCAGGCCGAGACCTTCGTCATGCGACGTGCAAAGATATACGTCAGCGCCTTCCATGATCCGCTTCACTTCACTAGCAGCCAGATAGCCGTGCACCGTGATGCCAGGGTGCGCCGTGATGCGTTGTGCATCCTCGCCCCAGCCCTGGCGGCCGATGATATGCAACTCCGTGGTCGCATCATGGCCCGCGCGCAAGGCATCGAGAATGGCAAGTGCGGCGGCGTAATTCTTGCGCGGCTCAACGGTGCCGAGGCTGACAAGCCGTAGCGGCTTCGGCGTTGCTGGCAACGTCGCGCGCGCGTCCGCCGTAACAGCAAAATGATTGGCGACCGATGGCCGGTAGAGCCGGATCACGGCATCGCCGGCCGCATGTTGCATGAGATCGGCGCGGGTCTTTTCCGAATTGACGAAGACGTGCTTGAGACGGCGTACCGCAAACTTGAACTGTGGTGCCATGTAGAGCCGGGCTTTCGTGCTCAAGTCGGTTGCGCGCGTGATCAGAAACGTGTCGTGGACGTAGAGCACGACGCGTTCACGCAGGAGGCTGAACAGCGGTGACGGCGGAAATCCTGGAAAGATAAATTTGGCTTTCGGGTACAGCAACGCGAGCAGAGGCAGCAGAACTTGCTGCCGGACGATCATCGAGACCAGCCCCGATGACCGCACCGCGATAATTTCGGCGCCGTCGAAGGCCACTTTTTCAAATTGCTCGATCGAAACCCGCTCGATGCCGGTCACGTGCCGGCCAAGGTGGGTCAGGTCGAGATAGACGCGGGTGGTTTTCTCAACGTCCGGGGTCATGACCGGCACCTGTCACGCCGCTGGCCGGGTGTGCCGGTTCTGGTTCAGCTGCGGGTTCAAGGCGTGGACCTCAGCTGTTCGGGCGGGCCTTTGCTCTATACCGAGGACGCTTTCGATCAGCGCCTCATAGGCCGGCACGCGGACATCGAAGGAGAAGTCGTCGGCACGCTTGCGCCGGGCCACCGGATCGCCGGGATTGTCGAGCGCCGCTTCAAGCGCATGGGCCATCTGCAAGTCACTGCCGACGGCAACGATACGTCCATACTGGCCGTGCAGCAGGATCTCTTGCGGACCGTAACACGCCGTTGCGACGACGGGCAGTCCGTGGGCCAGCGCCTCGACGACGACGTTGCCGAACGGCTCTGAATTGGACGATAACGCGAAGCACTTGGCACTGGCGTAGTGCGCCCAGGGCTCTTTGCTGTAGCCGGGCAAGCTGACGCGATCAGTTAAACCCAGACGTTTGATTGCGGCGACGAGCTTGGCTTCCTCAGGTCCCTTGCCAATGATGACGAGTTTGGCAGACGGCCGGTTGACACGGGCGAACGCCTTGATCAGCGTCTCGAAGTCCTTCTCCGGCACGAACCGGCCAACAGCCAAGATGGTGTCCGGGCGGGCTTTGAGTTCGGCTTCCGTCGGCACCCGCGCGCTGGCTGGGAAGAACACCGGATTGAGGATCGCAATCGTCTTGGACTGACGTGCATTCCAGCGCGTGACGAGGCGTTCCCTAAGACCGCCGGATACGGCGACGGTGGCATCGGCAAAAGTACTCAGCACCGGCAGACCAAGGTAGGTGACGAGGCTCAAGAAGCCGGTCTTCCACTCCTTGAAGCCGTGATAGGTGATGATGGTTTTCACCGGCGCCCGTGCGAAGGCCTTGGCGAGCAACAGCTTGGTGTTTGATCCGCCGACGGCCGAGAGCGCCACGTCAGGCTTTTCCTTGCGCAAGACGTCAGCCAGCACCTTCACCGCGCGAAGGTGGTTGCGGCCAAGCGTATAGAGCGGAATGGAGCTATCGAGATTGGCGCGGTTTTCGTCGGCCTCGAAATCTTGCACGAACACGACATCGTAGCCCCGCGTTTTCATAGCGGTCGCCAAGCACGACCACAGCCGTTCCGCACCGCCATCAACCAGGCCATGCGTGTAGAAGAGGAGTTTTGCTGGCATGCGCCACCTATACAGGCGGCTTTGGCTGTGACGACCAAAACCGACGATTTTTCTTAACGAAACCTTGCCCCAGACCTTATGCACCAGACCTTATGCCCCAGGCCTTATGCCTTAGGCCTCTGCTTCAGACCTTAGCCTTAGCCGCGGCTTTCCGCGAGACGGCGGCGCAGCGGCGAAACGGCCGAGAGATCGAGAAACACGATGGCGCAGTCAGCGTAGCGTTTGGCCAGCCGCCGCGGGTTGGTCGCGAGGCGCCAGATCCACTCAAAGCCATTGTTGCGAAAGGCTTCAGGCGCACGGACCTGTGCGCCAGCGATAAAGTCGATGGCCGCCCCGACGCACACCATGCCGCAGTCGAGGCCCTTGGCCCGCGCCCGTTCCGAGAAGATTTCTTGTTTTGGCGCCCCGAGTGCGACCAGGCAAAGCTTGGCCCCGGACTGCCTGATTTTCTCAATTGCCGCATCAGCCTCCGAACCTTCCGGATCGAAGGCTGACGACGGCGCCATCGTTCCGGCAATGTCGAGCATGCCGTCGGTGCGCTCGCCGAGTTCACGCCCCGCTCGGGCCATCACGCCCGCAGACGTTCCGAACAGGAACACGGGGATTTGCGCTTCGGCGGCGGCTTGTACCAGCGGTAGCAGAAGGTCGGCGCCGGTCGCGCGTTGAACCGATGCGTTCTCGATGCGCGCCAGCCAAGCCACGGGTGCGCCGTCGGCTGTGACGATCGCGGCGCGCTCATAGGCGGCGCGGAATGTGGCGTTGCGGCGGAGCTTGACCAGATGGTCGAGGTTCATCGTAAAGACGGTAAACGGGCCGCCGCTTTTGATAGCAGCAAGAATGTCGGCGAGCGCGCTCGCCAAGTCGGCTGTGGTGATGCGCCAGCCATCGACGCGGGCCAGGACTTGTTGGCTCAGGACTGGGTGGGCCAATACGGTGTTGGCCATTGAAGGTGTCGTCGCGGACGTCATGATACAACTCACTCAACTCGACACGGCAAGTCCCTAGGAGCCTTGCTGTGATGCGCCCTCTTTAGACGCAATTTGCCGCAAACCCAACGGACTTTTTGGCCAGCGGCGCATAACACTGTTGCGTCTGGCTCATAAACCGTTGGAGCACTGTCCCGCAGACCCCGCACGTTGGCGCGATTGCCGGTCCAGTCCCTTGGCCAAACCTAAGCAACATCCATGCCTTGCCGGGGGGCGGTTGGCCCAGTCACCAGAATGAAGTCACCAGCATGAAGTCACCAGCATGAAGTCACGGACATGAAAGTGAACGCCGCCCGGGATCAGGCAGCGATGCCAATCCTGGCGGGCATCGACTGGCGCACGCGGACTGGCTCACCTGCTGAGGGTTGGCGCATCAAGACGACAAGCAGCAGGATTAATACCGCGAACAGCGGCGTCTTTGCCGACAGGCTGACGGACGTCGAGGCAACCGCAAAGAAGAATACCACGACCCAAGCCCCGCCCGGCCGGATGGCCCGCACAACGTCACGGCAAAATAAGAAAAGCCCTGCGAAAAACGCCAGGCCTGGGATCAGGCCGTAGTTCAGCACGAACGATACCCAGAAGCTTTCGATGCCGAAGTCCAAGCCGTAGATCCGCTTCAGCGTGGTGAGTTGGGTGGCGTCGGGCGCGAACAAGAGCTCATACCAGGACAAGTGCCGGAATAACTCGAACATCTCGACCCGCGTATCGGCGCTGCCGTTGTCGTCGAGGAAGCGCTCGATGAATTGATCGAAGAACCCGGTTTCCGCGAGGGTCACAACGGCGAGAGCGATCATAGGAATTGCGACGAGTGCCGCCAGCACGCCGCGTTTGCTGAACGTGTGTCCCTGCAGGACGCTAATACCGCGGACGCTCGCGAGCGCCATCAGCATGACAAGAAGAATGACGGTCGAGGCCCGGCCGCCAAAGACCACCATGCCGGCGGCGCTGATGACAAAGCCGCCGATGACGAACGGGCGCGGCAGGCCACGCGCGGCGCCGAGCGCGAGGGCGAGAATGTAGGCTCCCGTAAGGCTGGCGTTGGCAAGCGGGTGGCCGAGGAGTGCCGTCGAGCGCCAATCATCCTCTATGACGAGGCCGCTGGCGACGAGCGGCGTCACGCGAAGCCCTGTAGCAAATTCGAAGATGCCGACGAGGGCGTTGACGATCATCAGCGTGTGGATAAGCCAAACGAAGCGCACGGCGCGGCCCTCGCGCATATCTTTGAATAGGAAGAAGACCAAGACCGGCGCCAGGAACGTGTCGAAGAATGACGTGAACGGCAGGCCAACGACTTGGATGGCATGGGCAATCAAAACCGCGATTAATGCCAGGAACAGTGCCGTGCCCGGATAGGCATCGAGTGCGGTCAGCAGACCAGACAGCGGGTTGCGTTGAAACAGCGCAGCAAACAACAAGACGGCGATGGCGGCGAACGTGCCCGGGTGAATTTTTTCATAAATATTGCCGCCGCTCTCGTCGTAGTTGAGGCCCAGGTTCAGCAGCGCCAAAGGTGAGATGGTCAACAGGAGAACGGCGACGAGCGCCAGGCCGAGGCCGATGACGCGTCCGTCGGGGGGGAAGTGGCGAACGCTGGCGGTCCTCGATGCCATGACTTGGGTCTCTTTGGGCGTCCCGGTTTGCCAGCACTATGCTTACCCGTTCCGGGGCCGGCTTACGCCGCGGTGGGGCTTGACAGCGTCAGCACGCCACCGGTGATGCGCTCGCGCGCCGGCTCCAGCAGTTCGATCGTCTGGTCGATGTCGGCACGGCTTGTCATACCGGCGCGGCCAACGATCAGGATCTGATCGGCAGCCGGCAGCAGGCAGGTTGCGGCCTCATCTTCGAGCACGCCGCCTGCATCGATGAAAATCAGATCGAAGCCCTGGCTGAGACCATTGAGACCGGCGACGAGGCGGCGGCGCTGCTGGTTCTTGAGGGTTCTGAGATCGGCCAGGGCGATCGGCAGGAACGCCAGGCCCGAGCGCATGTCGCGCGTCGTGATCTGGTTCAAGTGGTCCTTGTTGTCGAGGACGATGGCCGTCGTAGGTTTGAGGGTCGTTGCGAACACCGCCGACAGCTCGGGATTGGTTGAGGTCGCGTCGACAAGAAGCACGCGGTCACCGGACAGCGCCGCAGCGTAGGCAACCGCCAGCGTCGTTGCAGAGTTGCCAAGTCCGCTCTGGGGCGCGACCAGCATCACGGTGTGCGGACGTCCCGGGCGCTGATGGCCTTTGATTTTAGCCAGCAGCCGCAAAACGCCTTGGCGGTAGCCAGAGTCATCGCGCCCCTTGGTGTCGGCAAGAGCCGCGAGAAGGTCGCTGAATTGCGCAGCTTCAACTCTGGTCTCGTCATTGCCGTTCGTGCGCCGCCGGGCCATGAAGGCCGCCCCGCTGGCGAGTGGCGGGATCTGCGAAATCGTCGCCAGCCCGGTTAGGGCGCTGAGATCGGATGCTGTCCGCACCGTTGTGTCCATGTGATCGGTGAGGAGGGCGGAGGCGAGACCGAGGCCGAGCCCGCCGATAAGTCCGAGGCTCAAGATCAGCCAGGTCAGGGGCTTCGACGGCCGCGACGGAACACTCGGCGGCGTGATGACACGGGCATCCGGCGTCGAGATGTTCTGCTGTTCCTGGGTTTCCTTGGCACGGCCGAGAAACAGCTTAAGCAGTTCGCGGCTTGCGGTCGAATCCTGTTCGAGTTCGCGCATCTTGATCTGCGCCGTATTCGACCGCGTGACGTCTTCCTTGATTTTCTCGAGCTGGCCGGAAATATCGCGCTCGCGCGCGGTGGCGATCTGATACTCGCTCTGCGAGGACGTCGCGATGCGCTTTAACTCAGCGTTGATCTGGGTCTTGACCTCGGCGAGCTGCGACCGGACTTCGATCAGCACCGGATGGCGCGGCTGCAGCTGCGATGACAGCGCTGCTTCCCGGCGCGCGACCTGGGCGAACTGTTCGCGCAGCTTCTGCACCAGTCCTGAGCGGATGGCGTCGGGCAATACGTCTGGACCCGCGCCCGATTTGAGTGCGACCTGGATCTGATCCTGGCGGGCCTTGCTTTCAGCCGCAACCGCGCGCGCCGTGATCAACTCGCCGTTGATTTTGGTGAGCTGCTGCTCGGTGACAATCCCGCCTTCCGAGGATAGGATTTTGTTGGCCTTCTTGAACTCATCGACGCGCGTTTCGGCGCGGCGTACCTGTTCGCGCAATTCGCCGAGCCTGGAATCAATGAGGGCGTTGGCGCGCTTTGCCTCGGCACTTTTCGCCGCCGTCTGGTCGCCGAGGTAGGCTTCAACGACGGCCTCGGCGACGCGGGCCGCCTTGATGGCGGTTGACGCCGTCACCTCGACGTCCACGACATAAGTTTTCTGGGCCCGCTTGACCTTGATCGAACGGGCCAGTGACCCCAAGGCGAGGCCGGTCGGATCGGCGGCGTCGCCGCGCGAGATAATAAGGCCTTTGAGTTTTGACAGCAGGCCCTGGCCAGGAGCGGGCGCGTACTCCGGATCATTGACCAGGCTTAGTTTGTCGACGACCCGCTTGAGCACGGCATCCGATGTGATGATGGACACCTGGCTTTCGATGAGCGCCAAGTCGGACCCGAAACCGCCCTGGCTGGCCTCCTCCGACACGACTTTGCGGGTTCTGGGATCGACGAACAGCGATGCTGATGCCGTGTACATCGGTGTGGCTGTCGCCAGATAGAGCAGCGCCAGCAGCAGTGTTGCCAGCGTCGCGGCGGCAATCTTGCCAGCATTACGGCGCAGGATCTGGAGGAACCCGGTAACATCGGTTTCGCCGATCATCCGGCGCGGGGAGGCATTGGGCATGGGCGACATACTCGAACGCATAGGCAGGATCCGGGGCAGGATCTGGGGCATGATCTGGGTTCTTGAACCACGGGCCAGAGGACCAGACACAGCACTTGCACCAAACCGTGAGGCCGATTGTACCATTTTGCACTCTGAACGTGTTAAAAACAGACGATAATGCTTGATATTGGACGTTTTTGCCCTGAGCTGTGGTGCCGATTTTCAGGCGCTTGTGAGCTTCGGTCCGGCCTGCAAGCCCCGTGCCCTGACTGGTTCCTGACCGGTCCCTGATTGCCCGCTCTGGTTGCTGCAATGCTCGCCCGTGCTCTTTGCAACGCTTTGCCCGTTCACGGCGTATATAGTGATGTCCGCGTCCGGGTTCCGGGGGCAGCGGTGAAACTGTTTTATGCAGGAGCCCTGTTTTAACTCAGCCGATAAGACGTCACGTCATCGGTGCGCCCGATGGGCTAGATAAGCCGGCCGTAGGGCATATAATCATCATGGGTCTGGTCTGGGTGCAGATCAAAGATCAAGGAAATGGCGGATCGTTGTGTTCGGTAGCGTTGGTCGCGTCAGTGCGCAGGATGTAAAGGCTGGGTCACGCTTCGCGCTGACGAGCGCCGCGTTTGCAGCCGCGGCCTTCAGTATAGAACTCATGGCCATCGTCGCCGTTGCGATCCTCACCGGCCTTGGCTATCACTACGCCGTATATGATGCTCCGGGCTCGCTCGAGAATTATGCCGCCGTCGGCAGCCTCGCAGGTTTGACCTACGGCGTGTCGTTCCTCATCCGCGACGAGTACGGGGTTGAAAACCTGCTCGAGGGGCGGCGCGGCAACGGCCGGTTGTTCCTGGTCTGGAACCTCGCCTTCGTCAGCCTTGCCGTCATCGGCTTTCTCACCAAAAGCACGGCTCTGTTTTCGCGCGGCTGGCTGTTGCTGTTCTACGCCACCGGGTTTATCGCGGCGATCGCTTTGAATGCTGGGTTGCACCGCGGGCTTGCATCGCTGATGTCACGCGGCTTGATGCGGCGGCGCAAGCTCATGGTCGTCGGCACCGAAGACGAAATCGCCCGTCTCGAACGCGAGATCTCGGACGGCGCCGCCAGTGTCTACGTCGCCGCACGGGTTGTGCTGCCGCCAGCCTTCCACAGCCGCATCGATGCGGATCAGACGCTTGAAGCGGCGGTTGGCAATGCACGCGCCCTTGGCATCGAGGACGTGGTGCTGTCGAACGCCCTCTCGAGCCCTGAAATTCTCGAGCGGTGCATCGCCGCGTTCAGCCTGCTTCCCGTCGCCATCCATCTCGGCGCCGGCGGTGTGCTGAGCCGTTTCAAGGATGCCCGCATAGCCCGCTTCGGACGGGCGACGGCGTTGTCGCTGACGCGCGAGCCGCTGGGCCCATTCGAGGCTATGAGCAAGCGGACGTTCGACATCGTGTGCGCGAGCCTGGCACTGCTGCTGCTCAGCCCGCTGCTTCTGACTTTGGCCATCCTCATCAAGATGGACAGCCCCGGCCCGGTGTTTTTCCGCCAGCGCCGCCGCGGTTACAATCTCGAGGAGTTCGCCATCTGGAAATTCCGGACCATGTCCACGCTCGAGGACGGCGACACGGTCCTCCAGGCCACAGCCAACGATCAGCGCGTGACGCCGGTTGGACGGCTTCTGCGCAAGTATTCGCTCGATGAGCTGCCGCAATTGCTCAATGTCTTGAAGGGCGAGATGGCCCTTGTGGGTCCGCGCCCGCACGCCGTTGCCCACGACCGGTTCTATGAGCAGCGCATTGCGCTGTACCCGCGGCGATTGAACGTCAAGCCCGGGATTACCGGCTGGGCCCAAGTCAATGGCTTCCGTGGCGCTACCGAGACCGATGATGCGATGCGCCTGCGCGTCGATCACGATCTCTTCTATATCGACAACTGGTCGGTCGCGTTCGACATCTACATTGTCTTGCTGACGCTGGTGTCGCGCAAGACCATGCGCAACGCGTATTGAACGGCGTCAGCGTTCCCTGAAGGCCGTGGCCATCATGTCGCCGAGCGGCTTCAGGAAGTAGGACAGGATTGTCCGCTCGCGGGTTTCGAGAAAAACTTCGGCCGGCATGCCCGGAATGAGGTGCTGGCCGTTCTCGAGTTTCATCAGCTCGCTGGGCGGCACTTCGATCTGGGTGGTGAAATAGCTCTTGCCCTGATTATCCGTGATCTCCGCCGCCGAGACCTTGCGCACCCGGCCCGTCAGGCGCGGCGTTGTGTGGCTATCGAAGGATGAAAAGCGAACCGTGGCGTCCTGTCCGGGGCGCACGCTATCGACATCCTGCGGCGTGATCTTGGCTTCGATCAGGAGTTCACGTCCCTCCGGTACGATCTGCAGCAGGGTGCTGGCTGGCTGCACGACGCCGCCTTCGGTGTGGACGGCCATGGCGTGAACCACACCTGCGACAGGGGCGCGAATTTCGCTGCGTGCGAACCTGTCGGCGCTGGCCTTCTTGCCTTCCGTCTGTTCAGCGAGCTGGGCTTGGACCTTTTGCAGGTCCTCCGCGGCCTGCTGGCTGTATTCCTTGTCGGCCTGGGCGATGCGCACCTCGACTTCGCTGCGGGCTGATTTGAGTTTGACGAGTTCAGCCTTGAGGTTGCCCATTTCACCGCCGATGCGCACCGCCTCGCGTTCGAGCGGGCCGACGCGCTGCTGATTGACGTAGCCCTTCTCGAACAGAGGCCTGACAGTCGCCAACTCGCGCTCGTTGAGATCACGCTCCTTGATGCGCGCAGACAGCTGGCTGACGGCGCCCGCATGGTCGCTTTCAGACTGGATCAGCCTCTGGTTCAAGACTTTCTGCTGGCCGAGGTAGGCCGTACGGCGGGTTTCGAACAGCATTTTCTGCGCCGCAAAGACCTTGGCGTTATCACCTTCGCTGAGCGTTACTGAGACTGGCAACTCGAAGCTGTCCTTGCGGTCACGCTCGGCGATCAGACGCGCTTCCTGGATGGCGTACTCGGCAACCTTGTTGGAGATAGCGTCCATGCTGGCGCGCGATTGGGTATCGTCGAGCCGCACCAGAACCTGGCCGTTTTTGACCCGGTCGCCGTTGCGCACGAGAATTTTGGCAACGATGCCGCCCTCGAGATGCTGCACCGCCTTGTAGTCGCCCTCGACCGACACCGTGCCCGATGCGACGACGGCGCCCGAAACGGAAAACAGCACCGAGCTGAGAAGCAAGCCGCCGCACATGAAAAGCACTGTGCGCATGCCGTAGCGGACCCACGGCTCGGTGGCGTGCCAGTCGGTTGCGGTTGGAACAGGCTGGCTGTTCAAGCCGGGCAGGAGAGACAAGAGTTTCATCAGCCCTCGCTCCCCGTCGGACGCTCGGCTTCAGTGTCAGGTTCGGCGGCATTTTGCTGCGCCGTGGGGCGCTCGCCTAAGCGGTCGGTGGTGCGGCGCTGCGGCGTTGACCCCTGGAACAATTTCATGACTTCGTTGCGCGGCCCGAAGGCGCGCTGCTGGCCTTTTTCGAGGAACAGCAGCAGATCGGCTTTGCCGATGGCCTGGACGCGATGCGACACCAGAACAATGGTCTGGCCGCGGGCCCGCATGCCATCGATCGCCGACGACAAGGCTTCGTCACCTGGCCGGTCGAGGTTGGAGTTCGGCTCGTCGAGCACGACGAGGGGTGGCGTACCAAACAGCGCGCGGGCAAGAGCGAGGCGCTGGCGCTGGCCGCCCGAAAGATAGGTTCCAAAGGCGCCAAGCTCGGTGTCATAGCCCTTCGGCAGTCCGAGGATCAGCTCATGAGCGTGGGCCTGCTTGGCGGCCTCGACAATCTGGTCGTCGCTGGCATCATCACGAAAGCGGGCGATGTTCTGCTTCACGGTTCCGGCAAACAGCTCGACGCTTTGCGGCAGGTAGCCGATATGCTGGCCGAGATCTTCTGGATGCCATTGATCGAGACGGGCGCCGTCCAGCATCACCGCGCCACCGAAGGACGGCCATAGCCCGACGATGGTGCGCACAAGTGTTGATTTGCCCGACGCGCTCGGCCCGATAACGGCGAGCATCTGCCCAGGCTGGGCGTTGAACGTAATGCCGTTGAGAATGATGTTGCGGGTTTCGGGTGCTGCGACGCGGACGTTTTGAACTTCGAGAACGCCCTTGGGCCGCGGCAGCGCCGTTCGCTTTTTTTCAGCCGGCGCGTAAGTCAAGACCTCCTCGAGTTTGAAGTAGCTCTCGCGCGCCTTGATAAATCCGCGCCAGTGACCGATGACCTGTTCGACGGGAGCCAGTGCGCGCCCGAAAATGATGGTTGCGGCTATGATCGAGCCCGCTGAGATGGCGCCGTTGATGGCGAGGCCGGCCGCGATCGCCAGCATCAGCGATTGCAGCAGCAGGCGCATGGTTTTGGTCACCGCCGACATGCCGCCGAGCCGGTCGGCCGCGAGCAGCTGCCAGCCCAGACCCTCGCCGTTGAGTGCCTGCCAGCGGGCGCGGTAAGCGCCGAGCATGCCCATGGCGGTGATGGCTTCGGCGTTGCGCTGGCCGGTCTCCGCCATTTCTATGCTTTTGCTCACTGCATGGCTCGCCTGCATCAGTGGCATGCGGCCGCGCTGCTCGCTGATCCAGGCCAGGAACAGCAGAATGAGCGTGCCGATCATAGCAGCAACGCCGAGAATCCAATGGGTGAGGAAGATTACCGCCAAATACACCGGCGTCCACGGCGCGTCGAAGAAGGTGATCGGTGCTGGGCCGGAGATGAACTGGCGGAAGCTATCGAGTTCGCGTAACGACGATCCTGCAGCGCCTTGCGTCGCTAAGCTCTTGCGCAAAGAGGCTTCGAAAATGCGGTCGCTCAAACGCTGGTCGATCTCGGCTCCGACGCGGCCGATGATGCGCGAGCGCGCGAGTTCGAGCATGCCGATGATGCCGTAGAGACCGGCGGTGATGATCGAGAGTGAGATCAGCGTCGGGAACGAGCCCGACGACAGCACGCGGTCGTAGACCTGCAGCATGAACAGCGGCCCGGCCAGCATCAGGACGTTGATCACGGCGCTAAAAAGGAACGTGGCGTTGAGGGCGCGGCGGCTGGCGGCGACGGCGTCTTTGATTTCGCTGTCACGCGGCCCAAGCAGCCAGGTCAGGAAGATGCCGAACAATCCGCCCGACGTCGCCGATGGCTTGAAGACTTTGAGGCTATGCGCAGGCCGCATTCCTGGAGCACTTTGGGGCGCTGCCGGGATAGTGCGCTTGGGCGGCGCCTCAGGATCGCCGGCCATTTTTGCGATCCATGACTGTTCGGTCGCGGGCAATCCAGCGGCGGACTTGGCTTCGCGCGGGCTCGCAGTGGCAGCGGCTGTATCATCTCGCGCTTTAGTGTGTGGTCCCGGCGCCGGTTCGCCGCTGTCTGCGGCAGACAAAGATGGTAACTCGGTTTCGCCATCACGCTTGAAGCGCGCGCCCGTGGTCTCGCCCGCAGCCGTAACAGTAATCCCAGGCCCCGGATTTTGCAGCAGCTCCTCAAGACGCAGCATCGCCGCTGACATGCGGTCGCGATCGTCCTGCTTTTTGTCTTTGCGCCGCGTCACGAGCCCCGCCTTGAATGCTACCGGAGACTGGCTGTGCTTGACGCACGCGGCCAGCCGCAGGATCGCCACCTGGCACAGCGCCAGGAACGACCGAATCAATTGTGCCAAGTTTCGGGCTTAGAGCGTGAGGAATTGATTAAGCAGCAGCGGCTGCGACGCATGCAGACCGGGCTCGCAGCGGTTGAAAGGCGGTCCTGCAACGCCGCAATTTAACGAAGTGTTAGGACTTTCCGGTCATGGTTACGGAAGTGTTTATCAGACGGTTCGGGGGCTCTGAACCGGCTGGCTAGTTGAAGGAGTTCCTGTAATGCGTTTGAAGAGCCTTCTGGCGCTCGCCGCGACCGTTCTGTCGCTCGGCATCGCCGCCCCCCAATCCGCTTCCGCCTTCGGCTGGGACCGTCCCGACCAGCCCTCTGGATGGGGCCGTCTGCGCACCGTGCGCCATTGGGTCTACTATCCGCGCTACAACCATGTATATCTGACGCACCAGGCGACGGACCCATATGCGTATTCGTATGCTCCGCGCGGGTATTACCCCTACTACAACTCGAACTACTGGGGACCGCCGCGCGTCAAGCGATATAGCGGTGCGCTGCCGCCGTATCACGCGGCATGGGGCGCACCGCGTGCCGGCTATCACCACGTCGAGTGGCATTACCGCCATCACGGTGGTCATCGCCGCGGCCATTGGTAAGCAATCAGATCACTGCACAGAGCTGTCATGCGTGGGGCATGAATGCGAGAAATACGCGTTCATGCCACATTCACATCATATGTAAGACTATCGAGCTCATAGGGGAACATTTGTGTCCCCGTGATGTTTTGCTTTCAATCGCCGCTGCACGCGGCCAACTGCTCTGGGGAGACGCCCATGTACAAGAAGATCACCCATATGCTCATGGCGCTGACGATGGCGTTGGGCATGACGTTCGCGTCTGCGCCGCAGGCTGAAGCGCGCCGCGGCCACGGCATTGGCCTTGGTATCGCAGCCGGTATCATAGGTCTTAGCGTTTTGGGGGCCGCCGCGCATTCGGGTTACGATCGCGGCCCGCGATACTATTCGCGCTACGACGACGACGCTGAGCGCTGCTACCGCGGCCCGCGTGAGTGCCACTGGGCCGGACGCCGCTGTTTTGAAAACCGCTGGGGCGATACCGTCTGCCGCGGTGGCCGTTACGTCTGCGAGCGTGAGTTGGTCTGCGACTAGAGCGCTTTGCGATCCGATGGAATCGGATCGGCGCTCCAGTCTCTTGTTTTGTCGCATTTTCTCCGACGAACCGGTGCCCACTTCGCCGGAAAATGCTCTAGTTGTTCCCGATCCCGTCCCACCGCTTGCGCCAGCGCCCCAAAGGCGCTGGCGTTTTTATGTCAGAGTTTATGATCTCAACCGGGCGCGCATCGCCGTATGCAGCGCGATCGCCGCCGCGTTCGAGACGTTGAGACTGCCGATCGGGCCATCGGTCGTGATGCGGGCGAGGTGATCGCAAGTCTTCGCCGTCAGTTCGCGCAGCCCTTTGCCTTCAGCACCCATGACCAGCGCTGTCGGCAGCGACCAGTCGGTGTTCTCGATTGCCCCATCCGCAGCGCCGTCGAGGCCGATGATCGTGAAGCCGGCGTCTTTCAATTCACTGAGTGCCTGAGACAGATTGCCGACGAGCGCGACCGGTACCAGTTCCAGCGCCCCAGACGCGGACTTGGCCAGCACGCCATTCAGCGGCGGACTGTGCCGCCGCGTCATCACCAGGCCTGCGGCGCCGAACACCGCCGCCGAGCGGAGAATAGCGCCGACGTTGTGCGGGTCGGTGATTTGATCGAGGACGATTAGCGGACGGCCGTTGGCATGTTCGGCAAGTGCCGTGAATTCCGGTTCGGGCAGGTCTTCGGTTTCGAGCATTGCGCCCTGGTGTACGGCGTCGGTACCCAGGATTTTGTCGAGGTCGCGCGGCGACGCACGTTCGATGGCGTGGGTCAAGGCGCCCATCGATTCCACAAGGCGGCGCTCGGCATTCTCGGTGAGTACGAGACGCTTAACGACGCGCGCTGGGTTTTTCAGTGCGGCTTCGACGGCGTGCATGCCGAACAGGCGCAGCGGCCCGCCGTCACGGTCCTCGCCGCTCTCGCCCGGATGTGACCGCCCTTGACGCCCGCTAAGCTGGTCGTGTGGCCGGTTGTGTGGCCGGTCGCCGAACCGCGGACCGCCGCGCTTGTCGCCGCCGGGCTTTCCGCGCCACGTCTTTTTGAAAGGCTCTTTGCTCAGGATGCGCCTCGGAGTTGGTGCCCGCGCGCGTGCGGCGCCGGGACTGTTCGGTTGAGGCAGTTCATGCCGCTTTTCCGATTGACAGGAAAGGCCCCCTTGCAGATAACGCACCAAAGGCCCTGCCGGCTCCGGCAGGGCGCTTTCGTTTGGGTCGTGCGGCATAGGCGCCGGCCAAAGCGGGACGGAGAGGTGCCCGAGTGGTTAAAGGGGACGGACTGTAAATCCGTTGGCTTCGCCTACGCTGGTTCGAAACCAGCCCTCTCCACCACCCATCTAACGTATTGATAATAAAAATAAAAATACGTTTTATGTGTCAAGGAAAGCCCGCAATTTGCGGGCTTTTTGGTATCAGGATTTTGTCAGTGGTCGGGAGAGATTTCCGTAGTGCTTCGCGTCGCCGCCGAATGCGGGCAATGTCTCTGAGGCTGGCTTCGGCAGTACCACTCTTGCTTCGCGGTCCTCCCCGAAACGAGGGAATCCAGCGCCTCGTTCTTGAAGAAGCGCCCTGCATTCGGCGGGTGGGCTGACTGAGCTGAAAGTGTCGCGGGCGTCTACAATGCCGACGCTACAATATTCTCTCGCTTCAAGTAATCGACGTCAGCGGACTCAGCGATCTCGCCGGTGAAGGACCGCGCGTTGTTCTGCCCACGAAAGTGGGAGCCGCGTGTCCGCGATCAGTTTGCCAGCGTTGAGATGCCTTGGATGCCGACCATTGAGAAAATCATCGATGATATCCGGCGCGAGAAACGTTAGCCGCATCAGCCGCGTCGCGTAGGAGCCGCTACCCCCAGCCTGAACTGCAAGCTCCTTGATACTGCGCCCTGGCGCTGCTTCCAGCTTGTCGCGCCAGGCGAAGGCTTTGGCAATGAGCTTGATGAGGCCTTCGTTCGGGACCAACCGTACCCTGCCGGGAATGATCAACTTGGTATCGCGTCCGAATGATCGCCGGAAGGCCCGTGTTGATAGAATGAGGCAGTCTTCAATTGGGACATAGTCCTTGAAGCGCTGCGGCTGATTGCCGGGCCGGGACAGGATTTCAATCAAACGAGAAACATTGAGGTGAATGTCGATGTGGTCGTCAACGATGTCCGCTCGGGCGATCATTGCAAGTATCGTCAATCGCTGCTCCACTGCGGAACCGTCGATCAGCGCTCGCGCGAGCAGTGCGGCTTGTTCAATGAGGTTCTCTTCAACCGGCGCCGTAGGAATCGAAGCCGACAATGCAGACTTCAGCTCGAGCTTTGACGTCAGAAAAATAGTCAAACGATCGCGGACGACGCGCTCGATGTCACCGGCTTGCAAGCGCCGGCCATGGGTTACGGCGGCGCGACGCCGGCGGAGCAGTGGACGCGTGACATAGTACCGGTACCTTTTGCTTTTCTTGACAGCATGTGCGGGAGCCATTGGATGGCCACGCTCATCATGGAGAAGGTGCATCAAGAGCGCGGGGGTTCTTCCAGCGATGCCGGTTTGCCGCTCGGTCCGCCCGACTTCCAACCTTTGCTCAACGCGAGACCAGAGTTCGAAATCGACAATCGCTTCGTGTTCGCCAGGGTAGTATTGCGAATTGTGGTGGGTCTCGCCGAGATAGGTCCTGTTCTGCAATATGGTATAGAGCCCGCCTCGACAAAACGGGATCCCGCCGCGGGACCGTCCCGTCTTGCTAAAGTGGTGCTTGCTCAAAAACTTGTCGCGATCGAGCTCACGTTTCAACAGGTTGATGGACCCGAGCGACGCATAGCGCCCAAAGATATAGCGGACTTTGTCAGCTTCTTCGGTGTCGACGATGAGTTTGCGATCCTTGACGTCGTAGCCGAGCGGTGGCGTTCCGCCCATCCACATACCCTTCTTCTTCGAGGCCGCGATCTTGTCGCGGATACGCTCAGCCGTGACTTCACGCTCGAACTGGGCAAACGACAACAGCATATTCAGCGTGAGCCGCCCCATTGACGTGGTTGTATTGAAGGACTGCGTCACAGAGACGAATGCGACACCCTTGGCGTCGAAAATATCGACGATCTTCGCAAAGTCGGCGAGCGATCGGGTCAGGCGATCGACCTTATAGACGACGACGGTATCAACCCTGCCAGCGTTGATGTCGCCGATCAGCCTCTGCAGTGCAGGGCGCGCCATCGTTGCCCCAGAAATCCCACCATCATCATAAACATCGGGTAGAGCCTGCCAGCCTTCGAGCTTTTGGCTTTTGATATAGGCCGCGGACGCCTCGCGTTGCGCGTCGAGCGAGCTGAAATCCTGCGCAAGGCCGTCTTCAGTGGATTTGCGGGTATAGATAGCGCAGCGAGTTATCCCGCTGCGCCGGACGGGGGAAATGTCAGGTTTGGTCATCAGAAAGCACCGAAGTCCGTGTTGCCGCAGTATTTCGAACGGAATGCGCCGTTCGGCGCCTTAGGCCGAAGAAGGCGGGACCGGACCGGTGGAGCCCGCTTATCACTTTCGCGATGTGGGAGAGGGACGTATATCTCTCGCCAGCGTATTCAAATCCATTTTCGAGGACGAGCACGGTGTGGGTTGTTCCCCGCCATGATCGCACAAGCTGCGTGCCAAGCTTAATGTTCGGGTCAGCCTTCGTGGCCTTGCCTGCGGTTTTTTCAAGCGACGTTGCTATAGTCTTCAACCGGCGGAGGGTCGCCGTGCAGAGACCGCCGTAGGCGCGTTCCTGGATGTCGTAAGCGATCGCTCTCAGTAGCAAATCGCGGCTGATGCCTTTGGGGGCCTCCTTTTTGAAGTGCCACCGCCAAGCCGTGCGAAGTTCCGGAGTCGTGAGAGGCATCAAGGCTGAAAGCGCGGCATCGACATCCGCAGTCTTGTCGGTCGTGTCTTGGAGGGAAGCTGAATTGCAGAGTTTTGTCATGGGATCAGCCTCCCGCATCGATAATGTGATACCGGCGCTCACCCGACTTTGACATTGTCGACGTCAGGGTCAGTCCGAGCTTTTTCTTTACGGTCGCTGCCAGGAAGCCCCTGACGCTGTGCGACTGCCAGTCCGTTGCCGTTTGCAGATCGGCGATTGACGCACCGTCGCTGCGCGAGAGCAGGGCGAGGCACTTCGCGGTTTTGGTTGATGGTTTGGTTTTTCTGGGTTGTGGCGATAGTTTCGTGGACGACGACGGTGCCTTGATAGGTGCCTTCGCGCTTTGCGAAGATTTGGAAGTTCGTTTTGATTTGGGCATGGGGGGCGGCCTCGTGCTTCAACGCCGCGCCGATCGCGGAGTCTGCACCACCCAAAGCCCCGGTCGATGCGAGGCGGTAACCCTGGCATGACCCGCCGTATAAGATCTCCTTGCTGCCGTTGCGCAGGGCCGGGACGGCGTCTCAAAGTCCTGCGGCCTCGGCCAGCGGTTTCCATGGGGGACTAGCGTTGTTGTGTCGCGTAATTCGGATGCGTCCACACTGGAACCGTCTCTGGGGGGAGTGGTGCCCGGCCGCGGATCACGTCTGCCAGTTTCTCAGCCATCATGATGACCGGGACGTTCAAATTTCCGCTGATCACGTCGGGCATGATCGAGGCATCAACGACCCGCAGGCCTTCGACTCCATGGACGCGCGCGCTTCCATCGACGACCGCCATATCGTCCGCGCCCATGCGGCAGCTGCACGAGGGGTGATAGGCGCTTTCGGCCTTTTCGCGGACAAAGGCATCGATGCCGGCATCGCTGACTGCATCAGGGCCAGGCGCGAGCTCGGCGCCGCGGAATGGATCAAATGCCTTTTGTGTCATGATTTCCCGCGTCAGGCGAACGCCGGCGCGCATTTCCTTGCGATCCTGCTCGGTCTGCATGTAGTTGAAAAGAACGCGGGGATGCTCGCGGGGATCGGCAGATTTGAGCTTGATCGTGCCTCGGCTTGTCGGCCGCATCGGCCCGATATGCGCCTGATAGCCGTGGCCTTTGGCGGCCGACGTGCCGTCGTAACTGACGGCCATCGGCAAGAAGTGGTACTGTAGATCTGGATGCACCACACCGGCGTCGCTGCGAATGAAGCCGCCCGCTTCAAAATGGTTCGTCCCGCCAAGACCCTTGCCGGTCAAAATCCATTCGACGCCGATCTTGAGTTTGGCCAATGGGTTTGTCGCCCCATAAAGCGTGATCGGCTGTTTGCACGCGTACTGCACATAAGCTTCGATATGGTCCTGCAAGTTCTCGCCAACGCCCGGGAGGTGATGGACCACGGGTATTGCGAGCTTATTCAGGTCATCGGCATTGCCGATCCCAGAGAGCATCAGCATCTGCGGCGAATTGATCGCGCCGCCGCTAATGATCACTTCGCGCGCCGCACGTGCCGTTTCAAGGCGACCGCCACGCCTATATTCGACGCCAACGGCGCGGCGGCCTTCGAAGATGATGCGCGTGACCAGGCAACGGGTGCGGACCTCGAGATTGCCGCGCTTTTGCGCTGGTCGCAGGTGGGCGCGAGCCGCACTCCAGCGCTGGCCCTTGTAGGTGGTCATATCCATCCGGCCCAGGCCTTCTTGCTGGTAGCCGTTCAAGTCATCGGTGACGGGATAGCCGGCTTGGCGGCCGGCTTCGATGAAGGCGGGATAGAGCGGGTTGGAGCCGGACGCGGTCGTCACGAACAGCGGCCCGGAGTTGCCGCGATAGGCGTCGCCGCCCGTCAGCCGGGTTTCGGATTTTTTGAAGTAGGGCAAGCAATCGAAGTACGACCAGTTCTCGAGGCCAGGGTACTTCGCCCAGGCGTCATAGTCGAAGGCATGTCCGCGGATGTAGACCATACCGTTGATTGATGAAGAGCCGCCGATCACATGGCCGCGCGGACAATGCAGGCGGCGATTGTTGAGAAACGGTTCGGGTTCGGATTCATAGTGCCAATTGTACTTGGTGCTGGCCATCGGATAGGCGAACGCCGAGGGCATATGAATGAAGAGGCTGTAGTCCTGCGGGCCGGCTTCAAGGACCAGCACGCGCGCGCCGTCATCTTCGGTCAGGCGGTTAGCGAGAACGCAACCCGCAGACCCGGCGCCGGCAATGATGTAGTCAAATTCCTGACGCGCACTCATGACGTGGTGACCTGGGCTTGGCGACGAAGGTAGATAGCGGCGATCTCATTCGTAGGGGCACTGAACGTCGCCCAGCTCGACAAACACGCTTTTCAATTGCGTGTAATGCTCGATCGCGGCTTGGCCGTTTTCGTGGCCGAGACCTGACTCTTTCATGCCGCCGAACGGCATTTCGACCGGCGTGATGTTGTAATTGTTGATCCAGCAAACGCCGGCCTCGAGCCGGTTCACGACGCGGTGGGCGCGGGCGAGATCGCGGGTGAAGACGCCGGCGGCAAGGCCAAACCGCGTTGCATTGGCTCGCGTAATAACCTCGTCCTCGTCATTAAAACGCAGGACCGACATGACGGGGCCGAAGATCTCTTCACGCACGATTTTCATGTCGTCGGTACAGTCTGAAAAAATGGCGGGGGTGACGAAGTTGCCGCGATCGAGCGGAGCAGTATCAACTCTGCCGCCGCCGTAGACGAGGGTCGCGCCGCCGGCCTTACCGGCCTCAACGTAAGAGAGCACACGGTCCATGTGGGCGCGCGAGATCAGGGCGCCGACTTGGGTGGCAGGCGCCATCGGGTCGCCAACGCGCAGTTTGCGGGTGCGCTCGACGAGCAAATCGACAAAGCGATCATGAATATCACGATGCACGAAGACGCGCGTGCAGTTGGTGCAGATCTCGCCTTGGGTGTAGAAATTGCCGAGCATCGCCGCCGATACGGCCTGATAGAGATCGGCGTCGGCAAAAACAAGCAACGCCGACTTGCCGCTCAGTTCCATGGTCGTGCGTTTGAGAGTGGCCGCAGCGGCGGCGAGGATTTTCTTGCCGGTGCCGATGGATCCCGTCAGCGAGACTTTGGCAACGCGCGGGTCGGTGGTCAAAAGCGCGCCGGTGCGGCCGTCGCCGTGCACGACGTTGAACACGCCGCCGGGAAGACCTGCTTGGGTGTAAATCTCCGCGAGCTTCGTGGCCGTCGTCGGTGTCAGCTCGGATGTCTTGAAGATCATCGCATTGCCGCAGGCCAGCGCGGGGGCTGATTTCCAGCAGGCGATCTGGATCGGGTAGTTCCACGAGCCGATGCCAACGCAAACCCCGAGCGGTTCGCGGCGCGTATAAACGAAGGCGTTGTTCAGCGCGATCTGCTCGCCGTGGAGCGAACCGGCAACGCCCGCGAAATACTCCAGGCAATCGGCGCCGCTCGTCACATCCACCGCTTCGGCTTCCTGGATCGGCTTGCCGTTGTCGCGAACCTCGAGCTCGGCCAATTCCCGGTTGCGGGCGCGCAAGAGCTGGGCGGCTTTGTTGAGAATACGCCCACGCGCGGCGCCGGACATCGCCGACCACTGCTGAAAGCCTTTTTGCGCTGACGTGATCGCGCGCTCGACCTCCGGCTCCAACGCCACCTCGACGCGGGAAATCAAAGCGCCGGTTGCCGGGTTGACGTTGTCAAAGGTCTCTGGCGCTTGCGCGGCGACAAAGCGGCCACCGATGTAGTTTTGAAGAATTTGCACGTTTGCGACCCATCGATCGACGAGAACGCGGCTTCTGGGAGTAACCAGCCCGCAGCGTGGTCAACTAAAGGCTTTTCGCGCCGCGCGATCTGGTTCAGATGCGACGCAAAGGTATTCCGCTGCGACACCCGCACCAGACTCGGTGCATTTTGTTGAGCAGAAATAAGCGCGCAAGCATGAAAACGGCGACGGCCCCCACTCCGCTCTCGGTGTGGGGGCCGTCTAAGTTTGAGCTAAGCGTTTGGCCGGGTTTAGTAGGTCAAAATCGCCGAGAGCTGGAAGTTATGGACGTTGTCGGTTTGTCCGTAAGCAGATTCATAGCCTTCGCCAGGGAACAGCACACTATACAGCGGGGCGACGTATAGGTTTTCGAACAATTGCATTTCGGCGTAAACGGCAAGTTCCGTACCGAAGTAGCTGCTCGTGGCGGAAGGTCCGGCATTTGCTGTGAAGCCCACGAACGCCGCCGGCTCACGAAGACTGTAGATGTTGACGTAACCACTGAGGCCAGTCAGCTTGCCAATACCCAGATCGATGTTTGGCGCCGTCTTCAAACCAAAGCTGTGCACGTTGGCGTTCTGACTGAACGGCCCTGAGTAGTTGGCCGCGATTTCACCGATGAACCATGTGTTCCAACCGGTAGCGCCATAGAACAGCGGGTCGTAACCTTCTTGGGTTCCAGGCGTGTTGACATCGTCGCCCGAGAAGCTGGCGTACCGGTAGTAGATCGTGGGCGTCCACGCAGCAGCCGAGAACGTGTAGCTCGGGCTTATGTACCAAGCCCAAGCATCGAGGTCGGCAACGCCGACACGCGGAGAATCGCCCTGTTCGTTGGCGTAGGTGAAGGCGAGTGTGAAGTCCTTGATGCCGAAGCTCGTATTACCATGGACGCTATAAATATTCACGTCTTCTGCCGAAGCAGTGGCCGGGGCCAGGACAATGCCCGGCTTCTCCATGTCGAGCCCTTTGATATAGGTGAACCCCAGCGTGCCGTAGGTTTTATCGACATAATCAACGTTGCCACCGGCGATCGACCGCTGACCGTTGTAACCCTTTTCCGATTCGATGTAGAAAGCGTCGAAGCGGAACGGCGTTCCGGTCTCAACGTTCAAGATCACCGTCTGTGCGAACACGCGGCGCGGGTTCAAATAGTAGGCACCGCCTTCGTTGTATTGCTCGCCGAAGCCACGACCGCCGGTCGGCTGGTCACCGGCAATCAAGAAGCCGTCGCCGAGAACCCATTTTTGACGGCCGCCCGAAAGCTTGGCGCTGGCGCCACCTTCGACGCCCGATGTCCACTCGACGCCTACGGAGGCATCCTGGACCTGGCCGCCATCTTCATTGCCGATCGACGAACCGATCGGATCGCCTTGGCCGCGGACGCCGTTGACGACGCCCGTGAAAGCACCAAAGGCCTTCCAGTTAGCATCCAGGGCATGTTCAAACTTGAACCCCATGATGGCGTAACCTTCCTGCCATGACACGGTGTCCCGGGCGGCAGCGGTAAAATCCTCAGTGTCATGGAACAAGCCGAGGCCGATTTCAGCCGTGAATTCGATCTTAGTGCCGTCTTTGTTATAAAGCTCGACGGCCGTAGCTGTCTGAGCTCCAACAACGCTGAAGCCGACAGCGAGCCCAAGGCTCAAAGCTGAGACGGTTACAGCGGACTTGAAATTCTGCATGTCGTGCCCCCGAGTGAGAACTTTTGAAGAACTTGCATATGTGCACCCCGTTCAACTGGGGGGAATCGAGCGTTAGCGCTGACTTACAAGTAAACGACAACCTACGTATTCAACTCAAGACTATACGCGACAAAAACGTGTTCGTCGGCGACACCGGTAACAAAAAAACATCGTGTGACTTTTCTGCCCATAGGAACAAAAGCCCCAGATTTGGGCGGGTTTCGCCAGAATTAAATTGAATCGAACGGGCGCCGGGCGTTAGATCGCTAGGCCGGAATGCCGCAACTCTGAAGCCCTCGTGAACAACCTTCAGCGCTGCGCGCTTTAGATCGGAGCAACGTCCCTCGTGGCCAAAGAAATCGGAGCGATTTGTAAGGTCGGCTTCCTCACACTGAACGAGTTCACGATGATCGCGTTCGCCAGCGCCATCGAAGTTCTGCGCATGGCCAACCACCTGAGCCGGCAGAATTATTACGAGTGGAAAGTGATCACGATTGACGGCCAGCCGGTGGCATCGAGCTGCGGCGTCGCGCCCCTGCAGGCCGCGATCTACGACGAGGCGGACCACCTCGACATCGTGTTCGTTTGCGGCGGCACCAACGTCACGAGATTCGTCGATGACCGGGTGACGGGCCTGCTCCGCAAGATGTCCCGGGACGGGGTGATGCTCGGCGGGCTGTGCACCGGCACCTATGCGCTGGTTCAGTCCGGCCTCCTAGATGGCTACCAGTGCACGATACACTGGGAGAACATGGCGGGCCTTCGGGAGAGCTATCGCCGTGTCACGTTCCTGGAGGAACTCTTTGTCATCGATCGCGATCGTATCACCTGCACCGGCGGAATCGCGCCGATCGACATGATGCTGTCGCTGGTCCGCGCCCGCTTCGGCAAAACGCTGGTCGCCGAGATCTCCGGCCAGTTCATCCTCGACCGCGTGCGTGATAGCGACGACCGGCAATATATTCCGCTAGCGGCCCGGCTAGGTTCAAACCAGCTCACGTTGCGCAAAGTCGCGGAGCTGATGGAAGCCAATTTCGAAGAACCGTTGACGGCCGTGGAGCTGGCCCGGCTGGCGGGGCTTTCCTTGCGGCAAGTCCAGCGCATGTTCCATGAAGCGCTCGGCACCACGCCGACCAAGTATTACCTGCGTCTGCGCCTGCAGCGGGCCCGCGCCCTGCTGACCCAGTCAAGCATGTCGATTACGCAGATCGCTGTCGCGTGCGGGTTTCAGTCGGCCTGCCATTTCAGCAAATCGTACCGCGCCCTCTATGGCCGGTCGCCGCGCAGCGAGCGCCAGCAACCGGTGTTTGGCGACGCGACAGCCGTTGCCGCACTGCGCCGCCGCGAAGCCGTTGGAAATGCCTGAACCCGGCGCGCCCGGTTTTGAGCGGTTTCCGCCGGCTGACTGCAGGAATGGGGGTTTTTGACCGCTGCCAAGACAAAAGTCTCCGGCGATCCAGGCGCATAACCGCCAGATCATGTCGCAATTGAGAAATCGACGGACTACCCCCTTGCTATTTTGCCGCAAGGTGATCGTCTCGGGTGTTGCCCGAGGCAGTCTGCCGAACGGGAGATAATCGCCCTTCGCCGGCGGCGGCTTGGCCGGGTGCCGTCAATCACTGCGTAGTTCCTCCAACGGAAGGATTTTTCATGAAACGCGTCGTAACAAGCGTTGCACTTGCCCTGGGGTTGGTTGCGACCGCGGCCCAGGCCGAAGATGCCAGCTGCAAGAAAATCCGCTTTGCCGATGTCGGCTGGACAGACATTCAGGTGACGACCGGTGTGACCCAGGTCGTTCTCGAAGCGCTTGGATACGCGCCCGAGATCAAGACCCTTTCGGTTCCCGTGACCTACGCCTCGATGAAGAACAAGGACATTGATGTGTTCCTCGGCAACTGGATGCCGAGCATGACCGCCGACATCAAGGCCTACACCGATGACAAGTCGGTGGAGACGATTGGCGTCAATCTGGATAACGCCGGCTACGGTCTTGTCGTGCCAAAGTATGTGGCCGATGCTGGCGTGAAGAGCCTGGCCGATCTCAGTACCCATAAGGATAAGTTCAGCGGCAAGATCTACGGCATTGAAGCTGGCAACGACGGCAATCGCATTATTGGCGAAATGATTGCCAAGGCCGAGAACAAGCTCGCGGGCTACGAATTGGTCGAAAGCTCGGAAGCGGGCATGCTGACCCAGGCCGAGAAGGCCATGAAGAAAAACGAATGGATCGTGTTCCTCGGCTGGACGCCGCATCCAGTCATGGGCGACATGAAGATCGCCTATCTCGACGGCATGGGTGATAGCGGCTTCGGCGCCGCCACCGTTAGCACCAACGTGCGGGCCGGCTACACAGCCCAATGCCCCAACGTCGGCAAGCTGCTTGGCAACCTCAAGTTCAACCTGGCCATGGAAGGCGCCATGATGGCACCGGTGCTTAAAGACGGCGCCGACCCCAAAGCAACGGCGCAGACGTGGCTGAAGGCCAATCCTGACGCAGTCAAGCCGTGGCTGGAAGGCGTCAAGACAGCTGACGGCGGCGATGCCATGGCCGCCGTCAAGGCCGCACTCGCCAAGTAAACCTCTCGCGCGCACCACCCGATAAAAGCAGACGGCCGCGCTCAGCGCGGCCGTCTCGGCGGGGCAGAGTATCATGCCCGGGGAGGCAACGATGGATCCTGTAACGACGCTGCTAACAGGCTGGAAAATTCCAGTCGGCCAATGGGGCAAGGCGGTCATCGATTTTGTCGTGACCTATTTCCAATGGTTCTTCGACGCCATTTCCACTGCACTCGAGTGGAGCGTCGAAGGCACCTCATCTGTGCTGCTGCAGGTACCGCCGGTGCTTCTGGCACTTGCACTCGCTGGTTTTGCCTATTGGTTGCAGCGGTCCAAATCGCTCGCAACCGGCGTGCTGCTTGGCTTTCTCTTCATCATCAATCAGGGGCTATGGAAAGAAACCGTCCAGACACTAGTGCTGGTGGTCGCGGCGACGGGCCTGTCCATGTCGATCGGCGTTCCGCTTGGCATATGGGCCGCGCATAAGCCGAGGGTCTGGAAGGTGTTGCAGCCGATCCTCGACCTGATGCAGACCATGCCGACCTTCGTCTACCTCATTCCCATTCTCATTCTGTTTGGTCTGGGTGCGGCTCCGGCCCTGATCGTCACCGTCATATTCGCCATGCCGGCCCCGGTTCGCATGACTTATCTGGGTCTCACCTCGATCCCGAAGCCGATGCTGGAGGCCGGCGAAAGCTTCGGGGCCACCAAGCGGCAGCTGCTGTGGAAAGTTGAACTGCCCGCGGCGTTGCCGTCCATCATGGCAGGGCTCACCCAATGCATCATGCTGTCGCTGTCGATGGTCGTTTTTGCAACGCTGATCGGGGCGCCGAGCCTCGGCAACCCGGTCAACAAGGCGCTCGCCAACCGCAACATTCCATTGGGTATTGAAGCAGGCCTCGCCCTCGTCGTCCTGGCCATCATTCTCGACCGCGCCCTCTCCGTGAAATCGGGAGTTAAAAAATGAGCGTCGCGGTTGATTTCAAGAACGTCGATATCATTTTTGGCAGCGACATTCCGGAAGCGCTGCGCATGGTCGATGCCGGTGCCAATCGCGCCGACATTCTGGCCAAGACCGGGTCTGTTCTGGGTGCTGCGGGCGCCAACCTCACCGTCAACGAAGGTGAGATCTCCGTACTGATGGGGCTTTCGGGGTCCGGCAAATCGACGGTGCTGCGTGCCGTCAACGGCCTCAACAAGGTGGCCCGCGGCGAAGTGCTGGTGAAGGACGGCGACCGCATGGTCGATGTCGTCTCCTGCGACGCGGAAACGCTGCGCCACATCCGCCAGAAACAGGTGGCCATGGTATTCCAGCAGTTCGCGCTGCTGCCTTGGCGAACCGTGCGCGAAAATGCGGGCCTCGGCTTGGAGCTTTCGGGCGTGCCGGAGGCAGAACTGCGTGAGCGCGTCGACCGGCAACTGAAACTCGTTGGCCTCGACAGTTGGGCCAACAAGTATGTCCATGAACTCTCGGGCGGCATGCAGCAGCGCGTGGGGTTGGCCCGGGCATTTGCAACGGACGCTCCGATCCTGCTGATGGATGAACCGTTCTCGGCGCTCGACCCGTTGATCCGCACCAAGCTGCAGGACGAGCTGCTGCAACTACAGAAGTCGATCAAGAAGACCATTGTCTTTGTCAGCCACGATCTTGAGGAGGCCCTCAAGATCGGCAACCGCATCACCATCATGGAAGGCGGACGGATCGTCCAGTCCGGCGCCCCTGAAGATATCGTGCTCAAGCCCGCGAATGACTACGTGCGGGATTTCATCGCCAATGTGAATCCGCTTTCCGTTCTGACCGCCTGGAACGTCATGCGCGACGCCCGCGATCTTGAGTCCGCTGGTGATGGCTGGGTCTGGCTCGACCGCCGCAAGACGACGAAATTCAAAATCGACGCCGCTGGCCAGGTCGAGGCGGCCGAGTGCAACGGCAAGAAAGCTATTTGGGTGTCGTGCGGCGATGTCGAACAGGCCATTCCGGAAGACTCAAGCCCGGTCTATTGGGCAAGTCCCGGCACCAACCTCAAGACCGTGATCCTCGCCATGCATAAGTCCGGCACGGCGCCGCTGGCACTCTTCGAGGATGACAACCGCTTCGTTGGCGCCATTGGCGTGCGCGATGTGCTGCAGGCTATATTGCGCCGTAAAGCGTGAACGCGGCGGCCTGGGGTCGGTGGCTCTTGCCGTGACGTGAGATCATTTTTCTATCGTGACATTGCTGAGCGGTTTGCTGCAGCAGGGCAGGATCATGCCGGACTCGATCTCGCGCTGCCGGATGCCGCCGTTGTGCGACATGACGACCTCGCCGGCGAGCTTCTTGCTCTTGCAGGTGCCGCACATGCCTTTGGCGCAGGAAAACGGTAGTCGCATTCCGGCCGCACGCGCCGCGTCGAGAATGAACTGATCCGGGCCGCAATCGATGATGCGCCCGGAGCGGGTGAACTCTATTTTGAAACTGCCTGCGGGCGCCACGGCTGGAGCCGCTTTCGCGTCCACCTCGGTGATCGGCACACCTTGGCGTTCGAAGGAAAAACTTTCTTCGTGATAGTGCGCCATGTCGAAGGCCGCGCCATTCAGCATGGCTCGGACGGCTGCCATGTAAGGCTCCGGCCCGCAGCAGAAGATCTCGCGTTGCGCGAAATCAGGTGAAATGGTTTTGAGGAGCGGCAGGGCGAGATAGCCTGTCGGCGCGCCCCAGTCATGCTCGTCGCCCGTCTGTTCGCAGACGAACGCCGTGCGGAAATGCGCCATGCCGTTGGTCATCGTCGCCAACTCACGGCGAAAAATGATGTCGCGGGGCGCGCGTGCGCTGTGCACAAAGACGATGTCCTTGTCTTCGCCCAGGTCGTAGTGCGTCCGCGACATGGACATGAGCGGCGTCACGCCCGAGCCACCCGAAAGGAAAAGGTACATCGCCGCAGGATACATCGTGCAACTGAACTCACCAGCGGGACCCAACGCCTTGATTTCTGTGCCGGGCTTCAGGTTGTCGTGCAGCCAGTTCGAGACGATGCCACCAATTTTGCGTTTGACGGTGATGGACAGTGTGTCGGGCCGCGTCGGCGCCGACGACAAGGTATAACAGCGGTTGATGGCCTGGCCGTCGATCTCGAGTTCGAGGGTGATGAACTGGCCAGGGCGAAAGCGGAACAGTTTCGGCGTACGCGTGCGAAACAAGAAGCTCTTGACGTCGTGCGTCTCTTGCCGGACGTGGCAGCAGACGAGCGTGTCGTCGCCATCGGCATTCCATAGAGCCGGCACCTTGTCCCAAATCGCAGGACCAAGCCGCCCGTGTGCACCGTCATCGCTCATGATAAATCAGGCGCTCGCAGCAAGTGAGCTTACGGGCGACACGGCGCCGATGCCGGTTTCCGCGCGCAGCCGTTTGAAGTACCAGGACATGAACTTTTCAACCAACTCTTCGGTGTAGGGCGAATAAGGCCCAGGCTGGTAAGCGGGGCTGTGCGATCCGGAATGGGTGCGCTCAACAAGGGCGCCGTCCTGCTTGTTGGTTGCGTGCCAAACGGCGCTCAACTCCTTGGCATCGTAGTCGCGTCCCTCGACCGCGTCCTTGTGGACCAGCCACTTGGTGCGCAGCAAGGTATGCTCGGCGTCAATTGGCAGCGCGCTGAACGTCACGATGTGGTCGCTCATGAAATGGTGCCATGAGTTTGGCTGTGTCCAAAACGACAGACCGCCGAGATTGCGCTGGGTCAAGTCACCCAGCAGCTTCTGGCACGCGACCTTGCTGTTCATGGTCTGTGACTCGCCGGCCTTATCGATTGGCAATCGCTCGGTGCGAAATGCCGTGGCGCGCGAATCCAGGAAGTCGATTTCGACCGACGGCAGACCGCAGGATTCCCAGCGTGCGTGCTCGCGCTTGGTGAGATCCTTGAAGGCCTGAACTTCGTCAGCATTTTCCGGCGACGGCTGATAGCCAAAACCGAATTCATAGAGCGAGATGGTAAGTTCCGGGTGGTTGGCCTTGCAGTGATAGCACTCCCGGTTGTTCTCCATCGTGAACTTCCAGTTGCCGTTCTCAATCAGGTCTTCCTCGAACGCGACCTTACAGTCGGTGATCCGGTGCGGAAGGATGTAGGGCTCCATCTCGCGGCGCATTTGCTCGAAATCCGCCGGTGGTTCGTCAGCCATGCAGATGAACAGCAGTCCGGCAACATTGCCGACATGAACCTTTTTGAGACTGAACTGGCTGCGGTCGAAATTGTCGCCCATGTGCTCTGTATGAATAAGCTTGCCGGTGAGGTCGTAGGTCCATTGGTGGTAGGGACAGACGATGTTGCCAACGCTGCCTTTCACGGCATCGCATAGCCGTGAACCTCGATGGCGGCAGACATTGTGGAAAGCGCGGATCGACATGTCATCATCGCGCACGACGATGACGGATGCGCGTCCCAGCGGCAGGGTAAAATAGTCACCCGGTTCAGGGATGTCCGGCTCGACACCGGCAAAGATCCAGTGGCGGCCGAAAATGGCCTGCATGTCGAGGTCAAAGATGTCTTTGTTCTGATAGAACGGAGCTTCCAGGGTGTATCCTGGCCGGCGGCGCGAGATCAGCGTCCGGAGCTCATTGGATATCTGCATGTCAAAACCTCCGGCTGGCTCGCTAGAAATCAACGAGCCGATTTTCTCTCAAATAGGTGAGCAGCATTTGTGCTTTATCGACACAACTGCCTTCAATTGCGACAACACCACTTTTTGACTCGGTGACGATGGCGGACATCATGCGTGCGTGTCCTGCCTTCTTTTCACGGGCTTCGAGGCGAACGGGGCGCCGTGCAGCGGTTTCCACTGTCCACGTGTTTGCAGTGCCGCCATCAGACGCGAGCGCCGGGGGCGTGTCCAACGCCGCTGCAACGATGCGGCCAGACTGGCGGCGCGCGTAAGCGTAGGTTAGTTCAACCGGCGCCAACGGATGCACGGCGAGAACGAGCGGTAGAGGCACCACGATCCCGCGCCGTTTGCCCTTGGGCAGGAATTGCTGGAGGCGAACGCCGTCCCGTTCAAGGCGGGCGTCGAGCACATTGGCGATCACGGACCGGCCGAGCGCATTTGCCAAAGTGTAGGGAAGCAGCCCGCTTCCGGCCCCCAGTTCGGTCCGGCTGCCAGTGAGGATGAGATCGACGTTCTGTAGCTTGGAGACCAATGCTGGAAGTACGCCGTGTCCGGCAGGAACGGATACAGCCTCAACAGTTCCAGCGCCGAGCGCCAGATAATCCTGCAGCGCTGGCTCTTCGGGAGATCCGGCATGCAGGACGCGCAGGGCATCACCTGCAATCCTGCGGCCAAGAGCCATGGCGATGGCGTCACCGCGGCAGGCGCGCGCCGCGCCGGTGCCCGGATGACGTCCGGCTGAAACCAGCACAGCGACTGACCAAGAGGTGGGGATCATGCGGCCTCCGGTGCTTTTGTTGCACTCCGCGCCTGAGCAATGCCTTTGAGCATAGCCAGCATGACCTCCTCGGCATCGCCGATGATCGTCAGGTCGGCGCGTTTGACGATAGGGGCGCCGGTGTCGCGATTGATGGCGATGACGTGACGGCAATCCTTGATGCCTTGCAGATGCTGAACCGCGCCCGAAATACCGATTGCGACGTAGGTGCTGGCAGTCACGGTCTTGCCCGTCGCGCCAATTTGCTTGTCGCGTGCGAAGCGGCCCTCATCGACGGCGACACGGCTGGCCCCGACGGCGGCGCCGAGCGCCCGCGCCAAAGCCTCAAACGTCGACACGTTGCGCACGCCATTGCCGGCCGAGACGATGAAATCAGCTTCCTCGAGTGCAATTTGCGACGCGTCCATCGCTTCAAGACCGAGATCACGGCAAAGGCCGTGGGTTTCGGGAACCTTTGGAAACGCCGCTGGGTCAAGCTTTTCGGCCCTGCCAACGAACGGCAGATTGGCATCGACGGCGCCAGCCTCGATCAGAACGAAGCGCGGCACTTCAGCATGGGCAAACCCTGTCCCCCCGGACCACGGCGTGGAAACATGCGTCGCATCGATCTCAATCACGTGCGTCGCAGCAGGTTCGCCGTGGGCCACGATCAGCCGCCGCCCAAGATCGCCGTCAGCGTCGACCTTGTCAGGAATAAAAATATGCTTGGCGTTATACGCACTGATCAACGACTGCGCCACGGCGACCTCGCGCTCGGGCTGGAAGCGGGCGGCATCGAAGTCCGGCAAGACGACAATGCGGTCGGCGCCGAATGCGGCGGCATCCTCGTTCAGCTCGCCAAGGATAACCGCAATCACGCCTGTGTCCGGCGGCGCCAGAATTGCGGCCGCTGCAAGGACCTGGCGCGCATGTTCATCGATCCGGCCGCGGTTCGAGTGCGCAATGGCCATGAACCATTGCCCGGTGTCTTGACGTGGACGCAAAGGCTTTGGCCGTGGCGATGCCGTCTCAAGCCGCGTTTCATGACGCTCGAGGCGCCGGATACCTTGAGGAGTCTGGGTGTAGGGGGGGCGTGGATCGATACGTTTGATTTCGCTCATACGCTGACCTCCAGCGCTGCCGGCGCCAAGGACGCGGCCACCAGCTCAGCAATGTCGAGGACCTCGGGGCGATCGCCAACCACACCTTCAAGCATGGCCGTGCACTGCGGGCACGCCACGGCGACAACGCGCGCGCCAGCGTCACGCGCATCAGCCATGCGGATATCAGGAATGCGCTGCTTGCCCGGAATGTCTGTCAGGGCTGCGCCGCCACCGCCACCGCAACAGCGGCCGCTGAGACCCGAGCGCTGCATCTCTTGAACATTGATCCCCATTTTTTGCAGCAGCGTGCGCGGCGCATCGGTCTCGCCGTTGTAACGCGCCAGATAGCAGGGGTCATGATACGTCAGTGGCCGGGTTTCTGCCGACGGCCCCAGAACGAGACGGCCCTCATCCACAAGGGCGGCAAGGAACGTCGTGTGATGCAGAACGGCGTAGATCCCACCGAAAGCAGGGTATTCGTTCTTGAGGCTGTGCAGCACATGCGGATCTGAGGTGACAATGCGCCGGAAGGTGAGCGTCTTGAGCGTCTCGACATTACGCCGTGCGAGCATCTGAAATGTTGCTTCGTCGCCGAGACGCCGCGCCGTATCACCGGTATCGCGCTCGCGTTCTCCGAGAATAGCGAAGTCTACTTTCGCTGCCTTGAGCGATTTGACCAGAGCCCTGAGCGTGCGCTGATAACGCATATCGAACGCGCCCTCGCCCGCGACCAGGAGCACGTCGATGGGAACGCCCGGTTGTGCGCTTGCGACATCCAGATCAACCGCCCAATTGTAACGGCTCGCGCGGGCGTAACCGCCTTGGGTCTCGGTTTCGCGTAGATTAGCCAGTGTTTCCACAGCTTTCCCTGGCGCGTCTCCCCGGACAAGATTGAGGTGGCGGCGCATGCCGACGATCGCATCGACGTGTTCGATCAGCATCGGACAGTCTTCAACGCAGGCTCTGCAGGTGGTGCACGACCACAAGGTCTGCGCCTCGATCAGTCCCGGCACGATTGCTTCTCTCGGTGAGCCCGCGTGCGCGCCGGCGGCCATTCCGGGGTAGGGGCTGCCAGCGTAAGCGGCATCGCTGCGGCTCGACAGACCGGCAACCAGATCCTGAATGAGTTTTTTGGGATTGAGCGGCTGTCCGGCCGCAAAGGCTGGACACGCAGATTCGCACTTGCCGCATTGGACGCAGGCGTCGAAGCTCAACAGCTGGTTCCAGCGGAAATCGGCCGGTGTTCCGACGCCAAAATCACCTTTGTCGAGCGCGAGTGGCCGGAGTGCTGTCGAGCGCACACCGGCGAAGCGTTCGGGGCGAGGATGGAATGCGAGGTGCAGAAGCCCTGCAACCGCATGCTTCATGGGGCCACCAAGGCCAATCCCGAGAGCAAGTTCCGCCGAACCCGCAAGCAGCAGGAGCAGCGCGATGATCGCGACGCCCGAAGACACTGCTGCTGGCGACAGGGCGACGAGTATACCAAGCCCAAGCGCGAAGGCCGCGAGCGTATACGGTAAGCGGCTCCAATCCCCGCGCGACAAGCGCGCTGGTGTCACACGGCGGCGCAACCAGACAAATACGGTTCCGGCCAGCATGACGGCGGCGGCGGTAATTATGCCCCAATCCAAACTCGGCCAGTACAAGCCCAATCCATAGTTGAGCGCCACCAAGACGAGCGCGGCGATGGCCCCGCCAGCTGTGGCGATGTGCGTGCGCGAGATATAGGGATCGCGGGCGACGACGTGGTGCAGGTCGACGAAGTAGCGTTTGGGGATCGCAAGGAGGCCGCCCCACTCAACCGGTGCTGCACGTCCCTGCCGCCACAACATCGCGCGCCGCGCGAGGCCGATCGAGAGTGTCGCAACAGCGATCCAGAACAGCACGGTGATGGCTGTGGCAAGGGTCATGATCAAAAGTCCTTGCACAATCGGAGCGCATCATAGATCGCGGCATGAATATTGTGCATCGAGACGCAATCGCCGACCCGGAACAGTAGAAAGCGGCCATCGCCCGTTGACTCAGTGAGAGCAGGTTGCGGTTTGGCGTCATAGAGCGTCACGAGATCGGTCTGGCCGCGATTGAGCGAGCGCTCCTTCAGTTGCCAATAGAGATCGACGTTCGGCGTGATGCCGTTTTCGATCACAACCTGATCGACGACGCGCTCTTCGAGTTCCTCGGTGTACTCATTGCGCAGAACCGCGATTTTTTTGTCACCCTCGGCGTAGACGCGATCGAGCCAATGGTTGGGCGTTGGCACGATGCCCTGACTATAGAGGCGGCGGTAGAAAATCGGGAAGGTGGTGCCGCCGACATCATCGGAAACTTTGACGTCGGGCGTGACGATCTCGACAAGGCTGCCGCGGCTCGCCAGAAAATCGGCTGTACCGAAGCCTGCGTGCGCGCCGATCCCGTCATAGACCAGAACGTTTTTCCCTGGCGCGACGTTCTCCGACAGAATGTCCCAGGAACTCACCGCCAAGCCATCTTTGACGCCCCAGGCGGGGACTTGGTCGGTGAAGCTGCGCCCACCGGTCGCAAGAACGACGATGTCGGGGCGTTCGGCCAGCACCATGTCCGCGCCGGCTTCGGCACCAAGCCGGCGATCAACGCCAAGGCGCTTCGTCTCCATATCAAACCAGCGGATGATGCCGGACATTTGTTCGCGTTGCGGAGCCTTCGCCGCAAGGTTGACTTGTCCCCCAAACGAGGCGTTGCGCTCGAACAGTACGACGTCGTGACCGCGCGCTCGCGACACGCGCGCGGCTTCGAGACCCGCAGGTCCGCCACCGACGACGACAACGCGCCGCTTGACGCCTTTGGTGGCTAAGATGACGTGTGGCATGGTGGCTTCGCGCGAGGTCGCCGCGTTTTGCACGCACAGAACGTCCTGGCCGAAGTACTGGCGGTCAATGCAATAATTAGCGCCGACGCATTGCTTGATCTGATCCTCACGCCCCTCGCGTATTTTGAGCATCATGTGCGGATCGGCGATCTGGGCCCGTGTCATCCCGCACATATCAACCCAGCCATTGGCAAGAATGCGCTCAGCCTGCGTGACATCGCGAATGGCCTGGGCGTGCAGCACAGGTACCTTGGACACAGACTTGATACCGGCCGCGAGGTGCACGAAGGGTTCCGGCGGCAGTGCCATCGGCGGCATGCAGTTGGCGATCTTGTTGTGGGTGTCGGCGCCAGAACCAATAACGCTGATGAAGTCGATGAGCCCCGTCTCGGACATGATCTGCGCGATCTCTTTCAGCACATCAGGATCGAGCCCATCGTCGTAGAACTCGTCGGCACACATGCGCAGACCGACACAGAAATCCCGGCCCACGGCTTCGCGCACCGCGGTCAGAACTTCGATACCAAAGCGCATGCGATTGGCCAGACTGCCGCCGTAGTCATCGCTGCGCATATTGGTGCGCGGCGACCAGAACTGGTCGATCAGATGCTGGTGCGCCGCCGAAATTTCAACGCCATCCATTCCAGCCGATTGCACACGCTTCACGGCGACGGCGAAATCACGCACGATGCGGCGAATATCCTCGATCTCAATAGCTTTGGCGTTGCCGCGATGCACGAGTTCGCGGACGCCGCTCGGCGACACGAGATGCGGCCAGGGGTCACTGGCATAGGCTGAGCGGCGGCCCATGTGGGTCGCCTGGATCATGATTTTCATGCCGTGGCGATGCACGGCCTCAGCGAGGCGCGACAGGGGTTCGATGACGCGATCGGTGGTGAGGTTGACGGGCCGCCACGCGCCTTGTGGAATGTCGAGCGACACCGGGCTCGAGCCGCCGCAGATGGCCATGCCGAGCCCGCCCTTGGCCTTCTCCTCATAGTAACGGATGTAGCGGTCGCCGGGCATGCCACCGGCGTCGGCGTAGACCTCGGCGTGCGCGGTTGAATAGATGCGGTTCGGCAGCGTCAGCTTGTTGAGCGTGATCGGCGAAAACACATGAGGGTAGAGCATCTTTTGATCCTCACCCGGCCGGCGTTGAAATCATGGGGCGCACGGCGAATTTGCAATGTGCATGGCCGCCGGCCTGGCATTGAAGTTCGAGGCAGACGCTGCGGCGATCGCCAGTGGCGCCATCGATGACCCAGTCCATGGCGCCCGCGAACCAGCCTGAAAACATATAACAAACCTTAGCTGCTGCTTTTGGCTCGGCGAGTGCAAACGCCGAATGGTCGATTCGGATATCGGCTGTGCCATTTTCGGCTGAGGCTTTGATGATGCTGAATAGACCCCAACCGCGTTGCGACAGTCGTGCAAGATAATGCTCGAACACGGAGATGCCTTGGAAACCGTGTGTCTTGGCTTCCGTTTCGCACCAAAAGCGCGCCGACGCGTAGCCCGCGTCATAGATAATGTCTGCGTATCGCGCTGGTCCGAGCACAGCCGCGACGGCGCGATGGTTGTTCATGAAAAAATGCCGTGGCACATAGAGCATGGGCAGCCCGCCGGTGGTCCACACTCCGGTTTCTTCATCGACGTCAATCGGCACTTGCGGTTTCATAATAACTCCCGGGCCAGGCTCGCAATCACGCTCACGCGCCCCAAACCTCCTTAAAAACCCGCAGCCAATTGCCGCCAATCACCTTGCGGATACGAGGCTCGGTCCAGCCGGCGCGCTGCATCGCGGCGGTGAGATTTGGCAGCTCGCCAATGGTGCGAATGCCGTCTGGGTTGCGAATGGTTCCGAAATCTGTGAGTCGCCGGTGACGGCCCTTGTCGTGGGTGATCCTGTCAAAGAAATCCTGACCATAGCCTTGGGTGAAATCCGTGCCAACGCCGACACAGTCTTCTCCTGCAACATTGATGACGTAATCGATCGCCTCAACGTAGTCGTCGACCGTTGCATCGATACCGCGTTTGAGAAACGGCGGGAACATCGTGACGCCGATGAACCCGCCACGGCTGGCGATGAATTTTAGCTGCTCGTCGCTTTTGTTGCGCGGATGCTCCTTGAGACCCGATGGCAGGCAGTGCGAGTAGCAGACGGGTTTGGCAGACGCGATGATCGTTTGCTTCGACGTCTTGGCGCCGACATGTGACAGATCAATCATAATCCCGGTGCGGTTCATCTCGGCGACAACTTCGTGGCCATAGCCCGAGAGCCCACCGTCGCGCTCATAGCATCCCGTGCCGATCAGGTTCTGGGTATTGTAGCAAAGCTGTACGACGCGCACGCCCATATCGGCGAAGGCTTCGATGAACCCGAGGTTGTCCTCGAAAGCCTGCGCGTTCTGGAAACCGAGGATAATGCCGGTCCTGTTGCTGCGCTTGGCGGCCTCGATGTCAGATGTCGTGCGTACGAGCCGCAACAGATCGCTGTTGTCGCGGATCATCCGCTTCATCCCGGCGATGTTGGCGGCCGTGTCCTTGAAGCCTTCCCAAACCGAGACCGTACAGTTGGCTGCTGACAATCCGCCCTTGCGCATGTCCTCGAACACCGAGCGGTCCCATTTCGAGATGATGAGTCCGTCGATGACGATACTGTGCTGATGTACGGAACGCGCGGCCAAGTTCACGGCTGTACCTCGCTCGCTCAAAAACGCTCTAGCAATAGACCACCGTCAGGGCCAAACCCCCGAGGGATGTCTCCTTGTATTTCGACTGCAGATCGTGGCCGGTCTGGCGCATGGTTTCGATGACGGCATCGAGCGATACGAGATGGCTGCCGTCATCCATCATGGCGAGGCGCGCGGCGTTGATGGCTTTCAACGCGCCCATGCTGTTGCGCTCGATGCACGGAACCTGCACCAAGCCGCCGATCGGGTCGCAGGTCATGCCCAGGTTGTGCTCCATGCCGATTTCGGCAGCGTTCTCGATCTGCTCGGTGGTCGCGCCCATGACTGCGGCAAGCCCGGCAGCGGCCATCGAACACGAGACGCCGATCTCTCCCTGGCAGCCCATTTCGGCAGCCGAAATCGAAGCATTCTTTTTGTACAGCATGCCGACGCCGGCAGCAGTGAGAAGGAATTTGATGACGACGCCGTCGTGCACGGCGGGATCGTGAGCGTTGTCGCAATAGCGCGTGTAATAGCTGAGTACCGCGGGGATGACACCAGCAGAACCATTGGTCGGTGCGGTCACGACCCTGCCGCCGGCAGCATTTTCTTCGTTCACCGCAATGGCGAAGGCGCTGACTGTATCCATGGCGCGGAAGTCGCCGGTGAGCTTGCCGTGCGCATCGCTCGCCTGACGATAGAGCGACGGCGCGCGCCGCTTGACCTTGAGCCCGCCGGGTAGGATGCCTTCGGTATGCAGCCCCCGCTCCAGGCAATCGCGCATCACTTGCCAGACCTTGAGCAGCTTGGCCCGCGTCGCCGTTTCGTCCTGATAGGCAAGCTCGTTCTGCCAAACGATATCGGCAATCGAAAGCCCGTGTGTGCGGCACTGAGTTAAGAGTTCAGCCGCGTTGCTGAACGCATAGCGCACGGCGCGGTGAGGGATCTCGTCGTTGCCGCTCATCCGGTTCTTGGTAAGGGCAGCACGATCGAGCACGGCCCCGCCGCCAATCGAAAAGTATGTGTTGCTATGGAGCGATTGCCCGGCGCCATCAAAGGCTTCGAACACCATGCCGTTGGGGTGCTCGGATAAGAACTCCATCTTATGCATGACGAGATCTGTTGCGGGCGCAAACCTGATTTGATGCCGCCCGCCGAGCGGCAGATGATGTTCAAGCCCTACGGCATCAGCGCTTGCGCGGCTGGTCTCTGGGTCTACGTTCTCTGGCGTTTCGCCCATCAGACCGGCAATGATCGCGAAATCGGTGCCATGACCCGTGCCAGTTAAGGCCAGTGATCCGTAGAGATTGGCGCTCACCCGCTGCACGGAACTGAAGACGCCGAGGTCTTCGAGTTCACTGAGAAAACAGTTGGCCGCGCTCATCGGGCCAACTGTGTGCGAACTCGACGGCCCAATGCCGATGCGGAAAACTTCAAAGACGCTATAATTCATGCCGCGTCCTCCTGCGCTTCGCCGCGCTCTGGTCGCGCGATGCCAAAGCCGTAAGGCTCAGCCGCGCGGATGAGATAGCGCCAGATGTAGTCCGCAAAACTGCGGCGGAGGAGTAGGCAATAACCGTCGCCTTGACGGTGCATGTAGACGGAAGACTTGCCAAAGGTGGTGCCGGCGACGCGGCCCGGCTGAAGCGCCGCGAGATCGTAGACGCTGGTGTGGCTCAGCAGATCGCGAGCGTTCTTGCCCTGCAGATAAACCTGGGTGTAGCCGCCGGAATTATCTGCAATCTGATGTCTGATGCCGGTTAGGGCCTCGTTGAGACCACGAAGCAGGGCTTGCAGAGCCGAGCGCGCGCAGACGATCATCCACTCGTCGGGACCGATCCAGAGGAGCTTTGCCTTTGCAGACTGGACAAACGTGCAGGGCTGCGTTGGCAGCGGCGCGCCGAGCACGCGCGAGGTGGCTTCGACAAATGCAGTGTCGGCGGAGTTGCCCCTGAGGCTGATATAGCCCAGCAGCGGCGTCTCGCTGGCCCAAACGCCGCAACTGGCATCGACAAGTTTCGCTTGAGCCGCAAGACCGAACGCGTGGAGCGGTGACTGCATGATGGGTTTAGACATTCTGGCGCGCTCCTTCCGGATCAACAAATACGGGGGAGACAACCTTGACTTTGTGGGCCTTGCCGCCAGCCCAGGCGTAAAGCACGTCGCGGCCCGCCTTTATGCCACTATCGCTGCGGCGGCTGATGCCGTCGCGTACAACCGCTAGAGCGATCGAGCGGTTAAGTTCGGGGCTGAAATAGCTGGACGTAACGTGGCCGTGCATCGGCATCGGAGACTTGATGTCGTCAGACTCGATAATCTGGGCGCCTTCCTTGAGCACGATTTTCGGATCATCGGTCAACAGGCCGACCAACTGTTTGCGGTCAGACCGCGCCGTATCGCTGCGCGCGAAAGAGCGTTTGCCGATGAAGCTGAACGGCTTCTTCATACTGACGGCCCAGGCCATATCGAGATCAAACGGCGTCATCGATCCGTCGGTGTCCTGGCCGACGATGATGAAGCCTTTTTCAGCGCGCAGTACGTGCATGGTCTCAGTGCCGTAGGGCGTGATGTCGAACTCAGCCCCGGCCTGCATCAGCGCTTCCCAGATGTGATGTCCGTAGCTTGCGTCGATATTGACCTCGAACGCGAGCTCGCCTGAAAAGCTGATGCGGAAGACGCGCGCCGGAACTCCTGCGACTGTGCCCTCGCGCCAGTCCATGAATTTAAACGCGCCCGGCGACAGATCGATATCGGAACAGAGTTTGGCCAGCACCTGCCGGCTCTTCGGACCAACGACAGCAGCCGTTGCCCAATGGTCGGTGACAGATGTCATGAAGACGTCGAGATCGGGCCACTCGGTCTGGTGCCATTTTTCCAGCCACGTCATGACGCGCGCAGCGCCGCCGGTTGTCGTGGTCATAAGAAAATGATTGTCAGTGACGCAGGCCGTGACGCCGTCGTCGGTGACCATGCCGTTTTCATCGAGCATCAGGCCGTAGCGGCATTTGCCGGGCGCCAGCTGGGTCCAGGCGTTGGCGTACACCCGATTGAGGAACTCGCGAACGTCCTTGCCGCGAATGTCGATCTTGCCGAGCGTGGACGCATCCATAATGCCGACGCCTCGCCGCGCCGCCAAGCACTCCCGGCCTACCGCTGCGTGCAGATCTTCGCCCGATTTCGGAAAATACCAGGGCCGCAGCCACTGTCCGACCGGCTCGAATTCGGCGCCGCGCCTAACGTGGCTTTCTTGCATCGCCGTAAAGCGCCGCGGCTCGAAGGTATCGCCCTCATGGGCCCCGGCAAGCGTGCCGAAGGTCACCGGCGAATAGGCGGGGCGATACGTCGTCGTGCCAACCTCAGGGATGCTTTTGCCAAGCGCCTCGGCGGCAATCGCGAAGCCATTGACGTTCGAGAGCTTGCCCTGGTCCGTGCCGAAGCCAAGCGCCGTGTAGCGCTTGATATGTTCGATGGAGCGGTAATTCTCGCGCACCGCAAGGTGGATGTCGGATGCCGCGACGTCGTTCTGAAAATCGACAAAGGCTTTCTTGCCGTGGCCTTCGAGTTTGCCGTCCGGCACTCTGAAGATGCGCCGTGCCGGAATAGTGTCTGGTTCGTCTGTCTGTAGATTGAATGATGCGAGCGAACTGGACTTGCCGGACGCGGCCAGCGCTTCAGTCATAGTTTGACGGGTCTGCTCGAGTGTTTTCTGCAACCCGAATTCGCCGGCCGCCGCGCCGACGACATAGATGCCAGCCTTGGCCCGGCCGGTCGCGGAGGCGACGAACGCGAGGCGTTTTTCGTCCCACTGCGGGCGTCCACCGTCGTGGCAATAGAGATGGACCGTCGGCGACAAGCCGCCGGAACTCCCTAAGGCATCGCAGTCGATAAATGGGCCGTTGCCCGCAACGGCATTGCGATCAGAGTCTAGTCTCATCAGGTGGGCACCTTTGACGGCGCGCCCGCCGTGAGCTTCGGCTATGCCATAACCGGCCATCACATCCACGCCTGCAGCGCGGGCGCGCCTTTCCCACGCTGGGTTGAGCACCGAGCGCGTGTCGGCGAGGACGACGCTGGCACCCGAGCGGGCGAGATCGCATGCGCCTTGATAGGCGTGGTCGTTGCTGGTGAGCAGGAGAACGCGCCTTCCAACCGCCACCGCGTAGCGATTGAGATACGTGGTGATGGCGGACGCGGTCAGAATCCCTGGCAGGTCGTTGTTGCCAAACACGAGCGGCCGCTCGATGGCGCCACTGGCCAGCACAACGCGGCTGGCACGGATGCGGTGCAGGCGTTGGCGCCGCTGACCTTTGGTGCGCTCGGACGGGGGCAGGTGATCCTGTAGCTGCTCAACCGCCTGGATCATGTTCATGTCGTGCAGCGCAAAAGCAGATGTGCGGGTCATTATCCGTACGTTCGACAGACTTTGCAGTTCGCCGGCGACGTCCTGAAGCCATGCGCTTGCAGATTTGCCGCCGATGACGGAGTTCGGCGCCGACAGCAACCAGCCGCCAAGCTCGCTTTGCTCATCAAGAAGAATGACATCCAAGCCAGCGCGGCCAGCGGCGAGGGCGGCAAGTAGCCCTGCCGCGCCGCCGCCCACCACAAGCACCTCGGCGTGATGATGCTGATGGTCGTAGGTCTCGGGGTCAGGCTCTACGGGGGCGCTGCCATAGCCTGCGGCGTGGCGTATGATGTGCTCGAACCTCGGCCACAGGGCGCGATTTTGGAATGTCTTGTAGTAGAAGCCTGCGGGCATGAAGCGCGAGAAGTGCCCGCCGAGGCTCTTAAGATCATATTCGAGAGAGGGCCATCCCGTGGTCCGGCGTCCGCTGAGGCCCTGGTACAATTCGACTTGCGTCGCCTTGAGATTGGGAATGGTCAGCGCGCCGGCTTCGACCTGCACCAGCGCGTTGGGTTCCTCCGCGCCGGCGCCGACAATGCCGCGCGGGCGGCCATATTTGAAGCTGCGGGCCAGCATCCTGTGACCGTGCGCCAACAGTGCGGAGGCCAGCGTATCTCCGGCGTAGCCGCTATACGGGCGGCCATCGAAGGTGAACGACAGCGGACGGGTGGTATCAATACGCGCTGTAGCGATGTTGACGCGGTGGCTGCTCATGCGGTGTTGCCTTCTGCGTCAAAGGCCTTGCGCCCGTCAGCGAGCGTCCACGATGCCTCGATCGCATGTGTTGCGGTGTTGCGTTTGACGACGAAAAACTTGCGGCACCCGGTATTGTGGGACCACATTTCCCAGTGCCAGCCTTTGGAGTTCTTGCGCATAAAGAGGTAGTCGCCCCAGGCTTCATCCTCGAGTGTTTCAGGCGTGGCGGGACGGGCAATGAAGGCTTCGCCGCCATAGCCGAATTCTTCTTCTTCGCGTTTCTCGCCGCAGTGCGGGCAATACAAGACGAACATCGTGGTGCCTTACGGTCAGTGAGCGACGCCCGCGGCGCCGTGCTCGTCGATGAGATGCCCGGTATAAAAGCGTTCTAGCGCGAAGGCCCGGTTGAGTGGGTGCGGTTCGTCTTTGGCCATGGTGTGGGCAAAGACGTTGCCGGATCCCGGCGTCGCCTTGAAGCCGCCTGTTCCCCAGCCGCAGTTGAAGTAGAGGCCTTTGATCTTGGTCTTGCTGATGATCGGGCAGGCGTCGGGCGTGGTATCGACGATGCCGCCCCACTGACGGTTCATCCGCACGCGCGAAAACATCGGAAACAGCTCGATGATGGCAGCAGCCGTATGCTCGATGACGTGCGGGCTGCCGCGCTGAGAATAGCTGTTATAGTGATCGATGCCGGCGCCGATCACGAGTTCGCCCTTGTCGGACTGGCTCAAATAGCCGTGTACCGCGTTCGACATGACGACGGTATCGAGCACTGGCTTCAAGGATTCAGATACGAAAGCCTGCAACGGATGACTTTCGATCGGCATGCGGATGCCGGCCATTTTTGCCACAACCGATGAATGTCCGGCGGCGACGCAGCCAACGCGCTCCGCCCCGATGTAGCCGCGGCTCGTTTGCAGCCCCTTGATGCGGCCACCGGTGATGTCCAAGCCCGTGACTTCGCAATTCTCGATGATATCGACGCCATATTTGCTGGCGCCGCGGGCAAAACCCCAAGCCACCGCGTCGTGCCGCGCCACGCCGGCGCGCGGCTGGAAGCTTGCTCCGAGGATCGGATAGCGCGCGGAGCTGGACGTGTTGATCAGCGGGATGCGGCGCTTGACCTCGGCGGCATCGAGCACAAAAGCGTCAATGCCGTTGAGGTTGTTGGCGTTGACCCGGCGTTCGATGTCGCGCATGTCCTGCAGAGAATGGCCGAGATTGAAAACGCCGCGCTGGCTGAGCATGATGTTAAAGTTCAAGTCCGCCGTCAGGCCTTCCCAGAGCTTGAGTGAATGTTCGTACAAAAGCGCCGACTCGTCCCACAAATAGTTGGAGCGGACGATCGTGGTGTTGCGGGCCGTGTTGCCGCCGCCAAGATAGCCCTTTTCAATGACGGCGATGTTGCGTGCGCCATGATCTTTGGCCAGGTAGTAGGCCGTCGCCAATCCGTGTCCGCCGGCGCCGACGATGACAAAATCATACGACGGTTTCGGGTCGGCGCTACGCCAAGCGGGGTCCCAACCTTCGTTGTGCTGAAGGCCCTGCTTGAAAAGCGTCCACAAAGAGTACTCTTTGTTCACGAGAGTCCCCGGTATTGCCACGGCCGCTGCCAGGACGGACATGCGCCTCTGTAGAACGATCTCGTTATGAATAGCCAAGTCCGGCGCAGCATGTCCGGCCGGACAAGACGCAAACTTATCTATTTGCGACACGGCCGCCGCTGATCTTGGCCACTGCCTCAGTGACTCGGGCTGCGTCTCCGGCCATCATACGGCTGTAAAGCAGTTGTCGACGAAAAGGTGCGTGCCGTTGATGAAGCTGGCTTCATCGCTGGCGAGAAACAGTGCGGCGCGGGCCACCTCTTCCGGTTCGCACAGGCGCCCCTGCTGGACGGCAATGACAGCGTCCGATATGTCGACGCCGAGGGCTGAGAGTTCTTTGACTTCGCGCAATCCGTGCGGGGTTTTAACAAAGCCCGGACAAACGGTGTTGCAGCGAATGTTTTGGTCGCGAAACTCGACCGCAATCGATTGTGCAAACATATGGCACGCGCCTTTGCTGGCATTGTAGACAACTTCGCGCGGCGTCGCGGCAACGGCTGAAATGGACGACGTGCACACGATCGAGCCGCCGCCTTGTTTGAGCATGCCGGGCAGCACGGCCTTGGTCATGAGAAACATGCTTGTGACGTTGACGGCCATCAACCAGTCCCACTCGGCGCGCGTCGTCTCCAGAAATGGTTTGATGATGATGGTGCCGGCGTGATTGAAGAGAACGTTGGGTGCCCCGAGTGCGGCCGTAACAGCCGCCACTGCGGCGTTGACTTGCCCTTCGTCGGCGACGTCGGCTATTGCAAACACCGCCGTGCCACCGGCAGCCTGGATCTCTGCGACGACGGCGCGGCCAGCTGCCTCGTTGCGATCGACGACGCCGACTTTTGCGCCCTCAGCTGCAAACAGCCGCGAGGAGGCCCCGCCCATGCCCGTCGCGCCACCGGAAATTAATGCGATCTTACCTGCCAATCTGCCGGACATCGTGGGTGCATCCTTTTGTTTTTCGAATGAACTCTTTTTTTCAGCTTGCCGCCAATATTACTTTTGCAAACCCGTCGATGAACATATCGGCGTGCTCGCGCTTGAAACACAGAGGCGGGCGGATTTTCCAGATATTGCCATGAAGGCCGGCGGTGCCGATCAGGATATTGCGATTGCGCATGGCGTTGACGCCCGCCACAGATGCATGCCTGTCAGGAGCGCGCGAGTCCCGGTCGCGGACGAATTCTACCGCCAGATAGAGCCCGGCGCCGCGCACATCGCCGACACCCGGGTGGTTGAGGGAGGCCGCTTTCAGTTGCTCAAGAAGATATCGGCCAGTTTCAAGTGCATTTTCTTGCAACTTATCGGCTTCAAGGGCATCGAGCACCGCAAGTCCGGCAGCGGCCGCGACCGGACTGCCGCCAAAAGTATTGAAATATCCGTTCCGTGACCCGAAAGCTTCGAGTAAGCCGGGCTTCACGGCGACCCCGCCGATGGGATAGCCGTTGCCCATGGGCTTTCCCATGACCACCATGTCAGGCACGACGCCGTGCCGCTCAAAGCCCCACATCGTCCCGCCGGTGCGGCCAAAACCTGGTTGAACTTCGTCGGCGATATAGAGGCCGCCGGCCGCGCGCACGGTTTCGGCCGTCGCAGCCAAAAATCCGGGCTCGCCTGGATAGACGCCGTCGCTTGAAAAAATGCTGTCGGCAATCATGCCTGCAAAGCCGATGCCTTTCGAGCGCATGTCGTCAAGGGCGCGGCCGACGCTGGCATTCAGGATACTTCCCACATCACTTGGGCTCTGCCGGTACGTGTCGGGTGCGGGGACCAGATAGATGCTGGGGTTGGGCGGCTCGGCATTCGCCGAGGCTGGCGAGATCTCCGTCACCGTCGTGGTGTTGCCGTGATAGGCATTTTCGGTGGCGATAAAGCCGGTACCGCCGGTGACGTTACGGGCGATCCTCAGCGCCAAATCGACGCTCTCGCTGCCCGTACAGGTGAAGACGATGTTGGAGACTTCGCGCGGCATCGTCGCCAGCAAGCGTTCAGCATAGGTGTAGACGATATCGTAAAGATAGCGGGTATGTGTGTTCAGTGCCGCCATCTGGCGGGCCACGGCCTCGACCACGCGCGGGTGGCAGTGACCGACGGAGGGCACGTTGTTGTAGGCGTCGAGATAACGGGTGCCGCAGGCATCAAACAGCCAAGCGCCTTCACCACGAATGAGATTGAGCGGCCGTTCGTAGAAGAGCATCGAGGTTGGGCCAAAGGTACGCTTGCGCCGGGCCACGAGACCCGCGACCGCAGGATCAAGGCCTTCGGTGTTGTCCATGTCGAAGGCGTTCAACTGGAGAATTTTCTGCGGCGTGGTCATGAGGTCTCTACGGCAACGGACGGGCACCCGGTTTAAGCATAACGGCCGACGAAGTTTCAACTGTAGAGCAACCGGCCGGATGCGTCTTGACCTTGCAGCATCTTCCTTGTCCAACTCGGCCTGTCAATTCACCGGGTAGAAGGCCGGTGCCGGGCGGATCAGGCTCCCGGCTGCAAGCGTTGCGTTCGCCCCTGTCAAGCAGCGTAAGGCTCGGCTACGGTAGTTGGCCGTCGTCACATCACGGCGCCTGTTGGACATCCGGAATGACAGATAAAGACACGGCGCGCGCCAATCGCTGGAAGCGCTTTTCCGAGTGGGACGAACGTCCGCTGCGGCTGGACAAGTTCGCTGTCGAGGATGCCGACAACGGCTTTGCGGCGTTCACCAGCCGCCACGACCCGGCACCAAGTCTTGCACTCAGTTCGAACGCTGTGGCGTCGATGGACGGCATAGCTGCCCCCGACTTCGATATGATCGATTGGTTCATCGCGCGTTACCATATCGACCTCGAGATTGCGCCCGAAGCCATGGGCCTACCCCCGCTCGATGTGGCGCGCATGCTCGTCGATATGAACGTACCGCGCCAGGAGCTTGTGCGCCTGGCCCGCGGCATGACACCGGCCCGGCTCGCCGAGATTGTAGCACATCTTTCCTCGCTCGAAATTGCGTTCGCTTACAGCAAAATGCGGGCGCGAAAAACGCCAGGCAACCAGGCTCACGTCACCAACGCCAAGGATGATCCCCTGCAAATGGCGGCAGATGCGGCCACAGCAGTCGCATTCGGATTTGATGAGATCGAAACCACGATGCGGGTTGCCCGTAATTCGTGGTCGAACGCCGTGGCGTGCGCGGTGGGCTCCGCGGTCGGGCGTTGGGGGACGCTGTTTCAATGCTCGAGCGAGGAAGCCGAAGAACTCAAAATCGGCATGGCAGGCTTCACGTCATACGCCGAGACGGTGTCGGTGTACGGCACCGAAAAGAGCTTCATCGACGGCGATGATACGCCCTGGTCGAAGGCTTTTCTCGCCAGCGCCTACGCCTCGCGCGGCATCAAGATGCGGTGCACGTCGGGCGCGGGATCTGAGCTGCTCATGGGCCACCACGAGAAAAAGTCGCTGCTCTATCTCGAAGCCCGCTGCCTTTGTCTGCAACGCGCCATGGGGGTGCAGGGCACGCAAAACGGCGGCATCGACGGCGCACCCGTCACCTGCACCGTTCCCGGCGGCATGCGCGAGCTTATGGCGGAAAACCTCATCGCCGTCTGGCTCGATCTCGAATGTGCGTCCGGCAACGATGCCCGTCCGACGGAGTCTGAAATCCGTGTCGGCGCCAAAATTCTGCCCTTTCTCATCGCCGGCTCAGATCTCATTTGCTCCGGCTTTGGCTCGATCCTCAAATACGACAATTCCTTCAATGCATCCCTTCTCAACGGCGAAGAGCTGGAGGACTACCTGGTCTTGCAGCGCGACTTCGAGGCCGATGGCGGCCTGACACCGGTAGAAGAGCTACGCATCCTCGATTTGCGGTCTCGCGCCGTTGACGCCTTGAGCGCGGTCCTCGAGGAGTTGGGGTTAGGGGAACCGACACCCGACATGAAACAAAGCGTGGTCATGGCGTCAGGGTCCGATGATACCCGCAGCTATGCGCCTCGCGACGTGACGCTCATCAGTGAAGCCATCAATGCGCGCGGCATCACGATTGTAGACGTCATCAAAGCCCTCGACGCGCGCGGCTTTCGAGCCGAAGCCGAAAACCTCTTGAAATTGGTCCGGCTGCGCGTCTCCGGCGACTATCTGCAAACCTCGGCGCTTGTGCGCAACGGCCGTGTGCTCTCGGCCATCAACGACCCCAACGACTATCTCGGCCCCGGTACCGGATACCGCCTGAGTGAAGCGCGCCGCGATGAGATCGTCGCCATCCGCGATTGTCTGACCCGCGACGACGTCCTGCGGGCAGAGGCCATCCACAAGCCGAGCGAAGCCAAGCGCATCAGCTACCGGACGATGGGACCGGCACATTCGGGCAGCGACGCAGGCGAGGTTGTCATCGGCCTCAGCCCGGCCTTTGGCAACACGCTCTTTCGCACCGTCGCCGGGCATCCGTTGTCAGCCGTCCTGCGCGAGTTGGTGTCCGGCATCGCGCACGGCGGGGCCAAGGCCCGCATCGTGCGTATGCACCACACGGCCGATACCTCGTTCCTCGGCTTATCTGCCGCGCGGCTCGCAGGATCGGGTGTCGGCATCGGCATCCAAGCCAAAGGCACCGCTGTCATTCACCAGAAAGACCGCCTGCCGCACAACAATCTTGAACTGTTCTCGAATTCGCCGATCACGCGGCTCGAACACTATCACCGCATGGGCGCCAACGCGGCCGCCTATGCCCGCGGCGATCTGCCGGAGCCCATCGTGGTGCCGACGCGCGGGGAAGCCTTGGGCGCGCGCTATCACGCCCGGGTCTCTCTGATTTACGCGATCGAAACCGGAATGACGGTTGACGACGGCGCCCCAGAAGAGGTCGAGATTACATTTCTGGAGGTCGCCCGATGAGCGCGCCTAAACTCACAGTTGCGGACTACCCTCTCGCGGAAAACCGGCCCGAGCTGGTCAAGGGCAAACGCGGCAAGGGCCTCGACGAGATTACGCTCGATGCTGTGCTCGTGGGCCAGATCACTCTGGAGGATCTAAGCATCACAAAGGGGGCGCTGCACCAGCAGGCCGAGATCGCCCGCGACGCAGGCCGCTCGACCTTGGCGCAAAATTTTGAACGCGCCGCCGACCTCGTCGACGTGCCGCAAGAGACGATCATGCGGATTTATGAGTTGCTGCGCCCGGGCCGCGCCAGTTCGAAAGACGATCTGTTAGCTGCCGCCCTAGACCTCGAAAAAACCTACGGCGCGATCGCGATGGCAGCCTTCGTCACTGAAGCCGCTGAAGTCTATGAGCGGCGTGGCCTTTTCAGACGCCGCTATTAGGGGGAAGCATGAGCTGGAAGACGGCCTATCGATCGATCTATTACGACGGCGCGCCTGAGCCCGCCGATCCGGATCTAACACCTGCCGCCACGGCGCTGCTGATCATCGATGTGCAGAACACCTACCTCGCGCGCCCCGATCGGTCAGGCTTGACGCCGGACGAGCAGCGCCGCTTTGACGCCTGGACGCCGTTCCACGAGCGCATGCACGGCGTCGTCATTCCCCGCACACAGGAGCTCCTCGGGCTGTTCCGAAAAAACGGCATCGAGTGCCTGTTTGCGCGCATCGCCTGTCACACCAAAGACGGGCGTGACCGGTCGCTGTCGCAGAAAATGCCAGGCTGGAACAACCTGCTCCTGCCCAAAAGCGAATTGCCCGGCCAGCTCATTTCAGTACTTGCACCGCAAGGCGACGAGATTGAAATCACAAAAACCACCGACAGCGCGTTGACCGGCACCAACCTCCGGCTGATCTTAACCAACCTCGGCATCAAGACCGTGGTCTGTTGCGGGATATTTACCGACCAATGCGTGTCTTCGACCGTTCGCAGTCTCGCGGATGAGAGTTTCGGCGTGGTCGTCGTCGAGGATTGCTGCGCTGCGGGATCGAATGACTTGCACGCAAAGGAACTCGAGATCATCAACATGATCTATTGCCATGTGGTTTCGAGCCAAGATCTCAAGTCCATGATGGGTTTGGTTTGAGACTGGTAAGTCAAGACTTGGGGATCGCAGGTCTAGTCCCTGGCTACAAAAGGGGCCTACGCTCATTTGGTACAAACCATCTTAGCGGCTTGCGCTCGCTTTCGGGCAAGACCATCATGAAGACTCGAACCAGCCACGGGGGCCAGCCACGGGGGGTGGCCTAATTCATCTGCCACGTCGACAAGCTGGCATCAGCATACAAGCCGGGGCAAACCGAAGGGAGACAGATAGGTGGCCAACAACATAGCAGGCGCCGGCACGGCGCCCGAGAATTTCGAAGTCACTCAGGAAAAGGGCGTCGAGCTGCTGCATGGCAAGGCCATCGGCCTCACCGGCGTTCTGTTTCTGACCGTCACCGGCGCTGCTCCGATGTCGGCCATGCTCGGCAACGTTCCCTTCGCGGCAGGCTTCGGCAACGGCATCTATGTGCCGGCGGCATTTCTGCTCGCTACCATTGTGTTGACGATCTTCTCGGTTGGCTATGCGGCCATGGCCTCCAAGGTCTCGAGCGTCGGCGGCTTCTACTCCTTCATCAGTCAGGGGTTAGGACGCGAAGCCGGCATGGCGGCAGGCCTTGCCTCGCTCATATCCTACAGCGTATTCGAAGCCTCGCTCTATGGGCTTTTCGCGTTCTTCGGCAACGCCTGGCTGGCATCTCACTTCGGGATCAACGTGCCGTGGATCTGGCTGGCACTGTTTGCCGTTGTGATCGCCAGTCTCCTCAGCTACCGGGACGTCAAGCTTTCGGTGGCTGTGCTTGGCGTAGCGCTCATACTCGAAGTTATCATGCTCGCCATCTTTGACTTTGGCGTGCTGACAGCCACGAGCGGGACGAGCTTTACGACAGAAGCGCTGAACCTGCTCAACGTCAACACGCCGGTCGCTGCACAGAAAATCGGCGAGGCCGACATCGCCGCGGGAGCTGCCGCAGTCGGTATTTTCATGGCCTTCTGGTCATGGGTCGGATTTGAGATGGCGCCGAATTACGCCGAGGAATCGCGTGATCCCAAGCATATCATTCCGCGCTCGCTCTACATTTCGGTGATCGGGCTCGGACTGTTCTACATTTTAACCAGCTGGTGCGCCGTCTCCGCCTACCCAACGGAGGGCGACATGCTGGCCAAGGCGGTCAAAGACTCGGGCAACTTCTTCCTCGGCCCGATCGGTCAATTTGTCGGCCCATGGGCGGCGGAGTTGATGAGCGTGCTGATCCTAACGAGTTCGTTCGCGTGCGGCATGGCCTTCCACAACACCGCGGCGCGCTACATGTATTCGCTCGGCCGCGAAGGCGTGCTGCCGTCGGCGCTTGGCCAGACTCACGATCAGTACAAGAGCCCGCACGTTGCCTCGATCGTCCAGTCCGTGCTTGCGGCTGTGTGGCTCGGGATGTTCGCTTATTTCCTTGGTACCGACGACCCCAACGCCCAGGCCTATGTCGGGGTCTACACGATGCTGGCCATCCTTGGCACCATGCTGCTGCTGATCCTGCAGGCTGTGGTGTCACTTGCGATCATTGCCTATTTCCGCAAGCACCACTCGGATGAATCGGGCACGTTTGCCACCTTGATCGCGCCTCTCATCGCGTTCTTTGCGCAGATGTATCTCGTGTATTTGCTGGTCAACAATCTCGCAACCTTCGGCGGTAGTGGCAACTTCGGCGGCAACATCCCCTATATCGCGCTGGCGATTATCGTCGCCGGCCTGGTGTGGGGGTTGGCGCTTCGAGCGATGGCGCCGGACACCTACGCGCGGATTGGCCGTATGGTGTTTACCGACGCTTGAGGCGACGCCTCAGCGTGGCGCGTTGACAACAGCTTGTGCGGGCGCGGCGAGAGCTGCGCCCGTATCCATAACGGATTAAAGCTATAGGACCTGGGAGTATTATGCTGACATCGATTGCAGGCCGGTCCGTCATCGTCACAGGTGCCAGCAAAGGCATCGGCAAGGGCATCGCCCGGGTGTTTTGCAAGAGCGGCGCCAAGGTGATGATTGTGTCGCGTCACATCGATGAAGCCGAGGCCTGCGCCGAAGAGTTGCGCCGTAGTGGCGGCATTGCCAAGGGCTTTGCTGCCGACGTCACGCAGCCCGGCGACATGCAGATGCTGGCAGACGCCGCCGCTAGCGCCCACGCTGGTATCGATATCCTGTGCACCAACGCCGGGATTTTCCCTCAAGCCAAGATCGAAGATCTCTCAGTCGAGGACTGGGACCACGTCATGGCAACGAACCTCAAGGGCACGTTCCTGCCCATCAAGGCCTGCCTCCCGCACCTCAAAAAATCGGACCAGGGCCGGATCGTCATCACATCGTCGATCACGGGACCGGTGACGGGGTTTCCCGGCTGGGCGCACTATGGGGCGACCAAGGCCGGACAGCTCGGCTTCATGCGAACGGCGTGCATCGAGTTCGCAAAGTACGGCATCACCGTCAACGCCGTGCTTCCCGGCAACATTCTGACCGAAGGCTTGATCGGGCTCGGGGAAGAGTACCAGACGTCCATGGCGGCTTCGGTGCCGCTCAAAAAACTCGGTACCGTCGAGGACATTGGTTACGCTGCGCTGTTTCTTGCGTCGAAAGAAGCGTCCTACATCACCGGGCAAACGATCATTGTGGACGGCGGACAGATCCTTCCGGAAAGTCTCGACGCATTGTCTCAGGCGTAAGCCATCCCGGACGCGCGACCAAAAGCTGTGTTGCGTTGGCCCTTATTGGGTACCCGTCGCAGACTTGACGGCGCCAAAACGCGACAGGTAGCGTTCGCACAGCGCGACCGTGCCTTGCGTATAGCCAACACCCATAGACTGGGCGAGTTCGGTCTCCGAATGGGACCCGATCCAAGCGACCAGCAATAGCCGGCGCAGCATCACAAAAGTTTCAATCTCGGCTTCGTCCTCAGCACTCAAAGTGCAGATGCGGCGATATCCGCGCACCCATGCCGTCAACAGCTCCGGCACCTCGGGCTTGTGTTCGAAAAACGAAACCGTCGTCGCGCAGTCGTAGAGGTACCAGGAGAATCCGCAATCGTCGAAATCGATCACCTTGACGGTACCGCGATCCATGAGCAGGTTGGCGAGGCGCATATCGCCGTGCACGAGGCCGAAGCGATCGGGACCTTTGCCAAACCGGGCAAGGCGCCGGCCAATGAGCGCCACCGTTTCAAATAACACCTTTTGAATATCTGGAGTCATGCCCATGCCGTCGCGCCAACGGCCCCAATGGGGGTTCTCACCGAGGCTTGTTTCAAAGTCCCAGGAATGCCGCTCAAACCACGGCGGACGCCGCCAGGCCTTGACATGGGCATGCATGCGGGCCGCCGCCTCACCCAGCAGCTCGAACCCGGCGACGTCGGTCTCAGCAGGTTCGGTGCCTGCTTCCCACGAAAACAGCACGGCATTGCGGGGATTGACGCGGCCATCGCCGGCGATGGTTTGAATAACATCGCCGTCGTGTCCCTTGACGGGGGCCGGCGTGATTGCAGCCCCATCGCGCTTCAGCGCCATCAGCCACACAAGTTCCGACGCAATCGCCGTCCGTGAATGATAGCCCTCGCGATGGACACGCAGCGCCCACTTTGCTCCGCTTGAAGGATCATCGATCCTGTACGTGGCGTTTTCGGAGAGGTTGATGAGCCGCGCGGTCACGCCATCGGGCAAAGCGTAGCGCTTCAGCGCCCGCCCGGCCAAAAGCTGTAAGCGCTGCATCAGGTCGCCGTGCGTCAGGGCCAGGGTCTCCGGCATCATCGATCTCCTTGAGAAAGCCCGAAAACGCAATTGCAAAGCGTCATGACATGACTTTGGATACAATACTTGCGCCTGTTCGACCCTTTGACCGGATCAGTCGCGTGGCGCCGGATGGACCGGCCAATCAGCGGCGACGTATTTAGCAAACCAAGCGCTATAGCGCTGCGGGGCGGCGGCGACACTCAATCGAATATCCTCGGGCGGCACCCAGTCATAGCCATCGCACTCTGCGGGATGGGCGTGGATGGCGCCATCGTAGCGGCCGCGGAAAATGTGCACCAGCTCATGCTCGATCAGGCCGTGATCGAGTTCAGCGCGATAGTGCATGGTACCGAGTGGCTGAAGGCCGCAACCAAAGCCCATTTCTTCGGTGAGGCGGCGGCTCGCGGCGGTTGCCACATCCTCACCGGGGCGCGGGTGGCCGCAGCAACTATTGGTCCAAAGTCCGCCCGAATGGTATTTGCCGATATGCCGCTTTTGCAACAGCAGGCGCCCGAAGCGGTCCCAGATCATGACCGAGAACGCCCGGTGCAGCACGCCCCGCCGGTGGGCGTCGAGTTTTTCAGCTACGCCGGTTTCGCGGTCGGCTTCGTCTACAAGGATCACGTGCTCTGCTGGTTCGGGCAATGCGACGCTCCTTCGGCCCGGCATCATGTGTACTTAGTATAGCGCGGGGCACGGGCTGCCAAGAAAGGCTTGAAATTCGGTGGCGGGTCGCGCACACGTGGAGCGATCGTGGCGGCCGGCTCCCCGCAGGGGAGTCGCCTCGATCAAAAGAGAGTCGCGATCGTGGCGGCCGGCTCCCTAGAGGGGAGTCGCCACGATCAATAAAAAAAAGCGGGTGTAGCTCAATGGTAGAGCAGTAGCCTTCCAAGCTAAATACGAGGGTTCGATTCCCTTCACCCGCTCCAGATTTTCCCTTTCAAGCGTCCGCCCCTGAAGTTAAACAGAGCTCGCGCGGAATCGAGACAGAGAGGGAGCCAACACATGCTCGTCGTTACCGTCAATGAAGTCGAAGGCTATCGCATCGTCCGCCATCTCGGCATGGTGCGCGGCCTGACTGTGCGCTCGCGCTCGGTCGTCGGCAATCTCGGCGCCGCCATCCAGATTTTCTTCGGCGGCAACATCACGGTTTATACCAAACTCGCCGAGCAAACTCGCCAGGAAGCGTTCAATCTTTTGGTCGAGCACGCCCAGCAGATGGGCGCCAACGCCGTGCTCGGCATGCGCTACGACGCCAACGAGATCGCCGCCGCCGTCACAGAAGTGCTGGCCTATGGTTCGGCGGTTGTTATCGAACCGATCGGGCAAAATCCAGGACTGGCGCAAGGCCCCCTGACGCAAGGCCCATGGACAGGTGGACCGCCCGGCATCGCGCGTTAAAGCGCTTCCGGAAAAGTGGGAACCGGTTTTCCGAAAAGAAGCGCGGAAGTAGCCGAGAGTAAAAAAAGGCGGCCCGGTGGCCGACGGCGGCTGACAAGGGCTAAAACATCAGCTATTGAAACGTGCCCCGGATGAGGCAGCCTGACGCTGGGCATGACGCCTATGTCGCGTTGAAGGGGTGTAGCTCAATTGGTAGAGCGTCGGTCTCCAAAACCGAAGGTCGGGGGTTCAAGCCCCTCCGCCCCTGCCACCTCGTTCTGGAATGTCCTGCCGGCCAGCCCCGATTTCGAGATCGGCGGCGGGATGCGGCAGGTTGTCGCATGAGCGAACGGAAAGCAGTTTGATGGCGAAGTTCAACCCGATCACGTTTATGCAGGAAGTCCGGCAAGAAGTTGCCAAGGTGACCTGGCCGACGTGGAAAGAGGTTTGGATCACGACAGTGATGGTTCTCATCATGGTCGCGCTCGCCTCTATTTTCTTTTTGCTCGTGGATCAGGCGTTGAGCGTCGTCATTCGCTTCGTCTTAGGTTTGGGTAGCTGAGACCGTCGGGTCGTTCAAAACTCGGGGCGCAAGAGGGCCTGTGACGATGGTTGTCGCGCAGACAAGTGAAGATAAGAAGACGGTTGCCGGCACGCGCTGGTACATCGTCCATGCCTACACCAATTTCGAGCGCAAGGTGGCAGACGCCATTCGCGAGCGCGCCAAAGCCGGCGGCATCGATCATCTGTTCGAAGAGATCGTGGTGCCGACGGAAGAGGTCGTCGAAGTCAAGCGCGGACGCAAGATTCCGACCGAGCGCAAGTTTCTTCCGGGCTACGTGCTCGTGAAAATGAAAATGACCGACGCCGCCTTCGTGATGATCAAGAACACACCCAAGGTGACGGGTTTCCTCGGTGCCGACAATAAGCCGATGCCGATCCCAGAAGCCGAAGCGATGCGTATCTTGCATCAGGTGAAGGAAGGCGTCGAGCGTCCGAAGCCGACCATCACGTTCGAAGTCGGCGAGAACGTCAAAGTGGCGGATGGGCCGTTCGCGTCCTTTACGGGCGTCGTCGAGGACGTCGACGAAGAGCGCGGCCGTGTCAAAGTTGCGGTCTCAATTTTCGGCCGGCCTACACCGGTGGAGCTTGAGTTCGGTCAAGTCGAGAAGATTGCAAGCTGAGGCCTACGGCTAGGTTTTGCGAGCAAACGGAACTCCGGCGGGCAACCGCCGTGTGCTGCTTCGAGAGGAAACTTTCAAGGCGGCGTCGTGCGGGAGGGCTGGCTTCATTTCGAGGCGTGCCCGTTGAACCGCTAACCCTGGGGGACTTAGCCTTTCGTCAAGGCGGGGAACCCGTAACGCTTAGGGGAAACCATGGCGAAGAAAATCGACGGTTACATTAACCTCCAGGTGCCGGCAGGCGCGGCGAACCCGTCGCCTCCGATCGGGCCCGCGCTCGGTCAGCGCGGCGTTAACATCATGGAGTTCTGCAAGTCCTTCAATGCCAAGACGAAGGACCTTGAGCAGGGCACACCGATCCCGGTGAAAATCACGGTCTACTCCGACCGTTCGTTCACGTTCGAGATGCGCAACCCGCCGGCGACCTTCCTTATTAAGAAGGCCGCTGGACTAAAGCCGACCGGCAAGGGCGGCTCCGGTTCCAAGCAGCCGGGGATTGTCGTTGCGGGTCAGGTGACGGTCGCGCAGCTGCGCGATATCGCCAAGTTGAAGCTCAAGGACATGAACACCGACGACATCGATGCCGCTGCGCGCACGCTCGCTGGCAGCGCCCGGTCGATGGGTCTCAAGGTGGTGGAGTAAAGCCGATGGCCGATAAAAAAGCAGCCGTGAGTGCCGAAAAGGCGAAAGAAACGCGTCTCGCCGGTGGCAAGCGCATGGTTTTCGTGAAAGCTGATTTGGCGCTGGGCAAGTCATACGCGGTCGATGAGGCCGTGAAGATCATCAAGGCTCGCGCCAAAGCCAAGTTCGACGAAACGGTCGAAATCGCCATGAACCTCGGCGTTGACCCCAAGCACGCCGACCAGATGGTGCGCGGCGTCTGCAACCTGCCGAACGGCTCGGGCCGGACGGCGCGCGTCGCCGTGTTCGCCAAGGGTGCGAAGGCGGACGAAGCCAAGGCGGCTGGCGCTGATATCGTCGGCGCTGAAGATCTCGTCGAGCTCGTCTCGAAGGGCACGATCAACTTTGATCGCTGCATCGCGACGCCGGACATGATGGGCCTCGTTGGCCGTCTCGGTAAGGTCTTGGGCCCGCGTGGTCTGATGCCGAACCCGCGTGTCGGCACCGTGACGATGGATGTCGTCGGCGCCGTCAAGGGCGCCAAGGGCGGTTCGGTCGAGTTCCGTGTCGAAAAGGCCGGTATCGTCCACGCCGGCGTCGGCAAGGCGAGCTTCACCGAGAAGGCGCTGGTCGAAAACATCAAGGCGTTCGTCGACGCGGTCATCAAGGCCAAACCTAACGGCTCTAAGGGCACGTATCTCAAGAAGGTATCGGTGTCCTCGACGATGGGACCTGGCCTCAAGCTCGATCCTGCGACGGTGGCGTCCGGCCCTGTCAGCTAACACGCTTTCACGAATTCCGGGGTAACCCGGAAAACCCTGGACCGGAGCGGAAATGCGCTGGTCCAGCACTGTCCGAGATTGTGGGTGCCGATCCGGTCACACGGTGACGTCTAAGTCTCTCATTTCACGAGAGCCCGCATGAGACAGAAGTAGACCGGATTTAGGGCTGAGAAGCCCAAGGCCCGGTTTGAACCTTCTGGGTCAGCACCGTGCCGCCCCTTCACCGGGGTTCACGGAAACGAGGACAGACCAAACGTCGTCCGCTCTTGGAAACAAAGGGCAGGCGGCAAGGTGCAACCCGCGGGGCAAGCTTAAGCCCCGCAGCAAGGAGACGAGACGTGGATAGAGCCGCGAAACGTGAGCTCATCGACAATCTCCATGGCGTGTTGAAAAACACAGGCCTGGTGGTTGTCGCCCACAACACCGGCATGGTGGCCGCTCAGTCCGCAGACTTCCGCAAGCGCGTCAAAGACGCTGGCGGTTCTGTGAAGGTGGCCAAGAACAAGCTGGCGCAACTCGCGCTCAAGGATACCGACGCCGAGAAGCTGTCGGGTTTGATGAAGGGGCCGATTATTCTGGCCTTTTCTAAGGACCCGATCGCGGCGGCAAAGGCTGCTGTTACGTACGCCAAGGTGAACGACAAACTCGTCATCCTCGGCGGCGCAATGGGCAAGACCATCCTTGATGCGAAAGGTGTGAAGGCGCTCGCCGAACTGCCGTCGCTTAATGAACTGCGCGCAAAGCTGATCGGTCTCTTAAATGCTCCGGCGACGAAAATCGCCCGGACCATCAAAGAGCCCGGCGCCAAGCTGGCGCGTGTCATCCAGGCGAAGGCGGCGAAAGACGAAGCTGCTTGATCAGTCATTGTCGGTTGTGGGGCTTTGAAAGAGTTCCAAAAGCTCAATGCAGCGCTTGAGCGCTGCTTACACAGTCAAAAGGTTCAAACCGGAAGGACGTAAGTCATGTCTAAGATCGAAAAAATTGCCGACGAACTGTCGAGCCTCACTGTTCTTGAGGCCGCCGAACTCGCCAAGATGCTCGAAGAAAAATGGGGCGTTTCGGCAGCAGCTGCTGTGGCTGTTGCCGCGGCACCTGCTGGAGCTGCTGCTGCCGTCGAAGAGCAGACCGAGTTCACCGTCTACCTGAAGTCTGGCGGCGAAAAGAAAATCAACGTCATCAAGGAAGTCCGCGCCATCACGGGTCTTGGTCTGAAGGAAGCGAAAGACCTCGTCGAAGCTGGCGGCAAGGCCGTCAAGGAAGCCGTGTCGAAGGACGAAGCCGCCAAGCTCAAGAAGCAGCTTGAAGATCAAGGCGCCGTTGTCGAAGTGAAGTAAATCTAACGACCGCGCACGGCGGCCGGCTCCGAGGAGCGGAGTCGCCGTGCGCATCTAAAACAACGGTTTTCCGGAGGGTCTCTCGAGGTCAAAAGCTTCGCAAAAGACCTTCCGGTAAGCCGTTTCGAGAGGCTCGCCCTCTCAGAACGCACTGTATTGACTAGATCGCGGGACACTTTCCCGCCCACACGAGCATGAAGGAGCGGACATGGCTCAAATCCTCATCAGCAACAAGCGAATCCGGAAGAAATTCGGTTCGATCGCCGAAGTCGCGGAAATGCCGAACCTCATCGAAGTCCAGAAGGCCTCGTACGAAGACTTCCTGATGGTCAAAGAGCCAGCAGGCGGGCGCAAGGATGACTTCGGCCTGCAGTCGGTCTTCAAGGGCGTGTTCCCAATCTCGGATTTCGCCGGCAAGGCGACGCTCGAATTCGTGCGCTATGAGTTCGAAGCGCCAAAGTTCGACGTCGAAGAGTGCATGCAGCGCGACATGACCTATGCCGCGCCTCTCAAGGTCAAGCTGCGCCTGATCGTATTCGATGTGAACGAAGAAACCGGCTCGAAGTCGATCAAGGACGTCATGGAGCAGGACGTCTACATGGGCGACATGCCGCTCATGACAATGAACGGCACTTTCGTCATCAACGGCACCGAGCGCGTGATCGTCTCGCAGATGCACCGATCGCCGGGCGTCTTCTTCGACCACGACCGCGGCAAGACGCATTCGTCCGGCAAGCTCTTGTTCGCTGCCCGCATCATCCCGTACCGCGGTTCATGGCTCGACTTCGAATTTGACGCCAAGGACAACGTCTACGTCCGCATCGACCGCCGCCGTAAGCTGCCGGTAACGACGATGCTTTATGCGCTGGGCCTCGACGACGAGCAGATCCTGGCGCACTTCTACAAGCATATCCCGATCAAGGAATCGAAGCGCGGCTGGAAGATGCCGTACATGGCGGAAAAGTTCCGCGGCTTGACCCCGCAAGCGGATCTCGCCGATGCCAAGACCGGCGAAGTGGTGGCGCGTCAGGGCGAAAAAATCACAGCCCGGCGTGCCCGCGAATTGGCCGAGAGCGGGTTGAAGGAAATTCTAGTCGCTGCCGAGGACCTGTCGGGCCGCTATCTCGCTGAAGACATCGTCGACCTCGATACCGGCAAGATCATCGCTGAAGCCGGTGATGAGCTCGACACCAATCTGCTCGCCGAACTGAAAGAGCAGAAGATCAAGGAATTCCCGGTTCTCGACATCGATTACATCAACATCGGCGCCTTTATTCGCAACACGCTCAACATCGACAAGAACGCCAACAGCCAGGAAGCGCTGATGGACGTCTACCGGGTCATGCGTCCGGGTGAGCCGCCAACGATCGAAGCGGCAACCGCGCTGTTCCACGGCTTGTTCTTTGACAGCGAGCGCTACGACCTCTCCGCTGTCGGCCGCGTAAAGATGAATATGCGTCTCGAACTCGACGCGCCCGACACCATGCGCGTGCTTCGCCCGGAAGACATTCTCTCGGTCGTGAAGACGCTTGTCGATCTCCGCGACGGCAAGGGCGAAATCGACGACATTGACCATCTCGGCAACCGCCGTGTCCGCTCGGTCGGCGAGCTGATGGAAAACCAGTATCGTGTCGGTCTCCTGCGTATGGAACGGGCCATCAAGGAGCGCATGAGCTCTGTCGATATCGACACGGTGATGCCGCAGGATTTGATCAACGCCAAGCCGGCGGCTGCTGCCGTGCGCGAGTTCTTTGGTTCATCCCAGCTGTCGCAGTTCATGGACCAGACCAATCCGCTGAGTGAGATCACCCACAAGCGCCGTCTCTCGGCCCTTGGCCCGGGTGGTTTGACGCGTGAACGCGCCGGCTTCGAAGTCCGCGACGTGCATCCGACCCACTATGGCCGCATCTGCCCGATTGAAACGCCGGAAGGTCCGAACATCGGCCTCATCAACTCGTTGGCGACGTTTGCGCGCGTTAACAAGTATGGGTTCATTGAGAGTCCTTACCGCCGCGTGGTCAACAACAAGGTGACAGACGAGGTCGTATACCTCTCGGCCATGGAAGAGATGCGCCACCACGTCGCCCAGGCCAACGCCGTCGTCGATCCCAAAGGTAAACTGACAGGCGATCTCATAACCTGCCGCTTCAACGGCGACGTTCTGCTGGTTTCTCCCGACAAAGTCGATTTCATCGACGTGTCGCCCAAGCAGCTCGTGTCGGTCGCGGCAGCACTTATTCCTTTCCTCGAAAACGATGACGCCAACCGCGCCCTTATGGGCTCGAACATGCAGCGCCAGGCTGTGCCGCTGATCAAGGCGGAAGCCCCGCTTGTCGGCACCGGCATGGAAGAGCGCGTGGCGCAGGATTCGGGCGCCGCGATTGCAGCCCGCCGCACCGGCATCGTCGATCAGGTTGATGCAACGCGTATCGTTATTCGCGCGACAGCAGAAGCTGATCCGTCGAAGCCGGGCGTCGATATTTATCGTCTGCGCAAGTTTCAGCGCTCGAACCAGAACACCTGCATCAACCAGCGGCCATTGGTGAACGTCGGTGATACAGTGAAATCGGGTGATATCATTGCCGACGGCCCGTCGACCGAGTTCGGAGAATTGGCGCTCGGGAAAAACGTGCTCGTCGCGTTCATGCCGTGGATGGGTTACAACTTCGAAGATTCCATTTTGATGAACGAGCGCGTCGTCTCGGAGGACGTGTTCACCTCGATCCACATCGAGGAATTCGAGGTTATGGCCCGCGATACTAAGCTTGGGCCTGAGGAAATCACGCGCGACATCCCAAACGTTTCGGAAGAAGCGCTGAAAAACCTCGACGAAGCCGGCATCGTCTACATTGGCGCCGAAGTCCACCCGGGAGACATCCTGGTCGGCAAGATTACGCCGAAGGGCGAAAGCCCGATGACGCCGGAAGAAAAACTTCTCCGCGCTATCTTCGGCGAAAAAGCCTCCGACGTCCGCGATACGTCCCTGCGCTTGCCGCCGGGCGTCTCAGGCACCATCGTCGAAGTCCGCGTCTTCAATCGCCACGGCGTTGAAAAAGACGAGCGGGCGATGGCCATCGAGCGCGAGGAGATCGAGCGTCTCGCCAAGGACCGCGACGACGAAATGCAGATCCTCGACCGCAACGTCTATGCGCGTCTCAAAGATGCCTTGATGGGCAAGGAAGTCGCCAAGGGTCCGAAGGGTGCGCGCAAGGGTACCAAGATTGACGACGCGATCCTCGACGACATCCCGCGCAGCCAGTGGTGGGAAATCGGCCTTGCCGCCGAGAAGGCACAGGCTGAAGTCGAAGCCATCAACAAGCAGTACGAAGACGCCAAGAAGGGTCTCGGGCTGCGTTTCGCCGACAAGGTCGACAAGCTGCAGCGCGGCGATGAAATGCCGCCCGGCGTCATGAAGATGGTCAAGGTCTTCGTCGCCGTGAAGCGCAAGATCCAGCCAGGCGACAAGATGGCCGGCCGCCACGGCAACAAGGGTGTCGTGTCGATGATCGTGCCGTCGCAAGACATGCCGTTCCTCGAGGACGGTACGCCGGTCGACGTTGTTCTCAATCCGCTTGGTGTGCCGAGCCGCATGAACGTCGGCCAGATTCTCGAGACGCACATGGGTTGGGCCTGCCGCGGCTTGGGCCGCGCTATCGACGAGGCGCTGCAGCAGTTCCACCAGAGCGGCAAGGCGCAAGCACTGCGCGAGCAGATGACCAAGATCTACGTCAACAACGAGTTCAAGGCGAATATCAAGGACGACGAGCTGGCAGCACTTGCTGAAAATCTAAAGGCGGGCGTGCCGATTGCAACGCCAGTGTTTGATGGTGCGCGCGAAAAGGATATCGTCGAACTGCTGCAGATGGCGGGCTTCGATAGTTCTGGCCAGGTCACGCTCTACGATGGCCGCACAGGCGAGCCGTTCGATCGCAAGGTCACGGTCGGCTACAAGTACATCTTGAAGCTGCATCACCTTGTCGACGACAAGATCCATGCCCGTTCCATCGGACCGTATTCGCTCGTCACCCAGCAGCCGCTAGGTGGCAAGGCGCAATTCGGCGGTCAGCGCTTCGGCGAAATGGAAGTCTGGGCGCTTGAAGCGTATGGGGCGGCCTACACGCTTCAGGAAATGCTCACCGTCAAATCGGATGACGTTGCCGGGCGCACCAAGGTCTACGAAGCCATTGTGCGCGGCGACGACGCATTCGAAGCCGGCGTTCCGGAGAGCTTCAACGTGCTTGTGAAGGAAATGCGGGCGCTGGGCTTAAACGTCGAGCTCCTCAATACAGAGGTACCGCCACCTCCAAGTTCAGCCGAAGACGCGCCACTTCAGGTGCAGCTGCCACCAGCCGCTGAGTAAACAAACACCCCTCTCCCCGTTATTGCCCGGGGAGAGGGCCAAGCATTTCTGCGAACCGCAGTCCAACGGGACCGAGCCACCCCCGCCGGTCCCACGAGGAGAAGCTAAATGAACGAAATTACCAACATCTTCAAGGCGCAGGCCCCGGCCCCGACGTTCGACCAGATCAAGATTTCGATCGCGTCGCCGGAAGATATTCTGTCGTGGTCGTTCGGTGAGATCAAAAAACCGGAGACGATCAACTACCGCACCTTCAAGCCGGAGCGTGACGGTTTGTTCTGCGCTCGTATTTTCGGGCCGATCAAGGACTACGAGTGCCTGTGCGGCAAGTACAAGCGCATGAAGTACAAAGGCCTGATCTGCGAAAAGTGCGGCGTTGAAGTGACGCTGGCCAAGGTCCGCCGCGAGCGCATGGGCCACATCGAGCTCGCAGCCCCCGTTGCCCATATCTGGTTCCTGAAGTCGCTGCCGAGCCGCATCGGTCTCTTGCTCGACATGGCGCTCAAGGATCTCGAGCGCGTGCTCTATTTCGAAAACTACATCGTCATCGAACCGGGCGTGACACCGTTCAATGAGCGCCAGCTCCTGACCGAAGAGCAATATAACGCGGCGGTCGAGGAATACGGCGCCGACAGCTTCACGGCCGGCATCGGTGCGGAAGCCATCCGCGAAATCATGTCGGGCATGGATTTGCCGAAAATCGCCATCCAACTCCGCCAGGAAATTGCGGAGTCGACCACGGAACTGAAGCCGAAGAAGCTCGGCAAGCGCCTGAAGGTCATCGAAGCCTTCATGGAGAGCGGCAACCGGCCGGAATGGATGATCCTGACGCAAGTGCCGGTCATTCCGCCGGAACTTCGTCCCCTCGTTCCGCTCGATGGCGGCCGCTTCGCAACATCCGATCTGAACGACCTCTATCGCCGCGTCATCAACCGCAACAACCGTTTGAAGCGGCTGATGGAGCTGCGCGCGCCCGACATCATCATCCGCAACGAAAAGCGCATGCTGCAGGAAGCGGTCGACGCGCTATTCGACAACGGCCGTCGCGGCCGCGTGATTACGGGCGCCAACAAGCGTCCGCTGAAATCTCTCGCCGATATGCTGAAAGGCAAGCAGGGCCGCTTCCGCCAGAACTTGCTCGGCAAGCGAGTCGACTATTCGGGCCGTTCAGTTATCGTCGTTGGTCCCGAGCTCAAGCTGCACCAGTGCGGCTTGCCAAAGAAGATGGCGCTCGAGCTGTTTAAACCGTTCATCTATGCGCGGCTGCAGGTACTGGGCCAGGCCGCGACCGTGAAGCAGGCCAAGAAGCTCGTCGAGAAAGAAAAGCCGGAAGTCTGGGACGTGCTGGATGAAGTTATCCGCGAGCACCCGGTGCTCTTGAACCGCGCGCCGACACTGCACCGTCTCGGCATCCAAGCGTTTGAGCCACAACTCATCGAGGGTAAGGCGATCCAGCTGCATCCGCTGGTCTGCGCCGCCTTCAACGCTGACTTCGACGGCGACCAGATGGCTGTCCACGTACCGCTGTCGCTGGAAGCCCAGCTCGAAGCCCGTGTGCTCATGATGTCGACCAACAACATTCTGCATCCGGCGAACGGCCAGCCGATCATCGTGCCGTCGCAGGATATCGTGCTCGGCCTCTATTACTTGTCGATCATGCGTGACAAGGAGCCAGGAGAGGGCATGATCTTCGGAACAATTTCCGAGGTTCAGCACGCGCTCGAAGCCAAGGTTGTGACGCTGCACGCCAAGATCAAGGGCCGTTTCCGGGCGATCGGTGACAACGGTGAAACGGTTTTGGAAATACACGAGACGACTCCGGGCCGCCTGCTGCTCGGCGAGCATCTGCCGAAGAAGCCGGGCGTAAAGTTCGCGCTCGTCAATCAGCTTCTGACCAAAAAGAACATCTCCGGCATGATCGACGCCGTCTATCGCAACTGCGGTCAGAAGGAGACGGTTATTTTCTGCGATCGCATCATGTCACTGGGCTTCTATCACGCGTTCAAAGCCGGCATCTCGTTCGGCAAGGACGACATGCAGATCCCGGACTCGAAGGCGAAGATCGTCGAAAAGACAAACGTCGAAGTGCGCGATTTTGAGCAGCAATATCAGGACGGCCTGATCACCCAGCTCGAGAAGTACAACAAGGTGGTCGACGCTTGGTCGAAGTGTACCGATCAGATCGCCAAAGAGATGATGGATCGCATTTCCGCGCTTCAGAAGGACCCCAAGACTGGCCGCGATAAGCCGGTCAACTCGGTCTATATGATGAGCCATTCCGGTGCCCGCGGTTCGCCGGCGCAGATGAAACAGCTCGCCGGTATGCGCGGCCTTATGACCAAGCCCTCGGGTGAGATCATCGAGACGCCGATCATCTCGAACTTCAAGGAAGGGCTGTCGGTCCTCGAGTACTTCAACTCGACGCACGGCGCCCGCAAAGGTCTCGCCGACACCGCCTTGAAGACGGCCAACTCGGGCTATCTGACACGCCGCCTCGTCGACGTGGCGCAGGATGCCATTATCTCTGAAATCGATTGCAAGACCGATGCCGGCATCAACGTCCAGGCTGTCGTCGATGCGGGCCAAGTAATTGTCTCGATTGCCGCCCGCGTCCTTGGACGCACGGCCGCCGAGGACATCAAGCACCCGGTCACGGGAGAAATTATCATCAAGGATGGCGACCTCATCGAGGAGCGGCATTCTGAGGCGATCGGCAAGGCTGAGATCCAGGAGATCCGCATCCGCTCGGTGCTGACCTGCGAAGCCGAGCAGGGCGTATGTGCCAAGTGCTATGGCCGGGATCTCGCGCGCGGCACGCCGGTCAACATCGGCGAAGCCGTTGGCGTCATCGCCGCCCAGTCGATCGGTGAGCCAGGCACGCAGCTGACTATGCGTACCTTCCACATCGGCGGCACGGCAAACCTCGTCGATAGTTCGTTCATAGAGAGCAACTTCAACGGCACGGTGAAAATCAAGGGCCGCACCATCGCCAAGGATTCGAAGGGACAGCTTATCGCTACCAGCCGGACGATGACGGTGATGATCATCGACCAGTCAGGCAAAGAACTCGCGGCCCATAAGATTACCTATGGCGCGCGCATGTTCGTCGATGACGGCGATACGGTGAAACGCGGAACAAAGGTTGCGCAGTGGGATCCCTATACGCGCCCGATTCTGTCCGAAGCCAACGGCACCGTCGACTTCGAGGATTTGATCGAAGGTGCGTCGGTTCGCGAAAAGACCGACGAAATGAAGGGTACGTCCAACCGCGTCATCGTTGACTGGCGCACGAGCCCGCGCGGCAACGAGTTGAAGCCTGCCATTGTCGTCAAGGACAGCAAGGGCAAGCCGATCAAGGTCGCTCGTGGCGGTGATGCCCGGTATCTGCTGTCAGTCGAAGCCGTTCTCTCGGTTGATCGCAATGCCGAGGTCAAGGCCGGCGACGTGCTGGCTCGCATCCCGACGGCTGCGGCCAAATCCGGTGACATCACCGGTTGTCTGCCGCGTGTTGCGGAGCTCTTCGAAGCCCGGCGTCCGAAGGATCACGCGATCCTTGCGGAAATTTCGGGCACCGTCGAATTCGGCAAGGACTACAAGAACAAACAGCGCATCCACATCAAGCCTGATGATGACACCAAGGAATCGGCAGAATATCTGATCCCGCGCGGCAAGAGCCTTGCTGTTCAGCACGGCGACAGAATCGAGCGAGGTGATTTCGTCTACGACGGCAACCCGGCACCGCATGATATTCTTGCCATCAAGGGCGTCGAGGAACTGGCCAACTTTCTGATCAACGAAATTCAGGATGTCTATCGCCTGCAAGGCGTGACCATCAACGACAAGCACATCGAGGTGATTGTTCGCCAGATGTTGCAGAAGGTTGAGATCACAGATCCAGGCGATACCGACCTGATCAAGAGCGAGCAGATTGACCGGACCGAGTTCGACGAGGTCAACGCGGCTATCGAGAAGGCCGGCAAGCGGATCGCTGTCGCCACTCCAGTTCTGCTCGGCATCACCAAGGCGTCGCTGCAGACGAAGTCCTTCATCTCGGCCGCATCGTTCCAGGAAACGACACGCGTGCTGACCGATGCCGCCGTTAACGGCAAGTCCGACATGCTCGAAGGCTTGAAGGAAAACGTCATCGTCGGCCGCCTGATCCCTGCTGGCACCGGCGGCATGCTGCGGCAACTCCGCAAGATCGCCGCCAAGCGCGACGAGCTGATTGCCAAGGAGCAGTCCAAGACTGCGAACATCGCCGGTCCTGATGGTGTGGCGGGCAGTACTGCCGCGCGCCGCCGCCGCCGGACTTCGACGGACGAGGCGGCGTAGTCATAAGAATAGGGCGCCCTGGGCTGGGAGCTAGGGCCGCTGCCTGCATGTAAGCGATACTGGAACGGCCGCCATACTCGGGCGGCCGTTCGGTTTTTCAGCAGGCGCGGAGCACACGTTTTGGCGCTGAGTTAGCCATCGTGCCGCAGGCCGGTTGTTTGATAGTCCTCGAGCTTGTGGAAAATAATTCCGGCACCGGGGTGACGGGCTGTTGACCAATTTGGAAGCTGTGTATATAGCTCCGCAACTCTCACGGTAGGTGGTAGGCAATTTCCGCGCTTTTCTGAGCGCATGGGTTGAGGCCTAAACGCTGCCGTTCACGAAAGCAGAGCACATCGACGGTCCAAGATCTGGTGCCTTTTGGGCAGCATGATCCTCTGGGTATTCTTGCTAGGGGCGGTGACGCCGCCTGGCAGATTTGCTTGGCGCATTTCCGCGTTTGGGCGTGCTGCATGAGATTAGGACGAGGCGAATGCCGACGATACAACAGTTAATCCGGAAGCCCCGGGAGAAGAAGACCTACCGCGAGAAATCGCGCCATATGGAATCCTGCCCGCAGAAGCGCGGCGTCTGCACGCGCGTCTACACAACGACGCCGAAGAAGCCGAACTCGGCGCTGCGCAAGGTCGCCAAGATCAGGCTGACCAACGGCTTCGAGGTCATCGGCTACATCCCGGGCGAAGGTCATAACCTTCAAGAACACTCAGTGGTTTTGATCCGCGGCGGCCGCGTCAAGGACTTGCCAGGCGTCCGGTATCACATCGTTCGCGGTGTGCTTGATACGCAGGGCGTCGCAGCGCGGCGTCAGCGGCGTTCGAAATACGGCGCCAAGCGTCCGAAGTAAGATATCTAAAAGTGGGGCCGGCTATGCGGGTCCTCATCTGAAACCGAATTCGAAGCGAAGGGCTCGTCAGGATGTCTCGTCGTCACGCGGCGCAAAAGCGGGAAGTGATCCCCGATCCGAAGTTTCACGACTTGGTCGTCACCAAGTTCATGAACGCGGTTATGGAGCACGGCAAGAAGTCGGTTGCTGAACGCATGGTTTACGGTGCGTTCGAGAAGATGGAAACAAAGGGCAAGGCCAACGCCATCGACCTGTTTAAAACGGCGCTTGAGAACGTCATGCCGGCGGTCGAAGTGCGCTCGCGGCGTGTTGGTGGCGCTACGTATCAGGTGCCGGTCGAAGTCCGCAACGAACGCCGTCAGGCGCTCGCTATTCGCTGGATCATAACTGCGGCCCGCTCGCGCAATGAATCGACGCTGATCGACAAGCTGTCGGGTGAGCTGCTGGACGCAGCAAACAACCGTGGTACTGCCGTCAAGAAGCGCGAAGACACACACAAAATGGCCGAAGCTAACCGCGCCTTCTCGCATTACCGCTGGTAGGACTTCCAAGGAATTTCGAGGCACATCATGGCCCGTCTATACGCCATCGAAGACTACCGCAATTTCGGCATCATGGCCCACATCGATGCTGGGAAAACCACGACCACTGAGCGCGTGCTTTATTACACCGGCAAGTCTTACAAGATTGGTGAAGTTCACGACGGCGCCGCGACCATGGATTTCATGGAGCAGGAAGCCGAGCGCGGCATTACGATCACGTCAGCCGCGACCACCTGTTTCTGGGCGGGCCGCGATGGCCGCAAGCGCCGCTTGAACATTATCGACACGCCGGGTCATGTCGACTTCACGATCGAAGTTGAACGCTCGCTGCGTGTTCTCGACGGCGCCGTGTGCGTCCTCGATTCGAACCAAGGTGTCGAGCCGCAGACCGAAACCGTTTGGCGCCAAGGCGACAAATACGGCGTGCCGCGCATCATTTTTTCCAACAAAATGGATAAGACCGGCGCCGATTTCTTCATGTGCCTGGCCGACATCAAGGACAAGCTCGGCGCCAAGGCCGTGCCGCTGCAGATCCCCATTGGCGCCGAAGCCGACTTCAAAGGCGTCATCGATCTCATCCGCATGATCGCGATCACGTGGGATGGTGACGGCAAAGATTCGAAAATGGTCGAGGGGCCAATCCCCGACGATCTCGCCGACAAGGCTGCTGAATTCCGCGCCAACATGATCGAGGCCGCCGTCGATATGGACGACGCCGCGATGGCGGATTATCTCGACGGCAAGGAGCCGGACGAAGACACGCTGCGCCGTCTCATCCGCAAGGCAACGGTTACGCGCGCCTTCTACCCAATGATGTGCGGCTCGGCCTTCAAGAACAAAGGCGTTCAGCCGCTTCTGGATGCCGTCGTCGATTTTCTCCCCTCGCCGCTCGATCGCGAAGCTTACACGGGCATCGATCCGAAGACGGAACTAGAAATTCTCCGCAGGCCGGCCGACAGCGATCCGCTGTCTATGATCGCCTTCAAGATCATGAGCTTCGAACACGTTGGTTCGATCACGTTCTGCCGCGTCTACTCCGGCAAGCTTGAGCAGGGTATGGCGCTTGCGAACACGACCCGCGACAAGAAAGAGCGCGCGGGCCGTATGTATTTGATGCACGCCGCCGACCGCGAAGAAATCAAGGAAGCGTTTGCTGGCGATATCATTGCCCTGCAAGGCTTGAAGGATACCCGCACGGGCGAGACTTTGTGCGATCCATCAAAGCCAGTCATTCTCGAAAAGATGGATTTCCCGAATCCCGTCATCGAGATGAAGATTGAGCCGAAGACCAAGGCCGATCAGGAAAAGATGGCGATCGCGCTGCATACGATGGCGCACGAAGATCCCTCGTTCCGCGTCGCCGTCGATCAGGAAAGCGGCGAGACCATCCTCAAGGGCATGGGCGAACTGCATCTCGACATCAAGGTCGATATTCTGAAGCGGACGTATGGCGTCGAAGCCAACGTTGGCGCGCCGCAGGTTGCCTATCGCGAGACCCTCGCGCGGGCGACTGAGATCGACTACACGCACAAAAAGCAGACCGGCGGTACGGGCCAGTTCGCGCGCGTCAAGTTGAAGTTGGCGCCGAACGAGACCGGCAAGGGTAATGAATTCGAGTCGACGATCATTGGCGGCACCGTGCCGAAGGAATACCTGCCGGGCGTCGAAAAGGGCGTCAACTCGGTCTGGGACAACGGCATTCTCATCGGCTTCCCGATGGTCGATATGAAGGTTACGCTTTATGACGGCGCGTTCCACGAGGTCGACTCGTCGGCGATCGCCTTCGAAATCGCGACCCGCTCTGCCATGAAAGAGGCCTGCGAAAAGGGCGGCGTCAAGCTGCTCGAGCCGATCATGGATGTGGAAGTTGTAACCCCTGGCGATTTCGTCGGCGGCGTCATCGGCGACATCAACAGCCGGCGTGGGCAAATCCGTGATCAACAGATGCGCGGCAATGCCACTGTCGTTCGCGCCTTCGTGCCGCTTGCCAACATGTTCGGCTACGTCAGCCAGCTGCGGTCGATGTCGACAGGCAGAGCGTCGTACACCATGCAATTCGCACACTATGCAGAAGTGCCGCGCAACGTCGCGGAAGAGGTTAAGGCTAAGTACGCTTAAACAGAATGAGGTCCGCACGTCAGGGCAACCTGGTGAGCGAAACTTGAAGCTAGAATTTAGGAAATCTCAGGAACCAATCCTGGGGCGCGTTAGGAAGACTGAGGAGAGCCTACGATGGCCAAACAGAAATTTGAGCGGAACAAGCCGCATTGCAACGTCGGTACGATCGGTCACGTCGACCATGGTAAGACCACGTTGACCGCAGCGCTGACCAAGGTGTCGCATGACCGCGGTTGGACATCGACGGCGATCGCCTACGACGAAGTGGCGAAGGCCTCGGAGAGCCAGGGCCGCCGCGATCCGACCAAGATTTTGACGATTGCGACGTCGCACGTCGAGTATTCGACGCCGAACCGGCACTACGCCCACGTCGACTGCCCGGGCCACGCCGACTACGTCAAGAACATGATCACCGGTGCCGCCCAGATGGATGGCGCCATCCTTGTCGTTTCCGCCGTCGACGGCCCGATGCCGCAGACGCGTGAGCACATCCTGCTCGCTCGCCAGGTTGGCGTGCCGCGGGTCGTGGTTTTCCTGAACAAGTGCGACATCGTTGAAGACCAGGAACTTCTCGATCTCGTCGAAATGGAAGTTCGCGAACTCCTTTCGAAGTACCAGTTCCCGGGCGATGATACGCCTGTCATTCGTGGCGCTGCTATTAAGGCGCTCAACGGCGAAAAGGGCCCGCTCGCCGATGAAGCGATCCTCAAGCTCTATGAAGCCCTCGATACCTTCATACCGATCCCTGACCGTCCGAAGGATCTCCCCTTCCTGATGCCGATCGAAGACGTGTTTTCGATCTCGGGCCGCGGTACCGTCGTGACCGGCCGTATTGAACGCGGCGTCGTGAAGGTCGGCGAAGAAGTTGAAATCGTCGGCATCCGCGACACGCAGAAGTCGGTTTGTACCGGCGTCGAAATGTTCCGCAAGCTGCTCGACAGCGGTGAAGCCGGCGACAACGTCGGCTGCCTGCTGCGCGGTATCGACAAGGAAGCCGTCGAGCGTGGCCAGGTTCTTTGCAAGCCGGGTTCCGTCAAGCCGCACAAGAAATTTGCGGCTGAAGCCTATATCCTGAATAAGGAAGAAGGCGGACGTCACACGCCGTTCTTTACCAACTACCGTCCGCAGTTCTACTTCCGTACCACCGACGTGACGGGCACCGTCAAGCTCGCCGAAGGTACGGAAATGGTGATGCCGGGTGACAACGTCTCGGTTACAGTCGAACTCGTCTCACCCATCGCCATGGAAGAAAAAGTGCGCTTCGCCATTCGTGAAGGCGGCCGCACGGTGGGTGCTGGCGTCGTCACCAAGATCCTCGAGTAGCGCTACAGTTTAGGGGCGCCCCATCACCGGGGCGCTTCTTTTGTCCTCTCTTGAAGAGTGAAAGTCACACCATGCACGGCCAAAACATCCGCATCCGGCTCAAGGCGTTCGATCATCGTATTCTTGATGCTTCGACCCGCGAGATCGTGAACACGGCGAAACGCACCGGTGCCGAGGTTCGGGGGCCCATCCCGCTGCCGACGCGCATCGAGAAGTTCACCGTCAACCGCTCGCCGCACATCGACAAGAAGAGCCGCGAGCAGTTCGAGATGCGGACCCACAAGCGTCTGCTCGACATTGTCGATCCGACGCCGCAAACGGTGGACGCGCTCATGAAGCTGGATCTGGCGGCCGGTGTGGACGTCGAAATCAAGCTCTAAACATTTGAATTCCGGGCCCTCTGCCTCACGTGTATGGCCCCAACGATAGGAAGGAATGCAGATGCGTTCCGGAGTGATTGCACAGAAGGTGGGTATGACCCGCATTTTCACGGAAGCCGGGGAGCATATCCCGGTTACCGTGCTGCGGCTCGAGAACCTTCAGGTTCTGTCCCACCGTACAGTCGAGAAGAACGGCTACACCGCCATCCAGGTCGGCGGCGGTACGCGAAAAGTTTCGCGGCTCACCAAGTCGGAGCGCGGCACCTTTGCGAAAGCCGAGGTCGAACCCAAGCGCAAGCTTGCCGAGTTTCGCGTGTCTCCAGATAACCTAATCGAAGTGGGCGCGGAAATTACCGCCGACCATTTCATGCCCGGTCAATTCGTCGACGTGACCGGAACTTCGCAGGGTAAAGGGTTCCAGGGCGCCATGAAGCGCTGGAACTTCGGCGGCCTCAGAGCGACACACGGCGTTTCGGTCTCGCATCGTTCGCTTGGATCGACCGGTCAGCGCCAAGACCCCGGCAAGGTGTTCAAGGGCAAGAAGATGGCCGGCCACATGGGTGACGAACGCATCACCACGCAGAACCTCATCGTCGCTAAGATCGACGTCGTCCGCGGCCTCGTGATGATCCGCGGCGCCGTCCCCGGCTCCAAGGGTGGCTGGGTTGTTGTGCGCGACGCCGTTAAGAAAGCTGCTCCCAAGGATCTGCCGAAGCCCGGTGCCTTCAAGCCGCGTGCCGAAGCCAAGAAGGAGAGCGCGTGATGAAAGCCGCTGTCACCACGCTCGACTCGAGCAAGGCCGGTGAAATCGAATTGGCGGACGCCATTTTCGGTCTCGAAGTCCGCCCAGACCTGATCTATCGCATGGTGCGCTATCAGACCCTGAAGCGCATGGCCGGTACGCATCACGCCGCCGACCGCTCGGAAGTCGCGGTCACGGGTAAGAAAATGTACAAGCAGAAGGGCACTGGCGGTGCCCGTCACGGCGATAAGTCGGCGCCGCAGTTCCGCGGCGGCGGCAAGGCCTTTGGTCCGAAGCCCCGCAGCCACGCCATTGGGATGACCAAGAAGGTGCGCGCACTGGCCTTGCGTCATGCTCTCTCGGCCAAGGCCAAGGCTGGCGAGATCGTGGTGCTGGACAAGGCCTCATCGAGCGACGGCAAGACAGGCGCTCTGAAGGGCCAGTTCGCCAAGCTCGAATGGAAGAATGCTCTCATCATCGACGGCGCCGAGTTAGAGCCGCATTTCGCGCGCGCGGCGCGCAACATCCCGAACATCGACGTGCTCCCGGTCCAGGGCATCAACGTCTACGACATTCTGCGTCGTAAGAAGCTGGTGCTGACGAAGGCGGCCGTTGCGGCGCTGGAGGCGCGCTTCAAATGACGAAACGCACCGCTTACGACGTCATCGTCGCCCCCGTCATCACCGAGAAGGCGACACTCGCCTCCGAAGCCAATCAGGTGATCTTCAAGGTCAACCCGAAGGCGACGAAGCCCGAGATCAAGGCCGCGATCGAGGCCCTGTTCAAGGTCAAGGTCAAGTCAGTGAATACAATCGTCCGCAAGGGCAAAAAACGCGCGTTCCGCGGCATCACTGCATTGCTGAGCGACACCAAGAGGGCAGTTGTCACGCTCGAAGATGGTCATTCCATCGACGTGACGACCGGCCTCTAAGGAGTAGAGATTATGGCGCTTAAAACATTCAGCCCGACCTCACCTGGCCGCCGCCATCTGGTGCTCGTCGACCGCGGTCACCTTTGGAAGGGCGGACCGATCAAGACGCTGGTCGTGGGTAAGACCAAGACTGGCGGCCGCAACAGCGACGGTCGCATCACGACGCGTCACATCGGCGGCGGGCATAAGCAGGCCTATCGCAAGGTCGATTTCCGCCGCCGCAAGTTCGATGCTCCCGCCAAGGTCGAGCGGCTGGAGTACGATCCGAACCGCACGGCGTTCATTGCGCTCATCAAGTACGACGATGGCACGCTGTCTTATATCTTGGCGCCGCAGCGCCTTGCTGTTGGCGACATGGTTGTGTCGGGCGCCAAGGTCGACGTGAAACCGGGCAACGCCATGCCGCTTTCGGCGATGCCGGTCGGCACGATCGTGCACAACGTTGAAATGAAGCCCGGCAAGGGCGGCCAGATGGCCCGTTCGGCCGGATCGTTTGTGCAATTGGTCGGTCGCGATTCAGGCTTTGCCGTGCTGAAGCTCAACTCGGGCGAAACCCGCAAGGTCCCGGCCGATTGCATGGCGACAGTCGGCGCGGTTTCAAATCCCGACCACATGAACGCCGTCACCGGCAAGGCCGGCCGCACACGCTGGAAGGGCACGCGCCCGACCGTCCGCTCGATTGCCATGAACCCGGTCGATCACCCGAACGGTGGCCGCACCAAGGGCGGCAAGCACTGGGCGACGCCGTGGGGCAAGCCGACCAAGGGCTACAAGACACGCAAGAACAAGACGACCGGCAAATACATCGTTCGCGCCCGCCAGAAAGCTAAGTAAGCAGGCGGCGTAAGCGAGCTGATTGAAGGAGACGCACTTTGACACGTTCAGTCTGGAAGGGTCCGTTTGTTGACGGCTACATCCTGAAGAAGGCGGATAAGTCCCGCTCTTCGGGGCGTAACGAGGTCATAAAAACGTGGAGCCGCCGCTCGACGATCCTTCCGCAGTTCGTCGGACTGACGTTCGGCGTCCACAACGGCAAGAAGCACATCCCCGTCGCCATCACGGAAGATATGATCGGCCACAAGTTCGGTGAATTCTCTCCGACCCGGCACTTTCCGGGCCACGGCGGCGACAAGAAATCGGTGAAGAGATAATGGGCAAGCCAAGCCATGATCGGCGCCTAGCCAATAACGAGGCGCAAGCAGTTGCCAGGTCTTTGCGGATATCTCCGCAGAAGCTCAATCTCGTCGCGGGCATGATCCGCGGCAAGAAGGTCGACAAAGCCATGGCCGAACTCGAGTTCAGCCAGAAGCGCATCGCCATTGACGTGCGCAAGTGCGTGATGAGCGCGGTTGCGAACGCTGAGAACAATCACGGTCTCGATGTCAACGAGCTGGTCGTCGCTGAAGCCTATGTCGGCAAGAACCTGACATTGAAGCGCTTCCATGCTCGCGGCCGCGGCCGTGGGTCGTCGATCTTGAAGCCTTTCGCCCAGCTGACCGTCGTCGTGCGCCAGGTCGAAGAAGAAAAGAAAGCCGATAAGGCCAAGCCGGCCGCCAAGAAGTCTGCACCTAAGGCTGCGGGCAAGTCCAAGGAGGCCAAGTAATATGGGTCAAAAAGTAAACCCCGTCGGGCTCAGGCTTGGTATCAACCGCACCTGGGATAGCCGCTGGTTCGCAGCCCGCGGAGAATACGGGCGCCTGTTGCACGAAGACCGCGCCATACGCGCCCACATTATGAAGGATCAGCGCGAGGGCGGCATTTCAAAGGTCGTCATCGAGCGCCCGCACAAGAAGTGCCGGGTCACCGTTCACACTGCGCGCCCGGGTATCCTCATCGGCAAGAAAGGCGATAAGATCGATCGCATCCGCTCCGATCTCGCCCGTCTTACGTCATCGGAAGTTCACCTCAACATCGTCGAAATCAGAAAGCCCGAGATTGACGCGGTGTTGATCGCGGAAAGCATCGCCCAGCAGCTCGAGCGCCGCGTGGCGTTCCGCCGGGCCATGAAGCGTTCGGTCCAGTCGGCGCTGCGCTTGGGCGCGGTCGGCATTCGTATCAACGTCGCCGGCCGTCTGGGTGGCGCGGAAATCGCACGCACAGAATGGTACCGCGAAGGCCGTGTGCCGCTGCATACGCTGCGCGCCGACATCGACTTCGGTTACGGCATTGCCAAGACAGCTTACGGTATCATCGGCATCAAGGTCTGGGTCTTTAAGGGCGAGATCATCGAACACGATCCGATGGCGGCTGAGCGCAAAAACGCTGAGATGCAGGAGAGCGGTGGTCCGCGTCCGCGCCGTGAAGACCGCGATGGTGGTGATCGCCGTGAGCGCCGGGGCGGCCGTGGTGGCCGCGGCGGTGGTGGCGGTGGCCGTGGAGGTGCCGGTGGTGGCGCTGGCGGTGCGGGCGGCGGTGCCGGTACTGGCGGCGGTGCTGGCGGCGGCGACGCCCCGGCTCAGAGCACCTAAGTTTACGGACGTAACGCGACAGATTTTTTTAAGGCGACAAGACAATGCTGCAACCGAAACGGACAAAGTTCCGCAAAGCCTTCAAGGGCCGCATCCATGGCAATGCCAAGGGCGGCACGACGTTGAGCTTTGGCGAAATTGGCCTCAAGGCCATGGAACCTGAGCGTTTGACCGCGCGCCAAATCGAAGCTGCACGCCGTGCCATTGCCCGCCATACCAAACGCGCGGGCCGTATGTGGACGCGTGTGTTCCCTGACGTGCCGGTGACGAAGAAGCCCGCGGAAGTCCGCATGGGCTCTGGCAAGGGATCGATTGAATTGTGGGTCGCGCGCGTCAAGCCCGGCCGCATCATTTTTGAACTCGGCGGCGTCAATCAGCAGGTCGCCAAGGAAGCCCTGCTGCTCGGCGCGGCCAAGCTTCCGATTAAAACCAGGGTTGTGATGCGTCTTGCCTAAGTCCTTATGGATGACGCGTGAGACGCTACGGCAAGACATGAAGTGAGGACGGATTATGGCCAGCGACTTTAAAGATCTGTCGCTCGATCAGCTCGACGACCAGGTGGTGAAGCTCAAGAAGGAGCAGTTCAATCTGCGCTTCCAGAGAGCTTCGGGCCAGCTTGAGAACACGGCGCGGATACGGCTCATTCGCCGCGATATCGCGCGCGTTAAAACAGCGGCGCGTCAAAAACGTGCCGGCGGCGCCAAAAAGGGCGCGTAAGGGAGACTGAGACTATGCCGAAGCGCGTGCTGCAGGGCGTCGTGGTGTCCGACAAGAACGACAAGACCATTGTCGTCCAGGTCGAACGCCGTTACACCCACCCGCTTTTGAAGAAGACCGTGCGCCGTACCAAAAAGTACCACGCACATGATGAGAAGAACACGTTCAAGACCGGCGATTTGGTTTCGATCGAAGAAACCGCGCCGATCTCGAAGAATAAGCGTTGGGTCGCACTTGGTGTTAAAGCCTAAAGCCGCGGTACTACGGGTTACGTTTTGTATTTTAACGACTGATGCGTCTTCTCCAGCCGTTGGAGCGTTGGGACCGGGCCATAGAGGGCCGCTCCCAAGACCCCACGAGCGGAAAAGGCAAAAAAGAACAGCGCGCCGTTCTGGGGTAACTCCCGCGGCCACAAGAGAAGGTACGACGCGATGATCCAGGTGGAGACCAATCTCGACGTCGCCGACAATTCCGGTGCGCGCCGCGTCCAGTGCATCAAGGTTCTTGGTGGTTCCAAGCGCCGCTACGCAACCGTTGGGGATACCATCGTCATCTCCGTCAAGGAGGCGATCCCGAAAGGCCGCGTCAAGAAGGGTCAGGTCATGAAGGCCGTCATCGTGCGCGTCGCCAAGGGCGTGCGCCGTCCCGACGGTTCGCTGATCCGCTTCGACCGCAACGCCGCCGTTCTGATCAACGCCAACGGCGAGCCGATCGGCACCCGCATTTTCGGACCTGTGACGCGCGAACTGCGCGCCAAGAACCACATGAAGATCGTCTCGCTCGCTCCGGAGGTGCTGTAATGGCGTCACTGAAAATCAAGAAGGGTGACGCGGTCGTCGTCCTCGCTGGCCGTGATAAAGGCAAGCGCGGCGAAGTGATCGAAGTGCGCCCCAAGGAAAATCGTGCCCTCGTCCGCGGCATCAACGTGGTGCGCCGGCATCAACGTCAGAGCGCCAATCAAGAAGGCGGCATCATTTCGAAAGAAGGTCCGATCCAGATTTCGAACCTTGCGATCGAGGACCCCAAGGACGGTAAACCGACCCGCGTTGGTTTCAAGATCCTTGCCGATGGCAAGAAAGTCCGTATTGCAAAGCGCTCGGGCGAGCAGATCCCGGAGAAGAACTAGGCCATGGCTGACAAAGACAAACCAGCGAAGGGCGCTAAGCCCGCAAGCGCTGCCCCGATTGGCGGCGCCAAGGTCGCGAAGGCTCCGAAAGCTGCAGGTGGCAAGAAGGCTGCCGCGGCGTCAGGTCCGCGTGCGCCGGCGAGTCCGCGCCCGAAAGACTACAAGCCGCGCATGAAAGTGCACTACGAGAAGGTCGTGCGCGAAGCCCTGCGCATCAAGTTCGCCTATCAGAACGTCATGCAGATCCCTCGCATTGAGAAGATCGTCATCAATATGGGTGTCGGCGATGGCGTCAACGACCGCAAGAAGGTCGACGTCGCCGCTGCCGATCTCGCGCTGATCGCCGGTCAGAAGCCGGTTATCACGAAGTCGCGAAAGGCCATCGCGGTCTACAAACTTCGCGAAGGCATGGCGATCGGCGCCAAGGTTACTCTTCGCGGCGACCGCATGTACGAATTCCTCGACCGGTTCGTGACCATCGCACTGCCGCGTGTCAAAGACTTCCGAGGTTTGAACTCGAAGAGCTTCGACGGCCGCGGCAACTTCGCGACCGGCCTCAAGGAGCACCTCGTGTTTCCGGAAATCGATTACGACAAGGTCGATAACGTCCTGGGCATGGATGTGATCGTATGCACGTCCGCCCGCACAGATGACGAAGCCCGCGAACTGCTCAAAGGCTTCAACTTCCCGTTCCGCAGCTAGAGGACCTCGGTAGCTTAAGCCGAAAGGCCTTTGGAGGAGACGATATGGCAAAGACCAGTTCGATCGAAAAAAACAATCGCCGGCGCCGGATGGCGGAGCAGCAGGCTCCCAAGCGCAAGCGGTTGAAGGCAATCGCCAACGACTTGAAGAAGCCGGCTGAGGAACGCTTTGCCGCGCGCCTGAAGCTCGCCGAGATGCCGCGAAACGGCGCCAAGGTTCGCGTGCGCAATCGCTGTGAAATCACCGGCCGCTCGCGCGGCAACTACCGTAAGCTCAGGATGTGCCGAAACCAGCTCCGCGAACTCGCGAGCCAGGGTCGCATTCCCGGCATGACTAAGTCGAGCTGGTAGGGAGGGCACGCATCATGGCAATGAACGATCCAATCGGCGATATGCTGACCCGCATCCGTAACGCGCAGATGCGCCGGCGTCCCAAGGTTGCGACGCCTGCGTCCAGCCTGCGCGCCCGCGTGCTCGACGTGCTGACTGACGAGGGCTACATCCGCGGCTATACCCGCGTTGAGCTCAAAGGCGAGCTTCCGCAATTTGAAATTGAGCTCAAGTACTACAACGGCCTGCCGGCGATCCGCGAAATCGAGCGTATTTCCAAGCCTGGCCGCCGCGTGTACTCACCTGTCAAAGATATTCCGACTGTCGCCAATGGCCTCGGCGTTGCAATCCTCTCCACGCCCAAAGGCGTGATGTCGGATAGCAAAGCGCGTGAGGCAAATGTTGGCGGCGAAATCATCTGCAACATCTTCTAGCCGCGAAAATGCCCGGCTCAGGCCGGTTTGAAAAAGGTTTTGAGACCCATGTCGCGCATCGGTAAAAAGCCCGTGACAGTCCCGTCCAATGTGACGGCGACGGTTGCTGGCCAGACGGTGAAGATGAAAGGCCCTAAGGGCGAATTGTCTTTCAACGTGCCTGAAGACCTGAAAGTCGAGAAGTCGGCCGAGGGTGTCGAGATCGCATTGATCGAGGACACCAAGCTCGCCCGCTCCAAATGGGGTATGTCCCGGACTCAGGTCGCTAACCTGATCAAGGGCGTAACCGACGGCTACAGCCATGACCTCGAAATTCATGGGGTCGGCTTCAAAGCCTCCATGAAGAGCAAGGATCAGCTGACGCTCAGTGTCGGGTACAGTCATGATGTCGTGCTGAAAATCCCAGCTGGTGTCGACGTCAAGGTTGGCGGCGCCAAGTCGGACCTGGTCACGGTCTCCGGCATCGATAAGCAGGCGGTTGGCCAAATTGCCGCCGAGATCAGAGCTTCGCGCAAGCCGGAACCCTATCAGGGCAAAGGCGTGCGTTATAAAGGCGAATACATCTTCCGTAAGGAAGGCAAGAAGAAATAAGGACGGCAGTCATGGCCCAGAGCAAAGTTCAATTTACAAAGCGGCAAACCCGCGTGCGCCGGACACTCAAGAAGTTCGCGAGCAACCGTCCGCGGCTGTCCGTTCACCGGTCGTCCGAGCACATCTACGCGCAGGTGATCGACGACGTGAAGGGCATGACGGTCGCTGCCGCTTCGACGATGGAAAAGGACCTCAAGGGGTCTTTGAAGACTGGCGCCGACAAGGCCGCTGCAGCAGCTGTCGGCAAGCTCGTCGCCGAGCGGGCTGTCAAGGCCGGCATCACCGAGGTCGTCTTCGATCGTGGCGGTTTTCTGTTTCATGGGCGTGTGAAAGCGCTCGCCGATGCCGCCCGCGAGGGCGGTCTGAAATTCTAGAGCTCTGAGAGGATAAATCGTGGCACGTGGACCCCAAAGAGAGCGCGGCGGACGCGATCGCGAAGAACGCGACAGCGAGTTCACCGACAAGCTGGTGCACATCAATCGCGTCGCCAAGGTCGTCAAGGGCGGTAAACGCTTCGGCTTTGCGGCTCTCGTTGTCGTCGGTGACCTCAAGGGCCGCGTTGGCTTCGGTCACGGCAAGGCGCGCGAAGTGCCAGAAGCCATCCGCAAGGCGACGGAAGCCGCCAAGCGCAATCTGCTGCGCGTGCCGCTGCGGGATGCCCGCACACTGCACCACGATAGCGTCGGCCGTCACGGTTCGGGCAAGGTGGTCCTTCGCTCGGCGCCAGCGGGTACGGGTATCATCGCGGGCGGCGCCATGCGCGCCGTGTTCGAGATGGTCGGCGTGCACGACGTCGTCGCCAAGTCGATGGGCTCGACAAATCCCTACAACGTCGTTCGCGCGACCTTCGATGCCCTGAAGGCCCAGGAAAATCCGCGTGCCGTTGCGGCGCGCCGCAACAAGAAAGTCTCCGACATCGTGTCCCGCCGCCGTGACGGCTCGGCGATCGATGCTGGTGCAGAGGCCTAATTACTGAAGGTCTATGGGTCCATCGACACCCAGGCCTTCACATTCGAACTCGAGGTAACGACATGGCAGCGAAGAAGACGATCACATTGGAGCAGGTGCGCAGCGCAAATCGCCGCCCCATGCGCCAGACGGAAACGCTGGTCGGCCTCGGTCTCAACAAGATCGGCCGGCGCATGACGTTGGACGATACGCCGGCCATGCGCGGTATGCTCAAGAAGGTTCAGCACCTCGTCCGCGTCGTGGACGGGAAGTAACGCGCGCGGCGGCCGGCTCCCCGCAAGGGAGCCGCCGGGCGCAACTAGAAAGAGGAGTTTGGGTCCCATGCGGCTCAACGGCATTAAAGACAACGCAGGCGCCCGCAAATTCCGCGTCCGTATCGGTCGCGGCATCGGATCGGGCGTCGGTAAACAGGGTGGCCGCGGCGGCAAGGGTCAGACCGCGCGTTCGGGCGTCGCCATCGGCGGCTTCGAAGGCGGCCAGATGCCGCTGCACAGGCGCCTGCCGAAGCGCGGCTTCAATAAGTGGCGGCCGCAAAAGTTCAACGAGATCAACATCGGCGCTTTGCAGACGGCGATCGAGGATAAGCGCATCGACGGTGCCAAGCCGATCGATCTGGCGTCGCTCGTGGCCGCTGGCGTACTGCGCCGCCCGAAAGACGGTTTGCGTCTTCTCGGCGAGGGCGAGATCAAATCCAAGATCTCCATCACCGTGAACCACGCATCAGCCAAGGCGAAAGCCGCCGTTGAAAAGGTCGGCGGGGCGGTGAAAGTTCTCGTGGTCAAGGTGCTTCCCGCAGACGAAGCCAAGCGCAAGAAGTCGGCTGCCAAGAAGGCTGCTAAGGGCAAGAAGCCCGCGGGCGCTGCCGCCAAGACCGAGGAATAAGGCTTTAGGGAATCTTGAACACACCGTTCAAGGTCCCTAGCTGATGCCGGAGACGCGCAATTCGCGCGAGACGCTTTGGCAAAAGCTCGCGATAAGCCGCTGCGGCATTCCCGCGGCGGTCATGCCCGCGATGGTCAGGCCCGCGATAGTCAGGCCAGCAACGGTTAGGCCCGCAACGGCCAGGAGAGACGCTAATGGTTTCCGCTGCCGAGCAGCTCGCTTCGAACCTTAATCTTGGCGCTTTCGCCAAGGCGGAGGATTTGAAAAAGCGCCTTTGGTTTACGCTGGGTGCGCTGGTTATCTACCGGCTCGGCACGTTCATTCCACTGCCTGGTATCAATCCTGCAGCGTTCGCGCAAACGTTCAAGAACCAGGCCGCCGGCATTCTCGGCATGTTTAACATGTTCTCGGGCGGTGCGCTCGAGCGCTTGGCGATCTTCGCCCTCAATATTATGCCCTACATCTCTGCGTCCATTATCATGCAGCTGATGAGCTCGATTAATCCCAAGCTCGAAGCGCTGAAAAAGGAAGGCGAAGCCGGCCGCAAGCAGATCAACCAGTACACACGCTATTTGACCGTGATCCTGGCCGCATTGCAGGCTTACGGCATCGCCGTCGGCCTCGAAGGCCAGCGCAACCCGGCGGGGGCCGTGGTCATCGATCCCGGTGTCTTCTTCCGCGCGACAACCGTGATTACACTCGTCGGCGGCACCATGTTCCTGATGTGGCTTGGCGAGCAGATCACGCAGCGCGGTGTCGGCAACGGCACGTCCTTGATCATTTTCGCCGGCATCGTCGCCGGCCTTCCAGGCGCGCTCGTGCAACTCTTTGAGTTGTCACGGACGGGCTCGATTTCGCCCGGCATCATGATCTTCTTCCTTGTCTTGGCGCTGGCGGTGATCGCGGCGATCGTGTTCTTCGAGCGGGCGCAGCGGCGGCTGCTGGTGCAGTATCCAAAACGCCAAGTCGGCAACAAGATGTTTCAGGGCGACGCCTCGCACCTGCCCTTGAAGCTCAATTCGTCGGGCGTTATTCCGCCGATCTTTGCATCCTCGCTGTTGCTACTACCGATCACGGTCGCGCAGTTTTCGGCTGGTCAGGGCCCTGAATGGCTGAACAATGCCGTCGCGGCTCTCGGCAACGGCCAGCCGCTGCATATGCTGGTCTATGCGCTGCTGATCCTCTTCTTCGCGTTTTTCTACACAGCCGTTGTCATCAACCCGAAAGAGACAGCCGACAATCTGCGCAAATATGGCGGGTTCCTGCCCGGCATCCGTCCGGGCGACAAGACGGCAGAATACATCGACTACGTGTTGACCCGCATCACGGTGATCGGCGCACTGTACCTCGCGGCGGTTTGCGTGCTGCCAGAAATTTTGACCTCCTACGCCGGTATCCCTCTCTATTTTGGCGGCACCTCGCTGCTGATCGCCGTCAGCGTCACGATGGACACGGTGGCACAAGTTCAGAGCCACCTGATCGCGCAGCAATACGAAGGCCTGATCAAGAAGGCGAAGCTGCGCGGTTCGAAACGATGAACCTCATCCTTCTCGGACCGCCGGGGGCCGGCAAGGGTACTCAATCGCAATTGATCTCTGAGAAGAGCGGCATCCCACAGCTCTCCACCGGCGACATGCTGCGCGTGGCCGTCACGGCCGGAACGCCGGTTGGGCTCAAGGCTAAAGAAATCATGGCGGCTGGCGGCTTGGTGCCCGATGACGTGGTCGTTGGAATAATTTCCGAGCGCATTTCTGAAAAGGACTGTTCGCGCGGTTTTATCCTGGACGGCTTCCCGCGCACATTGCCGCAGGCGTCGGCCCTGGACCATCTTTTGAAGTCCAAGAGGCTTAAACTCGACAGCGTGATTGAACTCAAGGTCGATGACGCGATCCTGATCTCCCGCATCGAAACCCGAGCCAGGGAGGCGGTTGCCCAGGGTGGGGCGGTTCGCGCCGATGACAACGCCGAGGCCCTCAAAACCCGGCTTATGGCCTATTATCGCGAGACCGCGCCTCTGGTCGGCTACTACTACGCCCATGGGCTGTTACGGGTGGTTGACGGGATGGCACCCATTGCTGCCGTAACTCGGCAAATCGACGAGGTTTTGGCGCAGTTTCAGGTGGCGTGAAGCGCCACAGCGCCAATTGACGGAGGACGAGTGCCGGGCTACAACACTGCGCTTTTCTAGCGATGGCTCAATTCGATCCGGACCGGGCGCAGGCTCGGGTCTGTGGTCGTTGGGCTGTTGCTTATATCGGCCCGGAGGCGCGGCAACTACGATTGAGCCCAAAACATTGGGATCATGAAACATTTGAGATCAAGACTTTGAGTCAAGACTGGGACACCGCCTAAGGGCACAACGTTCAGATTTCGATAATGATTACGGCAGGAGACAAACGTGGCCCGCATCGCAGGCGTAAACATCCCAACGGCAAAGCGCACTATCATCGCGCTGCAGTACATTCACGGTATCGGCCCGAAGTTCGCAAAAGAAATTTGCACCAAGGTCGGCATCCCGTCGGAACGCCGCGTCAACCAGCTGACCGACGCCGAAGTCCTGCAGATCCGCGAAGCCATCGATCGCGACTACAAGGTCGAGGGTGACTTGCGCCGCGAAGTGCAGACCAACATTAAGCGCCTGATGGACCTCGGTTGCTACCGTGGCCTGCGTCACCGCAAGGGTCTTCCAGTCCGCGGCCAGCGTACGCACACGAACGCCCGTACCCGCAAGGGTAAGGCCGTGGCGATCGCCGGCAAGAAAAAGGCGGCCAAGTAATCGCGCGACTGTTTTTTTTGCGCGTGGACAACCCGCGCGACGTTCAGATTTCAGTCCCTGGGCATGGGGCTAAGGAGCATGAAATACGATGGCCAAGGAAGCAACAGCCGCTCGCGCCGGCGGTAAAGTCAAGAAGCGCGAAAAGAAGAACATCACGTCGGGCGTCGCGCACGTCAATGCGTCGTTCAATAATACCATGATCACCATCACGGATGCCCAGGGCAATACGATCGCCTGGTCGTCGTCGGGCACCAAGGGCTTCAAAGGCTCGCGCAAGTCGACGCCGTACGCCGCCCAGGTTGCCGCCGAAGACGCCGGCAAGAAGGCCATGGACCACGGTATGAAGGTGCTCGAAGTCGAAGTCACGGGTCCGGGTTCGGGCCGTGAATCGGCGTTGCGCGCGCTGCAGTCCGTCGGCCTCCAGATCACCTCGATCCGTGACGTCACGCCGATCCCGCACAACGGTTGCCGGCCGAGAAAACGCCGCCGCGTCTAAATTCATTTAGCGCCGCGAGTTTTTTGCGGTGCTTTTATAGTGTGTAGTCCATTGGCGGATGCAGCGGGCTCTCCCCTCCCGCGCCCAAACTGAGACGAGGCCCCCTGTGATCAACGTTCTGCAGAAGAATTGGCAAGACCTGATTAAGCCGACGAAGCTTGACATTCAGCCGGGCCGCGACCGCACGCGCGTCGCGACGGTTGTCGCCGAACCGCTCGAACGCGGTTTCGGTATGACGCTCGGCAACGCGCTGCGGCGTGTGCTGCTGTCGTCGCTCCAGGGCGCGGCTATAAAGACCGTGCAGATCGACGGCGTGCTGCATGAATTCTCGTCCGTTCCCGGCGTGCGTGAGGACGTGACCAACATGATCCTCAACATCAAAGAAATCGCGCTGCGCATCCACTCGGATGGCGTCAAACGCATGGTGCTGAAGAAAGAGGGCGCGGGCCCGGTCAAGGCCGGCGACATAGAGGGATCATCCGACGTCGAGATCCTGAATCCCGAGCACGTGATCTGCCACCTCGACCAGGGTGCATCCATCCGCATGGAATTCACCGCCGACATGGGCAAGGGCTACGTCGCCTCCGAGCGCAACCGGCCGGAAGACGCGGCAATCGGGTTGGTCCCTGTCGACAGCCTCTATTCGCCGGTCAAGAAGGTCTCCTACAAAGTCGAAAACACGCGCGAAGGTCAGGTCCTCGACTATGACAAGCTGACCATGACGGTCGAGACCGACGGTTCGGTGCGCGCCGAGGATGCCGTGGCGCTCGCCGCCCGCATCCTTCAGGATCAGCTCGCCGTCTTCATCAACTTCGAAGAGCCGAAAAAGGCGCAGGAAGAGCAACGTCATCCAGAACTCGCGTTCAACGCGGCGCTTCTCAAGAAGGTCGACGAACTCGAACTTTCGGTGCGTTCGGCGAACTGCCTGAAGAACGACAACATCGTTTACATCGGCGACCTCATTCAGAAGTCGGAAGCCGAGATGCTGCGCACACCGAACTTCGGCCGCAAGTCGCTCAACGAGATCAAGGAGGTCTTAGCGACCATGGGTCTCCATCTCGGCATGGAAGTGCCGAACTGGCCGCCCGACAACATCGACGAACTCGCTAAGCGGTTTGAGGATCAATACTAGGCTCACGCTGGCTATTCCCTTCGCCAACGCGAAGGGGCCAGCTCCGCAGGGGCGGCGCTTGCGCCGGGCGTGCAGTCGTACGCCAAATCCGAGACTGCCGGATCGCTCAGAGAGCACCGGATTAAGACCGGCGAAGGTGAGGCCATAGAACCTCCCGCGCCACTCTCGAAGCATCGGCTTTGAGACAACGCAAAGCTCGCAGCATCTGCTGCGGGACAACCATGCAAGGATGAAGAAACGATGCGTCACAAGAAAATGGGCCGCCGCTTCGGCCGCCAGAGCGGTCACCGCCAGGCCATGTTCTCGAACATGGCCGCTGCTCTCATCAAGCACGAACAGATCATCACGACGCTGCCTAAGGCCAAGGATTTGCAGCGTGTCGTCGATAAGTACATCACGCTCGCCAAGCGCGGCGATTTGAACTCGCGCCGCCTCGCCGTCGCCCGCATGCGCGACGAAGATATGGTCAAGAAGCTGTTTGACGTGCTGGGCCCTCGCTACAAGGCGCGTGCTGGCGGCTACACCCGCGTCCTGAAGGCAGGCTTCCGTTACGGCGATAGCGCTCCGCGCGCCGTCATCGAACTCGTTGATCGCGACGTCACCGTGAAGGGCAAGGACGACAAGGCCCGGCACGAAGAAATGCTGAAAAATCAGGATAACGCGAGCGCATAAGCCAGAGCTGCGTCCTCATTTTAGATATATAAACGCTCTAGTGCCACCCGCGCTGGGGCGTTTATCTTATGTGTATGTGCTCATCGGTCGTCTGCTAGTGGAGGGAACATGGCTAAGCCTCTCGTCCTCGTCACCGGCGCCACCGGCTTTATCGCCAAGCACATCATCGCCGAGCTGCTGCGGCGCGGCCATCCCGTGCGCGGCACAGTCCGCCGTCTCGACAAATCTGACGACGTCCGCCGCGCCGTGACGCGCGCAGGGGCTGACGCGTCGGAGCTGACGTTCATCGCGGCGGACTTGCTGTCGGACACCGGTTGGGATCAGGCCGTCGCCGGCGTGACCCACGTACTGCACACCGCCTCACCGTTTCCGATCCAGCAACCCGACGACCCCGAGGATATCATACGCCCGGCCGTTGACGGCACGCTCCGCGTGTTGAATGCCGCAACAGCGGCGCGTGTGAAGCGCGTCGTCTTGACATCATCCACAGTCGCCATTTTCTACGGCCCCGATCAGCCGAAAAGCTACCGTTATTCCGAAACTGATTTCACGGACGAAACGCGCTCCGACATTACGCCCTATATTCGCTCAAAGACGCTCGCCGAAAAAGCCGCCTGGAGGTTCGCGCGTGAGACGCCGGGTGCGCCTGAACTTGTCGTCATCAATCCTGGCTTCGTGCATGGCACCGCGCTGGACGCCGATCTTTCAACCTCTCACGAGCTGTTCCTGTTGATGGCCCGGGGCGTGTATCCCGCAGCGCCTCGCATCCGCTTTCCCGTGGCTCACGTCCTGGATGTCGCAGCCGCGCATGCCGAAGCGGTGATGCGCCCGAACGCAGCGGGTCAGCGTTTTCTCATTGGTGAGGGACAACTCGGCCTCTACGACCTTGGTGTCGTCATGGCCCGTGAACTCCCTGACCTTAAATCCAAGGTGCCGAAGCTCGAGCTGCCCGACATGGTCGTGCGCGGCCTTGCCGTGGTTGACAAGCGGATGCGGACCATTTTGCCAGAACTTGGCAAATTCAAGGACTTCACCAACGCCAAGGCCCGCGATGGTCTCGGCATAGCGTTTCGCGGCGCAGATGCGGCGGTCGCAGAGTCCGTCATCTCGCTCAGGGCGCTCCAGTTGATCTAAACGCAGCATCAACTAACTATGGATTTGTGGGCCGGGCCGGGTCTGATTCGGGTTATGCATCCGGCAACAACTTCAGGTGAGATTGGGAACGTGTCCATGAAGCGAACAGCGGCAAACCTCGTGTTCGGCGTTGCAAGTGCAGCGGCTTTTCTCGCCCTTGCAACGGGGGTGATTTCATTTGGGCCCCCGCCCGCCGCCGAGGCGCAGCAGAAGGTCCCGCCGCCCTCGCGCGAAGTCGCACAGTATTCCTTCGCGCCAATTGTGCGCAAGGCAGCGCCCGCTGTCGTCAACGTCTACGTCCGCACCCGCGTGCAGGCGTTCAACTCGCCCTTCGCCGATGACCCTATTTTCCGCCGCCTGTTCGGCAACCAGTTTGGTGAGCCTTCGGAACGCGTACAGTCTTCGCTGGGGTCCGGTGTCATCATCGACCCAAACGGCATCGTCGTGACCAACACCCATGTCGTCAAAGGCCGCGGCGAAACGGAAATTCGCGTTGCTCTCAGCGATAAGCGCGAATTCGATGCCAAGGTCGTCACGCTGGATGAAAAGACCGATATTGCGATTTTAAAAATCGAAGGCGCGAACGAGAAGTTCCCGGTCCTTGAATTTGAGGATTCCGACAGTCTCGAAGTTGGCGATCTCGTACTCGCTATCGGCAACCCGTTCGGCGTTGGTCAGACGGTGACGAGTGGCATCGTCTCGGCCTTAGCGCGATCCGAGGTCGGGCAATCGGATCAACAGGTTTTCATCCAGACCGATGCGGCGATCAACCCCGGCAATTCAGGAGGCGCGCTGGTCGATATGTCGGGCCGTCTGGTCGGCATCAATACTATGATTTTTTCCAAGACCGGCGGCTCGGTCGGCATTGGCTTCGCGATCCCCTCGAATCTCGTCAAAGTCTACGCAGAAAGCGCTGTCTCTGGACGCAAGGTCGAGCGGCCGTGGTTAGGCGCCAAGCTCGAAGCTGTGACCCGCGAAGTGGCTGAAGGGCTCGGTCTCGACCGGGTTGCGGGCGCGGTCGTTACCCGCGTCTCGGACAAAGGACCGGCGGCGACAGCAGGCCTCGAACCGGGCGACGTGATCACCCGCGTCGACGGCGTCGGAGTTACCGATGCCCGCGCCGTTTTCTACCGTTTGACGACCAAGGGGGTGGGCCAATCGGCTAAGCTCGGTATTATCCGCAAGGGCGCACCCATCGACGTCACGATGGCCTTGGTCGCCGCCCCAGCTGGCGGCACCAACGACGTCAAAAATCTATCTGGCAACCACCCGTTGGATGGGGCGCGGGTTTCCAATATTTTGCCCGCTCTCGCCGATGAGATGAACCTCGATCAGACCGACGGCGTTGTGGTCGTATCGGTGCGCAATGGATCGGCGGCGCAAAGTCTCGGCTTCCGGCCGGGGGATATTATCGTCGCAGTCAGCGGCGACAAAATTGCGGTGATCGCCGATATTGAGCAGGCTGTCGGCGTCCGGCAGAGGCTGTGGAAGATTTCCGTCAAGCGCGGTGAGCGCGTTCTTCAGATGCAAGTTCCAGGATAAGCCCGATGTCCCTGGTTCTCGCAGGTGTGCTGTACTTCGCTGTCACGTATGCTGCGGGCTTTGTGTTCGGTTCACTCCGGGAACTCATCATTGTGCCGCGGCTGGGGCAGGTTGGGGGCATCCTGCTTGAAGCACCGATAATGCTTGCCGTCACGTATTTCGCAGCGCGCTGGGTCGTTGGCCGCTTCGATGCCCCCCTGGCGTCCGGCGAATTGCTCACGATCGGGGGCGTTGGCTTTGCGCTCCTCATGGCAGCAGAAGCCAGCTTCTCAGGCTTGATGCGCGGCTTGTCGATAGAGCAATGGCTCAGTCAATTCAAAACCGCAGACGGGGCGATTTCTCTGGCGATGTTCATACTCTTCGCGGTCATGCCCCTGTTGGTTGTGAGGGGATAGACAGCGGCGGCGTTTACCATGCCAGCTACATCCGTTATCCAGTCGACAAGCTGACACATTCGTGGCCGACTTTGACTTCAAGTGCAGTGTATGGAGCGGAGTATTTCCATGTCGGACAATCGCGGTGTTTTGATCATCGGCCCTGACGCTGTCCTGAAGGGCGATGTCAAAAACGCGCGCCGCGTCGAGGTGCATGGCTATATCGAGGGCGGAGTAGCCGCGGACGACGTCGTGGTCCATGACGACGGGCGGCTGTTTGGCAGCGTCAAGTCGGAAACCGCTGAAATCAAGGGTACGTTGCAAGGCGACGTTCGTGTCAATCACCTGATCGCCATCAAATCGACTGGGTCGGTCAGCGGCACCGTCAAATACGGCCGCCTCGCCATGGAGGACGGCGCCAATCTCACGGCCACCGTGCGCAATGTACCGCCCTCGATTTCTGGCGATCTTGATCTGACGGTCAATAAGGGCCGGTCGGTGCGCATCACGCTCTCCGATCTCTCGGCGCTCGATCCAGATGACAAGGCCGAGGACTTGACCTTCAAAGTCTCGAATGCCCGTGGCGGCTTCGTCACGCAGTCCGGTGCGCCGGGCTTGACGATCGAAACATTTACGCAGGCCGATCTCGAAGGCGGCCGTGTCCACTTTGCCCACGACGGCGGGGAAGCCGTGACGGCGAGTTTTGACGTGATTGTCGCCGACGACGACGGCGCGACGTCGGGACCCGCGAAAACCGTGAATGTCGCGGTCCGCGCCTAAGTCGCGCCCTATCGCCAGAGGCCGATGGCCCGCTATAACCGCACCTATGTCGAACCTTTTCGAAGCTGCGGGTCTTGATAAAAGTGCGCCGCGGCCGCTGGCTGATCGTCTGCGGCCCAAGACCCTTGCCGAGGTCGCGGGTCAGGACCATATCGCCGGTCCCGAGGGCACGCTGACGCGCATGTTAAAATCGGGCCGCGTGCCGAGCCTCGTGCTCTGGGGCCCGCCTGGGTCGGGCAAGACGACGATTGCGCGCTTGCTCGCAGGCGAAACCAATCTTGTGTTCGAACAGCTCTCGGCGATTTTTTCCGGCGTCGCGGACCTGCGCAAAGCCTTTGAGCGCGCGAAACTCCAGCGCGAGCAGGGCAAGGGCACGCTGCTGTTCATCGACGAGATCCATCGCTTCAACCGCGGCCAGCAGGATAGTTTCCTGCCCCACATGGAGGACGGCACGATCACGCTCGTCGGCGCGACCACCGAGAACCCATCGTTCGAACTCAACGCCGCCTTGCTGTCGCGCGCGACCGTGCTAACGCTCAATCGTCATGACGATGGAGCGCTCGAAACGCTGCTGCAACGAACTGAGACTGAGATGGGCCGCGCCCTGCCGCTCGATGCGGACGCCCGCGATGCGCTCAAAGGCATGGCCGATGGCGACGGCCGCTCGATCATCAACCTTGCCGAGGACGTGTTCAGCGCCACGCCTGAGAAATCCAAACCGCTTAATCGCGACGCGCTGATCAAGCTCGTGCAACGCCGCGCGCCGCTTTACGATAAGGGCCGCGAGGGCCATTACAACCTGATCTCAGCGCTACATAAGAGCGTGCGCGGCTCCGATCCCGACGCGGCGCTGTATTATCTCTGCCGTATGCTGGAAGGGGGCGAGGATCGCCTGTTCCTTGCCCGCCGTCTCGTGCGCATGGCGGTCGAAGACATCGGCCTTGCCGATCCCCAAGCCCTCGCTGTCGCAAATGCGGCAAAGGACGCGTTCGATTTCCTAGGTTCACCCGAAGGAGAGTTGGCGCTGGCGCAAGCCACGATTTATCTCGCCACCGCGCCAAAATCGAACGCCACCTACGTCGCCTACAAGGCCGCCATGCGCGCCGCCAAGGAGCATGGGTCTCTCGCACCGCCGAAATCTATCCTCAACGCCCCGACCAAGCTGATGGAGGACGAGGGCTACGGCTCGGACTATCTCTACGACCACGATCAGCCGGACGCATTTTCTGGGCAGAACTATTTCCCCGACGATTTCAAAAAACGCCCGCAGTACTACGATCCGCCCGAACGCGGCTTCGAGCGCGACATTAAAAAGCGACTTGAGTACTGGGCCAAACTCCGGCGCGAACGCGGCAAGGGATAGTGGGCCGCCGGGCTCGTCTCACTGGCAATGCTGGAACATGCCGTTGACTGGATCGTCCGAACACATGATCCCGCCCCAGTGATAGCCGGTCCGGCCCTGAAAGCGGATTTTGAACCACTCATAGCCGCCCATATCGGTCCCGGTGTGCGCGAGAATTCGCACGCGATCGCCTTCCTGCAAACTGCCGATATCTTCGAAATCCATGCCGGGCCCGCCCCGCACCTTGCCGCCATAGGAGCGTCCGCCGACCGGCAGATCGGGACCGGCTTCGGATGCGTTGCCCGTGCGTCTGTCATCGGCGTCGTCGTTCTGACCTTCCGGATCGCCGGCGCTGTGACCATCGCTGCCGACAAAAGAAAATTCCAGTGCCCCGCTTTTTGACGAGCCTGAGTATCCGACAACCTCACAGCCGTCTCGCTCGCGCTGCGGCGATGCGCCAACGAGTTCGAACCGTTCCTGGCCAATGTCTGGCGTGAAGTCGCCACTGACATCGTAGCCCGCCGGTTGGCAGCCGCTGCGGAAGACATAAGCCGTGCCGTATAAGTGTTCGCCCTTCTGCATGACGCCGCTGAACAGGAGCGTTCCGCGCCTGACGCCTTGATTGCGAATGCTAGCTCGCGGGTCGAGATACGTGATCGTGACGCTACCGCCATTGTCCGTCATCAGCATCGTTGACCCGTTGTGGGTCCACGTGCTCTCACCGGCCTCTGCTGCGCTGACGACCACCACCGCGGCCGCGAATACGATAGCCAAGCCGCTGAGCGATCCGGTGAGAGTCATGTCGGTCTCTCCAAAAATATATGGTTCGGGCCAGTCTTACGAGCCTATGCCAGTCAGCTGATTTATTCCGGCTGGAGCTGCAATCATAGTTTGTCCCCGGTCATTTAGCCAAGGTCCCAGGGTCTTCATCGAGCCGAATGGTGAATGGCCAACATGACAAGGGGAGCAATTCCTGTGGCCTCTCGGGCATTGGACAAACGTACCTGTGCGCTCCACTACTCGGCGGCAGCGCTCGTGCCAAACTGCACAACCGGCGTCGTCTGCTCATTCTGAATGAGCGACCAAAGCTTGGCGCACACGGGGTCTTCCTTCCAGTAGTACATATGGCCGCCGGGCCCGATGCCGACATTGTCAATCATGGCGAGAACGTTGACTTCCCGTCCGATCGGATCGTCGACGCGCCACATGTTGGTCCAGCTCCTGATTTTCGGTCCGAGCACGCCTCCGACGACATTTTCGTCAACGCCGTCGTAGTCCATGAAGTAGTGGCGGTAGATGTGGGTCAGCGGCGAGCCAATGGTGATGACATCGATTTGGCTGACGCTCTCGAGCGCATCGTATTTCGACGGGTTGATCAGATCATCGTGGTTCAACAGGTAGTCGTGGACGATCACACTGCCCTGGCTGTGGCCGAAGAATATCAGGCGATCGAAGCCCTTGCCGGCGATAACGTCGTCAATCAGTGCCTCGAGGCGGGCCTGAATACGCCGCCGCCGGCCGAAGCCGGCGCCGTTTGACTTCGCCGCATCGACGTCTTTGTCGGATGCCGTATCCTTCCTCTTCTTCGCGCTCAGCGTCTGAAGCCGCCGCATGAACTGCTTTTCGTCAGGTTTGTACTGATGGTCGACGAGATCACGGCCGATGTGAACGAACCCATTCGACATTTCGACTAGGCGCGCCAACAACAGATAGAATACGAACAGCGCGAGCGCGCCCGTGCTCGCGAGGTTCAGCGGCCAGGTCGGCACGAGGCTGTAGAGCTGTTGAGCGAGGGCCGTCTGCCGCAAGGCAGGAATCAGCAGAAAACCGAAATTGAGAATTGCGCTGATGAACAGCGCGGCAACGATGACCGGATTGGCTATCAGCCGCGGCAGGCGCAGCGTGCCTTTGCGCGCCCGTTCACGGAAGATCAAGACCCCGGCCTTACGCACGAAGACAACCGCGAGCACAGCCAGCACTGTGAACAAGATGGCCGCGCCGTTAAAACTGCCGATGATCAGCAGAATTTGGTTGATCAGAGGAATCCCGCACGGATCGGCCGAGTTGCTGACTGTCCAGCCTGCGAGGCCTTTGTAGCTCGGGCAGTCGCGGAAAATATTGGGCTCTTCCGCCATCAGTTTCTGGATGACGAGAATACCGAGGAGGGCAAGCAGGAACTTCCAAAACATGCCGAGAAGCAGGCTCAGCGAGATTGCTGCGGTCGGCCGGACGAGCGGGGGAATCTGACGGCCCCACGGCCAAATCAGCCGCTTCAGCCAGATCGCTATTGTGAGCACCACGGGCACGATGAGCAGCGTCGTCCACGTGATCCATGCAATCAGGATGAAGCCGACGCTGATGATCAGGTAATACCAAAGGGTATTCGGGTTATCGAGCGGCGCATAGACGAGACCGTAGGCGTGGATGATCAACAGCAATACGGCATTGACTGACGCCGCCAGGGCAAGGTCGCTGAGCCCAACCTTGCGGTCTGTCCATTTACCCGACAGCATAAAGCCGGCGATCGCAACAACACTCAGCAGTGCTGCTATGGTCTCCGGGAGGTGGGTGGTAATGCCGAGCGCTCTGAGAGCGACGATTGCAAACACCGTGAAGAAAATAGCGACGTTGAGACCGGCGATCGGCCAGCGCATGACCCAGTTCGAAGCGGCGATGAAATTCCGGATCACTTTGTGAATACCGGTCTCGCTATCGTCCAAAAAAGCCTGCCCGAGCACATATGGACTTTCAAGAAAAAGCTGCACGAGTGCCGTAAGCCTGGTCAGGTTCGTCGTCCCGACTTTCGACAAGTCGGCCCAGTAGAACTCGCTGAGTTGAATTTCGCGGTCGTCGAGCGGCCATTTGCGCGTGAAGCTTTGCCAGGTGCTGTAGGGGTCGCTACTGCGCGGATCGCGAACCCGGTGGACTTCACTCGCGGCGTTGAAAGCCAGCGCGGCCGGGACCTTTCGTGCATTCAAGAGACGCACCCAGTCCGCGGCCGGACGCTGGCGAAGGGTTGCAGCAATGCGCGCCTTCAGTTGATCGCGATTGGCGATGCGCGCATCACGTGTTTTGAAGCTGTCATCGGACAGCAAGGCGTCCAGACCACAGACTTGGCAGAAGTTACTGAAATCGTCCTCGTCGCCGAAACCGACGGCGACGTAGCGGTCCTCTGCCCTGACGCTGAAGAACTGGGCAAAGCCGTCTTCCTTGCGCTCGAGTGCGCCGATGCTGTGGTAGGCGCGCCATTTTTCAAGTCCGGGCACAAGATCGGAATCGATCCAGCCCTCGACTGTGTCGCCGACGCCGTGCACGACGACAACGCCGATCTTCTCGCGCGCAGACGTACTCATGGACGCTACCTCGACGCAGTATACCACCGACGGTTGCTGGACTATTGTTGTATGAGTACCGGCGGCGTGGCAACTGCTTTGCGCATATTTGCGAGTTTCCCGCGACCTAGTGTGGCGGCGCTGGCTCGAATTACTGGCATTGGCATCATGTACACGGTTCACTTGCACGATCGGACGTGCTGGGCCGGGATCGGACAGCGGTGCGGCGCGCAAATCCCTTGGAAAAGTTGGCGAGGACGGCGCGGCTTTTGGGCGTGCCGCCCGGGTTGCCGCGTCCTCCTCGCCTCAAGATCTGACTGCGTGAGCGATAAGGAGGAAGCGCCCGGCCACAGATCTATCGCGCCTCACGCCGTGTGCCGGTTTCAGCACCCAGCGTGGAAAGTCTTCGCCTCACTCCGCCTTCTTGAAGAACGCGTCGGCACGCATGCCAGGCAGCAGGGGAACGTCGCCGCTGAGATCGATCGTGACTTCGAGAACTTCGACGTCAGTCGGGCGGCGGGCGCCCCGCAGCGCGAACTTCGGCGACGCCAGCGTCGGCGCGAGTTCCGTCACCTTGCCGGCAAACTCGCGTCCAGGATAGGCGTTGCTCTTGACGGTAACTTTGCCACCGATCTTGATCTTCGAAACGTCATGCTCGTCGACCTCGGCCTTCAGGCGCACGACCGACATGTCGCCTATGACGGCGAGGGCCTGTTCGGGGGAAGGGGCAACCATCTCACCGGCCTTGGCTGGCAGTTGCAGGATCGTTCCGGCGACAGGAGCACGGATGCGGGTTTTTTCGAGCAGGGCTTCGGCGACGGCAACATCGGACCGCGACGCCTGGAGCGCTGATTCAAGACGGCTTGGAGCCGGCACGTCGGACTTGGCTTGAGCAACCGCGTAGGCGCCGCGCTCTTTCTGTAACTTGTCTTTGGCACTGGTCAGGTTGCGACGGGCGTCGGAAACTCTGGCGTCAGATCCAGATCCGGTGCGCTTTGCCTGCAATTCGTATTCGAGTTCGAAGCGGGCGTTGGTCAGCGCACGCTCGGCGGAGAACATCGCGTCTTCGGCCTTGCGGACATCTTCACGCGCCTTGTCGAGCGACTGGGCGTCACGTTCGCGTTTGCGCGATGCGGCTTCCGTTTCCGCAGCCGATAGCCTGGCGCGGGCCTCATCATCATCGAGGCGGATCAGAAGTTCGCCCTCTTCCGCTTTATCGTTGAGCTTGACCGCGACTTCTGCAATCCGGCCCAAGAGCTGGGCGCCGACGCGCACGAGTCCTGTCCTCGGTTCCACGCGACCGGGGGCGGCGGCCAGCCAATCGATAGCGGACGCGGGGGCGTCGGCCACGGCTTTCACCGCTTCATTCTTGACTGGCGTCGCCGTCGAGTATCCCGAATAGGATAAGCCAAGAACAGAGAGTGCGCCGGCGCCTGCCGCGAGGGCTAGAAGTAAAAGGGTGACGATGGGGCGCCGTCTTGGCGTGTGCGGCGGTTCGGTACCGGTCGTGTCAGCTTGTGAGCTCATGATGATCCTCCTTAAGGTGCAGAAGCGGGCCGGGTTTGAGCCCGGCCTGCAGCACGAGCGACGCTAGAGATCATAGTCCGCATTGGCTGTGCCGAGTGGAACAGGTTTGGCGTGAGGTAAAAAAAATCTGCCGCGCGGCCAATATTCGAGGCCCATTGGTTGCTGCACCCTACAACGCGTCAGGCCCCGGGGTCTCACGCCCGGGGCCTCGGTCAGTCGCACAGTCACGTGACAAGGTTCAATGACTTAGTGGCACATTTCGCGCAGCGTCCAGCTCACGATCTGGCAGCGTTCGTTACCGCTCTTGTCGACCAAGCACTTGCGGTTTGGTAGGCGCTGGTAATCGCAGTAGTAGCCGCCCGAGGCGTGGCCCGAAAAGCCGTGCATCGGCTTGGCGAAGGTGTAATCCTGAACGAAGACGTCCTTGCCACTGCCGCCGGCTTGGGCGGCGGAGCCGGGCACAAGTGCTGCTCCCGAAATGGCGGCGATGGCGGCGGCGAGAGCAAAAGTTTTGCTGATCATGGTCATTTCGAGGTCCTCCTGAGGGGTGGGCCGTGCTCATAGGGGAGACATGGGCCCGGGTTGATGTCGATGAAAAGGACCTTAGGGGCGTAGGGGCCCGTCCGCTGTTCCCGGTGGAACAGGGCTTAACTGGCCTAACCAGGCCCATTCTGAGGCCTTGTTTCCTGGCAAAATTGATCCAACAGCCACGTCAGGCGTAACTCCCACCATGAGTTGAAGACGGGGAAGGGGTGACGATGAAGACGTTTTTGAAAACGGCGCTGAGCCTCGCGTCTTTGCTGACGGCCGCGTCCAGCTCGGGCCCGGCGGGCGCTGCCGGCGGCTCGGCCTTCGATTTCGAGTTTCAGGCCATCGACGGCAAGCCCCTGAAACTCGCCGCTTGGCGCGGCAAGGCCCTGCTGGTGGTCAACACCGCCTCGTTCTGCGGTTTCACCAAACAATATGCCGGGTTGCAGGAGGTCTGGTCGAAGTACGAAGCCGCCGGTCTGATTGTACTGGGCGTGCCCTCCAACGACTTTGGCGGGCAGGAGCCGAAGGCCGAGGCTGACATCAAAACGTTTTGCGAGGGGGCATTTGGTGTCACGTTCCCGCTGACCGCCAAGCAAGTTGTGGTCGGGACTTACGCCCATCCATTCTACAAATGGGCTGCCCGCGCCGCAGGCCCAGACGGACTGCCGGGCTGGAACTTCCACAAATACCTGATTGGCCGTGATGGCCGATTGATGCGCTCGTTTTCGACCCAGCTGTCCCCGAACTCTAAAGACGTGACGGAGTGGATAGCGAAAGCGCTCGCTGAGCCCGCACCCGCTTTCGATGCCGCGAAGAACTGAGCTGAAGCGGCTGTTGCAGCGATCACGGCGCCAGCCAAGTGGCCTGCAGGACGCTTGTGTCATCCCAGCTGAAACGTGCGCGGCGATGGCCTTGGGCTGCGAGATACAGCCACTCGATCTCTGTGACCAAAATCTCCACAGCCGAAAAGTTGGCGGCGCCGTCATGGGGGCCAAGGCGCACATGCGCGGCGGGATCGCTCGAAGTCGAGCCGGGCGCGGCGTCCTGGCGATAGCAGAGCTGGCTCTGGGGCTGCGAGCGGGCCCACGCACTTTTGGCATAGTCGTCGTCGCCATGGACGCGTGCCGTGCCGCTGATGCGCAGCTGGATTTTGTGCCCCGGATCGTAAGCCAGTACCTGGACATGAGGGTTGGCCGCGAATTCCGCCACTTTCGCTGTGCGCACGTCGGTGTGAAAGCGCAATGTTCGGGCGGCGCTATCGGTATGCCGCAAGACCACGGTGCGCACTTTGGGCCGCCCATCAAGTCCGGCGCTGGCGACGGCCGGCGTGTGAAACGGCACGCGCCGGTCGGCTGCACCGCGCACCAAAAGCAGCCAAGCCTCCTTGAGGGTAGCTTTGAGGTCGTCGTAGTACGGCGGCACGGCGTGCGGATGGTTCGGTGGCATGGCGGGTCCGGTCTCTGGGGTATTTGGCGCACTTATAGACTGGCTTCGGGTAACCTGGCTTCAGGTCTGCGCGCGTTCGCGGCGGATCGGCGCGTTCGGTGCCCATTGCCTGGAAATGGCTGTTAAATTGGGTTAGCACACCGAGGCTTACCCGTCCGGACCGCCGCAATGCCCGCTCCATTCAATCGCCGCCAGTTACTGCAGGGGTCCGCTGGTGCCGTCGTGGCGCCGGGCTTGACCTTTTTTTCAGGCTTCACGCAGGCGCTATCGGGTGTCACAGCCGAAGAACTCGGACCGGACCTGCCGTTTTCCTTCGAGGGGCTGCAACGGGAGGCCAAGACACTGTCGCTGACGCCGTACCAAAAGCCGGTGCCGCCGTCGCCCGAAACGCTCGCCGACATCGACTACGACGAATACCAGAAAATCCGCTACCGGCCGGAGAAGAGCCTTAAGCTTGACCGAGATGGCCGGATGCCGGTGCAGCTGTTCCATCTCGGCAAGTACGCGACCGAGCCGCTCCACATTCACGTCATCGAAGACGGCAAGGCGCGCGAAGTCATCTACAGCGCCGGGCTCTTCGATATCCCGGACCCGCATCCGGCGCGGCGCCTTACGCCTGGCGCAGGGTTCGCGGGGTTCCGCGTCATGGCGGCGGACCAGAAGACCGATTGGTTCGCGGCGCTGGGCGCGTCCTATTTTCGCTCCTCAGGTCCCTACAACCAGTATGGCATTTCGGCGCGTGGCATCGCCATCGATACGGCCATGCCGGTGCCCGAGGAATTCCCGCGCTTCAGTGCCTATTGGCTCGAAGGCGGGGGCCGAGACCCGGCAGCCCCGCTGACGATCTACGCGCTGCTCGATGGTCCGAGCCTGACCGGCGCTTACCGGATGAAGACCGAGCGCCTGACCGATACCCGTGACGTGCATCGTGTCGTCATGGAAATCGAAGCGGTCCTGTTTGCGCGCAAAGACATCGCCCGCCTGGGCGTTGCGCCTTTCTCCAGCATGTTCTGGTACGGCGAAGCCAGCCGTAAACAGTCGGCAGACTGGCGCCCCGAGATCCATGACAGCGACGGGCTCTCGATTTTGACGGGCGCTGGCGAGCGCATCTGGCGCCCGGTTGGCAATCCGCCGCGCGTCATAACGAGCGCCTTCATCGACCGCGATGTCAGAGGCTTCGGCCTGCTCCAGCGCGACCGTGATTTTGTGCATTATCTGGATGACGGGGTGTTCTACGAGCGCCGCCCGTCGGTGTGGGTCGAGCCGCTCGATGCGTGGGGCGAAGGCGCGGTGCACCTCGTTGAAATCCCGACCGATGACGAAACGTCCGACAACATCGTCGCCTATTGGGCCCCGAAAGAGCAGCTCAAAGCTGGTCAAGACCGGCGTTGGCGCTATCGCCTGTCATGGCTCGACGACATCGCGTTCCCCGAGGCCGTGGGCCGGGCGACGGGCACCTGGACCGGCATGGGCGGCAGGCCTGGGTACAAGCGCCCGGATGGCGTGCGTAAGTTCGTCATCGACTATCAGGGCGCAGTGTTTGACGGCCTGGGGCGCAACGACGGCGTCGAACTCGTGGTCACGGCCTCGCGCGGCGAGGTGTCAAACTCCTACAATCACCCGGTCGTCGATCAGCGCGAGCGCTGGCGGGCGTTTTTTGACATCAAGGCGACGGGGAGCGACCCTGTCGACCTGCGCGCGTTTCTGCGCAAAGGCACTCGGGCTCTGACCGAGACCTGGATCTTCCAATACTACCCGGAAGGCTGACGGCTGGGGATCAGGCGGCGGGGCCCGTCGCGATCGGTAAGCCGTTGTCCTGGCCCCATTCGGCCCAGCTGCCATCGTAAACTGCGGCGTTGGTCTGGCCGAGCACGGCTAGGGCAAGGGCCAGCATGGAGGCGGTGACGCCCGAGCCGCAGGTCGTGACCACGGGTTTGGCGACATCAATGCCAACTGATTTGAACAGCGACGCAAGTTCGGCTTCGGATTTGAAGGTCCCATCCGGATTAAGCAGCGACTGCGAGGGCACGTTTTTGGCGCCCGGGATATGGCCGGAGCGCAAACCTGGACGCGGCTCTGCTTCGCGGCCCTCGAAGCGGCCGGCGGGACGGGCATCGACGATCTGCGCACCAGGCTTCTTGAGCAGCGCTTTCATTTCATCGAGGTCGCGGATCAGTTCGGTATTTTGCAGCGGCGAGTAGTGCCGCTCGGAGCGCTTCGGCGCCGGGCCGTCTTCGAGAACACGGCCCTCGGCCTTCCACTTTTTCAAGCCGCCGTTTAGAACGGCGACGTCGTGGTGGCCCATGGCCCGGAACGTCCACCACACGCGGGCGGCGGAGAAAATACCGGACGTGTCGTAGACGACGATGCGGGCCCCGTCGCCGACGCCCATTTTTTTCATGCGCGATGAAAATTTGACGGTCGACGGCAGCATGTGCGGCAGCGGCGACTTGTCATCCGACAGGTCATCGATATCGAAAAATAGTGCGCCTGGAATGTGTTCGCTGAGGTACTCGGCTTTGGCGTTGCGGCCAGCCGTCGGCAGATGCCAGCTGCCGTCGAGGACCACGAGGTCGGGGGATCGCAAATGGCTGGCCAGCCAATCCGTCTCGACGATCCAATTCTTGGCTTTTTTTGGCAAGGAAACCCCCACGAAGGCGGCACGATAACGACCCGAGCCCGGGCGTCATGCAGGCGCGCTGCAGCACAGCACATAGGCAATAGTCACTTCGCCCGCAAGTTTGACGCTGCTGTGACGGAAAAAGCATCAGGCCCGGCCGCTCGTCCGCAAACGTCTCAATTTGCGGCGCGCCTTTACCCGCAATTAACCCGGACCCCGCACATTGACCCCGTGAACATGAAGTCTACAGGCCTGCAACGATGCGAGCGCCTGTCTCTACAGAGGGTCTAAGCCTATGACATTTTCGCTTAAGGCTGGCATCGCCCTGGCAGCGCTTACCGGCGCTGTTGCGATGACCGGTTCCGCGTCTGCCGCCGACCTTGGCGGTAACGGCGGTTCGATGAAAGACGGCTACGTTACGCCGATGCCGCAGGTCATGCGCGGCCCGGCAGGCCCTTGCTACTTCCGCGCCGATGTCGGTTATTCAGCCTCGGTCGATCCGGAAGCCAAGTGGCCGGTCACAAGCAACGTTTTCGCGGGTGACACGGGTGACGGCGCCGGCGGTCCCCCCGACGGCATCATCAACGCCGACGAAATCACAAGCACCTTCCTCGGCGACACGGTCAGCAACACAAGCTTGGAAAACACTTGGTTCGGCGAAGTTGGCGCGGGCTGCGGCTCGGGCTCGCGCGGCCTGCGCGGCGAATTGATGTTCGGCGTCCACGGCAGCCGCAAGTTTGACGGCGAACCACTGTTGTTCGATCCGGGTCCGGTGGTTGGTACCCCAGTTCCCGGCTATGTACCGAACACGCAGGATGATCCGCTTCACACGGACATCACCAGCTACACGATGATGTTCAACGCCTACAAAGATCTCGGCAACTACGGCGGCTTCACCCCGTACGTCGGCGCCGGTGCCGGCCTCGCCTATAACATTGTCGACGATGTCTATTTCACCGATAACCCGGCGCTGGTTAATCGCATCCACGGTGATCGCGACTTGGCGTTTGCTTGGTCACTGATGGCCGGTGTCGGCTACCAGCTCTCCGAGCGCACCATTCTCGACGTCGGCTACCGCTATCTCGACATGGGTTCGGCCCAGTCGGAGCGTGTCGACAGTGCCGGTTTCGTGAACCCGCGCGTCGAGTTGGACGACCTCGCGGCGCATGAAATCAAGATCGGCCTGCGCTACCACTTCGGCCAGTCCGACTGCTGCACCGCCGACTACGCGGCCATGAAATAATCTGGGAAATAATCCGGCGCTCTACAAAGCGTTACAAATCGTTTCCGCACAGCCGGGCCCTAGGGTCCGGCTGTCGTGTTTTTAGGCATTTTTTCCCGGAACAAGACAGTCATCTGGCAGGACACTTGCAGCAGCCTCACAACGGCCTTTCCGGGTTCACCGGGGCCGGGACGAGAGGCTCTGACCCCCATGTATTCCAAGTTCGCTGCAGTCGCCGTGCTCGTGACTGCCTTTTTCTTTGTGGATGGTCTCGATCGCGAAGCAACGATGGCCGCAATGGCCCTGCCAACGGCTGTGGCGATTGTCTATTGGGCTCTGGGATCGGCGTGAGCGGTTTTGCGGCTGGCGACCCGGATTAAGGCCCAGCCGTACCGGCTAAATGGTTGGCGGAGGGCGGCCTCATTTGCTCGTTGATTTTTGTGCCGCCTCCCCTGTAAGACAGCGCATTCCTCGCCGCGCGTGCGCCAAGGCCGACCCCGTCGCTGTTTCAGGGCAGGACAGGCGTTTGGCAGGCTTCGGGTGGCTTGGGGAAGCGGTACGCCACGCGGGTTCGGTGATCAACCGCAGCTGGCGGCGGATTGCCGGATTAATATGGCATCCTGGCGGGCGTGGCGGAATTGGTAGACGCACTGGATTTAGGTTCCAGCGGCGCAAGTCGTGGGGGTTCAAATCCCTCCGCCCGCACCACATATGAAGGCGACGTGTTGGTCGCGAAGTGCGAATAGTCCGGCGCAATTTCACCGCTGGTCTACTCAACCTTCCGCAACTCACCAGTCGCAAGCTGAAGAGAACGGTTCAACGCGAGTTCGAGCGAGACAACAATGCAGGTCATGGAAACGGCACGCGACGGACTGAAGCGCACCTTGAAGGTGATCGTCGGTCAGGCAGAACTTGGCGAGCGCTTTTCGGTTCGGCTTGATGAACTCAAGGACCGCGTCCAGATCAAGGGCTTCCGCAAGGGCAAAGTCCCCATGCCGCATCTGAAAAAGATGTATGGCAAGGCCTTGATGCAGGAGGTGCTCGAGCAGGCGGTCAACGAAACCAGCGCCAAGGCGGTCAAGGAGCGCAACGAGCGCCCGGCGCAGCAACCGAAAATCGAACTCGACGATATCAAAGAAGGCGCGTTCGAACGCATCGTGTCGGGCGAAACGGATCTTGCCTATTCGATGTCGTTTGAAGTCCTGCCGCCGATCCCTGTGACCGATCTCAAGACCTTGACGTTCGAACGCCTTGTCGCCGACGTTGATGACGAAGCGCTGGCCAAGGCGTTGGCCGAATTGGCCGAGCGCGGTATCACGTTCGAGGCGGAAGTGGACCGGCCAGCGGCACAAGGCGATATGGTGACGATGGACTTCATTGGCCGCCTCGACGGCGAAGTCTTCGACGGCGGCTCCGGTGATGGCGCAAGTCTCGTGCTTGGCAAGGGCCAGTTCATCCCCGGTTTCGAGGACGGCTTAATTGGCATCAAGGCAACTGAGAATCGCATCGTTAATGGTACGTTCCCGGCGGAATATCCGATGAAGAATTTGGCCAGTAAGACGGCGCAGTTCGACGTCACGGTCAAGGCGGTGTCAAAGCCGCAGCGCCCCGAGATTGACGATGCCTTCGCCGCGGGACTTGGCGCTGAAAACCTCGAAAAGCTCAAAGAGCTGGTCAGCTCCCAGATCAAACGCGAATATGATGCCGCGTCGCGCATGAAACTGAAACGCGAACTGCTCGATGCGCTCGACAAAGCCCATGCGTTCGAATTGCCGGACTCGCTCGTCGATTTCGAATTCCAAAACATCTGGAAGCAGCTCGAAAACAATCTGAAAGCGACCAACAAGACCTTTGCAGACGAAGGCAAGACCGAAGATGAAGCCCGCGCCGAATACCGCGGTATCGCCGAGCGGCGGGTCCGGCTCGGCCTCGTCATTGGTGAGATCGGCGAGAAGAACAAGCTGATAGTATCCCAGGACGAGTTGCGCCGCGCCTTGATCGAACGCGCCCGCCAGTTTCCGGGCCAAGAAAAAATGGTCTATGAATACTTCGAGAAGACGCCGGGGGCGCTTGCTGAACTCCGCGCCCCCATCTTCGAGGACAAGGTTGTCGATCACGTGCTGGAACAGGCCAGCCTGACCGATAAAAAGGTCTCGAAGGACGAACTCTTTAAGCAGGTTGAGGAAACAACCGAGCGGTGATTGGGTAGCGTTGGGTAAGCAACATCTAAGCCGGCCGCCGGGCTTGTTGCAAGCGTACGCATAGCCATATCATGGATAGCCTTAGGGCTGGCACATTCGCGAGTGAGAACCGCGTGCGACCAAGCCACCACCCGGATAGGGTTGGGGCAAAAGTAACGGCAGATAGGAAAGACGAGACCCATGCGCGATCCGGTCAACACGATCACGAATACGTTCTGGCCGATGGTTGTCGAACAGACGACGCGGGGCGAGCGTGGCTATGACCTGCCCTCGCGCCTCCTCAAGGAGCGCATCATTTTCGTCACTGGCCCGGTCGAAGACCATATGGCGGCGTCGATCTGCATGCAGCTGCTGTTTCTTGAATCGGAGAACCCGAAAAAAGAAATCTCCATGTACATCAACTCGCCGGGCGGCGTGGTGACGAGCGGCATGGCGATCTACGACACCATGCAGTTCATCAAGCCGCCGGTGGCGACGCTGTGCATCGGGCAGGCGGCATCCATGGGATCGCTGCTGTTATGCGCGGGCGCCAAGGACATGCGCTTTGCGTTGCCCAACGCCCGCGTCATGGTGCACCAGCCGTCTGGCGGGTTTTCTGGGCAAGCGTCCGATATCGAACGTCACGCCGAAGACATTGTGAAAATGAAGCGCCGCTTGAACGAGACCTATGTCAAGCATTCAGGCCAAAGCTACGAAAAGATCGAGCGAACCCTTGATCGCGATTACTTCCTGACCGCCGACGAGGCCCGCGATTTCGGCCTGATCGACAAGGTCTTGACGAGCCGCGACGAGATGGACGCTGGTCTGTTCGAGAGCAAACCGATGTAAGCTGCATCGCCAACGCAGACTTTGGCGGCCATTTTCATGTTTTTGGGCTCGAAAGAACAAATGCCGCACGCCGGGGAGATATTTTTTAGCTCTCCGTTGACCACGTTCCTTGGTGTTGCCTGAAACCGCGCCAAACTGTGGCAATAGCGCCGCTTGCCCACTAGGCTAGGGTGGGCTCCATTAATGCAATCTTGATCTGGAGAACGCTAGCGTGCTCAGATCGGTCAAGAGATTCAAGGCGCCACATAGTTGGCATACTGAACGCCCAGACGATCGGGCCAAAGAGAGAACATCGGGCCAAACACCTGGCTAGATGTGGCTCTTAATCTAGGGTGAGACGAGAATGGCTCAAGAGAAGAACACGCTCTACTGTTCCTTCTGCGGCAAGAGCCAGCATGAGGTCCGTAAGCTCATTGCCGGTCCGACAGTGTTCATCTGCGATGAATGCGTCGAGCTGTGCATGGACATCATCCGGGAAGAGAACAAGAACACGCTCGTCAAATCGCGCGACGGCGTGCCGAACCCACAAGAAATTTGTAGCGTGCTCGACAGCTACGTGATCGGCCAGTACCACGCCAAGCGCGTACTCTCGGTCGCGGTACACAACCACTACAAGCGGCTCAATCACGCCTCGAAGAACAACGACGTCGAGCTCGCCAAGTCGAACATTCTGCTGGTCGGGCCGACAGGTTCGGGCAAGACGCTCCTGGCCCAGACTTTGGCACGCATCCTCGACGTGCCGTTCACGATGGCGGATGCGACGACGCTGACCGAAGCCGGATACGTCGGCGAAGATGTCGAGAACATCATTCTCAAGCTGCTGCAAAGCGCCGACTACAACGTCGAGCGGGCGCAGCGTGGCATTGTCTACATCGACGAAGTCGACAAGATTTCGCGAAAATCCGACAATCCGTCGATCACCCGTGATGTCTCGGGAGAAGGCGTGCAGCAGGCGCTTTTGAAAATCATGGAAGGCACCGTTGCGAGCGGACCTCCGCAAGGCGGCCGCAAGCATCCGCAGCAGGAATTCCTGCAGGTCGACACGACGAACATACTCTTCATTTGCGGCGGCGCGTTTGCGGGTCTTGAAAAGATCATCTCGCGGCGCGGCAAGGGGTCGTCGATCGGCTTCTCCGCTAAAGTCATGGGCCCTGATGAGCGGCGCACCGGCGAAGTTCTACGCGGCGTCGAGCCAGAAGATTTGTTGAAGTTCGGGTTGATCCCAGAGTTTATTGGCCGCCTGCCGGTGATCGCGACACTCGAAGACCTCGACGAGCCCGCGCTGGTGCAGATCCTGACTGAGCCGAAGAACGCCATCGTCAAGCAGTATCAGCGGCTTTTCGAGATGGAAGACGTCAAGCTGACGATCACGGCTGAAGCGCTGAAGTCAATTGCGCGCAGGGCTATCGAGCGCAAGACTGGGGCCCGTGGCCTTCGCTCGATCATGGAAGGCATTCTGCTCGACACGATGTACGACCTGCCGACGCTGAAAGGTGTGGAAGAAGTTGTGATCGGTCCGGAAGTCGTCGAAGGCGCGGCGCGGCCTCTGAGGATTTATTCGGACCGGGCCGAGGAGAAGGGATCTTCGGCCTAAGGGCCTAGTTAGAATGAGGGCCCCCGGCGGCGTTAGACTGCGCCGGATGCCACATTGAACTGTCTATGGATTGAACCCGTACAGGGACTTGTGCTGGGGCTGCTTGGTCCCCATTTGTTCGGAGGGAAATTTACCAGCCGACCCTCGGAGGCGCTTAAAAGCCTCGTTGCCCAGCAGTTAAAACGGGCGAGCGGCCAGGATATGACCCGCGCCTAGCGCTCACGAGCACCGTTTCCTGCCGCCACAAAAGGGACAGGGGCTGTGGCTCAAAAGTGGAACGAAGCGTGCAATGCTCCGGGTGCCCGGTACGGGTGCTTGGTGCGCGACAACAGGTAATGAAATGAGCGAAGAGAAAAAGACCAAAGACAAGCCGGAGAAGTCTGGCGGCAAAGAACTGTATCCGGTCCTGCCGCTGCGCGACATCGTGGTCTTCCCTTACATGATCGTGCCGCTGTTCGTCGGCCGCGAAAAGTCGATCGCGGCGCTTGAAGAAGTCATGCGCGCCGACAAACAGATTCTGCTCGCTGCCCAGAAGAACGCCGGCGACGACGACCCGGCAACGGATGCCATTTATGAAATTGGCACACTGGCATCTGTGCTGCAGCTCTTGAAGTTGCCCGACGGCACCGTGAAGGTGCTGGTCGAAGGCAGCGCCCGCGCCAAAGTGCTGCGCTACACGGCGAATGAAAACTATTTCGAGGCTGAGGTTGAGCGGGTTGCTGAACAGCCCGGCGTCAAGGAAGAGCTCGAAGCCCTGTCGCGGTCGGTGACCACGCAGTTTGAAAACTATGTAAAGCTCAACAAGAAAGTCTCTCCGGAGGTGCTTGGCACCGTCAGCCAGATCGAGGACTACGCGAAACTTGCGGACACCATCGCGTCGCACTTGGCTGTGAAAATTTCCGACAAGCAGGACGTTCTTGAAACGGCGACCGTTTCCGAACGCCTTGAGCGCGTCTACACGCTGATGGAAAGCGAGATCTCGGTTCTCCAGGTAGAGAAGAAAATCCGCTCGCGTGTGAAGCGTCAGATGGAGAAGACGCAGCGCGAGTATTATTTGAATGAGCAGATGAAGGCCATTCAGAAGGAACTTGGCGACACCGACGAACGCGATGACATCGCCGAGTTCGAAGAAAAGATCGAAAGCACGAAGCTGTCGAAGGAAGCCAAGGACAAGGCGCTGGCTGAGCTGAAAAAGCTCAAGCAGATGAGCCCGATGTCGGCTGAAGCGACGGTTGTGCGTAACTATCTCGACTGGCTTTTGTCGATCCCGTGGGGGATCAAGGGCAAAGTCAAGAAAGATATCGCGGAAGCTCAGGCCATCCTCGACCTCGAGCACTATGGTCTCGAGAAGGTCAAGGAGCGCATCCTCGAGTATCTTGCGGTCCAGGCCCGGACGAACAAACTCAAAGGCCCGATCCTGTGCCTCGTCGGCCCGCCCGGCGTCGGCAAGACATCACTTGGCAAGTCGATTGCGAACGCCACGGGGCGCGACTTCGTGCGCATGTCCTTGGGTGGTGTGCGCGATGAAGCCGAAATTCGTGGCCACCGCCGCACCTACATCGGCTCGATGCCTGGAAAGGTTATCCAGTCGATGAAAAAGGCGAAGCGGACCAATCCGCTTTTCCTGTTCGACGAAATCGACAAGATGGGCCAGGACTTCCGCGGCGATCCGGCGGCAGCACTTCTTGAAGTGCTCGACCCCGAGCAGAACGCGACGTTCAACGATCACTATCTCGAGGTCGATTACGATCTTTCGAACGTGATGTTTGTGACGACGGCTAATACGCTGAACATTCCGCCGGCCCTCATGGACCGTATGGAGATCATCCGGCTCGCCGGTTACACTGAAGACGAGAAGCTCGAGATTGCCAAACGGCATTTACTTGCCGAACAGCTTTCAGCCCACGGCCTCGAAGCCGGCGAATGGACCGTCGAGGATTCGGCACTCATGGAAATCATCCGCCGCTACACGCGTGAAGCTGGCGTGCGTTCGCTCGAGCGCGAAATTGCCAAGCTGGCGCGCAAGGCGGTCAAGGAAATCCTAACCTCGTCGAAGACCTCGATCACGGTCACAGCCGAGAACGTGAGCGAATATCTTGGCGTGCCTAAATACCGTTATGGCGAGGCCGAACTCGAGGACCAAGTCGGCATCGTCACGGGCCTGGCGTGGACTGAAGTCGGCGGCGAGTTGCTGACGATCGAAGGCGTGATGATGCCTGGTAAGGGAAAAATATCCGTCACCGGCAATTTGCGCGATGTCATGAAAGAATCGGTTCAGGCGGCGAATGCCTATGTGCGCTCGCACTCGATTGATTTCGGCATTCATCCGATGCTGTTCGAGAAGCGCGACATCCACGTGCACGTGCCGGAAGGCGCGACGCCCAAGGATGGACCGTCAGCCGGTATCGCCATGACCACGGCAATCATCTCTGTGCTCACCGGCATCCCTGTCCGCAAGGACGTGGCGATGACGGGCGAGATCACGCTGCGCGGCCGCGTGCTGCCGATCGGCGGCTTGAAAGAGAAGCTGCTGGCGGCGCTGCGCGGCGGCATCAAGACCGTGATCATCCCCGAGGAAAACGCCAAGGACTTGGTGGAGATTCCGAACGAGGTGAAAAACAAGATGGACATTGTGCCGTGTGCGCGGCTTGAGGACGTTCTCAAGATTGCGCTGACGCGTGCCCCCGAGGCGATTACATGGGACGAGGCTGCAGAAGCCGCAGCGCTCGAAGCCAAAGAAAACGCCAAGGCCAGTTTGCGCATTACCGCTCATTAACACACGCGAACGGCAGGAATATTGAAAAGGCTCCGGCGCGCACTGCGCTGGGGCCTTTTGTATTATGGTGTTCATGAGCATTTTGACGCGGTTTCCCCAGCAAATACGCGTCTTTTCCCCTTGACGGGACTGGGGATTGGGGGCTTCTAGGCAACTTCACGAGCGGCTTTCCCCATAAATGCGCGGCCGCCAAAGAGCCTGATGGCTTTGCTTCCGACATCATAGGACGGACCCCAATGAGCAAAAAAGATTTGATCGACGCCGTGGCAAAGGAATGCGAGCTGACCAAGGAAAAGGCGGGCGTTGCCGTCGATGCCGCTCTCGCGCACATTCGTGCTGCCTTGAAGGAAGGCCACGAAGTCCGCATTCCGGATTTTGGCACTTTCAAGGTTGCCGCCCGTAAGGCACGTGAGGGACGCAACCCGGCTACCGGCATGACCATTCAGATTCCGGCGTCAAACGTGCCTAAGTTCACTCCCGCCAAGGGTTTGAAGGACGCGCTGAACTAAGTATGCCGAAGGGCTGATGACAATTGCGCGCCTCGGCTTGCCGTGGCGCGCTTTGTTTAAGGACTAGGTTTTAGGGAATAGGGATTATGATTTAGTCCTTAGTCCCTATAGCCTTGTCTCTCACTTGGGCGGTTAGCTCAGCGGTAGAGCGCTTCGTTTACACCGAAGATGTCGGGGGTTCGATCCCCTCACCGCCCACCAGTTGCGCTCGCGGCTGCTGATCCTCGCGCCCTGCCGGTGCTCGGGCAGTCTCCGCAGGGGCGGCACTTGCGCCAGGCCGCAGTCGCGGCCTCGGGCGTTCCGCCCGGCGTCCTAACAACGCAGATGCACGTGACAATTCACAGAAGGATGTCGTTGTGGCCCTATCGATGTACCAAGCTTCAGTTCCGGCGTTTCAGAAGCATTTGCACGCCCTCGACGGCCTTCTCGACAAGGCTGAGGCCTTTGCGGCGGCGAAGAAAATTGATCCCGCGGTACTGCTGTCGGCCCGGCTCGCGCCCGATATGTTCGACCTCACTCGCCAGGTGCAGGCCACGACCGACTTCGCTAAAGCCGCCAGCGCTCGCCTCGCGAATGTCGTGGTGCCGAGCTACGCTGACACCGAAAAGACCATTCCCGAACTCAAGGAGCGGATCGCCAAAACACTTAGCTTCCTCGACACCATCAAGCCCGAGCAGATGGAGGGGTCTGAGACGCGCGAGTTCACAATCAAAGTCGGCCCCAACGACATGACCTTCAAGGGGCTCGATTACCTGCTGCACTTCGCGATGCCGAACTTCTATTTCCACTGCACGACGGCCTACGGCATCCTGCGGCACAACGGCCTCGAGATCGGCAAACGCGACTTCATGCGCCGAGCTTAGACACACTCACGCTGGCTATTCCTCGCGTTCCGCTCGGGCCAGCTCCGACGGGGCGCGGCTCACCGCGGGCGCCCTTGGCGCCACGGACCTGCGGTCCGAAGTGTTGAAGCCCTCGTTTCTGCTTATCCTGCAGGCTTTGCCGCAGTGCTTGACGCGGGGGGGAGCATCACGTATTGCCTCGATTGTGACGGCGGGCGCTTCGGTGTCCGTCAATTCCTGGTAAGCGGGAGTAGCTCAGTTGGTTAGAGCGCCGCCCTGTCACGGCGGAGGCCGCGGGTTCAAGTCCCGTCTCTCGCGCCATATTTTCCTCTCACGCTTCTGATCCTCGGCCTTTGGCCTCGGGAAGCTCCGAGGGGCGGCGCTTGCGCCGGGCCGCAGTCGCGGCCAACGACCTGGCGGTCCGAAGTGACAAATCTCACGCAACTGTTCCTGGGCTTAAGCCTAGAATGGCTCCAACGGGTGCTGTTTGCCGCTACCGCCCTTGGCGTCCAGGTCCTTCAGGCTGTAATTCGACATGCCAGCGCGACTCTTGGTTAGGTTGCACCCCGCTCGTGCCTGGGTTAACACCAAATCATGACTTGGGTTGAGCCGCAGCGCGGCTAATCTTGCCGTGCGCGTCTGCCGCCAGAGGCCTTGAGAGCCGCACATGACCGACCTTTTTACTCAGTATCTGCCGATCGTGATTTTTCTCGGCGTCGCGCTGTTTATCGGAGCCGCGCTGATGGCGGCGCCGTTCCTGATTGCTGTGAACAATCCTGACCCAGAAAAAGTCTCGGCTTACGAATGCGGCTTCAACGCCTTCGATGACGCGCGCATGAAATTCGACGTGAGGTTTTATCTGGTGTCGATCCTGTTCATCATTTTCGATCTCGAGATCGCATTCTTGTTTCCCTGGGCGGTAGCCTTCAAGGAAATAGGCCCCTTCGGTTTCTGGTCCATGATGGTCTTCCTTGCCGTATTGACGGTAGGTTTTATCTACGAATGGCGGAAAGGCGCGCTAGAATGGGAGTGACTGGCCGGGACGGGATGGCGTTCGGCGCGACCTTCGATCGTGCCCGCGAAGGCGTGGGCGCTGGGCCAGGAAAATCTTCAGCAAAGCCGGGTGGCTTGATCACGCCGAACGATCCGTTTTTCTCTGACGTCTCAAACGAGCTCGCCGATAAAGGCTTCCTCGTCACCACGACCGACGATCTGATCACCTGGGCCCGCACCGGCAGCCTCATGTGGATGACGTTTGGCTTGGCCTGCTGCGCCGTTGAGATGATGCAGGCGTCGATGCCGCGCTACGATCTCGAGCGCTTCGGCTTTGCGCCGCGGGCCTCTCCGCGCCAGTCGGACGTTATGATCGTCGCCGGCACGCTGACCAATAAAATGGCGCCGGCACTGCGCAAGGTCTACGACCAGATGCCGGAGCCGCGCTACGTGATCTCGATGGGATCGTGCGCCAACGGCGGCGGCTACTATCACTACTCATATGCTGTCGTGCGCGGCTGCGATCGCATTGTACCGGTCGACATCTACGTGCCCGGCTGTCCGCCGACGGCGGAAGCTCTGCTCTATGGCGTGCTGCTGCTGCAGAGGAAGATTCGTAGAACCGGCACTATCGAAAGATAGCGCCGAGAGCCGGAAACGTAGGTTGGGTTAGGCCGCACTGCACTCGGCCGTAACCCAACAACCAAGACCAGAGATCGTTGAAGCAAAGTCGTTGGGTTATCCCACAAGGGGACTTCCAAGTGGTTGCGCGCGGAATTGGGTTGCTCATGATGTTTCCTGGCCTGTGACCGCGCTAACCCAACCTGCAAGTAAAGACTTGAGGCGACTAAATGACAGAAACGCTCGGAGACTTCGGCTCTTACATTGCCGCCAAGATATTGGACAAGAACGGTGCGGTGCAGGTTGCGCACGGCGAGCTGACGCTGACGATTGAGCCGCATCGCATTGTCGAAACTCTCAAACTTCTCCGTGACGACTCAAAATGCCAGTTCGAAATCCTGATTGATATTTGCGGCGTCGACTACCCCGAGCGCGAGAAGCGTTTCGAGGTCGTCTATCATTTGCTCTCGCCGCGCCTCAATCAGCGCGTCCGCGTCAAGATATCGGCGGATGAGACGACGCCAGTTGCCAGCGTCAACGGCATCTTCCCCGCCGCAAACTGGTACGAGCGCGAAGCCTACGACATGTTCGGCATCCGCTTTTCAGGCCACCCGGACTTGCGCCGGTTGCTGACTGACTACGGCTTTCAGGGCTATCCGCTGCGTAAGGATTTCCCGCTGACCGGTTACGTCGAGGTGCGCTACGACGACGAACAAAAGCGCGTCGTCTACGAGCCCGTGAAGCTCAATCAGGAATTCCGCACGTTCGATTTCGAGAGCCCGTGGGAAGGACCGAACTATATTCTGCCGGGCGATGAGAAGGCGAGCGGGAAGGCGTAACGCCATGAAACCCACTCTCCATCCCGGCGCGACGGCGCAGTTTTCGTTCCGCATTCCGGCGACGAAGACGGTGCCACATCTTTTTCCCGAGGCGCACGAATTCCAGCAGATGCCGACGGTGTTCGCCACCGGTTACATGGTCGGGCTGATGGAGTGGACGTGCCTCAAGATCGTCGATCCGCACCTGGATGAGGGCGAGGGGTCGCTTGGCGTGCACATCAACGTGTCTCACTTGGCAGCGACGGTGCCGGGGCAAACCGTGACGGTTGATGCTGAATGCACGAAGATCGACGGCCGCCGGCTGTATTTTCACGTCAAGGCGCACGACGGACTCGATCTGATCGGCGAAGGCGACCACGAGCGTAGGATCGTCAATTGGGAAAAGTACGAACAGCGCGTGAATGAGAAAGCGAAGCGGGCGCGGGTTGCAGGAATTATCCGGAACGTATGATAGAGGCTGGTATTTTATCTGGAATTCTGCCGCTGCTTGTAACGCATGCGCCCCAGCCGGCGAAAACTACCTCAGGACGCTTCAGGTCATCAATGCGTCCGGGGGAGTGAACATTATGAGCACGATGGGAAACAGCGTGTTGCGCGCCGTGAGTCTGGTTCTGGTGACGTTGAGCTTGATTCAGGGGTTGACTGCTTGTGCAGGCTTCAAGGGCGGTGGCAATTCGTCGCCCGTTGAGAATCGCGGGCCTCCCTCTCGCGGCAGCTAATAAACATCGCTATAGGTGTTTCGAGCAATCTATGGCTCGGTCTGGAACACTTTTGCGATGGCAGAAACAGAAATCCGCAACTTCAACATCAACTTCGGACCACAGCACCCGGCAGCGCACGGCGTGCTGCGTCTCGTGCTTGAACTCGACGGCGAAGTCGTTGAGCGCGTCGATCCGCACATCGGGCTGCTGCATCGGGGCACCGAGAAACTGATCGAGCACAAGACGTATCTGCAAGCGATTGGTTATTTCGACCGGCTCGATTACGTCGCGCCGATGAACCAGGAGCACGCGTTTTGCTTAGCGGCTGAAAAGTTGCTCGGCCTCGAAGTGCCGCGCCGTGCCAGCCTGATCCGCGTTTTGTATTCCGAGATCGGGCGTATTCTCTCGCATCTCCTCAACGTCACGACGCAGGCGATGGACGTTGGCGCCTTGACGCCGCCGCTGTGGGGCTTTGAAGAGCGCGAAAAGCTGATGGTGTTCTATGAGCGGGCCTCTGGCTCGCGCATGCACGCCAAATATTTCCGCATCGGCGGTGTGCATCAGGATCTGCCCGAAAAACTCGTCGATGATATTGCCGCCTGGTGCGATCCGTTCCTCAAGGTCGTCGACGACATCGACCGGCTGCTGACCGAAAACCGCATTTTCAAACAGCGCAACGTCGATATCGGCGTCGTGTCGCTGGAAGACTGCTTTGCGCTTGGCTTCTCCGGCGTGATGGTGCGCGGATCGGGCGCGGCGTGGGACTTGCGCAAATCGCAGCCCTACGAATGCTACTCCGAATTCGATTTTGATATCCCGATCGGCAAGAATGGCGACTGCTATGACCGCTACCTGATCCGCATGCAGGAAATGCGCGAGAGCGTGAAAATCATGAAGTCGGCGTGCGCGAAACTGAAATCCGCCGACGGCCGCGGTCCGCATGTGGCCGGCGCCAAGAAAGTCGTGCCGCCGACGCGAACTGAAATGAAGCGCTCGATGGAGGCGCTGATCCACCATTTCAAGCTCTACACCGAAGGCTTCCGCGTGCCGGAGGGCGAGGTGTACGCGTGCGTCGAGGCGCCCAAAGGCGAGTTCGGCGTCTATCTTGTGTCGGATGGCTCGAACAAGCCGTACCGCTGCAAAATCCGCGCCCCGGGCTTCCCGCATCTCGCCGCCATGGATCACCTGAACCGCGGCCATATGCTGGCGGACGTTTCCGCGATTTTGGGAAGCATTGATATCGTTTTTGGGGAGATTGATAGGTAGCACATGCTGCGGCGCCAGTGTCGCCCTTAACCTCACGCGCCGCTTCGGGCTAGGCGCCGCCACAAAGCCCTGGCAGAAGGGTGTGCGGCGTGTTTTGGCCCTCGGGTCACCGGTGCACGCGCCGCATACACTTCGGAGACCCATGTGGACAATCTGTTCCTGCTCGCCGTTGCCGCCCTCGGCTTGGGCTTGAGCTTAGCGACCTACCGCCTGTTCGCCCGCTCGAATGGCTGGCCCATGGGCGCGCTACAGTCCGATCTGCCGGTTTTCCCGATCCTGATCGGGATCGCCGGGCTTGTCGCCGGGCTGCTGTTTGCAACCGCGCGCGGCGCCGAAGACGGCGGCTGGTACATCATCGCCTTCGGTTTGATTCTGGCGGCGGTGTGGACCGGGTTCTTCCGTGTCGGCTCGCAGATTTCACTGTTCCTTGTGCCGGTCGCGACGTTTCTGCTGCTGCTCGGCTGGCTGTCGGTGCCGCTTGGGTACTCGGAACGCAAATGGGCGAACGAACAGCCGTCCGAGACCTTGAGGCGGCGCGGCGTCCTGAAGCCCGACGTGGTGTTGCCGGCTCCGGGTGAGACGATCGAGACACCGCAACAGGCGCCATAACGGCGCCGGGTCGCCGCCGGTCGAAGCAAAATTTCGCTGCGCACTTTTCGTCGCACCCTGGGAGCTTTTAGCTGCCGGGGTGCTGGTCTGTTGGCGAACAGCCGTTCGGCTTGCTTTGCGGCACCCATCCACGTACTGGACCGGGTGATCGCGGCAGGGTTAATCTCCCGTAGACTCGCAGTCTGCCGCCTCAGCAAAAATACTTATCCCCGCGGTTTTGAGCGGCGTTACAATTCAGCGTTAAGAACGCATGTTTTGAGGAGCCGCTAATGGCCGTCCGCCGCCTGCACCCTGAGCAGCCCCCCCACTTCGCCTTTACGGCGGAGAACATCGTGTGGGCACGGGCGCAGCTGGCGAAGTACCCGCCAGGCAAGCAGGCCTCGGCGATCATTCCGCTGCTGTGGCGGGCGCAGGAGCAGGCCGGCGGGTGGCTGCCCGAACCGGCGATCCGCGCGGTCTGCGACATGCTTGGGATGGCTTACATCCGCGGTCTAGAGATCGCGACCTTCTATACGATGTTTCAGTTGGCGCCGGTCGGCACCAAGGCCCACGTGCAGGTGTGCGGGACGACGCCGTGCATGCTGCGAGGAGCCCGCGCGCTTGTCGACGTGTGCAAGCGGCGCATCGGTGACGACGCGCATCATCCGTCTGCGGATGGGACGCTGTCGTGGGAAGAGGTCGAGTGCCTCGGCAATTGCGCCAACGCGCCGATGGTGCAGATCGGCAAGGACACCTTTGAGGATCTGACGCCGGTTATGCTCGAAGCGGTCATCGACGGATTTGTGCTCGGCAAACCCTTGGCACCTGGATCGCAGATTGGGCGCATCGCCTCGTGCCCCGAAGGCGGCGCGACGACACTGACGGACGCGTCGTTGTTCGACGGGTCGGGCATTGGCGCTTGGAAGAAGCGGTTTGAGGAGACTGCAGACGCCGCACCGAAGTCGCTCGGGGTGGCGGCGACGCCCGCGCAAGTAGCGCCTAGCGTGCCGGCACCACCCGCAATTAGTCCGGCCGCGCTGACGGCGATGGCGAATGCGGGGCTGATTAAAGAGCTGAACGATCGTGGCGACGGCAAAGCGATGTCCGTCGATGAATTGCAGAAATTAAGAGCCGGTTCGGTTCTGCGGGCGCCGCAGTTTGCTGGCGATGGGATGCCCGAGCTGCTGAGCCAGCCGCGCTGCGGCAACGGCGATGATCTCTGCCTGATCTGGGGGGTCGCGGAAAAGCTGGCCGATAAACTCAACGCCATGGGTTTCTGGCACTTCGATCAAATCGCCACGTGGACGCCCGCGAACGTCGCTTGGTTCGAAGCCCAGATGGATGGCTTCAAGGGCCGCATCGATCGCGACAAGTGGATCGAGCAGTGCGTGAAACTCAGCTCAGGCTGGCGCCCCGACGGAAGTGTCGGCGAACGGCCGAAGGGATGATGATCAATGCTGCATGATTCTGACCGCATCTTCCGCAATCTCTACGGCGCCCATGACGCGGGGCTGAAGGCTGCCATGCGCCGCGGCGCCTGGGACGGCACCAAGTTTTTCATCGACAAGGGCCACGACTGGATCATCGACGAGGTCAAGAAGTCGGGCTTGCGCGGGCGCGGCGGCGCGGGCTTTCCGACCGGGCTCAAGTGGTCGTTCATGCCCAAGGCAGACCCGCGGCCGAGCTATCTCGTGATCAATGCGGATGAGTCTGAGCCGGGCTCGTGCAAGGACCGCGAGATCCTGCGCCATGATCCGCATTTGTTGATCGAGGGCGCGCTGCTGGCGGCGTTCGCCATGCGCGCGCACACCTGTTACGTCTACGTGCGCGGCGAATACATGCGCGAGCGCGAAGCCTTCCAGCGCGCCGTTGACGAAGCCTATGCGGCGAAGTTGATCGGCAAAGGCAATGTCCACGGCTGGGATTTTGAGCTCTTCGTGCATCACGGTGCTGGTGCCTACATCTGCGGCGAAGAGACGGCGATGCTTGAGTCCCTCGAGGGCAAGAAGGGTCAGCCACGCTTGAAGCCGCCGTTCCCAGCCAACGTCGGTTTGTGGGGCGCGCCGACGACGATCAACAATGTCGAGAGTATTGCGGTTACTGGTGATATTTTGCGCCGGGGCGCAGACTGGTTCGCCGGGCTCGGCTTGGCGAACAATACCGGCACCAAGCTGTTCCAGATTTCGGGCCACGTCGAGCGCCCCTGCGTCGTTGAAGAAGAGATGGGCATCCCGATGCGGGAGCTGATCGAAAAGCACTGTGGCGGCGTGACGGGCGGGTGGGATAATTTGCTCGCGGTCATTCCGGGCGGGTCGTCTGTCCGCTGCATCACCGCCGAGCAGGCAACAACCGTGACCATGGATTTCGACGCGCTGGGCAAACTCGGATCTGGGCTTGGCACGGCGGCGGTGATCGTCATGGACAAGTCGACCGACATCATCGCCGCGATCCGGCGCATCGCTTATTTCTACAAGCACGAGAGCTGCGGCCAGTGCACGCCGTGCCGCGAAGGCACCGGCTGGATGTGGCGCGTCCTCGAACGCATGGAGCGGGGCGAAGCCGAGAAGCGCGAGATCGATCTGTTGTTCGAAGTCACGAAGCAAGTCGAGGGTCACACGATTTGCGCTTTGGGAGATGCGGCGGCATGGCCGGTGCAGGGCTTGATCAAGAATTTCCGCCCCGTCATCGAGGCGCGCATTGATCAGTATCAGGCGAAGCAACTCAAAGTGGCGGCGGAATAGGGCATGTCCAAGCACCTGATCATTGACGGACACGCGATCGAGGTCGAGGACGGCACGACCTTGATGCATGCGTGCGAAGCCGCTGGCTCGGAGATTCCGCGCTTTTGCTATCATGAGCGGCTGTCGATTGCCGGCAACTGCCGCATGTGCCTCGTCGAAGTGCAGGGCTCTCCGAAGCCGATCGCGAGTTGCGCAATGGTCGTCAACGATCTGCCGCCGAACCGCGATGGCTCGCCGAAGATCGTCTCGACCAACACGGCCCTCGTCAAAAAAGCCCGCGAAGGCGTGATGGAATTCCTGCTGATCAATCATCCGCTCGATTGCCCGATCTGCGATCAGGGCGGCGAGTGCGATCTGCAAGATCAAGCGATGGCGTTCGGCATCGGCGGCTCGCGCTATCAGGAAAATAAGCGCGCGGTCGAAGAAAAGCACATCGGCCCTCTGATCAAGACGATGATGACGCGCTGCATCCACTGCACGCGCTGCGTCCGCTACATGACCGAAGTCGCGGGCGTAGAGGAATTAGGCCTGATCAGCCGTGGCGAAGATGCCGAGATCACGACGTATCTCGAAAACGGTATCATGTCGGAGATGAGTGCCAACGCCGTCGATCTTTGCCCCGTGGGGGCGCTGACGCACCGGCCGTGGGCATTCAGCGCCCGGCCCTGGGAGATGACAGGTACGGAATCGATCGACGTCATGGATGCAGTTGGTTCGGCTATTCGCGTCGATACCCGCGGTGGAGCGGTCATGCGCATTCTGCCGCGCAACAATGACGCCGTGAATGAAGAGTGGATTTCGGATAAGACGCGACACGTCGCAGATGGGTTGAAAACGCAGCGGCTCGATCAGCCGTATGTGCGCAGAGGCGGCCGGTTGGAGCCCGCGAGCTGGGATGAGGCGCTGGGGCTTGCGGCTGGGAAATTGAAGGCCGCGCGCGCCGATCGCATCGGCGCCATTGCCGGAGATCTCTGCGGCGCCGAGGAGATGTACGCGCTGAAAGATTTGCTCGCCCGCATGGGCTCGAAAAATATCGATTGCCGCATCGCGGGTGACAAACTCGAGCCAAAGCTTGGCCGCGCGAGCTATCTCTTTAACACGTCAATCGACGGCATCGAGCAAGCCGACGCACTCTTGATCGCCGGCTCCAATCCACGGATTGAAGCGGCGGTGCTGAATGCGCGCATCCGCAAGCGTTGGCGCACCGGCGCTTTGAAAGCCGGTCAAGTCGGCGTGAAGTCTGATCTGACATATCCGGCGGAGTATCTTGGCGCTGGACCTGAGACGCTGGCGCTGATCGCCAGCGGTCAGCATGCGTTCGCGGCTGTGTTAAAGGCGGCGACGCATCCGATGGTGATCGTTGGGCAGGGCGCATTCGCGCGCCCCGATGGGCTGGCGGTGCTGTCGGTGGCGGCGCGGATCGTGCTTGAGGCCTCGGTTGGCAAGGACGCGGCGTGGAACGGCTTCAACGTGCTGCACACAGCAGCGGCGCGCGTTGCCGGCCTCGATCTCGGGTTTGTTCCCGGCAAAGGCGCGCGCGATACTGCGGGGATCCTCTCAGGCGACATGGACGTCGTCTATCTGCTCGGTGCCGATGAGTGCGACCTGTCGAAGCTTGGATCGGCGTTCGTCGTCTATCAGGGCAGCCACGGCGATGCGGGCGCGAACCGCGCCGACGTGGTCCTGCCGGGCGCGGCGTATACCGAAAAGAGCGCGACCTACGTCAACACCGAGGGCCGGGCGCAGCAGACGGTGAAGTCCGCGTTTGCGCCAGGCGACGCCAAGGAAGACTGGACGATTTTACGGGCGCTGTCGCAGCAGGCGGGCGCGACGCTGCCGTATGACACTTTGAGCGAACTTCGCGCGGCGATGTACAGAAGCGCTCCGCAGCTGGCAGCGCTTGATACGGTTGAAGCACGCGCCGTGACGGGGCTCGAGACGCTGGCGAAATTGTCAGGGGCGATGATGTCCGAGCCGTTCGGCAGCGCGGTTACCGATTTTTATATGACCAATCCGATTTCGCGCGCATCTGCGGTTATGGCCGGCATGAGCGCACTTCGCAACGGGCGCGATCAGAAACTCTCGGCGGCGGAGTAGAGACACCACGATGTTTGAAGCGATCGCGAAATTCATGACCAGCTATGGCTGGAACTTGCTGGGACTCGCCGGCTTCTCGCTGCTGCTGCTCGTGGTGCTGCTGATCATTATCGCGTTTCTGCTGCTGATGGACCGCAAGGTTTGGGCGGCGGTGCAGCTGCGGCGCGGGCCGAACGTGGTCGGGCCCTTTGGCCTGCTGCAGTCGTTCGCGGACTTGCTCAAGTTCGTGCTCAAGGAGCCGCTGATCCCGGCGGGCGCCGACAAGATTGTTTTTTTGCTTGCACCCTTGGCCGCTGCGACGTGTGCGCTGGCTGCGTGGGCGGTGATCCCTGTCAATGAAAACGCATTTGGCAAGTGGGTCATTTCCGACTTGAACGTCGGCATTCTGTATCTGCTGGCGATCTCGTCACTCGGCGTCTATGGCGTCATCATGGGCGGTTGGGCATCGAATTCGAAGTATGCCTTCATGGGTTCCTTGCGCTCGGCGGCGCAGATGGTGAGTTACGAAGTCTCGATCGGGCTCGTGATCATATGCGTGCTGCTCCTGGTTGGTTCGCTGAACATGACCGAGGTCGTGAATGCTCAGAAGTCTGGCATCGGCACGCATCTCGGCCTGACGCCGTCGCTGCTGGATTGGCACTGGCTTGCCTTGTTCCCGATGTTCGTCGTGTTCTTCATATCAGCGCTCGCCGAGACCAACCGGCCGCCGTTTGATTTGCCGGAAGCAGAATCGGAACTCGTCGCGGGCTTTATGGTCGAGTACGCCTCGACGCCGTACCTGCTGTTCATGCTGGGCGAGTACGTCGCTATCACGACGATGTGCGCGATGACGACGATCCTGTTTCTCGGCGGCTGGCTGCCACCGGTAGACGTGTGGCCGCTGAACGCGGTGCCGGGACTTCTCTGGTTCCTGCTCAAAGTTATCGCCGTGTTCTTCATGTTCGCGATGGTGAAGGCGTTCGTACCGCGCTACCGCTATGACCAGCTGATGCGGCTGGGGTGGAAAGTGTTCCTGCCGCTGTCGCTCGTGATGGTCGTGCTAACCGCGAGCGTGCTGCATTTCGGAGGCTTGAGCCCATGAAAGGTATGAGATGACCATCGCGCGCGGCGTGAAATCGCTGTTCCTGACGGAGTTCGTGTCGGCGTTCTTCCTGACCATGCGCTACTTCTTGGCGCCGAAGAAAACGCTGAACTATCCGTACGAAAAGGGGCCACTGAGCCCGCGGTTCCGCGGCGAACACGCGCTGCGCCGCTATCCAAACGGCGAAGAGCGCTGCATTGCCTGCAAGCTGTGCGAAGCCATCTGTCCGGCGCAGGCGATCACGATTGAAGCCGGTCCGCGACGTAACGACGGCACGCGGCGGACGACGCGCTACGACATCGACATGACCAAATGCATCTACTGCGGGCTGTGCCAGGAAGCGTGCCCGGTGGACGCGATCGTCGAAGGACCGAACTTCGAATACGCGACCGAAACGCGGGAAGAATTATTCTACGACAAGGATCGATTGCTCGCGAACGGTGACCGCTGGGAACGCGAGATCGCGAAGAATATCGTGCTCGATGCGAAATATCGATGAGGGTGGGCGTGGCAACAATGATCAAAATCCACAGCTGTCATCCCGGGTTTTATCCCCGGGACCCATTCATCACCACGTGCGGTAGGTCGCAATTGAATGAGGACACTGCAGCGGGGCGCGGTTTGACTTCCGAATTTTCGGCACGATGGATCCCGGGGACAAGCCCCGGGATGACATTTGCGGGGCGGGCATAGCGCATGGCCACAGCATTCTTTTTCTATCTTTTTAGTGTGCTGGCAGTGGCGTCGGGGGCGATGGTGATCCTCGCGCGCAACCCCGTACACGCGGTTCTGTTCCTGATCCTGACGTTCTTCAACGCGGCCGGCTTGTTCGTACTGCTCGGCGCCGAGTTTCTCGCCATGCTGCTGATCGTCGTCTACGTCGGCGCGGTGGCGGTGCTGTTCCTGTTCGTCGTCATGATGCTGGACGTCGATTTCGCGGAGCTGAAAGCGGGCTTTATCAAGAATGCACGTGTCGGTACTCTGGTCGGCGGCGTGGTGCTTGCGGAATTGATCTCGCTGTTCGCGTTCAAGGGTTTGACGGTTGTACCGGGCAGGAGCGCTGCGGCGGCACTCCCATCGGGCCTCACGAACACCGAAGCGCTGGGGCAGATCATTTATACCAAGTACGTCTATTTCTTCCAAAGCGCAGGCATGATTTTGCTCGTCGCCATGATCGGCGCAATTGTGCTGACGTTGCGCCGTCGTGAGGGCGTCAAGCGGCAGTCGATCGGGAGCCAAGTCGCGCGTTCGTCCAAGACGGCGCTCGAGATCGTCAAGGTGCCGAGCGGCGGCAGCGTCATTCCGGCGGCGGCGAAAGCCAAAGCGGAGGCGGCGGAATGAGCGTTTGCGCCTTGCCACAGCCGACAGTGTCATCCTGGGCCTTGTACCCAGGATCCATTTCGCAGCTGGGTTCGGAATTCGCGGACCGATGGATCCCAGGCACAAGGCCTGGGATGACAGCTGTGGGTGGGCTGCGTTTGGTGCTCTTCAAGATGGAAGCGGCGGAATGAACGATCGCATCTTTCTCCGATCGTCATCCCGGCGAAGGCCGGGACCCACGACAAGTTTTCGCGCGTGTGATGCGCGAGGGAACCGGAATCGCTGCGGCTTCGGTTTATTCAACGCGAGACTGAATCTGTTGAAGCCTGTCGTGGGTCCCGGCCTTCGCCGGGATGACGGAGTTTCGGGCGGGCGGCGTCCTGCCTCTGCCAAAGCGGAGGCTTTGGCATGACGAAGCGAAACGGACAGCATGATCCGAACGTGACGTCGCTCGACGAGGCGCGGCGGCGGGCTGCGCAGAAGTCGAAGCAGGATAAGCAGCAGAAGCCGGGCCTGAACGCCGGCGGTCCGCGAACCGTGCGCAGTATGATTGTTGGCGGCGTGATTATTGCCATGGCGCTTTGCTTCATCGCGTCGTTCTTCGTCGATGCCTCGCAATTGATTGGCGGAGGTGGGGTATGACCATCACCATTGGCCATTACCTGACTGTTGCGGCGTGCCTGTTCACGCTCGGCATTTTCGGCATCTTCCTCAACCGCAAGAACGTCATCGTCATTTTGATGTCGATCGAGCTGATGCTGCTGGCCGTCAACATCAACCTCGTGGCGTTCTCGCACTTCAACGGCGATCTCACCGGCCAGGTGTTTGCGCTGTTCATATTGACGGTCGCGGCAGCGGAAGCGGCCATCGGCCTCGCAATCATCGTCGTTTACTACAGAAACCGCGGCTCGATCGCGGTCGAAGACATCAACATGATGAAAGGGTGATTGTGGTTCCAGTCATAGTTATGGAGTGTGCGGTTTCCTTCTCCCCTTGGGGAGAAGGTGCCAGAAGGGCGGATGAGGGGGTCTTTGCGCGGCCTCTTCAAGAACACCCCCTCACCCCAACCCTCTCCCCAAGGGGAGAGGGAGCTGCCCACACACGCGAGCGCCTCACATGATCTACATCGCAATCGTCTTCCTGCCGCTGCTCGGCGCGTTGATCGCGGGTTTGTTCGGCCGTGTGATCGGCGATCGCGCCAGCGAAATCGTGACCACGGCATTGCTGATGCTGTGCGCCGTTCTGTCGTGGGTGGCTCTGGTGCAGGCCGGCATCGGGCACGAGACGCACAAGGTTGCGGTCGCGCGCTGGATCACGTCGGGCGAACTCGACACGTCGTGGTCGCTGCGCATCGATACTCTGACGGCCGTCATGCTGGTCGTTGTGACGACAGTGTCGAGCCTCGTGCACCTCTATTCGATCGGCTACATGCACGAGGACGATAGCCGTCCGCGCTTCTTCGCGTTTCTATCGCTGTTCACGTTCGCGATGCTGATGCTGGTGACTGCCGACAACCTGTTGCAAATGTTCTTCGGCTGGGAGGGTGTTGGGCTTGCCTCGTATCTGCTGATCGGGTTCTGGTACAAGAAACCGGAAGCCAATGCCGCCGCGATCAAGGCGTTCATCGTCAACCGCGTCGGCGACTTCGGCTTTGCGCTGGGAATTTTTGCGCTGTTCTTTGTGTTCAAGACGGTTAGCCTCGACCCCATTTTTGCCGCCATTCCAGGCGCTGCGGGCAAGACGTTCGCGTTCGCTGGCTATGACGTCGGCATCGTCACGACGATCGCGCTGCTGTTGTTCATGGGCGCGATGGGGAAATCGGCGCAGTTCCTGCTCCACACCTGGCTACCCGACGCCATGGAAGGCCCGACGCCGGTCTCAGCGCTCATCCACGCCGCGACGATGGTTACAGCGGGTGTGTTTATGGTCGTGCGGCTGTCGCCGGTATTCGAGTTCGCGCCCGAAGCCTTGAAAATTGTCACGCTCGTTGGCGCGGTGACGGCGTTTTTTGCGGCCACCGTCGGCCTCGTCCAGAACGATATCAAGCGGGTGATTGCCTATTCAACCTGCTCGCAGCTTGGTTACATGTTCGTTGCCTGCGGGGTTGGTGCCTATGGCGCGGCAATCTTCCATCTGTTCACCCACGCATTCTTCAAGGCGTTGCTGTTTCTCGGCGCGGGCTCGGTCATTCACGCCATGCATCACGAGCAGGACATGCGCCACATGGGCGGGCTTCGTTATAAGATCCCGCTGACGTTCGCAGCGATGCTCGTTGGAACACTGTCGCTGACGGGCGTCGGCATTCCGCACGTCTACGGCTTTGCGGGTTTTCACTCGAAGGACGCGATCATCGAAGCCGCCTATGCCGCGGCGACGCCGAACAACTACGCCTTCTGGCTGCTCGTCGCCGCTGCTCTGATGACGTCGTTTTATTCGTGGCGGCTCGTGTTCATGACGTTTTACGGCGAAACTCGCGCCGCTCATGAGACATATGACCATGCGCACGAGAGTCCGGCGACGATGCTCATTCCGCTTGGTGTTCTGGCCTTGGGCGCGATTGCCGCGGGCGCTGCGTTTACTGGCTTTTTTATCGGCCACCAAGAGGCCGCGTTCTGGGGTGGGTCGCTGTACCGGGGCGAGACCAACCACATTCTGCAGGCCATGCACGACGTGCCGCAGTGGGTTGGATATGCGCCGTTCGCCGCGATGCTGACGGGCTTTACGATTGCGTGGGTGTACTACATCGGGGCGCCGTGGCTGCCAGCAGCAACCGCGCGAGCCTTCAAGCCGCTGTATCTGTTCTTGCTCAACAAGTGGTACTTCGACGAGCTCTATGACTTTATTTTTGTGCGGCCAGCGTTTGCGATAGGGCGCTTTTTCTGGAAGGGCGGCGATGGCGTGGTCATCGATGGCGCCATCGACGGCACGGCGGCGGGCGTCGGGCGCGTAACGGGGCGCGTCGTCAAGCTGCAGACGGGCTACATGTACCACTACGCCTTCGCCATGCTGATCGGGGTTGCTGCGTTGCTGACCTGGTTGATGGTTGGCGGCGGGTTGATCGGCGGAGTTGTGAAATGAGCAACATCCTCTCCGTTGTCACGTTTTTGCCGCTGGCGGGCGCGCTGATTATTGCGCTTCTGAACAAAGAGGCGGACGGCAACGCCCGCTGGGTCGCTTTATGGACGACGCTCATTACGTTTGCCGTGTCTCTGCTGATCTGGTGGAATTTCGACAAGACCAGCGCCGCCTTCCAGTTCGTCGAAGAGTACGCCTGGATCGGGGCTTTCAAATACAAGATGGGTGTCGATGGCATATCGATGCTGTTCGTGATCCTGACGACGTTCCTGATGCCGCTGTGTATCTTGGCGAGCTGGGAAGCCATCGATGAGCGTGTCAAGGAGTACATGATCGCGTTCCTCGTGCTTGAGACGCTGATGCTCGGTGTTTTCTGCGCGCTCGACCTCGTGCTGTTCTATCTGTTCTTCGAGGGTGGCCTCATTCCGATGTTTCTGATCATCGGGGTTTGGGGCGGTAAGCGCCGCGTCTACGCCAGCTTCAAGTTTTTCCTTTATACGCTGCTCGGCTCGGTGCTGATGCTACTGGCCATGATGGCGATGTACTGGCATGCCGGCACATCCGACATCCCAACGCTGCTTGCGACCAAGTTTCCCGCTGACATGCAGTGGTGGCTGTGGCTGGCTTTCTTTGCATCCTTCGCCGTGAAGATGCCGATGTGGCCGGTGCACACGTGGCTGCCCGACGCGCACGTTGAGGCGCCGACGGGCGGGTCGGTTATTCTTGCTGCCATTTTGCTGAAGATGGGTGGCTATGGTTTCCTGCGCTTTTCGCTGCCGATGTTCCCGTTCGCGAGCGAGCAGCTGGCGCCGCTGGTGTTCACGCTGTCGATTGTAGCGATCATCTACACGTCCCTCGTTGCCCTCGTGCAGGAGGATATCAAGAAGCTTATCGCCTATTCGTCAGTTGCGCACATGGGCTTCGTGACAATGGGCATTTTCACGGCGTCGCAGCAAGGAATTGACGGCGCGATCTTCCAGATGCTGTCGCATGGCATTGTTTCAGCTGCGCTGTTCCTGTGCGTAGGCGTCATCTACGATCGTATGCACACGCGCGAGATCGCGGCTTATGGCGGGCTGGTCGAGCGGATGCCGAAGTACGCGTTGGCCTTCATGGTGTTCACGATGGCGAACGTCGGCTTGCCCGGCACGAGCGGGTTCGTCGGTGAATTTTTGACCTTGCTGGCGGCGTTCAAAGCCAACACGTGGGTCGCAATTTTCGCGACGACGGGCGTGGTTTTATCGGCGGCGTATGCGCTCTATCTCTACCGTCGCGTGATCTTCGGGACGCTGGACAAGGCGAACTTGAAGCAGCTGCTGGATTTGTCACCGCGCGAGGTCGCGATCCTGGCGCCGCTTGTTGTCCTGACCATTTTCTACGGTGTCTACCCGGCGCCGGTGCTGGACGTGACGGCGGCGTCGGTGAAAAACCTCGTACAGAACTATGAAGCTGCCCTGAAGCCTGCGAGCACGATGCTGGCGCCCTGAGGACTACGGATATGGACTTTTCTTATCTGGCGCCGGTTGTGCCTGAACTGATCCTCGCGATTGGTGCGATGGCGCTGCTGATGCTCGGCGCCTTCACGCGCGATGGTGAAGCCGCAGGGCGGACCGTGGCATGGCTGGCGATCGGCGTGCTTCTGGCGTCGCTTGCCGCCGTTGTGATGGGGCCAGCAGCCAGCAGCATCGCGTTCGAAGGCGCGTTCGTGTCCGACGGTATGACGCGCTTCCTGAAAGTGCTTATGCTCGTTGCCGCAGCGCTGACGCTGCTGATGACGTTTGACGATTTCGTCCGCGCGAAGATCTTGTTGTTCGAATATCCCGTACTCGTGCTGCTGGCGACGCTGGGCATGATGATGATGGTGTCAGCTAATGACCTCATCGCCCTGTACCTCGGTTTGGAGCTGCAATCGTTGGCGCTCTACGTCATCGCCGCCTTCAAGCGCGACGACGTGCGCTCAAGCGAAGCCGGGCTCAAATACTTTGTCCTCGGGGCGCTGTCGTCGGGAATGCTGCTGTATGGCGCCTCGCTGCTCTACGGCGTGACGGGATCGACAGGGTATGAAGCCATCGCCGCGGCAGCGCAGGCCGAGGGCATGGGCGCCAATCTTGGGCTGACCGCGGGTCTTGTGTTCGTCATGGTAGGCTTAGCGTTCAAAGTATCGGCAGTGCCGTTTCACATGTGGACGCCGGACGTTTACGAAGGCGCGCCGACGCCGGTGACGGCCTTCTTCGCCGGTGCGCCGAAAGTGGCGGCGATGGCGCTGCTGCTCAGGTTCACGCAGGCCGGATTGCCAACGATTGCGCCGCAGTGGCAGCAGATCGTGATTTTCTTGTCGATTGCATCGATGGTGCTCGGAGCCTTTGCGGCGATCGGGCAATCGAACATCAAACGGCTTATGGCGTATTCGTCGATCGGCCATGTTGGCTTTGCGCTGGTCGGCCTTGCCGCTAACAACGCCGAAGGCACCTCTGGCGTGCTGATCTATCTCGCGATTTACGTGGCCATGACGCTCGGTACGTTCGCGTGCGTGCTGTCGATGCGCCGCGGCGACAAAAACGTCGAGGACATCGGCCAGCTCGCAGGCCTTGCAAAAACCGATTTGCGGCTCGCGAGCATTCTGGCGCTGCTGATGTTCTCGCTCGCTGGCATCCCGCCGCTCGCCGGCTTCTGGGCCAAGTTGTATGCGTTTTTGCCAGCGATCAAGGCGGGGCTCTATCCCCTCGCGGTGATCGGCGTGGTCGCCAGCGTCGTCGGCGCCTACTACTATCTGCGCATCATCAAGATCATGTTCTTCGATGAGGCGGCGGAACGCTTCGAGCCGGTCGAGGCCAAGGCTTTCGCCGTGATGGCGCTGTCGGCGCTGTTCGTTGCCGCGTTTGTGCTGCCGTTTGTAGGCGGCTCACTGGTCGATGCCGCGACGGTGGCTGCGAGCGCCCTCGTGCCGGGAAGCCGGTAAGGCCGGCATGGACGCACTCCCCCCGCGGTTCATTAACCTTGCCGAGACCGGATCGACCAACGCCGACGCCATGCGTCTCGCACTCGCTGGCGAGCCCCTGCCGCTGTGGGTGGTGGCAGAGCGGCAAACGGCGGGCCGGGGGCGCTCGGGGAGGGTTTGGGTCTCGGACCGCGGCAATCTCCACGCCAGCCTCGCGTTTGTCTGTCAGGCACCCCTTGCGAGGGCAGGCGAACTGGCCCTCGTCGCCGGAATTGCGCTCCATGACGCCGTCCGTGCCACATCGCCCCTTGCGGAATGCATCGGTCTACGTCTCAAATGGCCGAATGATTTGTTGATTGGACGCGCCAAGGCGGGAGGGATTTTGGTCGAGACGACGACGGCACGCGGGGAGCCCGGCTTCCTGGCGGTCATTGGCTTTGGCTTGAACATCACGTCGTGTCCCGATGACCTGGGTCGCGCGGCGACGGCGCTTGGCCATCACATCCCGCCGCCTAGTCCTAACGCCGTCTTGGACGGGCTCAGCCATCGGACCGGCCAATGGCTAAAAACGTGGGATGAGACGCGCGGCTTTGATGCAATCCGCACCGCATGGCTGGCACGTGCGGGGTTGATCGGCGAAGCCCTCAGCATCAACACGCGTACCGGTCCGGTGACCGGCACATTCAAAGGCCTATCTGATACGGGCGCGCTGCTCGCCGAGGTTGGCGGGGAACTCCAGACTTTCACCTATGGCGACGTGTCTCTTGTCGCGGCATCCGGCAAGGACGAATCCAAATGAAGGCCACGGAAAAAAACGTTAAGCGCGGGGTGAAGGGCAGCGACGAACTCGTGTTCATGGCGCTCGGCGGTCTCGGCGAGATCGGCATGAACGTCTACCTCTACGGCTTCGGGCCTTCGGCCGCGCGGCAATGGCTGATGGTCGATCTCGGTATCACGTTTCCAGGCGAGGGTGAGCCTGGCGCCGATGTTGTGTTGCCAGACTTGCGGTTCATACAGGCTGAAAAACAGTCGCTCGCCGGTCTCGTGCTGACCCACGCGCATGAAGATCACATTGGCGCGGTGCTCGATCTGTGGCCGTCGCTTGGGTGTCCGATATACGCGACGCCGTTCACGGCTGGAATGGTGAAGTCCAAACTCGGTGAGTACGGCCGCAATGGACTTAAACTGCCGATCACGGAAGTACCGCTCGGCGGCCGCTGCAAGATCGGCGTCTTCGACGTCGAGTTTGTGACGCTAGCGCATTCGATCCCTGAGCCAAGTGGTCTGGCGATTCGAACACCGGCCGGCCTCGTGTTTCACACCGGCGACTGGAAATTCGATGCGACGCCGCTGGTTGGTGATGCGCCCGACGAAGCCAAGCTCAAGGCGCTTGGTGAAGAAGGCGTGCTCGCGATGGTGTGCGATTCAACAAATGCCATGCGCGAAGGCCGCTCGCCGTCAGAAACGGATGTTGCCGCTTCGCTGTCAAAGATTATAGCCAACGCGCCGCGCCGCGTTGCCGTAACTACGTTTGCCTCCAACGTCGCGCGCATCAAAGCCGTGGCCGACGCGACGCGGGCGGCCGGGCGCACCCTCGTCGTTGCCGGCCGGGCGCTGCACCGGGTCATCGGTGTGGCGATTGAAACCGGATACCTACCCGAGAATTTCAACTATCTCGACCAGCAGCGGTTTCAGGACCTTGGCGCCGGCAAGGCTGTGATCCTGTGCACAGGCTCCCAGGGCGAACCGCGCGCCGCGATCTCGCGCATTGCCGAGGACGAGCATCCCGATATCTCTCTCGACAAGGGTGATCTTGCGATTTTCTCATCACGGACAATTCCGGGCAACGAAAAATCCGTCGGCAAGGTGCACAACGCGCTGGCCCGGCGCGGCGTCGATATAATCACGGATAGTGAGGCTTTGGTACACGTCACCGGCCATCCGCGGCGCGAGGAATTGAAGGACATGTACGCCTGGATGCGGCCGCAGATTGCTGTGCCGATGCACGGCGAAGCCCGCCATCTCAAGGAACACGCCAAGCTCGCGCGTGAATCCGGGGCCAAGGAGACGTTCGTCGTCATCGACGGTGAGATGCTCAAGCTTTGGCCGGAACCGCGCGGCGTCATCGATGAGGCGCCTGTTGGCCGCCTGTATCGTGATGGCAACCTGATCGTTCCTGATGCTGACGGACCGGTGAAGGCGCGGCGCAAGTTGTCGTTCGCCGGCATCGCCGTGGTTGCCATGACATTCTCTAGGCGCGGCGACATTCTGGGCGAACCCGAGATCGTGCTCGAAGGCATCCCGTTTGCAGCCGCCGACGGCGAGGCCATGAGCGAAATCGTGCTCGATGCCATCGATGGCACACTGCGCTCGATCCCGGCCAAGCGGCGCGGCGATCTCGAAATGGTCCGGGAAGCCGTGTCGCGGGCGGTGCGCGGGTCCATCAACGAGGTCTGGGGCAAGAAACCCATTGTCAAAGTGCTTATGACCGTGGTGGAAGCTAGGGGCTGAACGCGCCCGCACTTACGGAGTTGATTGATGATCGGACGCTTGAACCACGTGGCCATTGCGGTGAAGGACCTCGCTGCGGCGTCGGCGGTGTACAGAAACGCCCTTGGCGCAAAAGTTGGGCCCGCGTTGGCGCAACCGGAGCACGGCGTGACCGTTGTGTTCATTGAGCTGCCGAACACCAAAATCGAGCTGTTGGAACCGTTGGGGGCAGGCTCTCCGATCGCGAAATTTCTCGAGAAGTCGCCGGATGGCGGCATCCATCACGTGTGCTATGAGGTTAGTGATATTCTGGCGGCGCGCGATCAGCTGATGGCGCAAGGTGCGCGCGTGCTCGGCGACGGCAGCCCGAAGATCGGCGCGCACGGAAAACCTGTGCTATTCCTGCATCCGAAAGATTTTTGCGGCACCCTTGTTGAACTCGAACAGGTCTGAGGCGGACCGCTGAGAGGACTGCGCCGATGAGGACGTCCGTCGCCATCGCCACGTTCTTCTGCCTGTGGTTCATCACCTTATTTATGGTGCTGCCATTCTTTGCTCGCACGCAGGACGAGGCCGGCGACGTTGTGCCGGGCACGCCGGGAAGTGCGCCGCATAAGATAAACATCCTCAAGGTGTTCATGATCAATACGGTAGTGGCGTCCGTCGCCTTTGCCGGCGTCTATGCGGTGATCGCTAGCCTGTAGTTTCGGGCTCATCGATTAGCCCCCCCATGACGGCATCACCGCCTTCCCCGCAAGGGGACTCCCAAGTGATCGCGCGGGGATGACGAAAATTGGAAGGCCATGTCTGTGACGAATCTGTAGTGCCGTCCACATTTTGTGACGTTTTGGACGAGTTTGCGCCAGTGGGCCTGGCGTTCGTCCACGCTTGAAGGGGGTCTTGCCATTGCAACACTCAACTTTACCCGGTATTTCGCGATAGGTTCCAATTCCGCCGCGCTAGCCCTGCAGCCTCCAATAGAAAGACGCCAAACGCGATGCGCCTGACGCGCTTTTTTCTGCCCGTGCTCCGGGATACGCCCAAGGAAGCCGAGATCGTGTCGCATCAGCTGATGCTACGCGCCGGTATGATTAGGCAATCGGCGGCGGGCATCTATTCGTGGCTGCCGCTCGGTCTCAAGGTGCTGACCAAGATCGGCAATATCGTGCGCGAGGAGCAGAACCGCGCCGGTGCCATCGAAGTGCTGATGCCGACCATCCAATCGGCCGACCTTTGGCGCGAAAGCGGGCGCTATGAAGCCTACGGCCGCGAGATGCTGCGCATCGTCGACCGGCACGAGCGCGACGTGCTGTTCGGACCGACGGCTGAGGAAGTCATCACGGCCATCGTCCGCGACAGCATCAAGAGCTACAAGGACCTGCCGAAAAATCTCTACAACATTCAGTGGAAGTTCCGCGACGAGATCCGTCCGCGCTTTGGTGTGATGCGGGGCCGCGAATTTTTGATGAAGGACGCCTATTCCTTCGATCTGACGCCGGATGATGCGCGCAAAACCTATCAGCGCATGTTTGCTGCCTATCTCAGAACCTTCGCGCGCATGGGCCTCAAATCAATCCCGATGAAGGCCGACACCGGGCCGATTGGTGGCGATCTCAGCCATGAATTCATCATTCTGGCCGAGACCGGCGAGAGCCAGGTTTTCTGCCACAAGGACCTGATCAACGGCGCGGTGCCGACCGTGGATACCGACTTTGACGGAGATCTCTCGGGTATTTTCCAGGCCTGGACGTCGCAATACGCTGCGACCGAGGATATGCACGACGCAGCCAAGTTCGAATCCGATGTGCCGGCGGACAAGCGCGTATCGGCGCGCGGTATCGAGGTCGGCCACATTTTCTACTTCGGCACCAAGTACTCCGAGCCCATGGGTGCGCGGGTGCAAGGTCCGGACGGGAAAATGGTGACGCTGGAAATGGGCTCTTATGGCGTCGGCGTATCGCGCCTTGCAGGCGCCATTATCGAGGCCAGCCACGATGCCAACGGCATTGTCTGGCCGGTTCCCGTCGCGCCGTTCGAAGTGGGGCTGATCAACTTGAAGTCTGGCGATAAGGATACGGATGCGGCATGCGATGGGCTCTATGGCCGGCTGCAAAATGCCGGCATCGACGTGCTGTATGACGATACTGACGATCGCGCCGGCGGCAAATTCGCGACCATGGATCTGATCGGCCTGCCATATCAGCTGATCGTCGGGCCCAAGGGCGTCAAGGCTGGTGAAGCCGAAGTGAAGGACCGGAAGAGCGGGGCGCGGGAGACGATGCCGCTTGCTGCTGCACTCGAACGGGTGATCAAAAGTGTGCTGAACCAGCGTGTGCTAGCGTGAGACGCTTCCCGCGCTGCGTTGGCGTCAGTGGAATGTCGGGGAAACCTGGAGATACCACCGCATGAGCGCGGCAATCTCGGATACCAAGCCGTTTTCACCCTTCGAGTGGATGCTCGCGGGACGTTATCTGCGCGCTCGCCGCAAGGAAGGCTTCATTTCCGTCATCGCCGGGTTTTCTTTCCTCGGCATTATGCTGGGCGTTGCGACGCTGATCATCGTCATGGCGGTGATGAACGGCTTTCGCAAGGAGCTGTTCTCCAAGATCATGGGCCTCAATGGCCACGTCATTGTGCAGAAAATTGGCGAGCCGTTCGAGGATTACTTAGATATTGCTTCAAGGATCGCCAAGGTGCCGGGCGTGATCACGACGCTGCCCTTGATCGAAGGTCAGGTGATGGTCTCATCCAACGTTCAGGCGCTGGGGGGGCTCGTGCGTGGCGTCGACGAGGCCAGCCTCAAGGCATTGAAGCTCGTCGCCAGCAACGTGAAATTCGGGACGTTGGAGGGGTTCGACGGCCAGACCGGCATCGCGGTGGGCGCGCGGCTCGCCAATTCACTGCGGGTCAATCTCGGGGATACGGTCACGCTGGTATCGCCGCGGGGCGCGTCGACGCCGTTCGGCACGGCGCCACGCTCGAAGGCCTATCAGATCGCGGCGATTTTTGAGCTTGGCATGTCCGAATACGACCGCATGATGATTTTCATGCCGCTCGCCGAAGCGCAGAAATACTTCGCGAAGGGCGGCGAGGTTGATGTGCTCGAGATCGTCGTCGAACACCCCGAGAACGTCGATGCCTATGGTGCGCTGATCAAGGAAGCGGGCGGGCCGACGATCAACGTTTCCGATTGGCGGCAACGCAATGAAACGTTTTTCAATGTACTTGCCGTCGAACGCAATGTGATGTTCATCATCCTATCGCTGATTGTGCTGGTCGCAGCGTTGAACATCATTTCCGGCTTGATGATGCTGGTCAAAGACAAGGGCCGCGACATTGCCATTCTGCGCACAATGGGCGCGTCGAAAGGCGCGGTGATGCGCGTGTTCCTTATAACGGGTGCATCCATCGGCATCGTCGGCACGATTGCTGGGCTGATCCTCGGCGTTGTCTTTTGCTGGAACATCGAGACAATCAAGAATTTTGTTTCGTGGATCACGGGGGCGACCGTGTTCGATCCCAGCGTCTACTATTTGACGCGGCTGCCGGCGGAGATCGACGTCAGGGAAACCGCCGGCATCGTGCTCATGGCACTCGTCGTGTCAGTGCTGGCGACGCTGTATCCGTCGTGGAAAGCTTCGAAGCTCGATCCCGTCGAAGCGCTGCGGTACGAGTGACACTCATGGATCACGCAATGCGAGGGGCTGCGGCCGAGCCTATCCTGAAACTCGCAGACGTCACGCGAACCTTTACGCAAGGCACGCGCGATATCCACGTCCTGCAAGGCGCTAATGCCGAGCTTTGGGCGGGGCAGGCTGTAGCCCTTGTTGGGCCGTCGGGGGCCGGCAAGTCGACGCTGCTGCATATCGCGGGTCTTTTGGAGCCGCCGACGAGCGGGCGGGTCGTGGTCAACGGGCGGGACTGCGCCGAGCTCACGGAAAAGGAACGCACGCGCTTGCGGCGTACCGATATCGGCTTCATCTATCAGTTCCACCAACTGCTGCCCGAGTTCTCCGCGCTCGAAAATGTCGTTATTCCGCAACTCATTCTGGGTAAGTCGCGGCGCCATGCCGAGTCGCGGGCGCGCGACTTGCTCGGCGGGCTTGGCCTTGCAGACCGTGTCGAGCATCGCCCGGCGACGCTGTCGGGCGGCGAACAGCAGCGCACGGCGATTTGCCGCGGGCTGGCCAACGGTCCGAAATTGCTGCTCGCCGATGAGCCGACCGGAAATCTCGACCCCAAAACCTCCGAGTATGTGTTTCGAGAGCTGATTGACCTGATCCGCCAGCAGGGCGTCGCGGCGTTGATTGCAACGCATAATATGGAGCTTGCGCGGCGCATGGACCGGGTGCTGCGCATGGAAGATGGCAAACTCGTGGAAATGATCCCAAGCGCCGCGTTTTGAGTGTTTAAAACGGCTGAGTGCGCTGTGGATGTCTGGGACACCGATGCAGCCGGCGGCTATTTTGGCGCAATGTCGAATCATACACCCGCACCACGCTTCATCCACCTCAAGGTGCATTCGGCGTATTCGCTGCTCGAAGGTGCGCTGCCCATCGGCAAGCTCGCGAAGCTGGCTGTCGGTTACGGGTTTCCGGCGCTCGGACTGACCGATACCAACAACCTGTTCGGTGCGCTCGAATTCTCGGAAAAACTTTGGGCTGAGGGCGTGCAGCCCATCGCCGGCGTGTCGTTAGATATTGATTTCGGCGATCATCGCGAGACCCAGCACGTGATGTTGCGGGCTGGCAGCAACGAGCCGCGGGCTCAGTCTGCGGGCCGCATCGCGCTCATCGCCATGAATGGCGACGGCTACGCCAACCTCATGCGGTTGTCGAAGTGCCTGTATTTCGAACCTGCCGATGATGAGCCCTTGCACATTAAAATCGCGCGCATCGAAGAGTTTTCGGGCGGTCTTATTGCGTTGACGGGCGGACCCGATGGCCCCATCGACCGGGCGCTCAAGGACGGCCAGGCCGAGCGCGCCTTGGAGCGGATCAGAACGCTCGAGAAAATTTTCAGCGGCCGGCTGTATGTGGAGCTGCAACGCCACGGCCTCAGCGATGAAGCGCGCGTCGAGCCGCAGCTGTTGGATTTGGCCTATGGCCGCAAGTTGCCGATCGTTGCGACAAATGAGTGCTACTTCGCGACACGCTCGGACTACGACGCCCACGACGCGCTGCTGTGCATCGCCGAAGGCCGCTACGTCGTCGAGGACAATCGCCGCCGCGCCAGCCCCGAGCACTATCTCAAAAGCGCCGATGAGATGGCGGCGCTGTTTGCCGATCTTCCCGAAGCGCTAGCGAATACGCTCGAGATCGCGCAGCGCTGCGCCTTCCGCCCGCTTGGACGCAAGCCGATCCTGCCGCGCTTCGTTGCAACCGACGACAGCATAAGCGAACTTGAAAATTTCCGCCTCGAAGCCGCGGAATTGAAGCGGCAGGCTAAGCAAGGATTGAAGCTGCGTCTCGCGGCAACGGGCCCTGCAGCCGGATACACTGAGGACGACTACACGAAGCGGCTGGCCTACGAAGTCGACGTCATCACCCAAATGAAGTTTCCCGGCTATTTCCTGATCGTCGCCGATTTTATTCAATGGTCGAAAGCCAACGGCGTGCCGGTAGGGCCAGGCCGTGGTTCGGGTGCGGGCTCGCTCGTTGCCTACGCGCTGACCATCACTGACCTTGATCCGCTGCGTTTTGGGCTGCTGTTTGAACGTTTTCTCAATCCCGAGCGCGTGTCGATGCCGGATTTCGACATCGATTTCTGCCAGGAGAAGCGCGACCGCGTGATTGCCTACGTGCAGCAAAAGTACGGGGTTGATCGCGTTGCGCAGATCATCACGCACGGCAAATTGCAGGCTCGCGCCGTGTTGCGCGATGTTGGCCGCGTGCTACAGATACCTTACGGTCAAGTCGATCGCTTGTGCAAACTGGTGCCGAATAATCCAGCGTCACCAGTAACGCTGAAGGAAGCGATTGATAGCGAGCCGAAGCTGCAAGAAGAGCGCGACCGCGAGCCGATCGTGGCCCGGCTTTTGGAAATCGCCCAAAAGCTCGAAGGGCTGTACCGGCACGCATCTACGCACGCGGCGGGCATGGTGATCGGCGACAGGCCGCTCGAAGAACTCGTGCCTCTGTACCGCGATCCGAAATCGACGGTGCCGATCACGCAGTTCAACTGGAAAATGGTCGAGGCGGCGGGCCTCGTCAAGTTCGATTTCCTCGGTCTGAAAACGCTGACCGTTCTCGAAAAGGCGGTTCAGCTGGTGAAGCGCGGGCGCGGCATCACGGTCGATCTCCCGGGGCTGGCGCTTGATGATGCAAAAACCTACGCGCTGCTCGCCAAGGCCGACACGGCCGGCGTGTTCCAGCTCGAGTCCACCGGCATGCGCGAGAGTTTGAAGCGGCTGAAGCCCGACCGCTTCGAAGATATCATCGCCATGGTGGCGCTGTACCGGCCGGGTCCGATGGACAACATCCCGGCGTACATCAATAGAAAGCATGGAGAAGAACCGCTCGATTGCCTGCATCCGATGCTCGAGGGGATTCTGAAGGAGACCTACGGCGTCATCATTTACCAAGAGCAGGTCATCCAGATCGCCCAGGTGATGGGCGGATATACACTCGGTCAAGCCGATCTTCTGCGCCGCGCCATGGGCAAGAAGGACAAGGCCGAGATGGCGGCGCAGCAGGCCCGCTTCGTCGAAGGTGCCGAGCGGAACGGCGTCAAGCGGAACGAAGCGATCTCGATTTTCCAGCTCGTCGACAAGTTCGCGGGCTACGGTTTCAACAAGTCGCACGCCGCAGCCTACGCCATGGTAAGTTATCACACCGCGTATATGAAATCGAATTATTGCGAGGAGTTTCTCGCAGCCTCCATGTCGCTCGACATGGGCAATACCGACAAGCTGGCGATGTTTGCCAGCGAAGCAGCGAAATCGGGCATCACCGTGCTGCCGCCGTGCATCAATGCGTCGGGTGTCGATTTCGGCGCCGAGCCGCCGGCGGGCGGCGCCACGCGCGGGGCCATCCGCTATTCACTTGCGGCGCTGAAAAATATTGGCGCCGGTGCGGTCGAGACGATTGTTTCCGCCAGGCATGCAGGCGGCCCGTTTACGTCACTCGGTGATGTCGCCAACCGCATGGATCCCAAGGCGCTCAACAAGCGCGGGCTCGAGACGCTTGCCAAGGGCGGCGCCTTCGATAGCCTCAACGGCAATCGCGCCCTCGTTGCGGCCAACGCCGACACGATATTGGCGCTGGCGCAGCGGCGGTCCTCTGATGCAGCCCAAGGCATGAGCGATTTGTTCGGCGGCGGCGGTAAGATGCCCGACCTCGTGCTGCGCGCGACACAAGCCTGGACGCCGATGGAGAAATTGGCCGAGGAATTCGAAGCCATCGGCTTTTATCTCTCGGGCCACCCCCTCGACAACTATCAGCGCGTGCTGGCGAAGCTCGGCGTCAAAAAATTCTCCGAGTTCGAAGCCGCAACACAGCGCGGCGCCACGGCGGGACGGTTAGCCGGCATCGTCATTGCCGCGCGCGAGCGGCGCTCGCAAAAGGGCAACAAGTTCGCCTTTGCGATGTTCTCTGACATGACCGGGCAATTCGAGGCGGTCATTTTTTCCGACACGCTCAGCCTCTGCCGCGATCTTCTGGAACCTGGGACGGCGGTCATTATTTCGGTCGAGGCCGAGCGCGATGGCGAGACGCTCAAACTCCGCGTGCAAAGTATGGAGGCCCTCGACAAGGCGGCGGCAGCGGTGCCGCGCAATATCAAGCTGGTCCTCGACCGGCAACTGTTAGCGGCGAACAAGGGCCGTCTGGCCGACGTCCGTGCCAACTTGAAGCCGGGCGCGCGTGGCGGCGAGGTGCGCCTTGTCCTGCCGCTCGAGGATCGCGGCCGTGAAATCGAGTTTGTCATTCCCGGCCGCTTCGACGTCACGCCGGCGGACGCTGGCAAGATCTCGGCGATGGCCGGCATCGCAGAGGTCGTGGACGTGTAAGCGCCGCCAGCGTTTGAGGAGTGGCGCTCACGCTCGATACATTCATGGGTTTAGAGGATTTAAGATTTTGATTGAATTTGAATGAGCCGGGCATGTCGCGCGCGAAAGGCCCCTCACCAAAGGCCCCCTCACCCCGGCCCTCTCCCCAAGGGGAGAGGGAGACGTCGTAGCTTACGACATGGTCATCTGTAGACCCATTGCTCAGTGTTCGCGGTTGTGTCCCTCGCCCCTCGGGGAGAGGGAGAAATAATGGTCTACACTTCGCATTGACTCACAAATTCTTAGTGCCCCATGCCGCTCTTGCGTTTGCGCGCCAGCATATTGAGCCCCTCGACGAGGGCCGAGAAGGCCATAGCGGCGTAAATGTAGCCTTTGGGGACATGCACGCCGAAGCCGTCGGCGATCAGCACCATGCCAATCATCAGCAGAAAGCCGAGCGCCAGCATGATGATGGTTGGGTTGGCGTTGATGAAGTTTGCGAGCGGCGTTGCGGCGAGCAGCATCACGGTCACAGCGACGATGACGGCGATGAACATGATGGGCACATGCTCGGTCATGCCGACGGCGGTGATGATGCTGTCGATCGAGAACACGAGATCGAGCATCAGGATTTGCCCGATCGCCGCGGCGAAGCTGAGACTGGCCTTGCCGGTGTCGAACATGTCTTGGTTGGGCGTCGGATCGACCTTGTGATGAATTTCCTTGGTCGCCTTCCAGACAAGGAACAGACCGCCTGCAATCATGATCATGTCGCGCCAGGAGAAGGCTTGGCCAAGAATTGAAAACACCGGCTCGGTCATTTTGACGATGTAGAATATGGTGCCAAGCAGCGCGAGCCGCAGGAGGAGAGCGCCACCTATGCCGATCTGGCGGGCGCGGACGCGCTGGCTTTCGGGCAGCTTGTTGGTCAGGATCGAAATGAAAATCAGATTGTCGATGCCGAGCACGACTTCCATGACGATCAAGGTGGCGAGCGCGATCCAGGCGGCTGGGTCGCTGGCGAGCTGCATCAGGTAGTGTGTCACGATTTGACCTCGGGGAAATGTGGGCGCGGCGGGCTGCGAGCAATATCGGTGTTCTCGTGGCGGTTTGCCAGAGGGCGCTCACGCAGCGGTGATTTCGCCGCGTGGCATGGCTACCGGCGATATAAAAACCAGAGGCGGCGCGCGCCGGCACCAGGTGCCGTTCGTCCGTAGAAGAAGCGGCGCCTAAACGCGCTCCACCAGCAGCGATCCTGCTCGACCACGTGGCATGGGCTGTCCCCTAAGTTACCAGCGGGGTGCTGCATACACTGAGCACCACGTGGTTCGCTTCACAGGAGGCCTTGGGCACGTTACGCCCTTGAGCTTTCCGTAAACGCTGCCCCTCACCCCCAATTCCGAGACGGTCTCGAGACTGTCCGCTGTTCGTGGAGGCGAGGTGTCGTGAGTGTATGGCCACCGGAGCGAGCGGGGATACGTTTTTTTGTAAATAAATTTTGCCTCTTGTCCGCGCCGGCGGCCGGCGCGCGGAACGAGAGTCGCCCGCGCTAATAAAAGCGAGCGGGGATACGTGGGGTTCGGAGCAAGTCTGCTTTGGCCCACAAGCAGTCGATCAGAGGAGCAACTAAACGGTTGCGTCATGGTGTTGACATTGCATATTATTCGCAACCATGAGGTTGCGTATATGACTAATCGAATTGTGAAAGTTGTCGAGTTACAGGCACCGGTCGCACGGGTATGGCGAGCATTGACCGATTACAGAGAGTTCGGGCAGTGGTTCCGCGTGAGTTTGGATGCTGCATTCAATCCCGGTGCGGTTTCTTCCGGCCGCATGACGTACCCGGAGTATGAGCACTACCCATGGCTTGCTGTGGTCGAGCGCATGGATCACGAACGGCTTTTCTCGTTCAGATGGCACGACTTCGATGAGAAATCGGGCATAGATGTCGCCAAGCAAGCGACGACTTTGGTCGAGTTTCGCTTGGAAGCGATACCGGCAGGGACGCGACTAACGATCGTCGAATCCGGCTTTGAGGCCCTGCCTGATCCCCGCCGCCTAGAAGTCCTGCGTGGCAACACGGAGGGTTGGAACATTCAAGCGGGGAACATCGCTGTTCATGTCGCCCCGTCAGCGTGATCTAACCGCGGCCGGTGCCGGAGCGGTATTTGCGGCTCTGGGCGATGCGGTCCGTCTCTCACTTTTGTCTCGTCTTTGCGATGGACAACCGCAGTCCATCACGCAACTGACGCGCGGCACAGGCCTTTCGAGGCAAGGCGTCAGCAAGCACCTGCGTGTTTTGGAGCGCTCCCGCGTCATCAGCAGCAAACGCAACGGTCGAGAAAGCCTATATGTGCTCCGGCCGAAGACACTGGTGCAGGCGAGAATCTATCTCGATCGGGCTTCCGCTCAGTGGGATGCTGCTGCTGCCCGGTTAAAGATGCTCGTCGAGAATTGATTGCAGGATGCCAAGGAGCGGCAGTTTTGAGTCAGCTGCAGGTTGGGTTAGAGCGCGGCGCGGAATTGACATTGTAACAGTAATGATCGGCCGGTGGCTGCTCTAACCCAACCTGCAAAATTGCGCGATATTCCTGCGCCCCGGAATGTCGCCTTCGGCTCAGCAGCCGAAAAGCGGCCGCGTCCCGGAACACACCGGTCGCGGCGCGGCGTTGAGTCTGCTCGTTAGAACAACCCCTCGGGTTGCAAAACGCCCTGACTTGCCGCATAAGCCACCCATCACACACGCGTCACCTGCGCCCGGCGGATTAAAAGCCCCGTCCGGCCGCTCCGGTGGAAAGCCGTTAAGCCATTAAAAAGGCTCAAGGTTTTCTCACTCATGGTGCGCGGCGGAACAACCGGAAAAGGACCTATTCTGATGGCAGCTCCCGCCTTCAATATGCGTCAGCTCCTCGAAGCTGGCGTGCACTTCGGCCACCAAGCCCACCGCTGGAACCCCAAGATGGCCCCGTTCATCTATGGGTCGCGCAACAAAATCCACATCCTCGATCTGACGCAGACGGTGCCGATGCTGCATCAGGCGCTGAACAAGGTCTCGGACACGGTTGCGAGTGGTGGCCGCGTGCTGTTCGTCGCCACCAAGCGTCAGGCGTCCGAAGGCATCGCCGAAGCCGCCAAGCGCAGCGCCCAGTACTACATGAACCACCGCTGGCTCGGCGGCACGCTGACCAACTGGAAGACGGTGTCGCAGTCGATCCGCCGCCTGCGTCAGCTGGATGAGATCCTCGCTGATCCGCAGAAGCGCACGAAAAAAGAAATTCTCAACATCACGCGCGAACGCGACAAGCTCAACCAGTCGCTCGGCGGCATCAAGGACATGGGCGGCACGCCCGATCTCCTGGTGGTCATCGACACCAACAAGGAAGCGATTGCAATCCTGGAAGCCCGCAAGCTCGGCATTCCGATCGTCGCCATTGTCGACACCAACTGCGATCCCGACGGCATCGATTTCCCGGTTCCGGGCAACGACGACGCTGGCCGCGCCATCACGCTGTACTGCGATCTGATTGCACGCGCGGCGCTTGATGGCCTCGAGCGGGCGCAGGGCACTGCAGGCGTCGATGTTGGCGCCTCTGTCGAGCCGCCGGCCGAAGATCTGGCGAAGGTGACGTTCAAGGGGATTGAGGCGGCGCGCGGCGAAGCCGATGACTTGAAGCGCATCAAGGGGATTGATCCCAAGCTCGAGCTGCGTCTCAACGATGCCGGCGTGTTTCACTTCTGGCAGCTCTCGGATCTCGATGCCGATCACGTCGCGGCCCTCGACCGGTTGTTGAAGCTGCGCGGACAGGTGGCCAAGGAAGATTGGGCTGGTCAAGCCAAGAAGATCACCGATGCGACTGCGGCTTAAGGCTGCCGCCATAGCCATTTAAATCGGCATTTGATTGAACAAGAGGCGCCCTTGTGGCGCCTCGAACCTACCACGCGGTGCTGACTGAGCGCTGCAAACCCAAATGGGGTAACGCCATGACGACGATTACGGCAGCCGACGTCAAGAAGCTGCGCGACATGACCGGCGCCGGCATGATGGACTGCAAGATGGCACTGACGGAAGTCAGCGGCAACATCGAAGCCGCCGTCGACTGGCTGCGCAAGAAGGGCCTGTCGAAAGCGGCCAAGAAGTCGGGCCGCATCGCGGCTGACGGCTTGATCGGCATTGTCGCCAAGGGCCGCGACGGCGCCGCTGTCGAGGTCAACTCGGAAACCGATTTCGTTGCCCGCAACGATGGTTTCCAGGGCCTCGTGCGCGATATCGCGAACCTCGCACCCGCGGCGAAGGGCGATGTCGCCAAGCTGCTGGCAGCTACCTATCCCGGCACCAAAAATACTGTCGAGACCCACGTCAAGGAAATGATCGCGACGATTGGCGAGAACTTGAACGTGCGCCGCACAGCGGCGTTGGCGGTGACGGATGGCGTCATCGCCGACTATGTCCATGCCAGGGTCGCGGATGGCCTCGGCAAGATCGGCGTGCTGGTGGCGCTCGAAAGCGCGGGCGACAAGCCATCGCTATTCGAGCTTGGCCGTATGATCGCGATGCACGTTGCGGCGGCGAGCCCGGTGGCGCTCGATATCGCCAGCGTTCCGGCCGACGTCTTGGCCCGTGAAAAAGCCATTCTCGAAGAAAAGAACGCCGGCAAAAAGCCGGAGATGATGGAAAAGATCATCGCCGGCGGCATGAAAGCCTACGCCAAGGAAAACTGCCTGCTCGAACAAGCCTACATCCACGACACGGCGAAGACCGTGGCCCAGGCGGTCAAGGAGGCCGAGGCTAAGGTGGGTTCGGGGATCAAGCTGGCGGGCTTCGTGCGCTATGCGCTGGGCGAAGGCATCGACAAGAAGGACGAGGATTTCGGCGACGAAGTCCGCAAGCTGGCGAGCGGCGGCCACTGAGGCTTGCTGCTGTTGGCGCCGCACGACCGCGCACTAGGCGGAATCAGGCGTTTGCGATAGGTATCAGCCGGCGGGTAGGGTCTCTACCGGCCGGTTTTTTCTTGGGCAAGTCTGGGGCGAGGGATCTGGGGCGAGGGAGAAGCGGTTGGATGAAAGCAAAACCATGACGTCACCCGGCGCAGGTCTCAAATACAAGCGGCTGCTGTTGAAGCTCTCCGGCGAAGCGCTGATGGGGCGTCAGGCCTATGGCATCGACATGGCCGTCGTCGAGCGCTTGGCGAAGGACGTCGCCGAAGCCGTGGCGGCGGGGGCCGAGATCGCCGTCGTCGTCGGCGGCGGCAACATTTTTCGCGGGCTCGAAGGCGCGGCCAAGGGCATGGACCGGGCAACCGCCGACTACATGGGTATGCTGGCGACCGTCATGAACGCGCTGGCCTTCCAAAATGCGCTCGAACATCAAAAAGTGCCGGCGCGCGTGCTCTCAGCGATCCCCATGCCGACGGTGTGCGAAAGCTACGTCCGCCCGAAAGCGCTGAGTTACGTCGCCAAGGGCCACGTCGTGGTTTTTGCAGCGGGGACAGGCAATCCGTTTTTCACGACCGACACGGCGGCGACGCTACGGGCCATCGAGATGAACTGCGACGCGGTGGCGAAGGCGACGCAGGTGGATGGCGTGTATTCCGCCGATCCCAAGAAGGATCCTAGCGCCAAGCGCTACGACCGGCTGACGTACGCCGAGGTTTTAGCCAAGGATCTCAAGGTTATGGACGGGGCTGCCATCGCCCTTGCCCGCGACAACGGACTTCCGGTAATTGTGTTTTCGATTGAAGAGCCTGGCAATCTCTTGAAGGCCCTACGCGGCGAGGCCCGCCAGACGGTCATTGGGACAACAGGTTGAACAGAGCGTGTGCCGCCGTCATCGCGAGCCGTCAGGGCTGCCGCGGTGATGCTTTGGTGGCTCAAAGGAGAGACCATGTCGCTGACAGCGTATGACATCAAGGACATCGAGAAGCGGATGCGCGCTTCGATCGATGCGTTGAAGCGCGAACTTTCAGGTCTGCGCACGGGCCGCGCCAGCGCCAACCTGCTCGACCCCGTGCAGGTGATGGTCTACGGCGCGCGCATGCCGCTCAACCAGGTGGCAACCGTCAGCGTGCCGGAATCGCGCATGATCTCGGTCCAGGTCTGGGACCGCAGCAACGTGCAAGCGGTCGACAAGGCTATCCGCGAAGCCAACCTCGGCCTCAACCCGATCATGGACGGTCAGGTGCTGCGGTTGCCGATCCCGTCGTTGACGGCGGACCGGCGCCAGGAGCTCGTCAAGCTCGCCCACAAATATGCCGAACACGCCAAGGTCGCGATCCGCAACGCCCGGCGTGAGGCGATGGATGTGCTGAAGAAGCTCGAAAAAGACGGTAAAATGAGCCAGGACGACCATCGCGGCAACTCCCTGAAAGTACAGGAGCTGACGGATAAGCTTATAAATGAGGTCGATTCGACCCTTGCCACGAAAGAGGCGGAAATCCAGAAGGTATGATATGCGTGCGGCCGGTTTGGCCGCTGTCGCTGCGGTGTGCGTGCCTTGAAAATTCCACCCGTCCACGGAAGGCCGTCCGATAGTGACGCAGAGAATTATGCCTGGTGAGATTGACGGGCTCCGCATGAGCCCGCCTCGCCATGTTGCGATCATCATGGACGGCAACGGACGCTGGGCCAAAGAGCGCGGCTTGCCGCGAACCCTCGGCCATCGTCAAGGCGTCGAAGCCGTGCGCCGGGCCGTCCGGGCCGCGATTGAACTCCACATCACGTATCTGACGATTTTCAGTTTTTCATCCGAGAACTGGAAGCGGCCGGCGGAAGAGGTCGATGACCTGATGGGGCTGATGAAGCGCTTCATCCGCCGCGATCTCGCCGAGCTGCATCAGTCGGGTGTGTGCATTCGTACCATCGGCGAGCGCCAGGAAGTCGATGGCGAGCTGATGCTGCTGATCGACGAAGCCGTCGAGCTGACGAAAGCCAACACGGCGCTGACGCTGATCATCGCCTTCAACTATGGCTCGCGAGGCGAGATCGCAAAAGCGGCGCGGCGGTTGGCTGAGGATGTGGCGGCGGGTACGCTGCGGCCGGAAGCCATTACCATCGACAAGCTGGCAGCGGCCCTCGACACGTCGGGGATTCCCGATCCCGATCTCCTGATCAGAACGTCGGGCGAGATGCGGCTGTCGAATTTTCTGCTGTGGCAGACCGCATACACTGAGTTCGTCTTCCTCGACAGCTACTGGCCGGACTTCGACCGCGGCGCCTTAGAGACTGCCATCGCGCAATTCCGCGCGCGAGAGCGGCGCTATGGCGGGCTCTCAAAACGCTCGACAGCGTGAGGCGCGTTATGACCGAGCCAGCTGGCGAACCACCGAAATCCGAGCCGCCTTCCATGATCCCGGGTATGATATCAGCCATGATGCCGGCCGAACTGCAGCTGCGGATCGTCTCCGGCGCGGCGGTGGCGGCGATCGCATTGGCGATGGTCTACTGGGGATCGAAACCGTTCGCGGTCCTTGTATTCCTCGTCGCTGCCGTCATGAGCTGGGAGTGGGGCCGCATTGTCCGCCCCGATGGCCCCGATACGGCCATGGGCCTGCACATTTTGTTTGTACTGGTCGCGGCGTTGCTGACCGGGTGGGGAATGGCGGGGCTTGGGCTTGCTGCCGTCGTCACTGGAGCGATCGCGCTTGCGGCACTGGTGTTTGGCAGCGGACGATCGCAGCTGTCGGCCGCGGGCGTGCTCTACACGGGCTTGCCGGTGGTCTCGCTCGGATGGCTTCGAAGCGATGAATCGCTCGGGTTTTTAGCCGTTTTCTTTGTTTTGTTCGTCGTCGCCGTCACCGATACAGCGGCCTATGCCGCCGGGCGGCAGATTGGCGGCCGGAAACTTTGGCCGCAGGTGTCGCCGAACAAAACCTGGGCTGGATTGATCGGCGGTGTTGCCGCGGCGGCGGTCGCCGGCGGCCTCTTTCCGGCGCTGACCGGCAGCGGCGCGAGCCTTTGGCTGGCGGCCCTTGGCCTGCTGTTGGGGCTGATCGCGCAAGGCGGCGATCTGGCGGAGTCGGCTTTGAAACGCCATTTCGACGTCAAGGATTCAAGCGATCTGATCCCCGGCCACGGCGGCTTCATGGATCGCATGGATGGTGTTGTGACGGCGAGCATCGCCGCAGCGCTGATCGCGTTTGCGATCGATGCCTACGCGCCGGCGCGTGCCCTGCTTTACGGGTCCTGAGACCGATGGCGACGACAGCGAGCGTACCTTTTGCAGCGGCTGGTTCCGGCGCTGGCAGCGGCCGCAAGGAGCCTCGAACGGAGGCTCGCCCGTGCCGCTTGACGGTCTTGGGGGCAACCGGATCCATCGGCCAAAGCACGCTCGATCTTGTGGCGCGTAACCCGCAGGCGTTCGAGATCGTCGCGGTGACGGCGCAGTCGCACGCCAAGGAGCTGGCGGAGATCGCGATCCGCTTTGGCGCAAAAATCGCGGTCATTGGCGATGAAGCGCTTCTCGGCGAACTTCGAGACGGACTCGGCGGCGCCAACATAAAAGCCGCGGCGGGGCAGCAGGCGCTGGTTGAAGCCGCGTGTGAACCAGCCGATTGCGTGATGGCGGCGATTGTCGGGGCTGCGGGTTTGAAGCCGACGTTCGCGGCCTTGACCAACGGCCGCCGCATCGCGCTGGCCAACAAGGAGTGTCTGGTCTCGGCCGGCGAAGTTTTTACCCGCGAAGTCGCCCGCACGGGCGCTGAATTGCTGCCCGTCGACAGCGAACATTCCGCGGCGTTTCAGGCCCTGGCTGGTGCAGAGCCAAGCGCGATCGACAAAATCGTGCTGACGGCGTCGGGCGGGCCATTCCGGACGTGGAGCCGGGAGCAGCTCGCCGTGGCAACGCCGGAGCAGGCGTTGAAACATCCGAACTGGTCGATGGGCGCCAAGGTCACGATCGACAGTGCCACGCTAATGAACAAGGGGCTGGAGCTGATCGAGGCGTTTCATTTGTTTCCGGTGGCTGTTGATCAGCTCGATTGCGTCGTGCATCCGCAATCGATCGTGCATTGCCTAGTCAGCTACAAGGATGGGTCGGTGCTGGCGCAGATGGCGCCGCCCGATATGCGGACGCCGATCGCGGTCGCCTTGGCCTGGCCGAAGCGTATGGCGGCGCCGACGGAAAAGCTCGATCTCGCGCGTTTGGGATCGTTGACGTTTGAAGCGCCCGACTTGGTGCGCTTTCCAGCGTTGCGCGTGGCGCGGGCCGCCTTAGAGCGCGGCGAAACGGCGCCGGCGGTGCTGAATGCGGCGAACGAGGTCGCGGTCTCAGCGTTTCTCGACCGGCGCTTGAAATTCCTCGATATTGCCGCGCTTGTCGAAGACACTCTGAACACCGCCGAGCAGAAGGGCTGGATCCGCTGTGCCGGGTGTCTCGATGACATCCTGGCCATCGACGCCGCGGCAAGACAGCTGGCAGACGAACGCCTGGGGCGGTATTAAGGGATTAGAATCAGCGGCGCGTGGCAAATTGCGGCGCACCCAGGAGCTTTGACACATATGGATTCGCTTTGGACGCTTGCGGGGTGGATCTGGTCCTACGGGATCGTCTTCCTTTTGGTGCTGACGCTGGTCGTGTTCATCCACGAGCTTGGCCATTTCCTGGTCGCGCGCTGGTGCGGCGTTGCCGTCAAGGTTTTTTCAATCGGCTTTGGGCCGGAGATTTTCGGCTTCAACGACAAGTACGGCACCCGCTGGCGGTTCGCGTGGATCCCGCTCGGCGGCTACGTCAAATTCGTCGATGATGAAAACGCTGCGTCGAAGCCCGATGGCGAAGCCCTGAAACGCATGAGCGCCGCCGAACGCGAAGGCTCGTTTCACGCCAAGCCCGTGTCGCAGCGTGCAGCCGTCGTTGCGGCCGGACCGATCGCTAATTTCTTGCTGGCGATTGTGATCTATACGGGCTTGAACATGAGTTACGGCGTTCTGCAGGCCACACCCGCGGTGGTTGATGGAGTGCAGGCGGAATCGCCAGCTGCCCGGGCCGGGTTTCAGACGGGCGACAAGATTGTCAGTATCGATGGCCAGCCAGTCGAAAAATTTGAAGATTTACAAAGTCACGTGATGTGCAGTGCCGGGAGAGAAATGGCCTTCTCGATAGAAAGGGGCGGAAAATCTTTAACCCTCTTCGCTACGCCGATCGTAAAAGAAGACCGTGACCCATTTGGCCGCGCGCAACGACGTGCACTGATCGGCATCCAGAGATCGGTCAGTCAGGGTAAAACACCGGTTGGCCCGGCAGGTGCTGTCGCGGCCGCGACGAAAGAAACCTTCAATACCATTTCACAAACATTATTCGGGCTGGGATCGATTGTTTCTGCCTGCCAATCAGCAGAGCAGCTTGGCGGGCCAATTTTGATGGCGGAGGTAACTGCAAAATTAGCTAGCCTGGGCATCGAGCCGATGCTGCGCTGGATCGCGTTCATCTCAACCAGTATCGGCTTTTTGAACCTGCTGCCGATCCCGGTTTTGGACGGTGGGCACCTTTTGTTCTATGTCTATGAGGCGATCCGCCGGAAGCCCGTCAGCGAGCGCTTTCAGCAGTTCGGCTTTCAGGTTGGGCTTGCGCTCCTCATGATGCTTATGATTTTCGTGAATTTCAACGACTTGCTCAATGTGTGGCGGCGCGTGACGGGGGCCGGATAATTCATCTCCGGTGACGTAAACTTGCCACTTCACGGGTGGTTATTGAATCGTTAAAAGCGTAGCTCTGGAGCGACTTACAGCTCGCCTGATTCGGGGGGACCGGTCGGTTGGGAGTGTGGGTCGCGCTGGCACGAAACCGACACGTCACGGGCACGTAACGATCGTATCAACAACGACCGTATGACGAGGGTCCGTCGTTACAAGACGTGAGACACGACACGTGAGACACGGCACGGGGAATGGGACGCGACGCTGCCGCCGACAGCGCGTGTTTAATGGGGGTCGGCGGCAGACGAGGGCAACACCGCGGATGCAGGGAATTCGAATCATCGTGGCGAGCGTATTGCGCCTGATGTTGGCGCTGGCCGTTTTTTCGCCGGTGATTGCGCTGGGGGATGCGGCCTATATTTCGGGCAAGGCGTTCGCTCAGGGCGTAATCAAGGATCTTCAAGTCGCTGGCAACCGCCGCGTCGAGCCAGAGACCGTGCGCTCGTACCTGCAGTTCGGGCGCGGCGACGTCTATTCGGCCGGCAAGGTTGATGCGTCGATTAAAGCGCTGTTCGCCACCGGTCTTTTTGCTGACGTCAAAATCGAACCGCAGGGCTCGACCGTGCTGGTCACGGTTGTGGAAAATCCGGTCATCAATCAAGTGGCCTTTGAGGGCAACAGCGAAGTCGACACGGCGGCGCTGACCGCTGAAGTGCAGCTCAAGCCGCGTTCGGTGTTCACCCGCGCCCGGGCCCAGGCCGATGTGCAGCGTATTCTAGACGTTTATCGCCGCCAGGGCCGGTTCGCCGCCGCCGTTGAACCAAAAATCATCGAGCTCGAGCAGGATCGCGTCAATCTCGTCTTCGAAATCACCGAAGGCTCGGCGACCAAGGTCAAGGGCATCAATTTCGTCGGCAACCGGGCGTTCTCCGACGGTCAGCTGCGCGACATCATTTCGACGACGCAGACCGGCTGGTTTGATTTCCTCAAGGGCACCAGCATCTACGATCCCGATCGCATGAGCCTCGATCGCGAGCTGGTGCGCCAGTACTACCTCAAGAACGGCTATGCCGACGCGACGGTGACCGCGAGCAACGCCGAACTCGATCCTGATGGCACGGGCTTTATCATCACCTTCGCCATCGAAGAGGGTGAGCCCTACAATTTCGGCGCGGTGTCGATCGACAGCTCGCTGGCAGAAGTTCTGGCGGAAACCTATCGCGGCGAACTGCTGACCGACGAAGGCGACGTTTACAACGCCTCGCTGATCGACAAATCGACGGAAAAGCTGACCCTTGCGATCGCCGAGAGCGGCTATGCCTTCGCCCGTGTCCGCCCGCGCGCCAACCCCGATCTCGTCAGCCGCACGATCGGGATCACTTACGTCGTCGACGAAGGCCCGCGCATCTACATCGAGCGCATCAACATCATCGGCAACGAGCGGACCAAGGATTACGTCATCCGCCGCGAATTCCGTTTGGCGGAAGGTGATGCCTACAACCCGCTGATGGTCGATCGCGCCAAAAAGCGGCTGACGGGGCTTGGAATTTTCAAGACCGCCGAGGTTAGACGGCGCCCGGGTTCGGCCCAGGATCGCGTCGTTCTCGATGTCGAACTTCAGGAACAGTCGACGGGTGAACTTTCGTTCGGTGCCGGATACTCGACGTCGGAAGGCGTCATCGGCGACGTCTCGATCACCGAGCGCAATCTTCTCGGCAACGGCCAATTCCTGCGCTTGAAGCTGGCCGGGTCGTTTGAGCGTATTCAGATCGATCTGTCGTTCACCGAGCCGCGGTTCCTTGATCGCAATCTGGCGGCGGGCTTCGATCTCTTTCACAAGGAAATCGACCAATCTGATCAGTCAGGGTTCAAGCAGCGCAAGAGCGGCGGTCAGGTTCGCCTGGGCTTCCCGCTGGCTGAGAACTTGTGGATGCAGACGCACTATGGTCTGTCGCGCGACGAGATTTTCGATGTCCGGTCTACTGCGTCGCTGGCGGTCAAGGAAGCCTGCGGGTTCCAGTCTAACATCGTCGGTGCTACCGAGACAGGTACCTGCAAAGACGAGGCCTACTTTACGTCTCTCGCTGGAACCTCCATCACCTATGATGGGCGCAACCACCCCAAGAATCCGACGCGCGGCATCTACCTGCAGCTCGACGACGAGTTCGCAGGGCTCGGCGGCGACGTGCAGTATTGGCGCGTCGGCGCTGAAGCCCGCGCTTACTACCCGATCACCGAAAAGATTACGCTCATCGGCCGTGTCATCGGCGGTCATATTGAGGGTTGGGGCGGCGATGACGTCAAGTTGCTCGACCTCTATTTCAAGGGCGGTGAGACGGTGCGCGGCTTCGATCGTTCCGGTTTCGGTCCTCGTGATTTGAATACAAACTCAGCGATCGGCGGTTCGACGTATTGGGCCGCAACCGCAGAAATCCGTTTCCCGATCCCGTTCGTCCCCGACGACCTGGGCATCAGCGGCGCCGTGTTCGCCGATGCCGGCTCGCTGTTCGAAGCTGGTGGTTTTGCGAAGAAGAACCAGAGCTGCGGGGCGCAAGACGCCGCCGGCAACTTCACCGGCGTTTGCCTCGTCGACGATAACACGATCCGCTCGGCCGTCGGTGCCAGCTTGATGTGGCAATCACCAGTCGGTCCGCTGCGCATGGACTTCTCAAAGGTCCTGTCGAAGCAGAGCTATGACGAAGAGCAGGCCTTCCGCTTCGGCGCCTCGTCGCGGTTCTGAGGCTCGACTGAGCCGTCTTTCAGCTGAAACTGGTGAACGGTCCTGAGCCTTTTGACCCGGCGCGTTTGGCGGACTTGCCAACGCTCCGGTTCTGTTCTCAATGTCTCAACCGTAGTCTCGATTTTTGGAGGCCGGAGGCGGCATCTATGGAGCATCCCGGATTCTTTGAGCGTGCCGGGCCATTTCCGCTCGTTGACGTCGCCAAGGCGACGGGTGCCGAGATCGCTGCCGGCGCCAATGCCCACCTGCTGATCGACGATGTCCGCCCGTTATCGGAAGCCGGGCGCAATCATGTGTCGTTCATCGACAACAAAAAGTACTTAGGTCAGCTGGATGCGACGGCGGCCGGCGCCTGTCTCGTCAACCCGCTGCTCGAGCAGCGCATCCCGGCCGGCACCATCGCGCTTGTGACCCGGCAGCCCTATCATGGCTTCGCCCGGGCGCTGGCCCTGTTCTACCCGGCGTCGATGCGCCCGATGGTGGCGCTTGGTGCCCGCGTGCCCGTCGATCCCTCGGCCCGGCTGGAAGAGGGTGTCATCGTCGAGCCAGGTGCGGTGATCGGGCCCGAGGCTGAGATTGGCCGCGGCACGCGCATCGCCGCCGGTGCCGTTGTTGGTGCCCGCTGCACGATCGGCCGCGACAGCTTTATTGGCCCCCAGGCGACCGTAACCCACGCCCTCATCGGCGACCGCGTCATCATTCACGCCGGTGTCCGCATCGGCCAGGACGGGTTCGGCTTTGCCATGGGCCGGGACGGGCACCTGAAAGTGCCGCAGATCGGCCGGGTTATCATCCAGGATGATGTGGAGATCGGCGCCAATACAACCATAGACCGGGGCGCCCTTAAGGATACGATCATCGGCGAGGGGAGCAAAATTGATAATCTCGTGCAGATCGGGCACAACGTCGTCGTTGGCCGCCATTGCGTGATTGTTGCGCAGAGCGGGATTGCGGGTTCGGCTGAGCTTGGCGACTTCGTCGTCATGGGCGGTCAGGCCGGCATCATAGGTCACATCAAGATCGGCAATGGCGCCCAGATCGCTGGAACGTCGCATCCCACGCACGATGTGCCGGCAGGCGCCCGCTATTTCGGCACGCCGGCAAAACCGTTTCGCGAGGCCGCCCGCGAGCAGGCACTGATTAAGCGGCTGGCTGCGAAGGACCGGGTCCGTTACGACAGCGGCCCGGAAGGCCACGAGGAGAATTGAACGAGAGCGCGCTCCGGTAGCGGGTGCGGCCGTCCAAGCGAGGACCAAGGAGTTTGAAGACTATGGACGACAGAACACCAGCGTCGCAGGAACTTGGTACCGCCGACGTCATTCGCATGATGAAATTGCTGCCGCACCGCTATCCGTTTCTGATGGTCGACCGCATGTATGACATGAACGGCGACGAGAGCTGTGTCGGCGTCAAGAATGTGACCATCAACGAGCCGTTCTTTCAGGGCCATTTTCCACAGTATCCGGTGATGCCCGGCGTGCTCATCATCGAGGGCCTGGCGCAGACCGCGGGAGCGCTGTGCGTTGCCAGCATCGGCGAAGATTACAAGGCCGAGCTGGTCTATTTCATGGGCATCGACAACGCCAAGTTCAGAAAGCCGGTGCTGCCGGGCGACCAGCTGCACTATCATGTCACCAAGATCCGCAATCGCGGCCGCGTCTGGCGCTTCAAGGGCGAAGCCAAGGTCAATGGCCACGTCGTTGCCGAGGCCGAAATCAGCGCCATGCTCGCCGATACCGCCGATGCCAAGGCCTTTGCGAGCAAGCATGGCTGAGACCAGCATTCACCCCACGGCAATCGTCGAGGACGGAGCCGTTGTCGCGGCCGGAGTTCGGCTCGGGCCGTACTGCGTCGTCGGCAAGGACGTCTCGCTTGGCGAGGGCGTCGAACTCGTCAGCCATGCCGTCGTCGCTGGCACCACAACGATTGGCGCGCGGACCCGCATTTTCCCGTTCGCGTCGATCGGGCATCAGCCGCAAGACCTCAAATATAAAGGCGAGCCGTGCTCGCTTTTCGTCGGCGCCGATTGCATCATCCGCGAGGGTGTGACGATGAACCCAGGGACCGGGGGCGGCGGCTCGGTAACGACGGTCGGCGACGGCTGCGCCTTCCTCGCCAACAGCCACGTCGGACACGACTGCAACGTCGGCCGGAACGTCATCTTTTCAAACAACGTCATGCTGGCCGGGCATTGCACGGTTGGCGACTATGCGATTATCGGCGGCGGTGCGGCGGTCATTCAGTTCGCCCGCGTCGGGCCGCACGCGTTCGTCGGCGGCATGTCGGGGCTTGAAAACGATCTGATCCCCTATGGCGTGGCGCTTGGAAACCGCGCCTATCTCTCAGGGCTTAACATCGTTGGCCTGCAGCGGCGCGGGTTCTCGCGGGCCGATATCCATGATCTGCGGCGCGCCTACCGGTCGCTGTTCGCGGCTGAAGGCACACTTGTCGAACGCATGGAAGACGTGGCGCAGGAATTCGCAGGTCACGCGATTGTTCAGGAAATCATCGCCTTCATCCGCCAAGGCGGAAAGCGCTCGCTGTGCACGCCGAAGAACGGCGCGGACGCGTGAGGCTGGGCCATGACGGGCCCCAATAGCGGTATCGGCATTGTCGCTGGCGGCGGGATTTTTCCGCTCGAGATTGCCCGTAGCGTCGCCGCCCGGGGCGGACCTCTGCACGTCATCATGATCGAGGGCGACGCCGATGACGGGCTCCGCGCCTTTCCGCATACGGTCGTCCATTGGTCGAAACTTGGCCGCGCCGTGAAGGCTCTGCGCCGGGCTGGCATCAGCGACGTTATCCTGGTTGGAACCATGGCGCGGCCCGACCTCAAGGCGGCGCGGCCGGACCTTAGCTTTGTGATGGCCTTCCCGGCTATTCTCCGGGCGCTGACCGCGGGCGGCGACGATGCGCTGCTGCGCGGGATACTGGGTATTTTTCAGACCCATGGGTTTACTATTGCCGGCGTGACAAGCGTGGCGCCGGAGCTGCTTGTTGGTGACGGCGCGTTGACGCTGACATCGCCTTCGGAGCGCGACGAGGCCGACATCGCCACGGGGTTTGCCTTGATCGCAGCGCTGGGGCGTCATGATATCGGTCAAGCCGCGGTCGTCTCGGGCGGCGTCATCGAAGCCATCGAAGGCGCGGAAGGAACGGACCGGATGATCGCTCGTGTCTGCGATCGGCGCAGCGATCACAGTGGCGACCCGGCGGGGCGGCGCCAGGGCGTGCTCGTTAAACGTCCTAAGCCCGGGCAAGATCTTCGCGTCGATCTGCCGGCCATTGGACTAGAGACAGTCGAGCGCGTCGCGGCGGCGGGACTCGCCGGGATTGCGGCGATGAGCGGGCATGTGCTGATCGGCAACCGGCTGGCGATGATCCAAGGTGCGGAGCGCTGCGGACTGTTCGTCACGGGCATCGCAGGCGATGCCGGACCAGAGCCTCTGGGGCACCGCGCCCGCGCGCCGGTTAAGACCGTTATTTTGGGATCGGTGCCGCCGCAGCGGTCTCTTACAACCGACATGATACGCGGTGCCAGGGTCATGAGCGTGTTGGCGTCGTTCGCAACCGGATCGGCGCTGGCCGTGCGCGAAAAACGCGTCTTGGCTATCGGTGCGAGTGAGCCGCCGGGCGATGTGCTTGCCCGCGTTACGCGCAAGGGCCGCCGCCGGTCTGGCGTCGCCGTGATCGGGCCGCGCGAGGCGTTGGACGAGCCGCTCGTGAGCCTAACCGCCGAGTGCGGATTGGAAGGCCTTGTCGTCATGTACGGCAAAGATGACCGGCCGCAGCACCAAGGCCCGGTGATCGAGCTGGCCGACCGGCTGGGTCTTTTTATTGCGGCGTCGCCAATTGATGAGCCGGAGGCGGACGAGTGACAGCGGCTGGGTCAGACCCGTTGAAAATTTTCCTCGTCGCCGGTGAGCACTCGGGCGATGCGCTGGGTGCCAAGCTGATGGCGGCGCTGAAGCGCAAGCATACGAGTGAGGTGCGCTTCACCGGCGTCGGCGGCGAGGACATGGCGCACGAGGGTCTGGTCTCGTTGTTCCCGATCGAGGATGTGGCGGTCATGGGACCCCTGTCAATCTTGGCGCGCCTGCCGCGCATCGTCTCCCGTGTCTATCTGACGGTCGATGCGGCGTTGATCGAGGCACCGGACGCCGTGGTGATTATCGACAGCCCCGAGTTCACGCACCCGATCGCCAAGCGTATTCGCCGTCACGCGCCCCATATTCCGATCATCGATTACGTATCCCCGAGCGTGTGGGCGTGGCGGCCTGGCCGCGCCCGGAAAATGCGGGCTTATGTGGATGAGGTACTGGCGTTGCTGCCGTTCGAACCGGCGGCGCATGCACGGCTCGGCGGACCGCCCTGCAGCTACGTCGGCCATCCGCTGATCGAGCGGTTGGATGATATCCGCAACGCCGACGCGGACGGCTTGGCACGGCGATTGTCCATCGACGATGGCAAGCCGGTACTACTCGTGCTGCCAGGCAGCCGCAGGTCGGAAGTCGAACGGCTGATTGACGATTTCGGCGCCGCCGTCGCCAGTCTCGCGGGCGCCGGCCCGCCGTTTCACGTCGTCATCCCAGCCGTGCGCCACCTGCGCGGAAACATCGAAGCCAAGACGGCGGCGTGGGCCATCAAGCCGCACATCATCGACGGCTCGGCCGATAAGTACGCGGCCATGCGGTTGGCGCGGGCAGCACTGGCTGCATCGGGAACGGTGACGCTGGAACTTGGGCTTGCCGGTGTCCCGGCCGTGATCGCCTACAAAGTCGACGCGGTGATGCTGAGATTGCGCTTTATGCTCAAGATTCCAAGCATCGTGCTGACCAACCTTGTTGCTGGCCAAATTATTTATCCCGAGTGTTTGCAGGAAGACTGCACAGGGGCGCGGCTCGCAACAGCCCTCGCGCCGCTGCTTGTCGACAGCGCCGAGCGCACGCGGCAAGTCACGGCTCTCGCGGCGATCCCGCAGCGCATGAAGCTCGCTGGAGTAACTCCGAGCGATGCTGCTGCCGGCGCGGTGCTGGACGTGCTAGCGCGTCACTCGGCCGGGAAGTCGCGCCGCGCCGGGCCGATGTAGAGCTGACGCGGGCGGCCGATGCGCTGCTCGGGGTCCTCGATCATTTCTTTCCACTGTGCGATCCAGCCGACGGTGCGTGCAACCGCAAACAGCACGGTGAACATGTCGACGGGGAAGCCCATCGCCCGCAGCGTGATACCGGAATAGAAATCGATGTTCGGGTACAGCTTCTTTTCGATGAAGTACTCGTCTTGCAAGGCGATGCGCTCGAGTTCCAAGGCGACCTTTAAAAGAGGATCGTCCTTGGCGCCGGTGGCTTCGAGCACCTCGTGGCAGGTCTTCTGCATGACCTTGGCGCGCGGGTCGTAGTTCTTGTAGACGCGATGGCCAAAGCCCATGAGGCGGAAGCCCGAGGTCTTGTCCTTGGCGCGTTTGACGAACTCCGGCACGCGATCGACGGTGCCGATTTCCTGCAGCATATTAAGGGCGGCTTCATTGGCGCCGCCGTGGGCCGGACCCCAGAGACAGGCAATGCCGGCCGAGATGCAGGCAAACGGATTGGCACCTGATGATCCCGCAAGCCGCACCGTCGAGGTCGACGCGTTCTGCTCGTGGTCGGCGTGCAGAATGAAAATGCGGTCGAGCGCGCGCGACAGCACGGGATTGACCACATAGGGCTCACACGGCACCGCGAAACACATCTGCAGGAAGTTCGACGTGTAGTCGAGATCGTTGCGCGGATAGATAAAGGGCTGACCAGTCGAATACTTGTAGGCCATCGCCGCAATCGTCGGCATTTTGGCGATCATGCGGTGGCTGGCGATGTCGCGCTGGGCCGTATCGTTGATGTCTGTTGAGTCGTGGTAGAACGCCGACAGCGCCCCCACCGTGCCGACCATCACGGCCATTGGATGAGCGTCGCGCCGGTAGCCAGTGAAAAACCGCGTCATCTGCTCGTGCACCATCGTATGCGAAGTGATGGTGCGGCGGAAATTGATGAACTCGCCGTTGGTCGGCAGCTCGCCGTGCAGCAGCAGATAGCAGACGGCAAGGAAGTTGGTACTTTCCGCGAGCTGGTCGATCGGGTAGCCACGGTACAGCAGTTCACCCTTGTCGCCGTCGATAAAGGTGATGGCGCTGGCGCAATTGGCGGTCGATGTGAAACCGGGGTCGTAGGTGAAGCAGCCGGTCTCTTTGTAGAGATTGCCGACGTCGATCACGTCCGGGCCGATGGAGCCAGTGCGGACGACGAGATCGACCGACTTGCCGGCGACCTTCAGCTTGGCGTTTTGACCACCGGCGGCAGTCCCGGGCTTGCTGTCGTGGATGTTCATGGTTCATCTCCTGAGACGCACCCCGGATAGGATCTACGCCTGTGGATGGTGCCGTTTTGCGTGCCTGTCTAGAGGGTTACTGCCGTACACGGGCATCCCGGAAGGCGGGCCCCAAACAGCGCAAAAGTGGTCTTCCGAGTACGAGTTTAGCCGATTTATTGCAGTGCGGCAATATCGCCTTTGGGCGGGGCGTGCGGGCATTTTGAGTGTCCTTAAACGGCGTAGTCCTTGATGCGGGCCAAGGCCTCATCGCGGCCAAGGACTTCAAGCACGTCGAACACGGGCGGCGACACGGCACGCCCCGTCAAGGCTGCGCGCAGTGGCTGCGCCACCTTGCCGAGCTTGGCGCCGGTCTCTTCGGCGAATGTGCGCACGACCTCTTCAAGGGCTGCGGCGGTCCAAACTTGCGCTGCGCTGAATCGTGCGTACAGGGCGGCCAGTGCCGCCTTGGCGTCGGCGTCGATCAGTTTCGCGGCCTTGTCGTCGAGCTTCAAGGGGCGCTCGGCGAACAGGAAGCTGGCGCCGTCAGCGAGCTCGCGCACCGTCTTCGCGCGCTCTTTCAAGCCCGGCATGGCGCGCACGAGTTTGGCGCGCATGGCACCGTCGAGCTTGGCGAGTAGAGCCGGGCCGCCGTCGAGCTCGGGGAGGATATCGATCATGCGGGCGACGAGTTCGTTGTCATCGGCCTGGCGGATGTAATGGCCGTTGAGGTCTTCGAGTTTCTTGAAGTCGAAGCGGGCGGCGGACTTGCCGATGCCGTCGATGTCGAACCACGCGACCAATTGCTCGGTCGACATGATTTCATCGTCGCCATGGCTCCACCCCAAGCGCACGAGGTAGTTGCGCAGCGCGACCGGGAGAAATCCCATCGTGCGGTAGTCCTGCACGGCTTGAGCCCCGTGGCGCTTGGAAAGCTTAGCGCCGTCCGGCCCATGGATCAGCGGCACGTGGGCGAACTCAGGCACGGTCCATCCCATGCCGAGATAGATTTGCGTTTGCCGCGCCGTGTTGGTCAAATGATCGACGCCGCGGACGACGTCGGTTACGCCCATATCGTGATCGTCGACGACGACGGCGAGATTGTAGGTCGGGTTACCGTCCGAGCGCAGGATGATCAGATCGTCGAGGTCTTTGTTAGGAAAGACAACGTGGCCCTGAACGTGATCGTTGACGGAGGTTTCGCCGGTCCGCGGCGCCTTGAGGCGCACGGTGGGTTTGATGCCGGCCGGGGCATCTTTTGCATCGCGTTCGCGCCAGGGTGACAGGAAGATCTGCGGCCGGCCTTCGGCCTTGGCAGCGTCACGCGCAGCTTCGATCTCGGCGGGTGCGCAATAACAGTGATACGCGGCGCCGCGGGCCAGCAGCTCGTGCGCGACCGCGCGGTGCCGGCCGGCGCGTGCATACTGCGACACGGCCTCGCCATCCCAGTCGAGTTCGAGCCATTTGAGGCCATCGAGAATGGCGGCGACGGCGTCGTCATTGTTGCGTTCGCGGTCGGTGTCCTCGATGCGCAGCAGGAATTTGCCGCCGCGGCCCCTGGCGTAGAGCCAGTTGAAGAGGGCCGTGCGGGCGCCGCCGATGTGGAGGTAGCCGGTGGGCGAGGGGGCAAAGCGCACGACGGGCGCGCTATTTTTTGAGGCCGCGGGCATGGGACCTTTGTCACTGCGATTGGGTTGAGGATTGATAAAACTGCTCGTAGCATGCCAGCACGGCTAAGGGTAGGGGCGGCTCGCATGACGGCGCCAGCTTGGGACGATACGCCTGATGAGCGGCGCCATGCGCGCGGACGGGGTTACGACCGTAACACGTCCTTGCGCGCGACACTCGAGGACGAACGGGCGCGGTTCTTTTTGTGGGCGCCGGTGTGCTTGGGCGCCGGTATTGCGGCGTACTTTGCGCTGCCGCGCGAACCGACCGTGTTCGTGGCGTTTGTGCCGCTGATCATCGCGCTGATTTTGAAAGTGGTCGTCGCGCGCGGGACGCTGGCAGCTGTGATGGTGACAGCGCTTGTGCTTGCGTGCGGCGGACTTGTCATCGCCAAGCTGCGTGTTGAAACGGTGCGTGCGCCGGTGCTCGAGCGGAACCTGCGCAATGTCGAGGTGTCGGGTGTTGTCACGCGTGTCGAGCCGAGGGCGCCGCGTGGCGTGCGTGTGACGCTCGAAGTCGCGACGCTAGGGACCCTGACGCCGGACAAGCGCCCCCGCGCGGTGCGCATACGCATACTCAAAGACGGGCCGCAGATCGCGCCCGGCGATCGCATCCGTCTCAAAGCGACGCTGGCGCCGCCGGCCAAGCCCGCCATTCCCGGCGGGTTCGATTATGCGCGGACGGCGTGGTTCGAACGCCTCGGCGGTGTCGGCTATACCTTCTCGGTGCCCGAGGTCGAGGCCGCGAGCGATGCCGGCTCGTTCGCCCAAAACGCTGCCCGGAGTATTGCAGACCTGCGCCTCGTCATTGGCACGCGCATCAAAGCCGCACTGGCGAACGAGCAGGGCGCCATCGCCACGGCGCTGATTACGGGTGAGCGCGGCGGCATCAGTGCCGAGACCAACGACGCCTTCAAGAATTCCGGGCTGTTTCATATTCTGTCGATCTCGGGCCTGCACATGGTGATCATGGCGGGCGCGGTATTTTTCTCGGTGCGCCTGCTGCTGGCCGGCGTGGCCGCAGTGGCGCTGCGCTTTCCGATCAAGAAATGGGCGGCGGTGTGCGGAATTTTTGCAGCACTCGGATATCTCGCCATTTCAGGCGGCGCCTTCGCGACCGTGCGCTCGGCGCTGATGATCGTCGTGATCTTCGGCGCGGTGCTGCTCGACCGTCCGGCTCTGGCTTTGCGCAACGTCGCGCTGTCGGCGTTTCTGATCCTCGCGATCTACCCCGAGAGCCTATTCGATGCCGGATTTCAGATGTCGTTCGCGGCCGTCACGGGCTTGGTTGCAACCTACGAAGAGGTGCGGCGGCGGACGCTGCGCCGGGACGTGCCGCACCCGGTCCGGCGCCTTGCGATGTTCTTCAGTGGCATCGTGTTCTCGACATTGATTGCGAGTGCCGCGGTCGCCCCGTTCGCCGCCTATCATTTCCACCAGAGCCAGCAGTATGCTGTGTTCGCCAATCTGCTCGCGATCCCGATCTGCAATCTCGTCGTCATGCCGGCCGCACTGGCGGCTCTCGTGCTCATGCCGTTCGGGCTCGAGGCTTTGGCGCTGTGGCCGATGGGGCAGGGCATCGACGCCATGGCGTGGTGCGCGCGCCGTGTGGCGGCGCTGCCGGGCGCCGTTGGCCATATCCCCGCGATTTCCGCGCTGGCGTTCGCGCTTATGGTTGGCGGCGGCTTGTGGCTGGCGCTGTGGCAAACGCGCTGGCGGCTGCTCGGCGTGTGTGCGGCGCTCGCCGGGCTTGTGACCGCGCCGTTCATGCCGCGCCCGGATGTGCTCATCGCGCGCAACGGCGAACTCGTGGCGATGCGCGGGACGGACGGGCGGCTCTCGGCGCTCCCCGCCCGGCAATCTAAATTCGAACTTCAACGCTGGCTCGATCACGACGGCGATGGCCGCAGCCTGCGTGAGGCGCAAAAAGCTACGGGCTTCACCTGCGATGGCGTTGGCTGTGCCGCGCGCCTCAAGGATGTAACACTCGCGGTGGCGCGGCATCCGGCATCGATTAGAGACGATTGCGCGCGGGCCGGGATTGTCATCCTCAACGTTCCGCGGCCCAAGGCGTGCGACGGCGCGGGTCTCGTCATCGATGTGTTCGATATCTGGCGGGCTGGGACCCATGCGCTTTATATCGAGGCCGGATTCGACGGTGCGGCACCACATGTGCGCATCGATACGGTGGCGGCGCATCGCGGCGAGCGGCCGTGGTCGCAGCTGCCGCCGCAACCGTTGCCGAAGCCCCGGCTCGCGCCGGCCAAGTCCCGCGCCAACGGCGACGCGCCTCGGTCGGCGCTGCCGGGCTTTGCCGCACGGCCCGCGTGGCTGGCCCCCGATCTGCCGCGCCCCGAAATCGAGGACGAGCTTGCAGGCGACGGGCACCCAGAGACTGGGACAGATGACACCAGGACCGATGACACCAGGACCGGCGACACCACGCCTACTCCGCATGCCGGTCCGGATCATGATGCCAGCGCCCGCGAGCCTGGACGCGAAGATGGCCCCGATCCGGATCAGTAGCGGCGCAAGAGCCCGACGAGACGGCCCTGGATGTCGACCTGATCGGGTCCGAAAATCCGCGTCTTGAATTCCGGGTTGGCGGCTTCGAGCGCGATGGTCGAACCCTTCTTGCGCAAGCGTTTCAGCGTCGCTTCTTCCTTCTCGACAAGGGCGACGACGATGTCGCCATTTTCAGCGCTGTCGCAGCGGCGGATGATGACGGTGTCGCCGTCATGAATGCCGGCTTCGATCATCGAATCGCCTTTGACCTCGAGGGCGAAGTGCTCACCATTGGTCAACAGATCGGGCGGGCAGGCGATGTCGTGGGTGTGGTTCTGGATGGCGCTGATGGGTGTGCCGGCGGCGATGCGGCCCATGACCGGCACCGACACCGTGCGGGCGTCGATGATGTGCGACGGCGGCGGTGAGAGGTTGTTTTTCGGCGGCCCGGAGCCTTCGATGACGCTCGGTTGGAAGCCTCCCCGCGTTCGCAGTCCAGCTCCGCTGGCGAGTGCCGCCTGGTTCTCGGGTAGCTTGATGACCTCGATGGCGCGGGCCCGATGCGGCAGGCGGCGGATAAAGCCGCGCTCGACGAGGGCGGTGATGAGGCGGTGAATGCCCGACTTAGACTTGAGATCGAGCGCGTCCTTCATCTCGTCGAAGGACGGCGGCACGCCGCGCTCCTGCATCCGGTCGTGGATGAAAAGCAGTAGCTCTTTCTGTTTTTCGGTCAGCATGGGTATCTCTTGTTGCTGGGCGCTTCTTGCTCGGCGCTTCCGGCTCTCCTTGCGGAGAGCCGGCCGGAAGCGCCGGAATTACGGCGGGCTCAACGCGTCACGGCAGGTCGATCTCACGGGTGCCGGTACAAATCATAAATGTACGCTACACGTTCTTGTCCTGTTCCGCAAGGGGAGGAAGGACTCTTTGCTGGGCGCCTTCCGACACGCGTTCCGCGCGCCGGCCGGAAGGCGCACGCGCACGCGCTACGAGCGGCCGGCTCCGCGAAGCGGAGTCGCCGTGCGCAACGCAAAGCTGCGCAAACAAACAAGGGACGGGGCGGC
>JANNEP010000034.1:0-92857 GCA_031378895.1 Hyphomicrobium sp.
TTGAGCAGCGGCCATCTCGTCAGGATTCTTGTCAAGTGAGAGCTCACGAATTGTGCCCTTCGCATCGACGAGACGACAGGCGGACAAGACAGAGGAGAAGCTGCCGAGAGTTTGGCCTGATCCATGGGTAGATGTTGCAACAGCACCTGCAATCGTCTGGGTGTCGATGTCGCCCTGATTTTTCAGCGCGAGGCCAGCCTCCCAAAGTGGCGCTCCCAATTCAGCAATCGTGGTATGCGCTTTGACCGTCGCTCTTTGTGACGTCTTGTTTATGGCGGTGATACCTCTCAGCCCACGGGTATCGAGCAATATGCCGTCTGTGCAGCTGACTGAGGTAAAGGAATGTCCAGACCCCGGCGTCCTCAGACGAAGCCCGGAACGCGAGGCCTCGACTATAGCCGTCTCGACATCTCGCTCGTTTGACGCTTCAACGATACGCGCGGGTACACAACTTTGATTGCCGACCCAGTTAGTCCATGCAGGGGCTTGCAGTTGGAAGCCATGGAAGTTCTTTGTCATGCTCGACCCCGCTCAAGTTACACAGAAACCAAAGAAATAGATCCGGAAACAAACCGCAGTCGCAATGTCTCAGATGGGTCAAGCGCAGAGGTCCAACAGCCCGACACTCCGATCAATTCTCCAGCAACGGCGACTTGCCGATCATGCTGGTGTCGCTGACCTGCAGAATCAGAAAATCCGCGAGCCGGCGCGCGCGATCATACCGCCGCGCCGGTCGCCTAGCCGGGAACCAGAAGAGTCGCGAATACAACAGTAACAACAATCGCTTGCCTCGAATCAAAAATACGGAGAATAAATCGTGCATCGCTGAAACAGCTTTGTATCGCGTCGCGCTGTGACCCGCTCTGCCCCCAGAGCGTCAGCGACGAACAGAATGAGTCACGTCCTTCCTCATTCTGTCACCAGGGCCCAGCAGACTTTGTCTGGCCCGGAAAGGAGTGGTCTCCCCGACCACTCCTTTTCTTATTTTAAATCCGGCTTGAAGCCGTCATGCGCAATCGCATCTGCCCGATTTCCGGCGCCGGATGCCGCGGGAAGGCCGCCTGCGCGGCGATGACGGTTGCGGGGTGACGGACTAATTCACCAGCAGCGGCGTCTTTCGAAGCATGCTGGTGTCGCCGACCTGCTTGACGAGAAAATCGGCGACGTCGGCGCGCGAGATAAAGCCGCCGCGCCAGTCCTTCATATCCGGCAAGGCTTTGTAGCGGCCCGTCTTGGCGCTGTTGGTCAGCCCGCCGGGCCGCGCGATCGTCCAGTCGAGACCGCTCGCCGTGATGATCTCTTCGGCGATGTCCTTGTCCGAATAAACGCGCTGCAACAGAAGCGGGAACAGCAGGTTGTCGTAGAGGAAGCCGATGCGGCCGCGGCTGTTGCCAGCGCCTGCTCCGGTCACGGCGATGAGACGGCGCACATTTGCTGCCTTCATGGCATCAACGAGAACGCGGGTGGTGGCCGAAAACAGCGTCGTGCCGAAGATCAATTCCTGCGCGCTCGCGACGCCGAGCGATTGAATGACAGCGTCTGCGCCTTTGAGCGCGGTGTCGATGCCGGCGCGATTGAGTGCGTCGCCCGCGATTTTTGTGAGCCGCGGATCGCTCAGCGGGATCCCAAGCGCCGAGCGCGAAAAGGCGCGCACGTCGTGGCCCGCGGCGAGGCCCGCTTTGACCGTTTCAAGACCAATGCCGCGGCTGGCGCCGATAATGAGGATTGTGGCCACAATGATCTCCCGCGCCGCAGGGGCGACCCTGCCAACGTAGAGACTGGTCGCTGCGAAAGGAAGGGCGGTGCAGCTCGTACTTCTACCTCTCCCCGTTACTGCACTCAACGGGGAGAGGGCTGGGGTGAGGGGCGGCCACGCGCATCGGTGATATTGCCGCCTCTCACCCTAACCCTCTCCCCATGCCAAGCGCAGGGGCATGGGGAGTGGGCAAACCTACAGCGACTTCCGTTGAGCGTCTCGGCGTTCGTGCTAAGTTAGTAGGTTGAGTAAAATGAAATGCAGCACTTGTAGGTTGGCGTCGACCCCGGCCTCCGAGCCGGGGGAAGACCCAACATTTTCTTGTGCTGCTTTCCGTTGGGTCTGCGCCTACGCTTGAGCGCAACTTACGTCCTTCGGCGCTGGCGGCTTTCCAGCGCGTTGCGGCCGGCTCGCCCCTTGGCTTGTCGCAACGCGCAAAGAAAAAGGCGGCGGAGCGTTACTGCGCTCTAGCCACCTACATTTCCGACCCTACAAAAATCTACCACAGGAGCGTCCCGCTGGCCAGTATTTTCTATGCTTAGCGCTTGCATGAACGCTCGTTTTGTTTGCGGAACTTTGGGAAAGCCTAGAGCGCTTTTCTCAACTTCTCCGCGTTCGCGCTGAGCACTGCGCCGTCTTCCATCTTGCCGGTGTGCGGCTTCAAGGGCACGCCGTCATAGCGCGGGATGACGTGGTAGTGCAGATGAAACACCGTCTGCCCGCCAGCGGGCTCGTTGAACTGCATGACCGTGATGCCGTCGGCGGCGAACGCAGATTTCGCCGCTTGTGCGATCTTCTGCACCAGCGGCAGAATTTTTGCGAGCACAGCAGGATCGGCGTCGATGACGTTGCGGGATGCCGCCTTCGGCACAATCAGCACATGCCCCGGCGCTTGCGGCATCACATCCATGAACGCGATCGCATCGGCATCCTCGAAAACTTTGTGGCACGGAATTTCGCCGCGCAGGATCTTGGCGAAGATGTTGCTAGGGTCGTAGGCCATCGGCGAGCCTCGCTGAATACGTGCGCGAGACTTAACGCGCGTTGGTCATACGGTAAAGGCATGGGTTTGCAGCACCCTAACCCTCTCCCCGTGAAGACGGGGAGAGGGAATAAGTGACGTCATCACTCACTTTCCCTTCGGTAAGGCCCCATGTCCGTCAGTTCGGTGGTGTTCTCGGCGATCATGGCGCGCTCCTGCTTCAGATAGCGCTCGACAGCGCGCTTCAAGCCTGGGTCGGCGATCCAGTGCGCCGAATAGGTCTCGACGGGGAGATACCCGCGCGCCAGTTTGTGCTCACCCTGGGCCCCGGCTTCGACGCGGGCGAGCTTATGCGTGATGGCGTAGTCGATGGCCTGATAGTAGCAAACTTCGAAATGCAAGCTTGCGTGCTGTTCGATCGCGCCCCAGTAACGCCCATACAGGCAATCGCCGCCGATCATGTTGAGTGCGCCTGCGATGTAGCGGCCAGCGCGCATGGCCATAACGAGCAGGCAGCGCTCTGGCATCGCCGCGCCAAGATGTGAAAAGAATGCCCGGTTGAGATACGGCTGGCCCCACTTGCGATTTCCCGTATCGATGTAGAACTCATAAAAAGCATCCCAATGCGCTTCCGTGATGTTGTGCCCGGTGATGTGATCAATTGTGATCTCAGGTGACAGGGCTTCCGCGCGTTCCTTGCGAACCGACTTGCGTTTGCGCGACGCGAACGTTGAGAGGAAATCGTCGAACGTCGCGTAACCCTGATTGTGCCAGTGAAACTGCAATCCTGTACGAGCCAGATACCCGAGCGGCGCTAGCCGCGCCTGAGTTTCACGATCCAAAAACGTCAGATGCACCGACGATAAGCCACCCTGGCGCGCAACCTCGATCGCGGCGGCTGCTAACACCTGTTCGTCGGAGACCGCGCGCGGGCCCGGTTTGACGAGGAAACGCGGCCCAGGCACCGGCGTGAACGGCACGGCGATTTGTAATTTCGGATAATAGCGCCCGCCCGCCTGAGCATAGGCGTCGGCCCAGCCGTAGTCGAAGACGTATTCGCCCTGGCTGTGTGTCTTGACGTAGCAGGGTGCAGCTGCGGCGACGCCGCCCGTGTCATCTTCGAGGATCAGATGCCGTGGCAGCCAGCCGGTCTTGCCGCCAACGCTTCCGGCGTCTTCCAGAGCCTTGAGGAAGGCGTAAGTAACAAACGGATTAGTGGTTGCAGGGCCGGGGTTGGCGCACGCGTCCCATTGGCCCGCATCGATCTCGCGTAGGCCGGCGGCGACTTTGACAATTGTGTCAGGACGTTCAGTCATGGATCCCGTATTTTTTGCGTAACTCATTCTACGGTCAAGACTGGCACAGGATCACGGCAGTCACTATGTGCAGGGCTTGGAACGACCGCCAGCTTCGCTTAACGTGCTGCAGCCACCATAAGCGAGACCGGAGACCCGACGCATGCTTCGCACCAAATTTGTCATCGCGATCCTCGCCGCCGCCGTGATGCTGTCGCCGCTCTCAGCCGCAGCCCAGGATGGCGGCGTCAAGATCGGCCGGAAGTCGATTTTCGCCAAGCTGGTGCCGGCTGGAAGGGTCGAAGCATCCGCCGCCTTACAATACGATCAGATGACGCGTCAGGCCTTCCAGAAGCGGGCTCTGCTCGATGATCGCAATCCACAGGTGCAGCGCGTGCGCCGCATTTTCAAGGATCTCTATCCCCACACGATCAAGTTCAACGAACGCGCCAAGGACTGGCGCTGGGAAGTGAACGTATTCGATTCACAGGTCATCAACGCGTTCTGTATGCCGGGTGGCAAGATCGCGATCTTCACCGGCATTCTCGACAAACTCAATCTCACCGACGATGAAGTCGCCATGATCATGGGCCATGAAATGGGTCATGCATTGTGGGAGCACGCCCGCGAACGCGCCGCCAAAACCAACATCACGAGTATCGGCAGCCGCGTCGTCGGCGGCTTGCTGTTTGGCCAGGCCGGCGAAATGATCGGCGCTGCCGGATCGAGCCTTGCGGCGCTGAAATTTTCGCGCAATGACGAAACCGAAGCTGATTTGATCGGCATGGAATTGGCAGCCCGCGGCGGCTTTGATCCACGTGCGGGCGTCTCGCTGTGGCAGAAAATGAGTGCTGCGAGCAAGGGGGCACCACCGCAATGGTTTTCAACGCATCCCTCGGGGAAGACTCGCATTGAAACGATCGAGAAAAACTTGCCCGACGTCATGCCGTTGTATGAAGCTGCCAAAGCCTCGAAGGCCGGATGAGCAACTCAGCGGATATTTAGGGCTCGAAGCCTTCAAATATCGGCGCGTCGGCCCATTTTGCGGCTAATGCCCGGTCCCTTGCCGAGCGCACCGTCCAGGTAAAGAGCGGACGCTGCAACACGTGGCGCGTGAACTCGGTCACCGGTGTTGGCAGCGCGCTGACCTGGTAGGCGTAGAAATCAGGTACGGCGGGTCCGGATTCGAGAAGATCGCGCAGGCGCGCGGCCCGGGCTTTGGAGATCTTGCGATTCCACCACCCGGCTCCGGCGTAGTTTCCTGAGACGATGCCGCGTGGCACCCCTGGCGCGAGCTCTTTTACCGCCGCCATAACATCGGGATCGAATGACATTAGCGCAACGGGGCCCTTGTAGCTGGTCGCGAGCTTGGCGATTTTGCCAAGGAACGCCAGGTTTGGCGGTGCCCATTCGCTCTTGATTTCGACCAGCAGCGGCACCTTTCCGCCGACGAGATCGAGCAGATCCACAAAACTTGAGATGCGGGTCGTACCATCCCGGTAGGTCAGGCGTTTGAGATCACTGGCCGTGACATTGGCGATCGGCCCGCGGGCATCTATCAGGCGGTAGAGCCTTGTGTCATGAAACACGACCGGCAGACCGCCAGCCGCTGCCTGCAGATCGCACTCGATGCCGTAACCCTTGGCGATTGCCGCTTCAAAAGCGGGCGCGGTGTTTTCAATTAATCCCTTCTTCGCGTTGTGAAGGCCGCGGTGGGCGATCGGGCGAAGGAATGCGGCACGGTCCATCATGGCATCAGCGGATTTTCAAAATGGCGTCGATTTCAACAGCGGCGCCAAGTGGCAGGCTCGCCACGCCGACAGCCGAGCGTGTGTGCCGTCCGCGGTCGCCGAGCACCGCGACCATCAGATCAGAGGCGCCGTTGATGACTTGTGGCTGGCCGGTGAAATCGGCCGAAGACGCGACGAACCCGGTCAGCCGCAAAACCTGGGCGATGCGATCGAGGCTTCCAAGCGCGGCCTTGGCTTGGGCCAGAATGTTCAGCGCGCAGAGGCGGGCCGCCTGCTGTCCTTGTTCGATCGAGCACGAAGTTCCGAGCCCGCCTGACATCAGGCTGCCGTCACCGGCCTTGGAAATCTGCCCGGATATGAAAAGCTGGTCGCCGGAGATCAGATAGGGGACGTAATTGGCGACAGGCTGTGGCGCCTCTGGCAACGTCAATCCCAGGGCTTTGAGCCGCGATTCCGGGGAGTCTGACATGCTGCAGGCCCTCTAAGTGCACAACAATGACTTTGACAGTTGTCGCCGTGCTGCCGCCACTTTGCAATGGCGGGAATGCCTTTTACAGTGAGGCGCCGGCCACACCGGCCGGGTTCAGTGAGATCAAAATCTGATGCTAAAGTCTTTGGCTCGCGGCGCTTTGAGTTTTCTTGCGGCGGTAGCGGTCCACGCCGTGACCCAGCCTGCCGCTGCCGAAGAGGTGGTTTTGTTCGCACCCCATCGCGCGGTCTATGAAGTTACCCTCTCCAGCACCACACCAGGCTCTGGCGTGGCGGGCCTTTCGGGACGCATGGTCTATGAGCTCAGCGGTTCGGCCTGCGAGGGTTACACGCAGAACATGCGCTTCGTGACCAGGATGACCAATCAGGAAGGCATCGAGACCATCAATGATCTGAGAACGTCGAGCTGGGAAGAGCTTGCCGGAAAACGGCTGCGATTTTCATCGGCGCAATACCAGAATGACGAGATCTCTGAGGCCAGCCAAGGCGATGCGGCGCGCGACAAGAGTACGGCGAGTGCCAGCGTCGAGCTTGTGAAGCCTGGAAAAAAGCGCGTCAGCCTGCCGTCTGGCGTTTATTTTCCCATGCAACACGCCAGCGCCCTGATCACGTCGGCGAAGCGCGGGCAGAAATTGTTCTCAGCCAATCTTTACGATGGCTCCGAAAAAGGCGACAAATACTACGAGACCACCGCGGTAATTGGAAAGAAATCCAACCCCGGTGCCAACACGACGGCCGTCGCGCTCAAGGAAGCGGCGCGGCTGGCGGCGCTCGAATCCTGGCCGATGAGCATCAGCTACTTTGAACTTGGCAAAGAGAAGCAGGACTTAGCCCCTGCCTACGAACTGGCATTCCGCTATTTCGAGAACGGTGTGACATCCGACCTAAAAATCGACTACGGCGAATTCGCGATTAAGGGCGAACTGAAAGACCTCACTTTTCTCGAGGCCAGCAAATGCACAGGTGGGGCACACTGACGTCCTGCCCGCTGCTGGCCCTTCTTGCTAGGCCTCTGAACTGCGGCTCGTCAGCAGGGCCTGCGCCGGGGCGATTAGCCCGGGGGAAACGCCCGTTTCCGTGGCGAACACCAGCAGCAGGCTTTCGTCCGCTAAGAGATGCTCCAGAACCGCCGCCTGGAAATGCGGCGTGGTCGCCAAAGCTCTGAGCTCAGCTGGGGCGATGCCAGTCAAAGACAGGAAGCGGTTGAGGCGCGGGGCGTCGCCTGCAAGGAATGTGAGCCCCTGCAACGCGAGGGCGCCGGCGGCCTCCAAATTCATGTGTCCTGACTTTGGCTTGGCCAATGTGAGCCTCAAATAGACTGCCGCCTTTAACTGTTGGTTACGGCTTAAGCGGCACAGTGAAACACGGTTTTCGCCGAGAATCGGTGCACAAAGAAATCCGCCAGGGCATTGGGTCTCACAGCATGACCTATCAGGAAACACGATCGACCGTCGAGCGCCGGGGCCCCGACCCGCGGCTAGCGGCGCGTTCTGTCCTGATCGTCGAGGATAACGAGCTCAATATGAAGCTCTTCCATGACCTGCTCGCGGCGCACGGATACCGGACCATCCAGACACGAAACGGTTTCGATGCACTCGAACTTGTACGCAAGCATCGCCCAGACTTGATCCTGATGGACATCCAGTTGCCTGAAGTCTCCGGCCTGGAGGTTATCAAATGGATCAAGGACGACGATACGTTGCGGCACATACCCGTGGTCGCGGTCACCGCCTTTGCAATGAAGGGCGATGAAGAGCGGATCCGGTCGAGCGGATGTGAAGCCTACATCTCGAAGCCGATCTCGGTGATGACCTTCCTTGAGACGGTCCGCCGGTTCATCGGCCTCGCGAAATGTGACGCCCCTCTGGTTCGCTAAGACACAAAATTCATGACCGCCCGTGTTCTCGTCGTTGATGACATTCTCGCCAATGTGAAGCTGCTCGAGGCGCGGCTGCAGGCGGAGTATTTCGAAGTGATCTCGGCCCATAGTGGCACGGAGGCACTCGAGATTTTGGCACGCGAACGCGTCGATGTCGTATTGCTCGACGTCATGATGCCCGGCATGGACGGGTTCGAGGCCTGCCGCCGGATCAAGGCCAGCCAAGCCACCCACCACATTCCGGTGGTCATGGTGACGGCGCTGGATCAGCCGTCCGACAAAGTGCAGGGCCTCGAAAGCGGGGCCGATGACTTTCTCACAAAACCCGTCGATGACATCGCGCTCGTGACCCGGGTCAAGAACCTGGCGCGCTTGAAGATGCTCAATGATGAAATGATTATGCGGGCCTCGACCGGCAAGCAGATGGGCATTCCTGATGATGGGGCTTTTCAAAAGGCCCTGTCGGGCCGTTCGGGCCGCGTTCTCGTCGTTGATGATCACCCGCGGTCCGCGGCGCGTCTGCTCGAAGTACTATCGAAAACTAATGACGCCTTCGCCGAGCGCGACCCCCAGGCGGCGCTGATCAAGCTCGCCGAGCACAATTTCGACCTCCTCGTCGTCAGCCTATCACTGCAAAACGCCGACGGCTTACGACTGTGCTCGCAGGTGCGGTCGCTGGAACGGACGCGGCACCTCCCCATCATCATTCTGGTCGAGCCGGGCGACGAGGCGCGCCTGCTGCGTGGCCTCGATATGGGCGTCAACGACTACCTGATGCGGCCCATCGACCGCCATGAGTTGCTGGCCCGCGTCAAGACCCAGATCAAACGCAAACGGCACTCCGACTTCCTGCGCCACCGCCTGGCCGAAAGCGTCGAGATGTCCATCACCGACGCGCTGACCGGTCTGCACAACCGGCGCTATATGGAAGGCCACCTCAAAACGCTGGTGGCCGACGCGCTGCAAGGCGGCCGCAGGCTGTCGATGCTGGTCGCCGATATCGACCACTTCAAACAGGTCAATGACACCTATGGCCACGACGTCGGCGACGCCGTGCTGCGCGAGTTCTCGACGCGCCTGAAGCGCAACACGCGGGGCATCGATCTTGCCTGCCGGCTGGGTGGGGAAGAGTTTGTGATCATCATGCCTGACACCGACATCGCCCGGGCCTACCAGGTCGGCGAGCGGTTGCGGGCGTGCGTGGCGTCCGAAAACTTTACAGTCAATCCGGAGTTGTCCATTCGCGTGACGGCAAGTGTCGGTCTTGGCACGCTGGAGCGCGCTGAAGATACGCCAGAGACAATGTTCAAGCGCGCCGACAATGCCCTCTATGCTGCCAAGCGGCGCGGCCGCAACCGTGTCGCCGCCGACGCCGCTTGAACCTATGGTCTTTGGACCATAGCAGAGCAAACTTTAGTCTTCGGTGCCGTGGCGCAGATGCCAGTAGCCCCAATGCCTTTCAAAATAATTAGCTGGACTAGAGGCTTAGCGGCGCAGCCTAGATTTATGCGCCAAGTGATTCGTGTCTATGTGGACACACCCAAAGCAGTACTTGCATATCGCAACAGCTTCTGTCACGAATCACCTCATTAAGGGGGGGATAACTTCTTCCCGAAGACTTTCATGAAGGCGCGAGCCCGGGTCGTCCGGACTTGGAAAATTTTACCAGATCCCGCACTATTGGGTCCGCCGCATAACCTAATAGAGTGGGTATTGATCGATCCAAGTGACCACAAGAGTGGCCTCCTCGAAAGGTTGCGGAGGGTCGATCGCTGAAGCTGGGTGAGGGACAACGCCCTCTTTGAACCTCGCCCGGTCACGACCAGGGTCTTGAGACTGTCTCGGAACGATTTACCCCGCTGCCGAGTTTGTTTCGGACCCTGGTCACACTTTTCGGAACTCAGGGCTTCACAATAATTTTTGGCACTGAGCTGACCGGCGTTTCGCTGGTTATCGGCTTATTTGATCTTCGTTTCCTTGAACTCGACGTGCTTGCGCACGACGGGATCATATTTCTTGAAAACAAGCTTTTCTGTTGATGTGCGCGGGTTCTTCTTGGTGACGTAGAAGAAACCGGTTCCCGCCGACGACAGGAGCTTGATTTTTTGCGTAACAGGTTTTGCCATGGCGGCAGCCTCGCGTTCGAGAGACAGGAATATCAGGATTTGGCCGCACCTTACGCATCGGGCTCAGAGTGTCAAGGCCACGGCCCGCCGCAGCCAGGCTCGATCAGCGTGCGCTGGAACCCGCTGCTGTCCTGAAAATAGAAGGGGATGCCCCGGCTGGTCCTAGGCTCGGGATTTTCGAGATGGCGTGCCACATCGTCCAGGATCAGGCGTGTTATGTTGGGCAAGTCCAGACGCCGGCACTCAGCGACCGTAAACCATCCGGGATCGAGCAGTTCGCCGTCGGTTTCGGCACGCTCGGCGGCAATCCTCCGGCGCCGCGCCAGAAAGAACCAGGTATCGTAGCGTCGTGGCCGCCCGGGCGGGGTGATGGCGCGGGCGAGGGGCTCGAGATGACCGATTGCCGGAGCAAATCCCGCCGCAGCAAATGCCCGCCACCCTTCCAACCCGGCGACAGAGCGGCCACCGGCGTCGCCGATGACTAGCCCTGTTTCTTCATACAGTTCCCGCACGGCAGCATACGCAAATGATCGCAACCCTTCGGACCCTGCGGTGTCCGTGGCGGCGGCGTATGCCCTGTCATCGGGGTCGACGCGACCGCCCGGGAACACCCACTTATCCGGTAAAAAAATTTGATCCGCGTGGCGGCGTCCGAGGAGCAGCCGGGGCGCGGAGCCATCGTCATCGACGACGACCACGCACGCCGCATCCCGGATGGGCGTTGCGTCCGTCTCAGGTGGCTCAAGGTCTCGCATGATCACGACCGCCACCTCGGGGCTGGCGCGGAATTCTAGGTCGAGGGCTTTGGTTCGGCGGGCGCCAAGTCCGCGCCCTCGTAGGCGCCATCGCCGAAGCCATGCATGCGCAGCGCCCACTGATAGCCGATCAAAGCCCCCTTTACGCGGGGCAGCAGCCACAGGCTCAGAAGCACGACCACCGGGCACCAGATGGCCATCTGAACCCAAAGATCGAGGGTGAAGTTCTTTTCGAGCAGCAGAATGCCGCCGACGACCACGTGTGCCGTAACCATCATCACGAAGTAGGGCGGCGCGTCATCGGCGCGCTGGTGGTGCAGCTCTGTTCGGCATGACGGGCAGGCGTCATTGACCTTGAGATAACTCTGGTAGAGAGCGCCCCCGCCGCAAGCCGGGCAGGTCTGGCGCCAGCCGCACTTGACCGAAGCCCAGGCATCACGCGCTGGGGCGTCGGTGGCGAGGGGGGCAATCGCGGTGTCGGTCTTTGTCATGCGCAGAAAATGATCTGGGCGCCCGCGTGGGTCAAGCGCCACGTATGCCGCAGCGACTCTATCGACGGCCTTTAAAGCCGCCCTTACTGCCGCCGCCCCGGACCTGCCGGTTGCGCGGCAGTCTGCCACCACCAGCCTTAAACGTGCCGAAGTGTCCCTTGGAGCCCGGCGTCAGCATCTCGAATTTCATGGCGCCCGCTGACGGCACAACTTCGAGCAGGCGAACCTCGACCACGTCGCCGAGCCGGTAGCCTTCGCCCGACCGCGCGCCAACGAGAGCATGCGCGGCTTCGACGTGATGATAGTAATCGTTGCCGAGGCTCGAGATTGGGATGTAGCCGTCGGCGCCGGTATCTTTGAGGCGCACGAACAGGCCTGAGCGCGTGACGCCGGAAATGCGGGCTGCAAACGTCGCGCCGACACGGTCCGCGAGGTGCGCCGCAATGAGCCGGTCAGTGGTCTCGCGTTCGGCCGCCATAGCGCGGCGCTCGGTATCGGAGATCGCCTTCGAGACAACGGCGAGGCGTGGGATTTCTTCGTCCGTCAGACCGTCCGGCCCGAGGTCGAGAGCCCGAACCAGGGCGCGGTGCACGATCAAGTCGGCGTAGCGGCGGATCGGAGACGTAAAATGCGCATAGCGGGCGAGGTTCAAGCCGAAGTGGCCGATGTTCTTCGGCGTGTATTCGGCCTGCGACTGCGAGCGCAGGATGACCTCGTTGATGAGCTCTGGAACCGGCAGGTCCTTGGCCTTAGCGAGGATGGTGTTGAACGCGTGCGGCTTTAGCGCGCCGGCGTGTGGGATCTTCATGTCCAGCGTTTCGAGGAAATCCTTGAGGCCTTTGAGCTTCTCTTGGCTGGGCGCATCGTGCACCCGGTAGACAACTGCTGTGCGCTTTTCTTCCAGCGTCTCAGCCGCCGCGACGTTGGCCTGGATCATGAATTCTTCGATCAGGCGATGGGCCGTGAGGCGCTCAGGCGTCACGACTTTGGCGACCTGGCCCTTGTCGTCGAGCACGATCTTGCGCTCGGGCAAATCGAGATCGAGGGGGCCGCGTTTGACACGAGCTTTGTTGACGGCGTCATAGGCCGCCCACAGCGGTTTCAGCGCCCGCTCCAAGAGGGGAGCGCACTTCTCGGACACCACGCCGTCGATGGCGGCTTGGGCTTCTTGATAGGAGAGTTTGGCGGCCGACCGCATCATGGCGCGCTTGAAGGTGTGGCCGGTTTTCTCGCCATGCTTGTCGAAGACCATCTGCACCGCGAGACACGGGCGTTCTTCGCCCTCGCGCAGTGAGCAGAGGTCGTTTGAAATTTTCTCCGGCAGCATCGGCACGACCCGATCGGGAAAATAGACCGAGTTGCCGCGCAGCTGGGCTTCGCGGTCGAGCTTGGAGCCGGGGCGGATGTATTGTGCCACGTCGGCAATGGCGACGGTGACGATCCAGCCGCCGCTGTTTTTTGGGTCCGTATCCTCTTCGGCGTAGACCGCGTCGTCGTGATCGCGGGCGTCGATGGGGTCGATGGTCAATAGCGGCACATCGCGCAGGTCAATGCGGCCCTTCATCGTTGGCGCTTCAAGCGTTTCGCACTCGGCGATGACGGTCTCTGGGAAATCCTCAGGGATACCGTGGGCGTGGATGGCAATGAGCGAAATCTGGCGCTGATCGCTCGGATTGCCGAGACTTTCGAGGATCACCGCGCGGGGCGTTGCAAAGCGTCCGCGGCGCACGAGTTCGAAGCGCACGAGATCGCCGTCTTTGGCGTCACTGCTGTCGTCGGGCAGGATCGCCCAGCTCTTGAGATCCTTGCGATCGATCGGTTCGATCGTGCCACCGCCGCGCTTGGCCATGCGGTAGATGCCGAGCACGCGGCGCTTTTCCCTCGGCAGCTTCTTGATAGGAGTTGCTTCGTAGCGCGCCACGCCATGATCGCGCGGCAGCATGGTCAGGCGCGCCAGCACCCGGTCGCCGATGCCGATCTCGCCGTCGAGAACCTTTTCCGCTGGCAATAGCCGGATCACGGGGCGCTTGCCGTCGTCCTCTTCCCAATGCAGCGGCTTGGCCAGGAGATCGCCGTCAGCATCGCGGCCTGTGACTTCGAGCGTCGTGACAGGCGGCAGTTTGCCCTTTTCGCGCAGGTCCTTTTTCTTGTTGCCGGCGAGTGTCCCGTCGGCTGTCATTTCGGTGAGGAGGCGTTTCAGCGCGATCTTGGCGCCGCCTGAGACACCAAAAGCGCGTGCAATTTCGCGTTTTCCCGATTTGCCCTGTGCCCGATCGAGAAACTCGACGATCTGGGCTTTGCTCGGCAGGCCGCCGTTGGCGGGAGCCCGCGCTTTCTTGGAGTTGGCGGGTGGTGGGGTTGGCCCCGAGTCTCGTTGTTTCTTGCTCACGCTTTGGCTTTGGCCTTCGCCTTAATGGGTTTCGCTGCTGCGGACTTTTTGGCCGCTGCAGGTTTTTCACTTTTCGCCGCAGGTTCGGCCTTGGCGGCTTTCGCAGATTTTGCTTTGGCTGCTGGCTTGGCGCGTTTCGATGACTTCTTACCGCCGCCGTTGGCGATGCGTTCGGCGATCAGCGCGATGGCCTCCTCGACCGTCAATGAGGCCGGGTCTTTCGCCTTCGGCACCGTGGCGTTGACCTTGTTGTGCGATACGTAAGGTCCGTACTTGCCGGACAGCACCTGGATCTTGCCGCCTTCGCTGGGATGCTCGCCGAGCTCCTTGAGAACCGTCTGCGCCGCGCGCTGGAACCGGCTCTTTCCACCACCGGCGCGCTTTTCAGCCAGCAGCGTCACGGCGCGGTTGAGGCCGATCGAAAACACTTCTTCGATGTTGTCGACGTTGGCGTAGGTGCCATCGTGCAGGATGAACGGCCCATAGCGGCCAAGACCGGCGCTGATCGGCGTTGCGGTTTCGGGGTGGATGCCGACTTCGCGCGGCAGTGAAAGCAATTGCATCGCGCGCTCGAAATCAAGCGTCGCTGCGTCGACTCCTTTTGGCAGGCTGGAGCGCTTTGGTTTTTCGTCGCCTTCGGCTTCGCCGAGCTGGACGTAGGGGCCGAAGCGTCCCGTGCGCAGCGTCACCGCGACGCCGTCATCGTTGTAACCGAGCACCTTGCCGTCGAGGGCCGCGGCGTCGTTGGCGCCATTGGCCGTTGAGAGTTGGCGGGTAAAGCGGCACTCGGGGTAGTTGCCGCAGCCGATGAAGGCGCCGTACTGACCGGAAATCTTGAGGCTGAGGCGACCGGTGCCGCACTTCGGGCAGGCGCGCGAGTCACTGCCGTCCTCTTTGGCCGGGAAGATGTGCGGCCCGAGCATCTCGTTCAGCGCGTCGAGAACCTCGCTGACGCGCAAGTCCTTGATCTCGGCAACGGCGCCGGTGAAATCCTTCCAGAAATCGCGCAGCACGTCTTTCCAGGCGAGCTCATTGTTGGAAATGAGATCGAGCTTTTCCTCGAGGTCAGCGGTGAAATCGTATTCGACGTAGCGCTTGAAGAAGCTTTCGAGGAAGGCGATGACGAGCCGGCCTTTGTCCTCAGGCACTAGCCGCTTTTTGTCGATTTTCACATAGTCGCGGTCGATGAGCACAGCGGTTGTCGAAACGTATGTCGATGGGCGGCCGATGCCGATTTCTTCCATGCGCTTGATGAGTGTTGCTTCGGAGAATCGCGGCGGCGGCTGGGTAAAGTGCTGGTCGGCGTCGATCTGCTTGTCTTTCAGGTGGTCGCCCGCAGTGAGTGGCGGCAGGCGGCGGCTTTCTTCATCGCCCTCGGCGTCGTCCTTGCCCTTTTCTATGTAGCGGAACTTGTCGTCGCGGCCTTCCTCGTAGACTTTGAGGAAGCCGTCGAAGGTGACAACCGAGCCGTTGGCGCGGAGGCCATAGGCCTTGCCATCGCGGCCCTTGACTTCGATTTCGGCGACGGTCTGTTCGAAGTCCGCGGGCGCCATCTGGCTGGCGATTGTGCGCTTCCAAACGAGGTCGTAGAGCGCGGCTTGGTCTTTATCGAGGTGCTTGCGCACACTGTCAGGCGTGCGCCGCGGCTCGGTCGGGCGAATGGCCTCGTGGGCTTCCTGGGCGTTCTTGGCCTTGGTCTTCCATTCGCGCGCGAACGGCGTGTATTGCTTGCCGTATTGGGCCGAGATGACGTCGCGGATCTGGCTCACCGCTTCGGGCACGATCTGCACACCGTCAGTTCGCATGTAGGTGATGAGGCCAACGGTTTCGCCGCCAACATCGACGCCCTCGTAGAGCCGCTGGGCGATCTGCATGGTCTGCTTGGCCGAGAAGCCAAGCTTGCGCGACGCGTCCATTTGCAGTGTCGAAGTGGTGAACGGCGGATACGGGTTGCGCTTGGCGGCCTTCTTTTCAACGGAGGCAATGCGGAAATCCTGGCGCTCGATCGCGGCCTTGATCGCCGTGGCGCTGGCTTCATCCTTGATGTCGAGCTTCTTGAGTGTGGTGCCGGAAATGGCCGTCAGGCGGGCTTTGACGTCTTCGCCTTTGCCGGTCTGAAGCAGTGCTTCGATGGTCCAATACTCGTCTGTCTTAAAGGCCTCGATCTCGACCTCGCGATCGCAGATGATGCGCAAAGCCACCGATTGGACGCGACCCGCCGAGCGTGCGCCCGGCAGTTTGCGCCACAGCACCGGCGACAGCGTGAAGCCGACGAGATAATCGAGTGCCCGGCGCGCCAGATAGGCATGGACGAGGGGCTGATCAATCTTACGGGGCTCTTTCAGCGCCGCCAGGATCGACTGCTTGGTGATGGAGTTAAAGGCGACGCGCTCGATCTCGAGGCCCTTTTTCAAGACCTTCTTCTGGGTCAGGATTTCGAGCAGGTGCCAGGAGATCGCCTCGCCCTCGCGATCAGGGTCGGTGGCGAGGATCAGCTTGTCGGCGGTTTTGACGGCGTCGGCGATTTCGCGGATGATTTTCTGGGATTTGCTGTCGATATCCCAGTGCATGTTGAAATCATTGTCGGGCTCCACCGACCCATTCTTTGAGGGCAGGTCGCGGACGTGGCCGTAGGAGGCGATGACCTTATAGCCGGGCCCCAAATACTTGTTGATGGTCTTGGCCTTGGCGGCGGATTCGACGATGACGACGTTCATCTCGCGCTTTCGCTCCCTGGCGGCACCACCCGTCCTGGTTGACCGGCGGGGCGCGCGTACATCCGGCTCTGACAGGCGGGCCGGGAACATGGTTGATCGCCGCAGCCCTGTCAAACCGGGAGAAACACCATCTCCAGTTGATAAGTAATTGCATATTGCAACCAAAGAGGGAGTGTACTAGTCGTTAACACAATTACTACGTGCAAGTCTTTTTATCGAAGGGATTCCAAGTGGGGGACATTCAGAGCGGGCTATCGGACATCGCCTCCGCGACATCGCGGATTGAGCGGCGAGAACGGCTGGCCTACCTGGCGGATATGTTGAGCGAACTTCAGGTCATGGCGGCACACGAAGGCTGCGAGACGCTTGCTGGGTTGCTAGCGTTGTCGCACGCAGAAGCCCAGAGGAAGGCCGCCGGAATAGCCGGCTGATCGCCGCTTATTCGAGGTTTAGCGCAATGAGCCCTGGCCCCGGCCGGGTGATCCGGCCCGCGAGGTCCAATTCGACAAGCGCAATCCGGACCGTTCGGATCGGCAGCCCGGTGGTTCTAACGATCGCATCGAGGTCGACCGGTGCCGGCCCGAGCGCGGTTGCGACAAGGTCGCGCTCGTGTGTGCCAACGGTTGGCGTGATCGCGTCAGCGACCGCGTACGTTTCAACCGGCTGCCAGCGTTGGCGCAGTCCGGGATCCTGTAATCCTGAGATGGGCTGAAGCGCTGCGACGACATCGTGCGGCTCGGTGACCAGTGTTGCTCCAGCCTTGATGAGGTTGTTGGTGCCCTCGGCGCGCGGATCGAGCGGATGACCCGGCACCGCAAACACCTCGCGCCCCTGTTCGGCGGCGTACCGGGCCGTCGTCAGAGTTCCGGATCGCGCCGCGGCCTCGACGATCACGACGCCGAGCGCCATACCGGAGATGATGCGGTTGCGGCGCGGGAAATCCTTTTCGCGCGGCTTGAAGCCCGGCGGCCGCTCTGTCACGAGGCAACCCTCACACCCTATGCGGGTGTGGAGGTTCAGGTGCTCAGGCGGATAGATATTATCGATGCCGCCTGCGAGGACCGCGACTGTTCCGCGTGCTAGGGCGGCCTCGTGCGCAACGCCGTCGATGCCGCGCGCGAGGCCAGAGACGATGACATATCCGGCCTCCGCAATGCCATGTGCAAAGAGCCCCGCGACTTTGGCGCCCGCGGCCGAACACAAGCGCGAGCCGACGACCGCCACCGCTGGCTTGTTCAGAAGTTCCGGGCGGCCTTTGATGTAGAGCATAGGTGGCGGGGCTTCGATGGCTGCGAGGACAGCGGGATAGCCAGGTTCGATGGTGAAAACAGGAATAGCGCCTGCCTCCCCGGCCGCGGCAAGCTCGGCTTCGGCGTCGGCGACTGGGCAAATCCGGATCGACCGCGTACGGCCGCCACGGCGCGAGAGGTCTGGCAGGGCTTCGAGAGCTTGCGCGGCGCCGCCGTAATGGTTGATCAATTCGCGAAAGGTAACGGGGCCGACGTTTTCAGAGCGTATCAGCCGCAGGCATGCCAGCGTTTCGGCGTACTCCAGCTTCGCCGTTGGAAGCGGGGCATTGGCGAACACCGGGTTTGCCTCACGCATTGTCACTGATTTTCGGCTCCTCACCAGCAAGCAAACGCCTGATGTTTGAGCGGTGTTTCCACAGCACCAGCAGTGTCATGAAGGCCGAGAGCGCCGCCAGTTCCCACTGCCCCATCAGCCACAACGCGAGCGGGACCACGATGCTGGCGGTGATGGCCGCCAGCGACGACAGCTGTGTCAATGCAGCGATCGCCAGCCACACGGCAGCGAAGACCGCGCCAGCTTGCCAGCATAATCCGAGCATGACGCCAAGATAGGTCGCGACACCCTTGCCGCCGCGAAATTTCAGCCACACCGGATAGAGGTGGCCGAGAAACGCACCCAAGCCTGCGAGCATCGCCGGGGCTGTGCCGTAAAAGTGATTGGCGAGCAGAACCGCGGCCGTACCCTTCAAGCCATCGAGCAGTAGCGTCGCCGCGGCCAGCCCCTTGTTGCCCGTGCGTAGCACGTTGGTTGCGCCGATATTGCCTGAGCCGATGGCGCGGACATCGCCAAGCCCCGCTGCCTTGGTCAGGATCAAGCCGAACGGCACCGAGCCCAAGAGATAGCCAAGCGCAAAGGCCGCGACAAACCACAGCCACAGGCCACCGGCCATCAGCGTGATGAATGAGGAGAGCGGACTCATGATCTAAAGCTGACAGTCCCAATTGCGGGCCCAACTGCGCGCCCAGTTGCTCGGCGGAGCTTAAGTCCGCTCGATGCCAGCGTATTCGTAGACCGTTTCGCCCGCAACCACGGTTCGCAAAACGCGACCCTGCATCTTGGCTTCGTCGAAGGGCGTGTTTTTCGAGCGCGAGCGTAGCAGGTCCTTGTTGACGACCCAGGGTTCGCCCGAATCGAACAAGACGAGGTCGGCGATCGCGCCTTTGACGAGGCGGCCGGCGTGCAGCCCGAGCAGGCGCGCGGGGTTGATGGTCATGGCTTTCAGCAGCGTCAGCAGCGGGATATCACCGGCGTGCACGAGGCGGAGCGCCGCCGCCAGCAAGGTTTCGAGCCCCACCGCGCCGTCGGCCGCTTCGGCAAACGGACGGCGTTTGGTGTCGGCATCCTGGGGATCATGGCTGGACACGATGATGTCGATGTCGCCGTTGGCGACGCCGCGAACCATGGCCACGCGATCCTCTTCGCGCCGGAGCGGCGGGCGGACCTTGAAAAACGTCCGGTAGGGGCCGATGTCATTTTCATTCAGCGTCAGATGATTGATCGAGACGCCACATGTCACGTTCAATTTTCGCGCCTTGGCAGCGCAGACAACGTCTAGGCTCTCCTGGCAGCTGATTGTCGCGGCGTGATAGCGCCCGCCGGTCATTTCGACGAGCCGAACGTCGCGTTCGAGCACGATTGTCTCGGCGAGCTTTGAAGCGCCGGGCAGTCCAAGCCGGGCCGCGACCTCGCCCGAATTCATGCTGGCGCTGCCCGAGAGATAAGGGTCTTCGGTGTGGTGGACGATAAGGGCTCCGAAGTCCTTGGCATAATTCAAGACGTTGCGCATGACGCGGGTGTTGGCAATGCTGGATTTACCGTTCGAGAAGGCGATGGCACCGGCCCGTTTCAGAAGACCGATTTCGGTCATATCTTCACCGGCCAGCCCCTTGGTCATCGCCGCCATGGTGTGGACGTGGACGAGCGCGTTGTCGCGGGCGCGGCGCTGGATAAAATCAACAAGCGCAACCTGGTCGATGACCGGATTTGTTTCTGGCATCACAACGATCGTTGTCACGCCGCCAGCTGCCGCCGCGTGGCTCGCGGTCTTCAAGGTTTCGCGATGCTCGAAGCCGGGTTCACCGGTAAAAACCTGAGCATCGATGAGGCCCGGGGCGAGGACGTGACCCTTGCAATCGATGACCGTTGTTCCGTCCGGGGCGTTGCGGCGCAAATGCCCGCCGAGATCGGCAATCAACCCGTCCTTGACCAGAAGCCCGCCCGGTTCGTCGCGGTTCGAGCCTGGGTCGACAATGCGGGCGTTGATGAAAACCGTCGCCTTGCCGGCGCTTTTCGGCTTTTCGAGAGATTTGTTGGCGGCGCTCATGGCTGTTTGCCCTCGGCGCCAGAGAGATGCACGGCGAGGGCTTCCAGCACCGCCATACGAACGGCAACCCCCATCTCGACCTGTTCGCGGATGACGCTGCGGGAGTGATCGGCCACCGTCGAGGCGATCTCGACGCCGCGGTTCATGGGGCCCGGATGCATGACGAGCGCGTCGGGCTTGGCGCGGGCGAGCTTTTCGTGATCGAGGCCGAAGAAGTGGAAGAACTCGCGGCCCGAGGGGACGTAGGACGATTCCATGCGTTCGCGCTGCAGGCGCAGCATCATCACAATGTCGGCGCCCTCGATACCCTTCCACATGTCGGTGAACACTTCGGCGCCCAGCCGCTCCGGCGCCGATGGCAGCAGTGTCGACGGCGCAATGATGCGCACCCGCGCGCCGAGCGTGTTCAGGACGTTGATGTTCGATCTGGCGACGCGCGAATGCAATATGTCGCCGCAAATGGCGACCGTCAGCCCGGCAATGCGACCCTTGGCGCGGCGGATGGTCAAGGCATCAAGGAGAGCCTGCGTCGGGTGCTGGTGGGCACCGTCGCCAGCGTTGATGACCGAGCAGTCGACCTTCTGCGACAGCAGTTCGACGGCGCCAGCGGCGTGGTGGCGCACGACGATGATGTCGGGCCGCATGGCGTTCAGCGTTACAGCGGTATCGACCAGCGTCTCGCCTTTGGTAACGGACGACGTCGCGACATTCATGTTCATGACGTCGGCGCCAAGACGCTTACCGGCCATCTCAAAAGAAGCCTGGGTGCGCGTCGAGGATTCAAAAAAGAGGTTGATCAGCGTCCGCCCAGCCAGCACATCGCGCTTTGGCCCGCTTTCGCGGATGCGGTCGGCGGCCTTGTCGGCGAGTTCGAGGAGAAAATTGATCTCCGCCGCCGTCAGACCCTCGCAGGTCAAAAGATGGCGGCGCGGAAAACGCTTGAGCGCGCTAGGATTGGTTATCTGTGTCACTAAAGTGGTTTCTATAGGGGGAGTCTTGGGCCCTAGCAAGCGTGGCCATGACGCAGCACCGGGCGTGCTTAATATAGCCTCAAGATGCGAAGTCTTTAAGTGAAGAGCCAGGACGAGACGCCGCCGCGGCGCGCGAGGTCCGACAGTTCGGCATCGAAGCCGGCAAACATCAGGTGCGATGCCTCTAGGTCGAACCAGGCCGCTCCGGCCTTGGCGCTGCGATACGGCGCGATCAGCGTGCGCCAAGCCGTCTGATCAAAGGTTTTTTCGGTCATCGCCAATGGGGGTATCCGCTTTAGCCCCTGCTGGCCCGCCATCCAGGAGTAAGCCGCCTGCCAGACCTCGGTCGAAGCGGCCATGTTGTGACGGGCCTTGAGCTGATTGACGGCGAGCACGCCGGCTTCGCGCTGGTGCGGGCCGATTTCCAGGGTGGCAACGCGCTGGCCGTTGCGTTTGATCGAGAACAGCCGGCATTTGTCACGGACGATGCGGTCGGCGTACTGGTCGGCGCAGTTCTGCATGGCCTGAGCTTCGGCCAAGATGTCTCGATGATCGAGCAGGGGATCGAAGGCATAGCCAAGGCCGCATCCTGATTTGAGCCAGGAATCCGATACGGCGCCATCCGGCAGCTGCAGCACGAGGCGGATGCGGTTGAACCAGCTCTTGGCGGCGCACAGCGCCGTATCAAAGGCGATCTCGGACCGCCACGGCACCACAATCAGCTTGTGGGCTGCGGTCTCGGTCTCCGTCGAGAACCAAGCGTAGGCGGCGACGATCGCGACCAGCTTTTCGGCGTTGCCGTCGTCTGCGTATATTGGCTGTTTCGCCAGCCAGACGGCAAAGTCTTCGTGACAAGCGCGCTCGGCAAAAAGGATGCAAGAGAGCCAGAAGGCACACTCGGCCGGCGCCTGTGGCACGCGGGCGACGATTCGGCGTCCGAAGCTCTCGCTTTTCGGCAACGTTGCGGGAAGATCGCTGAAGGCTTCAGCAAACGCTTCTGGCGGCAGGCGCCGCAGCCACATTGGAATGTCGAGGGCGCGGGCGACGGCCTTCAATTGCGCGCCGTTCTCGATCAGCGCGACGGCGTTGAGCCTGCACGCAGACGGGCCGCGCCGTATCGCAAGCGCGAACAGTGCCCCGGGAAATGCGGTCGCGAGATCGGCGAGGCGGGAAGACGACCGCACGAGACGGCGAACCTCGCGGCGAGCCGGCGCATGAAATCGCTGCACCGTGCGCTCGAGGCTGTCGCTCAGTTCGGCAGATGCAGGGCGAGCCTGCGTGTCCGCATCTCGCGCCTCGGCTTTGAGAAGATCGTTACTCATACGCCCGATCCGCTGAAAGCTGCGGCACGCCCCCTAAGCGCAGCACGATTTCCAGTCACGAGATCACGATCGTAAAGTAATGCGGCGGCGGTGCGACGGCGCATAGGCCAAAGCAAGGAGGCCAAAGAATGGAGGCTAAGAAATGGAGACCAAAGCTCGGCCCATGGTTTGGAGGCGCTGCGCACGAACAGGTCATCAGCTCAGTTGTTACGCATGCGATCGAGCGCGCTTTGTAGAATGAGCGTTGCTGCCAACTTATCAATGACTTCGGCACGCCGCTTTCGACTCTGGTCGGCGTCTATCAACATACGCTCGGCCAGCGCCGTGGTCAGCCGTTCATCCCATAGGAGGATGGGCAGGGGCGACAGCTTGTTCAAATTTCGTGCAAGCGCCCGTGTAGCCTGGGCACGCGGTCCTTCGGTCCCGTCGAGATTGCGCGGCAATCCGAGTACAAGCCCGGCAATGACGTGTTCGCAGGTCAGTCTGAGGAGGTGGGCGGCGTCGATACTGAACTTGCGGCGGATAATGGTTTCGAGAGGTGAGGCAATGGTCCGCGTCACGTCCGACAGCGCTAGGCCCAGCGTTTTGGTTCCAGCGTCGATGCCGATCAGCCGTCCACCGCCCGGCATAGAGACAAGGAAAGCCGCAGGGTCTTCGAAGGTTACGCCAGCAAGGGGGGCGCTATTGGGGTCGCTCATGTCAGCTTTGCAGTTGAAGGCCTGACTTGAAGTGGCACAGTGCGGGGTTAACAGCATCTTACCAAATTACATTCAAGGAAGATCAACCATTCCTCCTTAATCTCCGGCGAACGTATTTTAGGTGCAGGAGCTCGAGTGATGGACGTGACGCTGACGCGTGCTGGTCTGGCTACGCATCTGGCAACGGAGCGGGGCCAGTCCGTGGTGCTCGCAACCTTCGCCGCGACGCTATTCCTCTCAGCACTGCTGCTGTTCTCGGTTCAGCCGATGTTCGCCAAGATGGTGTTGCCGCAACTTGGTGGCTCGCCGTCGGTGTGGGCGGTGTCGACCTGCTTTTTTCAGGCGGTGCTGTTCGCCGGGTATTGCTACGCCCATCTCCTCAATCGGTTTGTCGAGCCGCGCCTCGCTCCTCTGGTGCATCTTTTGGTGCTGTGTACGGCCTATCTGGCTTTGCCGGCAGGTCTTCCCGCAGGCGCGTCCGAACCGCCCTCCGATGGCGCCTATCTGTGGCTGATAGGAATGCTGGCAGCCGGCGTCGGCCTGCCGTTTTTCGCGATTTCGGCCAACGCTCCGCTGTTGCAGGCCTGGTTCAGCCGCACCGGTAACGCCCACGCTAAAGATCCGTACTTCCTTTACGGCGCCTCGAACCTCGGCAGTTTGCTGGCGCTGCTCGGTTACCCGGTACTGATCGAGCCGATGCTGGGGCTGAGCGAGCAGGCAGGTGTGTGGTCGCACGGGTTCCTGATTTTGGCTGGCGCCATTGCCGCTGCTGGGCTCGTGATGGTGGCTCGCGAAAGCATTGCCCCGAGCAACGCTCGCGATGCGCCACCGGTCGAGACAGAAACGTCTCTGACCGTGTCGCATAGGGCGCGTTGGGTCCTTTATTCAGCTGTACCCTCTGGACTGCTGGTCGCTTTCACGACGCACCTATCGACGGACATCGCGGCCGCGCCGTTCCTGTGGGTTGTACCGCTTGCGCTCTTCCTGCTGACGTTCGTGATGGTGTTTCGAGACCGTCCTGTTGTGCGCCAAGAAATTTTGGTGCGCTTGCAACCATTTCTGGTCGCGATTGCAATTCTAACCCTGTCAGGGCCGTCGTTCGATGCGTGGCAGTCGAGCCTCGGAGCCTTTGCGGCCTTTATCGTCACGACGCTGGTGGCACATCGGGCCCTCTACGAGGACCGTCCCGACGCCCGCCATTTGACAGAATACTATTTGTGGATGTCGTTCGGCGGCATGATTGGCGGCATTTTTGCGGCAATTGTGGCACCGCAGATCTTCAACGCAACTTATGAGTTTCCGCTTCTGCTAACGCTCGGCATGCTGTGTCGCCCAGGTGCGTTCGGCAAGATTTGTGGCGTGGAGAAGCGCAAGCTCGTGGCTACCGCTGCCGTTGCGGCCTTCGCGCTGTGTGTTGGCCTGATCATTCAGCAGGTCGCTTCGGATCAACAGGCCTGGACATTTGGCTTATATCTGGTTGCCATCGGTCTGGTATTTATTGTGCTGTCGAGCCACCACGCCAAATTGCAAATTCTGCTCGTCGGCGCGCTGTCTTTGGTTGTAGTAATTCTGCCATCGACGCTGAACCGGGGTAGCCCTTCGCGCAGTTTCTTCGGCGTGCTTCGCGTGCTCGACGCAGAGCAAGGGCAGATGCGCCGCTTCCTGCACGGCACGACGAACCACGGTTCCCAGCGTCTCGTGGACGCGGCTGGCAACGCAATCCTGCCACCGGTGCCCGCGACATACTATCATCCGGCGTCGCCGATGGCGCAGGCCGTTGCCTTGGCTCGGGCGGCGAAGGCGAAAGCAAAGGTTCAGGGACCAATCCGCGTTGGCATCATCGGCCTCGGCGTCGGATCTATGGCCTGCTATTCGAAACCCGATGAAGCATGGCGGTTCTATGAAATCGACGCCGCAGTTTTGAAGATCGCCGAAGATCCGGCAAAATTCAATTTCCTGTCATCATGCCGGCCCAACGCCGACGTTGTTCTTGGCGACGCCCGGCTGACGATTGCCAAGGAAGCTCCGGCAAGCTTCGACTACTTGCAAGTTGATGCGTTTTCCTCCGACGCGGTTCCAACACACCTGCTGACAGTCGAAGCCGTGCGCATGTACCTTGACAAGCTCGCGGACACGGGTGTGTTGGCTATGCATGTCTCGAACCGGCACCTTGATCTTGCACCGGTTGCGGCTGCCGCGGCACTTGCTGTGCCGGGCACTTCGGTGACGATCGTCAACAGCGTGCCTGACACGATTTCATTCGACTCGGCCCCCTCCGTGGTGGTCTTGATCACCAAGCATCCTGAACCCATGGCAGCCGTTTCGGCGTGGCCGGGTGCAATGCCGCAGACGCGCGCGGCTGTAACACCCTGGACGGATGACTATTCCGACATCGTCTCGGCGCTGTGGCGCGTCTACGGACCGGCCAAATAGCGCTGCAAGTCATGGCTTTGGACATTGCTGAAGGCTGAGACCGCTGCGAATTTGCGGCGTCCTTGGCTTTTTCACTGTGCCGGGTTGCGCGCCGGGCTCGCGGGAAGCTATGAGAGCGGCTTAACTAGTGCCGCCCCAGCTTTTCGAGGGTCTCCATGCAGGTTGACGAAGCGACCGTCCGGCGCATAGCCCACTTGGCGCGCATCAAAATCACGGACGCCGAGGCCAAAGGCCTCGAGAAAGAGCTTTCCGGCATTCTCGACTGGGTCAAACAACTTGACGAAGTCGATACCAACGCCGTCGAGCCAATGACCCGTGTTGTCCCGATCGCCTTGAAACTTCGTGAAGACAAAGTGACAGACGGCGAGATTGCCGAGGCCGTGACACAAAACGCGCCACTCAGCGAGGATCATTTTTTTGTCGTCCCCAAAGTAGTGGAGTAGCCCCATGCGGTTTTCCTCAATTGCACTGGCGCTTGCCGTGCCGGCGCTTTCAGCTTTTTCCGGGGTCCCCGCTTTTGCAGGTGTCAAGGGCACTTTCATCGGCGCCGGCAGTTATGCCACCAAGGAGGGTTGCGAGAAGCTCAAAGCCATTGATGCCGGCGGCGACAGAAATGTCGAAACTGCCCCCGATGTGCTCACCGAAGACGGCTTCATGGGTTGGGAAGGCGCTTGCACGTTCAAGTCGATCACCGAAAAGGAACCAGGCAAGATGTGGTCGGCGGCGATGGACTGCGCTGAAGGCGCGAGTGAAGGCCCGGAAACCGACATTTTCGAGAAAATGCTGGACGGGTCAATCAAGGTGACGGTCATGGGCAATGCGACGACGCTCGTGCGTTGCGATGCTGAAAAAGGAAAGTAGTCTGTGACCGATCTCACGAAGCTCACGCTGGCCGGGGCCCGCGACGGCCTGAAGGCAAAGACATTCTCGGCGCTTGAGCTCACCGACGCTTTTTTGGCGGCGATCGGCAAGGCCAACCCGGCGCTTAATGCCTACGTGCTGCCGACGCCGGATCATGCCCGCGCCCAGGCGAAAGACAGCGACAAGCGCATCGCTGCTGGAAAAGCCCGGCCCCTCGAAGGCCTACCGCTTGGCAATAAGGACCTGTTCTGCACCAAGGGCATCCGCACAACTGCAGGCTCGAAAATTCTCGGTGATTTCAAGCCGCCCTATGAATCGACCGTTGGCCAGAACCTTTGGGATGCTGGCGCCATTATGCTCGGCAAACTCAACAACGACGAATTCGCGATGGGATCGTCGAACGAGACCAGTGCTTTCGGCAACGTCGTATCGCCATGGCGGCGCAAGGGGAAAGACGGCAAGCCGTCAACAGACAAGCTTGTGCCGGGCGGATCGTCGGGTGGCTCGTCAGCGGCAGTCGCCGCAGATCTATGCTTAGCTGCAACCGCGACCGACACCGGCGGATCTATCCGGCAGCCCGCTGCACTGACCGGTACCGTCGGCATCAAGCCGACCTATGGGCGCTGCTCGCGCTGGGGCATCGTCGCGTTCGCATCCTCACTCGATCAGGCTGGCCCGATTGCCAAAACCGTGCGCGATGCGGCGATCATGCTCAAAGTCATGGCGAGCCATGATTGCAAAGATTCAACGTCTATTGATGCGCCAGTGCCGGATTACGAAGCGGGCCTGAAAAAGGGCGTCAAGGGTTTGCGCATTGGCGTGCCGAAGGAATATCGCGTCGATGGCATGTCGAAAGAAATTCAGAAACTCTGGGATGACGGCATCGCCTGGTTGAGGCGTGCTGGCGCGACGATCCATGACATATCCCTACCGCATACCAAGTACGCGCTGCCCGCCTATTATATCGTCGCTCCTGCTGAGGCATCGTCCAACCTCGCGCGCTATGATGGCATGCGCTACGGCTTGCGCGTCTCCGGCGACAACCTGACGGACACCTACGAGAATACCCGCGCGAGCGGGTTCGGCAGGGAAGTCCGCCGCCGAATCCTGATTGGCACGTATGTTCTTTCGGCTGGGTATTACGATGCGTACTATCTCAAAGCACAAAAAGTGCGCACGCTCATCAAACGCGATTTCGACGACGCCTGGGCCAAGGTCGATGTCGTGCTAACGCCGACGACGCCGTCGCCCGCGTTTGCGTTCGGCGAAAAAAGTGGCGATCCCCTGGCTATGTATCTCGAAGATATTTTTACCGTGACCGTCAACATGGCGGGGCTGCCTGGCATGTCGGTCCCGGCTGGGCTCTCGAGCCAAGGTACGCCACTCGGGCTGCAGTTGATCGGCAAGCCGTTCGACGAAGAAACGCTGTTCCGCGCCGCGCAGGTGATCGAAGATGCCGCGGGGCACTTCAAGGCGCCGGACGCGTGGTGGATGAAAGGCTAAGAAACATGGACCCGAAACGCCCCTGGGACTGCGCCGATATGAGCCAAGTGCGCGCCGAGATCGACCGCATCGACAACGCGCTTGTGGACCTCATTGCCGAACGCTTCGGCTATGTCGATCGGGCTTGGCAGCTCAAGATGAAGTCAACGGAGGGTGCGGCCGTGCCGTGGCGCATCCAGCAGGTCATCGATCGCGTCAAAGCACGGGCTGCTGAAAAGGGCATGCCGGCTGAAATGATCGAGATGATCGGCGCCCAATGGCGCAACATGATCGGCTGGTTCGTGCAGTACGAGGAAGAAAAAATCGGCAAGGCCGCTGACATGACCGCTGACATGACCGATGACATGACCAAAGACGGCGGTGGCTCAAGCGGCGCTGGTGGAGCCCGGTCATGACACCTGATTTGCAGCCCGATGTAAGTATTTTGCAAGTTCTTGCCTACGCGGCGTTCAATCCTGCGACGGTTGCGGTCGCATTTCTCATGGGCCGCAAGGCGGACGAAAAGGCTAAGATTCTCGTTGCCGCTTTCGCTGCTGCGTTGGCCGGTGTGGCGTTGCTCTACGTCGCGGCCCTGCTGCGCATCGGCGATGCGCCGACGCTTGGCCGTGCTGCCGCCGGCATTCTCGCAGCGTCTCTCGTTACGGGCTTAGTTTATGCAGGTCTCGGATACGCTCTTAAACGCTGAGCAATGTCTCAACGCCTTTCTCATATTGAGACAAAACTAGGCGCATGCGGTTGCTTGCATTTCATTTCTTGGGGATGCGTAACGCGACCTCAACTTTGCTGCGCTAAACATCTCCTGGGATATTGGCTTTCTGGCACGATGAACGTCGTGTTTTGAAGTGTAAGGGATGGAGTTGGCAGTGGCGTATAATCTCACGGGATATAACATCATCAACGGCACAGCAGCCGGAGAGACACTTGTTGGAAAGAATGGCAAGGACGCGATCTACGGCAACGGCGGCGCCGATACGCTCAATGGCGGCAAGGGTGCGGACGTTCTTTTTGGCGGCAGCACCGGCGGCGTGGCCTTTGTCTACTCCGTCGATAGTGTCTGGACACCGGGATACTCTGTCTACAACGCGGGTGACCCGTCGGGCGCCGGATCTGGTGCCACATTTGACCTCAACGGCTATGGCCGCAGCTACGATGTCTTCGTCGGCAGCGGAGACAACAACACCGTCGTCATCCCTGACGGCAAGAATGCCTTGTTCCTCGATGACGGCCTGAGCCCTGGCGTCGACTCGGTCCGGCTCGTCAATATTCAAACGATCAAAGCTGGCGCGGGTGGCCAGATTGTTGACCTGACGTCAAATCGCGTCACCTACGGCAACGTGACCATTTTAGGCGGCAGCGGTGATGACATCCTGCTTTCGAGCGCCGGTAACGACACCATCGATGGTGGCGACGGCAAGGACTACATCTGGGGTGGCTCGGGCAACGACACCCTCCGCGGTGGCGGCGGCGCCGACTCTCTGTTCGGTGCTACGGGCGACGACGTTCTCGACGGCGGCGTTGGTGCCGACAGCATGGACGGCGGCGCCGGCAATGACACCTTCTACATCGACGATGCAGCGGATACGGTCGTGGAGGCGTTGGGCCAAGGCGCGGACGCAGTTATTTCCTCGCTCAGCACCACGCTGTCGGCCAACGTCGAAACGCTGACGCTCGTTGGGCCTCTGGCGCTGAACGGTACCGGAAATACGCTGGACAACACCATCACCGGCAATGACTTGGACAATAGACTCGATGGCGGCGCTGGGCGCGATACGATGATTGGTGGTCTCGGCAACGATACCTATATCGTGGACAATGCAGGCGACGTGGTCATGGAGGCCGCTGGTCAAGGCACGGATCTGGTGCTTTCGTCGGCGACGTACACACTATCGGACAACGTTGAGAATTTGACGCTGACCGGAAGTTTGGCGATCAACGGTGCCGGTAACGCGCTGGATAACACGGTCACGGGCAATGATGCCGACAACCGCCTCGACGGCGGCCTCGGTAATGACATGCTCGACGGCGGCGCCGGTCGCGACACGCTTGTTGGCGGCGCGGGCAACGACACCTACGTTGTCGACAACGTTGGCGACCTGATCACCGAAGTTGCGGGCGATGGCACCGATTTAGTGCTCTCGAAAATATCCCATACCCTGCAGGGAAATCTCGAAAATCTCACCCTGACCGGCACGGCCGCGATCGACGGAGCCGGCAACGCGCTGAACAATTTGATTGCCGGCAACTCTGCCAACAATGTCCTCTCTGGCCTCGACGGCGATGACAAGATCAACGCTGGTCTTGGCAATGACACGCTCGTTGGCGGCAACGGCAAAGATCAGTTGTTTGGCGAAGACGGCAACGACACGCTGAGCGGCGGCGACGGCGATGACGGTCTCAATGGCGGAGCTGGCACAGACACACTGACGGGTGGCAACGGCAACGACGGCCTTTTTGGCGGCGGCGCCAACGATGCGCTCTTCGGCGACGCTGGTAACGATAAGATCTACGGCGACGGCGGCAACGACTTTATTTCCGGCGGCGCGGGTAACGACCTGCTCGCGGGCGGGCAGTTCAAAAACGGCTTCTCGCTTGGCAACGACACGTTCGGCTGGGTACGCGCTGATGTCGTCGACGGCGCTGGCGTCAATCAGGGCTTCGATCATATCGTTGACTTCGGCGCTGGCGACAAAATCGATTTCTCTGGTCTCGGTCTGGCGGCTGGCCCCATCGCCAGCGTTGTCAAAGCCATCGACACAGCGGCGGGCACCGTGATCTCGGCCAACTTCGGTGACTCAATTGGTTTTGTCGATGTCGTCATTCTCGATGGTGTTCACGGCCAAACGCTTGCCGACCTCGTGCAAGACGGCGCCATGACTGTTTGACCATATGCCGCTGCAGAATTTTGCCAACTAAAGAGGGCGCCATGTGGCGCCCTCGCTGTTTTGCCGGAGCTTCAAAGGCTAATCCTGCCACCGCCATTGCCAACTGCGCCGCCCTGGGCTAACGACGGGTCACGAACAGGAGGCGGTATATGGCTTCGGCAAACGCAGCGGACGCGACAAAGACAGCACATCTCATTCCAGGTGCATCGGGCGACTGGGAGGTTGTGATCGGGTTGGAGGTCCATGCCCAGGTCGCCTCGAATTCAAAACTTTTTTCCGGGGCCTCGACCGCGTTCGGCGCCGCGCCCAACAGCCACGTGTCGCTCGTCGATGCGGCCATGCCCGGCATGCTGCCGGTGATCAATCAGGAATGCGTGGCGCAGGCCATTCGCACCGGGCTTGGTCTCAACGCTGAAATCCATCTCAAAAGCGTCTTCGACCGGAAGAATTATTTCTATCCGGATTTGCCGCAAGGCTATCAGATCTCACAGTACAAGCAGCCGGTCGTCGGCGAGGGCGAAGTCGAGATCGACGCCGATGGCGAAACGATGCGCGTCGGCATCGAGCGTCTGCATCTCGAGCAGGACGCCGGCAAATCTCTGCACGACCAGCACCCCGAGTATTCTTACGTCGATCTCAATCGCTCGGGTGTGGCGCTGATGGAAATCGTGTCGAAGCCCGACATGCGCTCGTCCAAACAGGCGCAGGCTTACGTCACTAAACTGCGCACAATCTTGCGCTACCTCGGCACCTGCGACGGCGACATGGAGAAGGGCAATCTCCGCGCCGACGTCAACGTCTCGGTCAGAAAGCCCGGCGGCAGCCTCGGCACGCGCTGCGAGATCAAGAACGTCAATTCCATCCGGTTTATTGGTCAGGCGATTGAGGTTGAGGCGCGGCGCCAGATCGGCATCATCGAGGACGGCGGCAAAATCGATCAGGAAACGCGGCTGTTTGATCCGGGCAAGGGCGAGACGCGCGCCATGCGTTCGAAGGAAGAGGCGCACGACTACCGCTATTTTCCCGATCCAGATTTACTACCACTGGAGCTGACGCAGAGTTATGTCGATGATCTGAAGTCACACCTTCCCGAGCTGCCGGACGAAAAGCGTACGAGGTTCATCAAGGCCTATGGCCTTTCGGCTTACGACGCCGATGTGCTTGTTACGGAGCGCGTGTCCGCGGACTATTTCGAAGCGGTTGTCTCGATGCAGAAGATTGGGGCCCGCGACGGCAAACTGACCGCCAACTGGGTAATCAACGAACTGTTCGGCCGCCTGAATAAGGAAGGCAAAGACATCACACAGAGCCCCGTTTCCGCAGGGCAGCTCGGGTCTATCATCGACCTCATTGCCTCGAACACGATTTCTGGGAAAATCGCCAAGGATCTGTTCGAGATCGTTTGGACCGAGGGTGGCGACCCTGGAACAATCGTTGAAAATCGCGGCATGAAGCAGGTGACCGACACGGGCGCCATCGAGAAGGCCGTGGATGAAATCATCGCCGCCAACCCCGATAAGGTTGAACAGGCAAAGGCCAAGCCGTCGATGCTCGGCTGGTTCGTCGGCCAAGTCATGAAGGGCACCGGCGGCAAGGCCAACCCTGCGGCCGTGAATGAGATCCTGAAGTCGAAGCTCGGGATTTGAGCCGCTGACGCAGGCGCAATCCACGGACAGCACTCGCCGTGATGGTTGAGTGTTTCTACGGAGGCTCAGTGCGCCGCCGCAGCCTTGCGGTGGGCGAGGAACGCGCGAACAAAAAGCGCTGTCGCCAAAATCACAAAACCAAACGGCACGAGTGCCGCAATCGCATAAGCAATCTTTGTCGTTGTCATTGACCCCTCCCACAGAGCCCGTATTCACCCTGCGACAGAATGTATCAGACAACATTTGAAGGACGGCTCAGATGCGTGGAACAGTTTGATGCATGAATTTAGCGAGTTGGTAACAAGCGGCGCGGGCGCGTTAGGACCTCGTTAAGAGCCTGACCGGTCCGAACTCTCACAGCATCGTCACCCTCAGGGGCATGCCGCCGCGCGGGTGCAGCGTGACGCGGCTGACGGGTTCGGGCAGGTGCTTCCCATCCCAGCCAAATCGGGCGCTCTGTAGCAGCGTCGCAAGCACCGCTGTCGCCTCGATCATCGCGAACGATGCGCCGATGCATACCCGCGGGCCGACGCCGAACGGCATGAACTGCATGCGCTGATGTTTGGCTTCGGGCTCGGGCAGAAAGCGGTCGGGATCGAACCTGTCGGGGTCCTCCCACAACCCGCGATGGCGATGCACCGCGAAGACCGGAATGACGATCAGCGTCGGGGATGGCAGCGCGATGCCGCCAAGCTCGGTGGCAACGCGGTTGACCCGTGTCATGGCAGGCACGGATGGGTAGAGCCGCATCGACTCCTTCAGAACGCGCTGGGTCAGCGTGAGCCGGGCGATATCAGCCGTTGCAACGGGGCGGCCGCCGGTCACCTCCGCGATCTCGGCGCGTACGCGCTCCTGCCACTCTGGCGCGCGTGCCAGAAGATACAGCGTCCAGGTCAAGGCTTTGGCGGTTGTCTCGTGACCAGCGAGTAGAAACGTCGCCAGGTTGTCGATGAGCTGCTCGTCCGTCATCGGCGCGCCGGTCTCGGGGTGCCGCGCTCTCAGCATGCGGGCCACGAGGTCGTCGCCTTCGACGCCAGCCGTGCGGCGCCGGTCGAGCAGGCGCTGGACGCAGGCGCGGCCCTCGGCGGCGGCCTTGCGCATCTGGCCCTGGCCCGGGTGCCACAGCCATTCCGGCAACAGCATCAAGGCTGCCGCCACCGACCACATGATCGGATCGATGTAGGCGCGGCCGGTGCGTTTGATGTCATGGCCTTCGCTTTCGTCGATGCCGGCGAGCACGGTCCGGGCGATGACGGCGAACGTCGTCTCGGTCATATCCTCGTCGATGGCCGCAACGTGATGCAGGCCCTCAGAACGCCAGCGCGCGATTTGTTCATTGGCCGCTTCGACCATCGTCGGCACGTAGGCGAGCACGTCATTTGGGCGGAACAGGGGGCTTGCGAGTTTGCGCTGCCAGCGCCAATGGTCGCCGTCGGCGGTCAGCAGCCCTTCGCCGACAACGGGGCGCAAAACGCGCTTATCGAGACGCGTCTTGATGAAGAGATCGGTGTTCTTGACGAGCACGTGCTCGAGCAGGTCTGGTCCCGTGACCCAGACAACGAGCGGGCGCTTGCGGCCGTAGGTCACAAGCGAGTCGGTGTAGACGGCGCGAGGCAGCGAGCGCAGCGGATTGGTGACGAACCGCAGGAGTGACGCGGACAGCGGCAGGGCGCGCGCCGCCGGTTTCACCGTCGGTGGATAGAGCGCGGGGGTATCGAAAATTTTCTGCACAATGGACCTCATACCACGCCTTTGACGGCGAAATCATGAGGCCGGATCAGTCTGCCGAATCTGGGCTTTAGTGTTAGCCGGCGGCCTTGGCCGCGCGAGCCTTGCCAGCGAGCTTCTTCAAGTGCTTGCGCACGGCCGCCGTATTACCCTGTACGCGGGTGACCTTGGCGCGCGGAATGGTGCGGCGGGCCTTCTTCTTTTGCTTTTGGATATTCTTGAGCGATGTCTTGGACATAACGGCGGACCCGGATCTTGAGGTTAAATTGCGCACGGCACAAGTCCATGCGTCAGTATTGGCACCCGTCTAGGCGAACCGTGCCGCATAAGCAAGCGGGCCCAATGGCCCCAGAGCGAGCGGGCAGGGTTTTGCGGCAGGCTCAGATCAGCGCAGAAAATACTGCAGGCCGAAGTAGGCGGGTGCGATGACCCCCGCAGCCCATATGAAGGCCGACGTGATGTTGGCGAGCTGGAATTGCCACTGCGGCATTGCATACATCCCGGCTATGACCGGAATGATAGCCCGAACGGGCCCGAAAAAGTGACCGAGGAAGACGCCAAGCGCGCCCCACTTATCGAAGAAAGTCTGGCCGCGCTCGAGCATCGCCGGATTGCGGCTGAACGGCCAGACGGTCTTGATCGAGTCCTTGTAGTAGAGCCCGATCCAGTAGGAAATGGCGTATCCCAGCGTTCCGCCGAGGCCAGCGGCAATAATAGCCGGTCCGAGCACGTGCATCTCGACGCCGCTTTTGGCGAGGAGAGCGGAAATGCCAACCAGGATTGCTGTTCCTGGCCACAGGATCGACAAGAAGCAGAAGCTTTCCATGAAGGCGACGAAGAAGGCGAAGGGTGCCGCCCAGCTCTCATGCTCGCGCACAAACGTCACGGTGACGTCGACGAAGTCTTGCACAGTCATGGGAGATCTTTCGTTGGATCCACAGGAGGTGGTGCTGGCTGCGCGGGCGGGGCGCCGCCCCATCGTGACCGCGCTTCGGCAAATAGGGAAGTTTTATTCGCGATCAAGTCTTTTTGCAGCGCTTGTCAATTTCGCGGCCAAGTTCGCGGCCAACGTCACCCGCCAGCATGACCCCGCGCGAGACCTGGGCCGGAGTTAGTCCCGATCCACCTGGTCCGCGCAAGGCTGACGGTGCCCCGTCGGCCTCTCGCTTACCATGTGCGAGTTCATCGCAGGACAGGTCGCGGCGCCGCTTGCTCAACGCGAACAGCCGCACGCCTGAGGCGTAAGCCGCCGGTTCGGCTGGCTGTTTCACCCAAGTGCGGGATTTGTCAGCCATATAGCTGTCGAACACTTTTTCGCGCTGGCTGATGCAGTGATGACTGTCATCGACGCATCTGAGCCCGATTTGCGGTCCAGGGATTGGCGTCTCCGAGCTTCCGCATGCGGAGATGACAAACGCGCATGCGGCAACCGCCCCAAGGTAGCTCCAACGTCTATCCCTACCGCGTCTCATCCACCCGCCTGTTCGTTGTCGTACGCCGGTGCCCTAGAAGGCGAGCGTGGCGGCCTCGTGGCAGCACCGCGCCAGTTCTGTGGGCCAGTTCTGCGGGCCAGTTCTGTGGACCAGTTCTGTGGACCAGTCATATTGGCCCGTTCTGCGGGACCATCCTGTGGACCATTGACGCGGACCTCTAGCTGGATTCGCTCCGAGGTCCCACATGTTACCTGTCCCATTTGTGACCCCATGTCTTGACGGATTCACCCGGCCCAAGACTCTGCACCGCCACCGACAGGAGCCAGCCCATGCCGCACGCCATCCGCATTCACGAGTATGGCGGCCCAGATGTTCTGCGCTTTGAAGAGGTGCTCGCCGGCCGGCCTGGTCCCGGTGAAGTGCGCCTCAAACAAAAGGCCATCGGCATCAACTACATCGACACCTACCAGCGCTCCGGGCTTTACAAGCTTGCGGCCTTGCCCGCCGTCCTCGGGTTGGAAGGTGCGGGCGATGTTGTCGAGGTTGGTCCCGGCGTTGACGATCTCAAGCCCGGCGACCGTGTGGCTTACGCTGGTTGCCCTGGTGGCTACGCCGAAGAGCGTCTCGCCACGGCGGATAGGCTCATCAAGCTGCCAGGTGCGATCACCTACGAGACCGCTGCCGCCATGATGCTGCAGGGCATGACCGTGCGGTACCTGTTCCGCGAGACTTTCCCAGTCAGTCCGGGCACGGTCATGCTGTTCCATGCGGCCGCCGGAGGCGTGGGATTGATCGCCTGTCAGTGGGCGAAGGCTGTCGGCGCGACCATGATCGGCACCGTCAGTTCGAACGCAAAGGCCGACGTTGCCCGCGCCCACGGATGCACGCATGTGATCAACACGAAGACGCATGACTTCGTTGCGCGGGTGAACGAGATCACCGGTGGGAAGGGCTGCGATGTGATTTACGACTCAATCGGCAAAGACACATTCCCCGCGTCTCTCGAATGCCTGAAGCCGAAGGGGCTTTGGGTGTCGTTCGGCAATGCCTCCGGCCCTGTTCCAGCGTTTGATTTGAGCCAGCTCAAGGGATCGCTGTTTGCCACGCGGCCGTCGCTTTTCGCCTATACGGCAAATCGAAACGATCTTGTCGCCAACGCCGCGGAGCTGTTCTCGATGGTCGAGAGCGGCAAGATCAAAATCGCCGTGAACCACAGCTATCCGCTTAACAAGGCGGCGGAGGCACACCGCGATCTCGAGGCCCGCAAGACCACCGGGTCCATCATCCTCGTTCCATAAGAGAGCCTCATGCCGGACGCCACACTTGACGACACGATTGACCTCTATTTCTGGTCAACGCCCAACGGTCTCAAAATTTCGATCATGCTTGAGGAGCTTGCGCTGCCCTATCGCCTGCACCTCGTCGACATATCCAAGGGCGAACAGTTCGCGCCGGAGTTTTTGAAAATTTCGCCGAACAATCGCATCCCCGCTATTGTCGATTGCGATGGTCCAGACGGCCAGCCGCTGGCGATTTTTGAATCGGGCGCGATCCTGCAGTATCTCGGCCGCAAATATGCGTCACTCTATCCGACGAATGAACGCAAGAAAGCTGATGTCGATCAGTGGTTGTTTTGGCAGGTGGGCGGGCTTGGGCCGATGGCTGGTCAGTGCTTCCATTTTCGCAAGTACGCGCCGGAGCCGGTACCCTACGGCATCGAGCGCTACACCAAGGAAGTCACGCGCTTGTTTGGCGTCATGGAGCGCCGCCTTGTGGATCGAGACTATCTCGCGGGCGCGTATTCTATTGCCGATATCGCTTGTTTTCCCTGGGTGCGGTTGTGGAGACCACTGGCGCAGGACATTGAACAGTTCCCGCATCTCTCAAACTGGCTCAACCGCATCAAGGCGCGGCCCGCCGTTCAACGCGGATTGGCTGTTGGCAAGGATGAGGAGTTTCGCCAAACCCTTGAGGACGGCCTTTGAGCGCGACTGCAGGTTCAATCCCAATTAGTTGCCGCCGTTGAGCCGGTCCGGATCGACAGTTCGTCCGGTGACTTTTTGGAAGGCCATGGCACCAAGAACTTTGTTCGAGGTGACGTGGCGGACGGCAGGATTTGCAGTCGCGGCATTGGCATTAGCCGTTGTTTCAGCCTCCGCGGGCGTGACACCGAGTTGCGATGGCCTGACATAGGGGAAGCCTTGGTCAGCTTCGCGGGCACACCCGGCCAGTGCTAAAGCCGCTATAATCAGCCCAGATAAACCGCGCATCGCACTGCCCCTCAGCTCGATCCCGTCGCGTCCAGTTCGCAGCCGTTTGCGGCCTTTGCTGGACTGTATTTGATCACTCTAGAGGCCGTCGCATGAACCCTGCCTGAACGCCTTTGAATGGGCGCGCCGGGGGGCTCAAAACGACATTTTTAGAGCATGGTTACAATATGCTTTCCGGACGCCTTAACAGGCGGTTGCGCACCAACGCATTATGAAAAAATTGTCCCGGTGCGGGGCGCATATCCGCTGCTTCGAAATACTCGTTGCTGGTCTATTATCAACAATTCTTGCCGCAATTTACGAGTTTTAATACGCCGCCTGACATCGTCTGCAGGCTTGCACGCGGTCACAACTTGGTGCCGCGCGGCGCATAAACAAGCCGCACGGAAGCGGCGTTGTGTTAGTTTCGGCGATACGGAGGGTGTCCCATGGCGCGAATGGATTTTTCAACGCGTGATACGATCGAGTTCGCAGCCCAGGGCGGTCAACCCGATGCGCTGTTCGAACTCGGGCTCATATACTGCACTGGCCGCGATGGCACGGTCGACCTCATCCAGGCTCACAAGTGGTTCAATCTTGCGGCCATGCGCGGCAACGAAGAAGCCAAGCACTATCGCCTCGAATTGTCGCGTGACATGAGCAAGCCGGATGTGGCGCTGGCGCAGAAGCTCGCGCGTGAGTGGATGAAGTCGCTGCACTAAATCTAGAGCGCTTTGCGATCTCATCGAATCGCGGCCGGAGTCCTTCTCCCTAGGGGAGAGGAAAATCCTGACGCTGGTGCCGTATGATCGGAACCTGCTCTAGGTGCAAGGCTGGCACGTTGAGCGCGATCAGCAGTCGCCGAACAACGACGCCACGCAGGTCCATGCTTTTTTCGCAGCGCTGCTAACGGCGTTTCCAGCTTTCTCCAGGGCGCTGCCTGCTGATTTGGCGGCGTCCGATGCGACCTCGCCGGAGTGATCGAGGCTCTTGCCCGTCGACGCCGCGCCCTTCTCCACCATTTCCTTCACGGTCTTTGGCGGCGCCGGTGTTTTGGAAATAGCCGTTTCCTGAGCTGCCGCAGCGGGCGTACTTGGCTTTGCTGCATCGTTTGGTGATGCGTCCTGGCTAGCAGGATCTGCCTGGTTTGCATCTGGCTTTCTGGCATCTAAGGGCGCGGCCCTGTCCTGTGAGGACGCTGGCGGGGATGGAAATAGCTCCACGCCCTCGGGCGCGGCTAAGACCTTCGGCACACCGGCACAGGGGTTCTGCTGTGCCCGGTCGATTGTGCAACTCGCGTGGCCGCCGGTCGTCGCCAGCTGCGTCATGCAATAGAGCTTCAGTCGCGGATCCGTCGATGTGGCGCTCGCGCCATCAATGGAGCAGGCATAGTGCGCTTCCGGCCCGTCGCACGAGACGCAAAACTGAGCCGCTGCCGCATATGTGGCGGCGAGCAAGAGCACAATTACGGATGCGGTTGCGGTTCGGGTAGCTGATTTCACGTCACGCCTCGTCTCTTGATTTCACAGCCCGGACCCGCGATATGGACCCGCGAGATGGGCCCGAGCGATGGGCCGGAGTCGCTGTATGCCGTTGGCGTTCGGCAAATCAAACCTAGTCTAGCAGGTCGGGCTACGCCGGGTCGAGGATCGGTGCGCCAGCCTTTTGTGCCCGATTGCGGTATTCTGGCCTTTATCCCTAGCCGTTATCTTGCATTGCCTGTGCCCCGGCTCTATAGGGTGCTTTATCCCTGATTTGCGGAGACGTGGCCGAGTGGCTGAAGGCAACGGTTTGCTAAATCGTCATACGCCCTAAAGCGTATCGAGGGTTCGAATCCCTCCGTCTCCGCCATTCTCTTGAGCCCGCCTCCTACCGGCCGGTCACTACCAGCCGGTCACTATCTGCCGGTCAGGCTGCCGGTGATAGGCTTTGAAGGTCCGCCCGTGCCGCGGGGCCGAGCTAACGTTGAGCGAACCCATGCCGGATACAACGCCTGAGCGTTCTGAGCCTGAGCCTTCTGAGCCTGAGCGTTCTGAGAGGGGCCCCGTGCAAACAAGTGCCGCGCGAATGGATGCTCTTGCAACCTTGCCGGTATTTTTCAAGCTCAACGGTAAGCGCGCGGTATTGGTTGGCGGCACCGAGCCCGCAGCGTGGAAAGCTGAACTCCTGGCAGCCGCCGGTGCCAACGTCGATGTCTATGCTGATCACTTCGTCGATGACTTCACACATCTTGCGGCGCATCCGCCGGCTGGCCGCGTCACCTTTTTTCAGCGCCGCTGGCAAGCTGCTGATCTCGAGGGCGCTGCGATTGCAATCGGTGCCATTACGGACGACAGCGAGGCGCAGGCTTTTGTTGACGCCGCGCGCATCGCGGGCGTTCCCGTCAACGTCGTCGACCGGCCCGCGTTCTGCGCATTCCAATTTGGTGCCATCGTCAACCGCTCGCCGCTCGTCGTGGCGATCTCGACGGATGGCGCGGCACCGGTGTTCGGACAGGCCATTCGCTCGCGGCTTGAAGCCTTGCTGCCGGCTGGTTTCAAGCGCTGGGCGGAGGCCGCGAAGGCCTGGCGTTGCGAGGACGATCGGCTTGGTTCGACAATAGCCGAGCGCCGCCGCTTCTGGGAACGGTTCGCAGAGCGCGCCATGATCGCGGCCGAGCGCGCACCCACGGCTCAAGATCTCGAAGATCTAATCGTCGCGGGCGGCGAGACGGGCAGCACGGCGCAGAAGCTCGGCTTCGTATCGCTCGTCGGTGCCGGTCCCGGCGATCCCGAACTGTTGACGCTGCGGGCTGTCCGGGCGCTACGGGCCGCCGATGTCATCCTCTACGATGATCTCGTCACCGCACCTGTTCTCGAGTTCGCGCGCCGCGAGGCAACACGCATGCTGGTTGGCAAGACCGGCTACGGCCCCGCCTGCAAGCAAACCGAAATCAACGCCCTGATGATCACGCTCGCGCGTCAGGGACGCCGCGTCGTGCGTCTCAAGTCCGGCGACCCGATGATCTTTGGGCGCGGCGGGGAAGAGATGGACGAGCTCGAAGCTGCAGGCATTCCCTTCGACGTGATCCCGGGCATTTCGGCAGCCCAGGCTGCGGCGGCGCGCCTGAAGATTTCGCTGACCCATCGCGACCACGCCAAAAGGCTGCAGTTCGTCACCGGCCATTCGCGTGAGGGACGTCTGCCGTCGAACCTTGATTGGCAGGCGCTTGCAGATCCGGGGGCGACGACTGCGGTTTACATGGCGCATCGCACACTCGCCGAACTTCGCGACCGGCTCGCGGCGGCTGGATTGCCGCCTGACACCCCCGCCGCCGCCCTGATTGATGTCAGCCGCGAGGGGGAGCGGATTATCGCTAGCGGGCTCGGTGAGCTGCCGGAGGCGTTGGCGGCCGCGAATGTAAACGGCCCGTGCCTCGTCTTGATCGGTGAGGCCTTACGGCCAGTGGCTCAGCGCCTGGCCGGTGGCAGCATCATGGTCTGATCTATGCCGCTTCGGCAAAAGACTTGAGCCCAGCTGGGGAGCACTGGCGGGCCACACGGTTCTCAAAAAAGGCCCTTTCCTCAACCAATTAGTCGAATTTGGGGTATTCTGCCTCTGGCTTGGAATGGTGGTGGCGTTTAGCTATAGTCCTAAGGGGGGCTCACAGGCTTCTGGCTGGTGTCCTGGCTGGGTTCTTGAGCCGGTATTGGGGCATACCTTAGGAGCTGTGCGTTCGTGCGCCACTGCGGCATTCATTCCAGATGGATAGCAGCTAGGCGTCAGCGACTGTGTGAAGTTTGGGAGTCGCGTGCGTATGCGGTGCAATCCGTCCTATTGGCTGTTGGGCCTGGTGCCCATCGCGATGTTGAGCTGGGTGGCCGTGCAGCTCGAACACGAGGGCATTGAGGCCGACCTCGGACGGCGGACTCAGGAAGCACTGTCGCGCGCAGGTCTCGATTGGGCCGTACCGATTTTTGCCGGCCGTGACGGCGTCGTCACCGGTAAAGCTACAAACGAAAATGATCCTCTCAAGGCTTTGGCGTCGGCGCGTGATACCTGGGGCGTTCGCATTGCCCATGGCCGCACGGAACTCCTCGAACTTGTCGACAAGTTCACCTGGTCAGCGACGTCAGCGGGCGATGGCCGCGTCGTGATCACAGGTTATGTGCCGAACGAGGACGCGCGCAAGACGCTGCTTACGGCCGCGCGCAGCGTCTTTGCCAAATCCGAGATCATTGACGACATGAAGCTCGCCAGGGGAGCGCCTGATCGCGACGCCTGGCTGTCGGGCGCGTTGTTCGGCTTGAAGCAGGTTGCGCAGCTCAAAAAAGGCACAGCCGGGCTCGACGGACTCGATCTGTCCGTCGTCGGCGAAGCGGCAACGATACCGGCCTACCGCAGCGTCAAAACAGCGTTGACGTCAGGCCTTCCGGGCGGCGTCCAACTGGCATTCGATAAGATTACGCCGCCGCTGGTCAGTCCGTACACTTGGACGGCAAAGTCAGCCGCCAACCAGCTGCTGGTCTCAGGGTTTGTGCCATCGGAAAAGGCGCGTGATGGCCTCAACGCCTACGTCAAGAAGTTGCTCCCGAAAATTTCAATAGTTGACCGCACCGACGTCGCCGAAGGCGCGCCCGACGGCTGGAATGAGGCCGCTGCCGCCGCGCTGGGCCAGCTTGCCGTGCTCAAATCCGGGACGGCTGACCTCAAAGCCAAGGATCTGACGTTTATCGGTGAAGCGGCCGATGAGGCGAGCGCCAATGCAGTGCGCAAGGCGCTGACCGCCAATGTCCCGCAGTCCTTCAAGATCACCGAGCAGATCAAGGCGCCTAAGTCGGCAGTGCCAGTCTCGACCGGCGGCTATCTCATGTCGATCGCCCATGATGGGTCGGCGATTGATGTTGGCGGCTATGTGCCGAGCGAGGCCGCGCGCGCCGCGTTGATCGACGCCGTCAAGGCGCGCTTTGCCGGCCAGATCGTCACAGACAAGCTGCAGATCGTGACCGGTGCCCCCGAAGGCTGGCAGCAGTGCATCGTTGCCGGGTTAGCTGCCTTGCCCCGTCTTAAGTCCGGGAAATCAATTCTCGTCGACCGTAGGTTGTATGTTACCGGCAGCACGGACGACTACGGCGCGGCCCAAGCCATTCCTGCTGACGTCAAGGCGGCAGCCGGTCAAACCTGCGAAACGGAGACCAACATTGAGTTTACAGGCGAGGTCAGAACCAACCTGGCGTGGCGTGCGGCGCGTGATGCCAGCGGCGCAGTTATCCTCGATGGCGAAGTGCCGGACGACACCTCCCGCGTGAGGATCATGGAGGCGGCGCAGCGGCTGTTTAGTAACGCTAAAATCACGGATCAGATGAAAATCGTTGCGGCACCCGCCGAGCCCTGGACCACGGTTGCACTGCGGGGGCTGGATCAGCTGGCGCGCCTCAGAAACGGCGACGCCACGCTTGCGGGCAAGGATCTGACGGTTCGCGGCGTCGCGACGAGCGAAGCCATTGCCGCTGATGTCCGCGCTGCTCTCGGTAGCAGCCTGCCGCAAGGATTTTCCGGGCGCGACGCTATCGAAGTCGTCGCGCCGGACCCGCGGCAGCAGGAAGCCGACAAATGCCAGGAGTTGATGCGGGACGCGACAGCCAAAGGCATCTTACAGTTCGCCCGCGCCAAGGCCGATCTCACAGCCGACAGCACCGAGACCCTTCAAGAGCTCGCAGAAATCGCCAACGCCTGTCCCGGTTTCCGCATCGAAATCGAAGGTCATACGGATGGCGAAGGAACGGATGAACGCAATCAGCGCCTGTCGGATCGCCGGGCCCGCGAGGTCGCCGATTTTCTGTCGCGTAATGGCGTTGTTCGCAACAGGCTGACGACGATCGGCTACGGGGCGTCGCGCCCGATCGCCGACAACATCACAGAGGATGGCCGGGCCAAGAACCGGCGCATCGAGTTCACGGTCAAGGTCAACTGAGACGCAGCTACTTCCGGCTAGGGAATTGAAGATGGATTACCTGTTCTTGAAGCTCATCTGGTGGATCGCGCTGGCCTTCGTCCTTGGGGTCGTTGCCGGGTGGGTGTCATGCGGACGGACCGGGGAACAATGAGACCTCAACTGATGCCTTGCGCCCAAATGCGTCTCCAGCGCATCCCGCCACAACGGCCCGCCAAGGGGTATGGTGAGTTATGACCTATTTGCTGCTGCAGACATTTCTTCTGCTTCTCTCATCCTATTTTTTCGGGGCCTTCGTGGCGTGCCTTGCAAAGCGCGCGGTCAGCTTCAAGCCGGTTCTCGAAACCGTACCGGTTAGCGCCGCCGTGCAGCAACCTGTGCCGGCACAGATACGCACGTCACAGCGTGCGCCAGCAACCGCCGTGCGAACGAGCGTCCCGGCCGTCGCGCCTCGGCATTTGGAACCGGTGCAACCGAGAATCGATATTCTTGCGCGGCCCGCGCCAAAGGCCCAGCCGAAGTCCGATGATACTTCGCGATTTGATCGCGCGCTCGCCGGACCGGACCCGAATGCGGGCATGCCGCGCCGGTCCATCATAGAAATCCGCCCGGCGATTTTGACTTCGCCGACAGGTCCGGCGCACCCTTGGCCGCCGCCCAAGCCACCGGCTCCAGTGAAACCGGTTGTGGCAGCACCGGCTCCTGCGCCCGCGCTGGTCCCATCAGTGGCTCCGTCGCCAAAGCGCGCGGCACCCGCACAGCAGCAGTCTCCGCAGGGGACCAGCGCGGCAACCGCCGCCGCCGCCGCAGCGGTTGCCGCGGCCAAGGCAGCAGCAGCCGCAGCAGCGGCCGTTACTCCGCAGCTGCGGACCTCTCAACCCGCGACGGCACCCGCTCCAGTTCCCTCCCCAATTCCCTCCCCAATTCCGGCAGCCCCGGCGCAACCTGCGGCCGCTGCACTGCAGCCGCCTATGCCCGCGCCTCCGAAGCCTGTAGCGCCGCCGCCAGCAGCTGCGGCCTCAACACCCCCGGCACCCAAAGCCGCGGAACCGCTGGTTCAACCCGCCCCCGCCCCGGTTGCAACGTCTGCGCCCACTGCCATTGCTGCCGGTGGCGATGATTTCCAGCGCATTCGCGCCATCGACGCGGAGACGGAGCAAAAACTGAAGAGCAACGGCGTCAAGCGATTTGAGGATATGGCCCGCTGGGTCACTGCCGACGTCAATCGGATAAACCAGGCGCTGGGCCTCACCGGGCGCATCGACCGCGAGCAATGGATCGAACAGGCGCAAATTCTGGCTAAAGGTGGCGAGACCTATTATTCGCGCAACCGCGCCTCTGCCTTGCGTTCTGCACCCGCGCCGGGATTGGTGCCCGTTGCAAAAGATGCGGTAACGCCGGCTGCGGCTGCGACCGCGACGCCCGCGACCCCGGCACCCACGGTATCGTCTGCCACTGTAGCACCACCGGCACCGCAAGCCGCCGCGCCGCCTGTGGCACCAGCTCCCGTCAAGGCGCCTGCCACTCCAGCTGTGGCGCCGCCAGTATCCACATACCCACCACCTGGAAAAAAATCGGTCGCCGACATGGCGTCCGCAGCCGCTGCGGCGATCGCGGCGGCGTCTGCCAGCGTTACGCGCGGTGTGCGCCCCATCGAGCCCATTTCACCGCTCTCGAAAGCCGATCCCAAAATCGTTATGGCGGCGAAACTCTCGGATGCCATTAAAGAAAAAGAGATTAAGGACGCGGGCGAGAGGGGCCAGGGCACACAGACAAGCCCGGCTAAACCGGAAGGACAGCGCTCTGCCGTTGACGACGTGGACGCGGACGACCTCAAGCGCATCCGCGGCATCGGCGTGTTGATCGAAAAGCGGCTCAACGCGATGGGTGTCGTCAGCTATGAGCAAATTGCCAACTGGACGAACGCAGATATTGACCGCGTCAGCCAGACGCTCGACTTCAAAGGCCGTGTCGAGCGAGAAAACTGGGTCGAGCAGGCCCGCATCCTCTCGAGCGGCGGGCATACCGAGTTCTCACGCCGGGTCGACAAGGGCGATGTCGAGACCAGCCGGGATGATTGAACAGCCGTTTAGGCGGCCGCTGCGGTATGCCCGCTGGACGCATCGGTTTCACTGAAGAAATGCACGATGGCGTTGATCGTCGGCGCATCGCGCAACAGCGGCGCGTGGCCTTCTCCTGGCACTACGATACTCGCAAGCTTCGGGTGGCGCTTGTGCATCTCGTCGACCGTCTTGGCCGCGAGCAGATCGGAGTTGGCGCCGCGGATGACGAGAACGGGCACGCGTTTCAGCGCCTCGAATTGCGGCCAGAGCTGCGGCATGGGCCCATCCAGCACAGACAGGCACTTCGACAATTTCGCGTCATAGCCGGGCACGGGCCGGCCGTTGCGCTCGTTGAAAAGCTGACGCGCGAAAGCCTCGGCATCGGCGTCGGTGAGGAGGGGAAAATCGCGCCGCGTCAGATCGCGCACCACGCGCGCGGCCTCTGGCCAGGTCTTCGGCACAGGCACGCGGCCGACATAGCCAGCGATGCGCACCAGCCCATCGGTCTCGATCACCGGGCCAATATCATTGAGCACGACCGCGCCGATGCGCGTTGGCTGCACGGCCGCCAGCACCATGGTGATCAAGCCGCCGCGCGAGGTGCCGATGATGCCTGAGTCATGAAGCCCGGTCATGGTCATGAAGTCGATGACGTCATGCAGTTCGACCGGTACGGCGTAATTTTTCCAGTCGGCGTCGTGTTCGGAAAGGCCGCGGCCGCGAATATCCAGCGTATAGACGTCGCGTGGTGCCGTGGGGTTCTGGCTCAGCGCCGATGCGACGTCGTGGAAATCACGGCTGTTGCGGGTAAGCCCGGCGAGGCAGAGCACGGGCCGCAGACCGCGTGCGATGCGCGCCGGGTAGCGGCGGGCGTAAAGCCGCAAGCCATCGCGGGCGGAAAAATAGATAACTTCGAAATCCTTCGCCGCCGTCGCCATTCTGCCGCCGCCCCCGTCACTTCCTAGCCGCTCAACGTCTGCGTCAGCCTTCCGTGTTGCTGCTCGCGGCGTTACCAGCGCCGTCTTTTGCCGCATCAGGAACCTTGAAGCTACCGCGGGCGCGGGCCAGATCTTCCTCGATCCTGAGTGCTTTGGCACCGTCGCCAATGCGGGCGCGGTAGATCTGGATGTTCGAGAGCACCTTGGTGACGTACTCGCGGGTTTCAGTAATCGGAATGCGCTCGATCCAGTCAAGCGGGTCAACCTTCGGATCGCGAGGATCGCCGTTTTCGCGGATCCATTGCCGTGCCCGTCCGGGACCGGCGTTATAGCCGGCAAGACCCAAGATGTACGACCCGCTGAACTCACCCATACGGTCGCCAATGTAAGCCGACGCGATCGTCACGTTGTATTTGTTGTCCGACAGAAGGCGGGGGATATCGCACTTGATCTTGTAGTCCTGGCAGACATGCTTGGCCGTCACCGTCATCACCTGCAACAGGCCTTTGGCGCCAGCGCCGGATACAGTCTGAGATTCGAATTCGGTTTCTTGCCGGGCAATGCCAAGCAGAAAAGCCATTTCGGGCGGCGTGCGCAGCGGCGTGTAGGCCGGGAACGGATGCACGGGATAGCCGTAGGTCAATAGGTTTTGGCCTTTGGCAATTGCAGACTTGGCAACGCGGAGCGACATTTGCGTATCGCCGAGGGCTTCGGCAAGATGCGCGACCATGCCGGCCTCGGCTTCGCTCGGAAGGCCGATGCGCAATGATGTCAGGAAGCCGCGCGTGTATTCGCGAGACAATCCGGATTTGCGCGCCAGCACCGCCGCTTTGACGGCATCGAGGCTGTTGAACTTTTCGATCTGCTCGGCCGTCGGGAATGCTGGCGGCGTGACATCGAGCGACGTGCGTCCGGGCTCGAGTTTTTGCATGGCGAGCAAGCCATGGAAGGTATCGGGGTTCTTCGCGGCAGTTTTGTAATGCACGGCGGCGGCGGATGTATCACCCCGGCCGTCTGCAATCCGCGCCAGCCAATAGGCGGCTTTGGCGCGGCTCAGCGGCCCGTCGGCGGCTTTGCTCAGATCCTTGAAGTGCTTTTCGGCGGCGTCAGCGTCCTTGAGATACCGGTAGGCGATCCACCCGGCCATGAAGGTCTGCTCTTTGAGCGGATTGACCGTCAGGGGGCCGGCGTCTTTAGCGAGTTCGTAGGCGAGTTTGGCCTTGCCCATCTTCAGAGCGCCATAGGCGAGTTCACGCCGTTCGGCCCACCACTCATCCAGCACAGCTATTTTGTTGGGATCAGGCGGAATTGCCAGAATGATCTTGGCGGCCTCGTCGACTTTGCCGCTCTTGCGCAGAAGCTGAGTGCGATGAAACGCAAGGCCGTAATCTGTGCCGTCGCCTTGCGGCAGCGCTGCCATCAAAGCCCGTGCGTTCCCCGATCTGTTGAAGACCGCGAGCCGGGCCGTAGCTTTCTTTTGTTCTGCCGCTGGCAGCAGCGGGATGACACGGCGGGCAAAGGCGGCGCGGTCGGCGCGATTTCCAGCCCAGCGGACATCGTCGGTTACCATGCGGTCGAAACGCCATTTGTGATCGGCTTCTGACAGCAGGCCGCCGAAGCGGCGCAGAAAACCGGTCTCCAGTGTTCCGGGAATGGGGAGATCGCGCCAAGCCTTGGACGCGAGCTTTTTGGCTTCAGCTTTATTGTCTTCGGCGAGATAGGCGGATGCGAGCGCCGCATAGCCAATTCCGGTCTCGGGCGGAGAAGTGGCAAAAAATTCTTTGATGGATGCCGCACTTCCGCCCTGCGTGAAGAGTGCTTCTTCCAGACGCTGGACCATCATCGAGCGCTCGGGCCACAACGGATTGTCTTTGAGAAACGCGCGGTACTCGCTCGCTTCACCGTAGCCATTCCGCAGCCGTACCCAGTCAACGAGCTTCTTGCCTGCTGGATCGGTGATCGCCGCCTTCAACTCACCAAAGCGCCCCATGTTGTTTGCTTGGACGGCTTGTACTGCCTCGCGAATGCTCTTGGCATCTTCGGCCGAGGGGGCAAAGCTGCGCACCGGCGCGAGAGCAGCATCGAGCTTGGCGATGTGATCTGTTTCGGACTTGAGCAAGGCCGGCGCCGGGCTCTCGCCTTGGGCCATACTCTTGAGCGGCGCGGCCGACACCGCCAGCGCGCCAAGGGGGAGCATCAGAAAGAGCCGGCGCCGAATCGCCCGGGTTTTCAGTGTCACGACGGCGGTCCTCACCAATTAAGTTGCTCACTCTGCTTAACGTTGGGCCTCACCTTGCAGGGGACCAGTCTAGTGCTTAGAGTTAAGTCTCCAGGCCCGATCCGTAACCGCCTCGCGTCTATTAAGCGAGCGGATGCGTCGTGGCGCAAGAGCTTTGACCGGGACGAGTGGCACGCTCCTGCGGCGAGGCCGTGGCTTCACATTGCATATTGGCCCCTAACGGGAGGCGTGACAGGCCAGCATATCTATGCAACCACCCACGAGGCAGCGGAAACGGGTGGGGCAGTGGCAGCGTCCAATCCCAGACATCGATCATAGGCTAAGGGCATGTTCAAAGGCTCGATTACGGCGCTCATCACGCCTTTCAAAAATGGCGCCCTCGACGAGGCCGCTTTCACCCGCTTTGTCGAGTGGCAGATTGCGGAAGGTACGCACGGGCTCGTCCCGGTTGGCACCACGGGGGAAAGCCCGACGCTCGATTTCGACGAGCATAAGCGCGTCATCGACCTCAGCGTCGCGGCGGCGAGAAAGCGTGTTCCTGTTCTGGCCGGTACCGGCTCGAATTCCACGGACGAGGCCATTGAGCTGTCGCAGTATGCCGAGCAGGCCGGCGCCGATGGCGTCCTGGTCGTCACGCCATATTACAACAAGCCGATGCAGGAAGGTCTCTTTCAGCACTACAAGGCCATCAACGACGCGATCAGCATTCCGATTGTGATCTACAACATTCCGGCGCGTTCGATCGTCGACATGTCGGTGGCGACAATGGCGCGCTGCTTTGAATTGAAGAACGTCGTAGGCGTGAAGGACGCGACCGCCAACTTGGCGCGGCCGTCGCAGCAGCGTGCGGCGATGGGTCCGGAGTTCTGCCAGCTGTCGGGCGAAGATGCCACCGCGCTCGGCTTCATGGCCCACGGCGGGGTGGGGTGCATTTCGGTGGCCTCCAACGTCGCGCCGCGGCTATGTGCAGACTTCCAAAATGCCTGTCTCGCCGGAGATTTCAAAAAGGCGCTTGTCCTGCAGGACCGCCTGATGCCGCTGCATGATGTGTTGTTCGTCGAAACCAATCCTGGGCCAGTGAAGTACGCGGTATCGCGGCTAGGTCTGTGTACGGCTGACATGCGCCTGCCGATGGTGCCGGTATCGGACGCGACCAAGATCGCCGTCGATGCGGTCCTCAATCAGCTTGGACTTCTCGACGCGAAAGCCGCCGAGTAGGGTTATTCATTCATGGCCGCTCCCAGAGACGACGGGACTACACTTGTTGCCGAAAACCGCAAAGCGCGGCACGAGTATTTCATCACCGACAGCTGGGAAGCAGGCATCATGCTGCTCGGCTCCGAGGTCAAGTCTCTGCGCGTTGGTCAAACCAACATCGCCGAAAGTTATGCGTCCATCGAAGATGGCGGCATCTGGCTGATCAACAGTTACATCGCCGAATACAAGGGTGCCGCATATTTCCAGCACGAGCCGCGAAGGAAGCGCAAACTGCTGATCCATGCCAGCGAGCTGGCCAAACTCAAGATTGCCATCGAGCGCAAGGGCATGACGATCGTGCCGCTCGAAATGTATTTCAATGCCAAGGGCACGGCGAAACTCAAGATCGGCCTTGCCGAAGGCAAGAAGCTGCACGACAAACGCGACAGCGATAAGAAGCGCGACTGGAACCGCGAGAAGTCCCGGATCATGCGGGATAAGGGGTGAGGCTATGAGCCAAGCGAACCTGCAGCAGGTCGATTGGTCGAAGTTGCCAGCTCCGCACGACGATGGCGCTGCGAGTCACTTGGCTGATTTTGTTGTGCCCGGCGTCGTTCTTCCCGCCACGTCGGGCGCGCCTGTCGATATCGCTTCGTTAAAGGGCCGCACGGTTCTGTACGTGTATCCCTTGACAGGCCAGCCCGGTGTGACACTTCCCGAAAGCTGGGACGAGATTCCGGGCGCGCGTGGATGCACGCCGCAAAGCTGCGCCTTTCGCGATCATCATGCAGATTTAAAGCAAGCGGGCGCCGATCGCGTGTTCGGCCTTTCGACGCAAGCCACGGACTACCAGCAGGAAGTGGCTGAGCGCCTGCATCTGCCATTTCCGTTGTTGTCGGACGCAGCCCTTGCTCTGGCTCAGGCAATCAAACTGCCGGCCTTCGATGTGGATGGCAAAACGCTATTGAAGCGTATGGCGCTCGTCATTGACGACGGCATCGTCACGCACGTTTTCTATCCCGTCTTTCCGCCCGACCAGAACGCTGCCGATGTTCTGGCGTGGTTGAGGGCCAATCCGCGATGACCAAATGGCCCTGGCCCGCGCCGAAAGATGATGGCGCGGCGAAGCACCTGATCGCCGGGACGCGGCTGCCGGATATTGCGCTCACCGCAACGCGCGGCGCAGCGGTCAATCTCGCACGCTTCCAAGAGCGCGCGGTTGTGTTCGTGTACCCGTTGACCGGCACGCCGGGTCAGCCCAACCCGCCCAAGTGGGATGACATTCCAGGCGCCCACGGCTCGACGCCCGAGGCGGAAGGCTTTCGCGATTGCACCGCGGCGTTTCAGTCGCGCGGCTTTGAAGTCTTTGGGCTCAGTGGGCAAACCAGCGCCGCTCAAAAAGCCTTTGCGATGCGGGCCGGATTGCCGTTCCAGCTCTTGAGCGATGCAGGGCTCGCCGTCGCCGATGCGCTCAGACTGCCGCGTTTCGAGACCGGAGGTGTGACCTACTTGAAACGCCTGACGCTCATCGTCCGCGACGGCGTCATCTACCGCACGTTTTATCCTGTGCATCCGCCACACACGCACGCGCAGTACGTTCTCGCGCAGCTTAGCCAAGCTCAGCCCTGACCGCCGCAAAAACGCTGCGGAACATGTCCGTCGTCAGCCGCCGGGTGTTGGTATTGTAGCGCGAGCAGTGAAAGCTGTCGTAGAGCACGCGCCCCTCACCGAGATCGTGGCGGGCGCCGTGCGCGAACGGAAATAGCGCCTTGCGCTTGCCGATCGCCGTCAGCGTTTGATCGTGAGCAATACGTCCAAGGGCTAGCATAACCTTGAGTTTGGGAAGGGCCGCAAGTCGAGCCTCAAAGAACGGCCGGCACGTCGCGATCTCGGCGGGCGTTGGTTTGTTTTCAGGCGGCACGCAGCGTACGGCGTTGGTGATCATGCAGCCGTTGAGTGAAAGCCCGTCGTCAGGCCGGGCCTCGTAGTGGCCGTGTGCGAAGCCAAACTCGAGCAAGGTCGCGTAAAGCAAATCTCCGGCATAGTCGCCGGTGAAAGGGCGGCCGGTGCGGTTGGCGCCGTTGCGGCCGGGTGCGAGGCCGATGATCAGCAACCGGGCGTCAGCTCGACCAAATGACGCCACGGCGCCATTGAACCACGCCGGTTCTGCCGCTTCATTGGCGTTACGGTAGGCGACGAGGCGCGGGCACAAAACGCATTTGGGCGGCGCCTCGGGGCCAATTTTACAACCGGTCCCGCGCTCGCCGCCCATTTTTTCCCGCTGCCGTGCTCGTTAAACTCTAGACCTCTTCTTCGGCGAGGTCGTCATCGGACACGTAATTCTGATCGCGCGGGCTCCCTACCGGTCCTCGGGCTTGAAAGCTGCGCGCCTCGCGGATAGGCCGTGTCGTCTGATCGCGGCAGATCTGGCTCTCTAGATCGGCGATGTCAATGAATTGATCGGCCTGGCGGCGGAGTTCGTCGGCGACCATCGGCGGCTGTGTCTGCAACGTCGAGATGACGCTAACCCGCTTACCCTTTTGCTGCAGGGCGGCAACGAGGGAACGGAAGTCGCCGTCGCCTGAGAAGATCACGATGTGGTCGAGGCTGTCGGCAAGACGCATGGCGTCAACCGCCAGCTCGATGTCCATGTTGCCTTTGATCTTGCGGCGGCCCGTGGCGTCGGTGAATTCTTTGGTCGGCTTCGTGACCATCGTGAAGCCATTGTAGTCGAGCCAGTCAATCAAAGGCCGGATCGAAGAATATTCCTGTTCTTCCGCCAGCGCAGTATAATAGAGGGCCCGAACCAACTGCCCTTTTTGCCTGAAGAAGCCGAGTAAGCGTTTGTAATCAATGTCGAAGCCGAGAGATTTTGCGGTCGCGTACAGGTTGGCGCCATCGATAAACAAGGCGATCCGTTCCGTCGGGTAGAAATGCATTGTTTAATCCCTAGCTGCAATGTGACTGGTTTTGTAAAATGTATCCATGTGTACGGAAGTCAGCTGCGTTGCGATCACACGGTTGTTTTGTTGAAGAACTTTAAACTAACCTGACAGATGAATAAGTGAACTCTACGGCGTAGAACAGTTCTCCTGGTGAGAAACAGAATCAGCCCTGGACGTGCAATTGCTGGGGTTTTGGATAATTAGCCCCAGCAGGCTTGCTAAGGTCACCCTGCTGAGAAAGGCCCGCGGCGGCGCTGGCCTTGATTTCGCGCGCCTTTCGTGGCATTGCCAGCATCAGTGGCGCTGTGAGGCGGTCCCGATGATGACCCGTGCCCGCGTATCTGCTTCAAACATTGCATTTTCCGAGGAAAGGACATCCCGGCATGGCCCGCGTCACTGTTGAAGACTGCGTCGACAAAATTCCCAACCGTTTTGAGCTCGTTTTGCTCGCGGCACACCGCGCCCGCTCGATCGCCAACGGCAGTTCCATCACGGTCGCAGCTGAAAACGACAAGAATCCGGTCATCGCCTTGCGTGAAATCGCCGAGCGCACGATTTCGCCCGATGACATGAAGGAAACGCTGATCAACTCAATTCAGAAGAACACCGAGGTTGATGAGCCGGAAGCCGTTGCAGCGCCGCTCTTGCCGCCCGATCGCCGGCCACCTCAGCTTGGCCGCGATGATCAATCGAGCGACGCTCAGGTTGACGTCATGACTGAAGAGCAGTTGCTGCGCGGTCTCGAAAGCATGACCCCCATGGAGCCGTCGGCCAACATAGGTTCCAGCGGCGGCCCACGCGAACGCGAGCGCGAGCGTGATCCGCGCGATCGCCAGCGCTGAAGGGCGGCGTGGTATGCACATCTCATGTGCGTGACCTAACGCCTCTCTATCCCTCAACGCTTGTGTTCGGCTACGCTCGCACGCTTATGGAGTGCGGCGGCACATGATGCGGCAGTACGAACTCGTCGAACGGGTTCTCAAATACGACCCAAAGGCTGATGAGGCGCTGCTGAACCGCGCCTACGTCTATGCCATGAAGGCGCATGGGTCGCAGAAACGCGCATCCGGCGCGCCGTACTTTTCCCATCCCCTCGAAGTCGCAGCCATCCTCACCGATCTGAAGCTCGACGACGCAACGATCGCGACGGCGCTGCTCCACGACGTGATCGAGGACACCGACGCCACCCGCGCCGAAATCGATCAGATGTTCGGGCCCGAGATCGGCAGCCTCGTCGACGGCTTGACCAAGATCAAGCGTCTCGATCTGGTTTCGAAAAAAGCCGAGCAGGCCGAAAATTTCCGCAAGCTTTTGATTGCGATTTCGACCGATATCCGCGTGCTCCTGGTCAAGCTCGCGGACCGTCTGCACAACATGCGCACGCTCGAGCATATGAAGCCGGAAAGCCGCAAGCGCAATTCCGAAGAGACGCTCGATATCTACGCGCCGCTCGCCGGCCTCATGGGCATGCAGACCGTGCGTGAAGAACTCGAGGATCACGCCTTCCGGTGGCTGCACCCCGAGGCCTATCAGGCCGTCTCTGAAAAACTCATAGATCTCCGCGCCCGCAACTCCGGACTGGTCGAGGAAATCCGCCAAGCCTTGGCGCGCAAATTTTCCGATGCGGGCCTCAAGGCGGAAGCCTCAGGCCGCGAGAAGAAGCCCTATGCCATCTGGAGCAAGATGGCGCACAAGCAGATCAGCCTTGAACAGCTGTCCGATATTTTCGCGTTTCGCGTCATCGTCGATTCTATTGAAGACTGCTATCAGGTGCTCGGCATAGTGCACACTACCTGGGGCACCGTGCCTGGCCGCTTCAAGGACTACATTTCCGCGCCGAAGCGGAACAACTATCAATCGATCCACACCACCGTTTACGGACCCCGCCATCAGCGCGCGGAACTCCAGATCCGCACGCACGCGATGCACCGCGTTGCCGAATTCGGCATTGCCGCCCACGCGCTTTACAAGGAAGCGCGGCCCGCGACCGCTGATCGCCAGATCAACGGCACGGCTCGGGCGGACAAGGACAACAGCCCCTACGGCCGCCTCCGCGTCATGATCTCGACGTTGCTGGAAGCTGAAAACCCGGAAGAGTTTCTCGAGCACACCAAGCTCGAGCTGTTCCAGGATCAGGTGTTTTGTTTCACGCCCAAGGGCCGCCTGATCGCGTTGCCGCGCGGAGCGACGCCTCTCGATTTCGCCTATGCGGTTCACACCGACATCGGCAATGAAGCGGTTGCAGCCTTTATCAACGGCCGCCATGTGCCCATCGATACGCGCCTCAGGAATGGCGACGAAGTCGTTATCGAAACCTCGAAGACGCACACACGCCCCCTGGCGTGGGAAGCCTTTGCCGTCACCGGACGGGCGCGAGCCGCGATCCGCCGCGCCGCACGCGAAGCTGAAAGACGGCGCTATGTAGAACTAGGCCGCCAGCTCATATCGTCAACGCTTTCGAACACCGGCATTGAATATACCGACGAGAAAATCAAAGCCACCGCCGCGCGCTTCAACATGAAGTCGGCCGAGGATGTGCTCGCTGCCGTCGGCCGCAACGACGTCGCCCTCGATGAGGTCGTCAAGGCTATCGTCCCGGCCGCAACCGGCACTGAATCCGCCTACAAGCCGCAGCGCCGCTTTGGCCGCGCCCAGTCTCAGGACGGCTGGTTCAATATCGAAAAGGTGATGAGCCTCAAATTCCGCGCCGCTGACGGCGAGGTAAAGTCGGCCATCTCCATTCGTGGTCCCAACAATGATTTGCCGGTACTCTTTGAGCCGGGCGGCGCCGTGCCTGGAGACCGGATCATCGGCGTCATGCAGCCGGGCGAGGGCATCCGGATTTTCCAAATCCACTCGCCGCGATTGAAAGAGTTTGAGCATGAGGGATGGATCGACGTGACCTGGGATGTCGATCCCGACAACCCCGGGAGGTTTCCGGCGCGTATCAGCGTCACCGCCGTCAATGCTCCGGGTTCGCTTGCCGATATCGCCAAAATTATCGGTGAGGCCGGCGGCAACATCGACAACCTTAAAATGGCCAGGAAAGCGGCGGATTTTACCGTCATGCTCATAGAAGTTGAGGTCTTCGACCTGGTGCATTTGAACCACATCGTTGGCGGGCTTCGAGCCCGGCCCACAGTCGCAAAGGTAGAACGGCTGTTCGAGTAAGCTATAAATTGAATTGTGTGCCGGCGTGCGGGGTTGAGAAGTACGCTTTGCGGAGCTTGTGAAGCTTGGAACAAGAGTCGATACAGCAGGCTGGCCTCGAGCCCCCTTTACAGAGCAATCGCCGGTGGACGCGGGTCGTGTTCGCCTGGCGGCGCTTACTTCGCGTCCGCGCCACACCGCATGAAGTCGCGCTCGGCTGCGCCGCAGGGGTGTTTGCAGCCTGCACGCCGTTTCTCGGGCTGCAGATGGCACTCGCGGGTGCGCTTGCATTTCTTTTGCGGGTTAATATCCCGGCCGCGCTGCTCGGCACATTTGTCGGCAACCCTTTGAGTTGGCCGGTCATCTGGAGCGCGTCTTATATCTCCGGTGCATGGGTACTTGGGCATGATCCGGCACAGGCCGCGGAACACTTGTCGGGGAGTGCCACGGCACTGGGAGCAACCCTTATGGCGCCAACGCCCGCGGCATTAGATACAGCCGTTGGCAATCTGACGCCCATTCTCGCGCCAATGCTTGTCGGCGGGCTGCTGATCGGCTTGCTTGCAGCGGCTGGCAGCTATTATCCTACCCGCCGGGCTGTCCGCGTTTTCCAGAAGCGCCGCCGGTCCGGTTGAGCCGGCGACGGACCCGGCGCGTTTTAACTCGCGGTATCATTGCTCAATGTCAGCGCCTGCCAGCCTTCGCCTTGGTGTGAACATAGATCACGTTGCGACGCTTAGGAACGCGCGCGGCGGCATGCATCCCGATCCCCTGCGAGCCGCACACCTCGCCATCGAGGGTGGTGCCGACGGCATCACGGCGCACTTGCGCGAAGATCGCCGCCACATCTCCGATACCGACATCACGCGGCTAAAAAACGAACTGACGCGGCCTCTCAACCTCGAAATGGCGGCAACGCCCGAGATGCTCAAAATCGCGCTGCGTCACGTGCCGAATGCGTGCTGTATCGTGCCGGAGCGTCGCGAGGAGCGCACCACCGAAGGCGGCCTCGATGTTGTGGGCGGCCTGAAGACATTGAAACCAATCGTCGCCAAACTTAAAGACGCGGGCATCCGAGTGTCGCTGTTCATCGAGCCCGATCTCAAAACCATCGAAGCCGCGGCCAAGGCCGGAGCCGATATCATTGAGCTGCACACCGGACGCTATTGCCACCTCGCACTCGATCACGATGCGGCTGGGATTGCCCGCGAAGTCGAGCGGCACCGGAAAGCCGCCGCCGCCGCCGCCGCCGCCGGTCTCGAAGTTCACGCCGGCCATGGGCTGACCTACAACACAGTTGCTCCGATTGCCCGCTTATCCGAAGTTGTCGAACTCAACATCGGGCATTTTCTAATCGGTGAAGCTATCTTCGGCGGCCTCTCGAGCGCCGTCCGGCGTATGCGCACGCTGATGGACGAGGCGCGCGAGACCCAGCCGCGGACAAAACCAACGTGGGTCACGGCATGATCCTCGGCATTGGCAACGATCTCTGTGATATCCGGCGCATCGAGAAAACCATTGCCCGGTTCGGCGAACGTTTCTTGGTGCGCGTGTTTACCGAAGAAGAGCGCCGCCGTGCCTTTTCCCGCGCCAAACCGGCGAGCACGTTCGCCAAACGCTTCGCCGCCAAGGAAGCAATGACCAAGGCGCTCGGAACCGGATTTCGCTTCGGGGTGTATTTTTCGGACATTGGCGTGGTCAACGCGGCAACGGGGCGGCCGACCCTGGCCCTGACGGGCGGGGCGGCCCGTCACCTCGCCCGCATTACGCCGGAGGGGTATGAGGCCCGCATCGACCTGACGTTGACGGACGAATATCCCCTCGCGGAGGCCGTAGTTATCATCTCGGCTGTAAAAACCAAGGAGGAACTGGGAGGATAGGCCTTGGCAGCGCTCTTAACCCTGCGCCACAGGCCGGCGCTCCGGCATAACGGCGTTCCGGCTTGTTTTTGTTGAATTTTTACCCGTGTCAGTGGGCGTGATTGCGGGCCAAGTGCAAACTCGCTATAGCGGGCCGAATGTTAAAACAGCCCCCGGCTCGTCGCCGTAGCGCGGCTAAGGGAGCCCTGGATGAGCATCGGTACGAAGGCAGCGAGATCGGGGTGGATGGAAACAGCCATTATCGTCGTCGAGGCCCTGGCGATTGCCATGTTTGTGCGCATTTTCTTCTATCAGCCGTTCAATATTCCGTCCGGCTCCATGAAGGACACGCTGCTCATTGGCGATTATCTCTTTGTGTCGAAGTTATCCTACGGCTACAGCAAGTATTCCTTCCCGTTCAGCCCCGATGTGTTTTCCGGACGCGTCTTTTCCGGCGAACCCAAACGCGGCGACGTCGTGGTGTTCAAGAAGCCGCCGCAAAACACGGTCGACTACATCAAGCGCGTCATCGGCATGCCGGGCGACGAAGTCCAGATGCGCAAGGGTGTTTTGTACATCAATGGCGCTGCGGTGCCCAAGACGTTCGTCGGCGACTTCGAAAATGTCGAATGCGAGGACAGCCAGCGCTTTTGCCGCAACGTTCGCTACAAGCGCTACAAGGAAGAGTTGCCCGAAGGCGTGTCGTACCATGTCCTGGACCTGACCTCAGACGGCCAGTTGGACACCACCTCGGTCTACAAGGTTCCGGCCGGGCACTATTTCATGATGGGCGACAATCGCGACAACTCCACCGACAGCCGCGTGCAATCGGACGGCGGCGTCGGCTTCGTACCGCTCGAAAACTTCGTCGGCAGGGCTGAAATAATATTTTTCTCGGCCGCCGTCGACGAGCCGGATGCGCTACGCTGGTGGGCCCCCTGGACGTGGCCTTTCGACATCCGCTGGAGCCGGTTCTTCAATCTGGTGCGGTGACCGGGCGACAAACGAAACATGCTCATGCTGCGACCGCGCAAGTTCAAAGAACTCGAAACCAAACTCGGCTATCGCTTCAAGGATGCGGCCCTCCTTGAGCAGGCGCTGACGCACGCCAGCGTGCGCGGCGGCAAGACCGATCGCAACGACAACGAGCGGCTGGAGTTCATCGGCGACCGCGTGCTCGGCCTCGCGATTGCCGAGATCTTGAACCAGCAATACCCCGAGGCCAGCGAAGGCGAACTGGCGCGCCGCTACAATCGCCTCGTGCGCGGCGAAGCTTGTGCCAAGGTCTCGCGCGCCATCGGACTTGGCAGTCACCTCATCCTGTCGGAGAGCGAAGCCGACAGCGGCGGGCGCGAGAAAATGACCATCCTTGCGGACGCTGCAGAAGCATTGCTCGGCGCGGTATTTTTGGATGGCGGCTTCGAGAAAGCCCGCGCGGTGGTGCGCAAACTCTGGCATGATCAGTCGGAGACCGTGCCTGAAGTCGCGGTCGATGCCAAATCGGCGCTCCAGGAGTGGGCCCAGGGCCAGGGTCTGGCGCTGCCAAAGTATACGGTGGTGTCGCGCAAGGGTCCCGATCATGCGCCGCACTTCACCGCGGAGGTCACGATCACAGGCCGCGGACCGGCTCAAGGCGAAGGCGCGTCCAAACGCATTGCTGAACAAGAAGCCGCAACCGCGCTGCTCGCGCGTGAGGGCGTCAGAGGCCTCAAAGTCAATGTCTAAAGTCAATGTCTAAAGTCAAAGGGCCAGCTGCGAAGCAAACGAAGGACGCAGACGCGGAGCGGCGCTGCGGGTTCATCGCAGTGCTCGGCGCAACCAACGCCGGTAAATCGACGCTCGTCAACGCGCTTGTCGGCGTCAAGGTGTCGATCGTCTCGCACAAGGTGCAAACGACGCGCGTGCCCGTGCGCGGGATTGCAATGGAAGGCGCGAGCCAGCTCGTGTTCATCGACACGCCTGGCATCTTCAAACCCAACCGCAAACTCGACCGCGCCATGGTGGATGCGGCCTGGGGCGGCGCCGATGCCGCCGACGCGGTTGTGGTGCTGATCGATTCCGCGCGTGGCGTTGACGAGGATACCGCGCGCATCATCGAGAAATTCAAAGACGCGCGCATGACCCGCATCGCCGTGCTCAACAAGGTCGACCGCATCGAGGACAAGGAGCGGCTGCTGGCGCTGACGAAGCACCTCGGCACGCTGATGACCTTCGACCGCGTGTTCATGATTTCAGCGCTCGATGGCACTGGCGTCGCCGATCTCAAGACCTATCTTGCGCAAACGATGCCGCCCGGACCCTGGCACTACGACGAAGATGACGTTACCGACGTGCCGCTGCGCACGTTGGCGTCCGAGATTACGCGCGAGCGCATCTATCACTGGTTGCACGAAGAGCTGCCGTATTCGACGACGGTCGAGACGACGGACTGGAAATCTCTCAAAGACGGCTCGGCCCGCATCGAGCAGACGATCTATGTCGAGCGCGATGGGCAAAAGAGCATCGTGCTCGGCAAGAACGGCGCCACTATCAAGCAAATCTCAATGGAAGCGCGGCGCGGCATCGCCGAGATCGCCGGGCACCCGGTGCACCTGTTCCTGTTCGTCAAAGTCCGCGACAATTGGGCGAGCGACCCCGAGCGCTACCGCGAAATGGGCTTGCAGTTTCCCAAGAAATAGCGGGCGAGGCCCGGCCTGTGCAGAGACGGTCAATGCAAGAAATTTTTTCGCGAACGGGTCTTGTGTGTGCTGCGGCTTTTCTGGCTGTCTCAGCATCGTCCGTGCCGGCCCCTGCCGCGGTGCGCCGGTGCCACGCGGTTGTGTCGAGCGAGATTGTTACCGCCCCAAATGAGTTGGACGCCAAGAAACAGGCGCTCGAGCAATGGCGGGTGAAAGCTCAAGGCCTTGGGTCAGGCTTTGACAGCTGGCGGCTTGCGCATGAGAAGTCGCTCAAATGCTTCAAGACAGATGCTGGCTTCGAGTGCGTGGCGTTCGCTGCGCCGTGCATTGTAGATCAGACGCCGAATTCGCCTCTGCCGCCGGCTAGCCAGCTACCTGGCCAGACGCCTGGCAAGAAACCGGGCGGGAAAGATCCGGGGACGTGATGTTGCGGCCTGTAGCCTAGCTCCATGCAATGGTCCGATGAAGCCATTGTCCTGTCGGTGAGGCCGCACGGCGAGACTGCGGCGGTCGTCGAATTGTGGACGCGGGCGCATGGCCGCCACCTCGGCCTCGTCCACGGCGGGCGCTCGCGCAAGCTGCGGCCCATACTGCAAACCGGCAATCATGTGGATGCGACGTGGAAGGCGCGGCTTGCTGATCAACTTGGCCACGTGTCGCTCGAGTTGCGGCGCGGCTTTGCAGCGGAAGCCATGGACGATGCGGCATCACTGGCAGCGCTGACAACGCTGACAACATTGACGCGGCTGCTGCCCGAGCGCGATCCGCATCCGAACCTCTACGAGATCACGCTGTTCGTGCTCGGATTTTTGAACGACGTAACAGTTTGGCCGGCGCTGCTTGTGCGCTGGGAATTGGCCTTGCTGCAGGAACTCGGTTTTGGGCTTGATCTTTCCGAGTGCGCGGCGACGGGCTCCAACGATCAGCTGATCTACGTGTCGCCGAAGTCGGGACGCGCGGTGTCAGCGTCGGCGGGTGAGCCCTACAAGGACAAGCTGCTCATCCTGCCGCAGTTTTTGACGAAGACGAGGGCGGGCGGCGTGACGACACAGGACGTGGTCGCGGGCTTGCAGTTGACCGGGCATTTTCTCGAGACGCGGGTGCTGTTTCCGCGCGGCGAAAAGCTGCCTGAAGCGCGGGCTCGGATATTGACGAACGTGGATCGTTGATTGCGAATGGCGCGTCCGTGCTTTTCCCTCTCCCCGCAAGAACGGGGAGAGGGGGGCGCCGCGCCGCACCCACCGCTGTCATCCCGGCATTTATTGCCGGATCCATCGTGCAACGGACTCCGGCGCCAGCGGCGGAATGGATTTCCGGATCACGTCCGGGGCAACTTTCGGCACAAGGTTGAGAAATGCCGCCCGTTGGCAGCCCCCCGGCTCTTTCATAACCGACAGTCGAGCCTCAACAGCGACGGATCAGCCAACACAAGGTTAGCGGACTCAAGGTCAGGTGGTGACGGAAGCGGACTGACGCCCGATCCGGTTCAAACGCCGAACCCACTCTCCATCCCTACCCAAACACCCTCTTAAAAATCTCATCCACGTGCTTTGTATGATACCCGAGATCGAACATGGCTTCGAGATCGCGGGCGGGGACTTTCGCGGTCACGTCCTTGTCCGCCTTCAGCTCGGTGAGGAAATCCTTAGCCTGGTCCCAGGTTTTCATCGCATTGCGTTGAACAAGCGCATAGGCGTCCTCACGTGAGGCACCGGCCTGCGTCAGGGCCAGCAGCACGCGTTGCGAATTGTGCAGGCCGCCGAGTTTGTCCAAGTTCTTTTTCATCGCCGCCGGATAGACGACGAGCTTTTCGATCACGCCCGCCAAGCGGTTCAAGGCAAAGTCGAGGGTGACGGTCGCATCTGGCCCGATCATGCGCTCAACCGACGAATGCGAGATATCGCGCTCGTGCCACAGCGCCACGTTCTCCATGGCGGGGAGCGCATAGGCGCGGACCATACGGGCGAGTCCGGTGATGTTTTCTGTCAGCACCGGATTGCGCTTGTGCGGCATGGCGGAGGAACCCTTCTGGCCCGGCGCAAAAAATTCCTCCACTTCCAGCACCTCGGTGCGCTGCAGATGGCGGATTTCGGTCGCCAGCCGTTCCATGCTCGAGGCGACGACGCCGAGGGTCGCGAAATACATGGCGTGACGATCGCGCGGGATGATCTGCGTCGACACCGGCTCAGCGACGAGACCCAGCTTGTTCGCCACGTAGGCCTCAATGCGCGGGTCGATGTTGGCGAACGTGCCGACGGCGCCGGAGATCGCGCAGGTCGCGACTTCCTTACGGGCCGCCAACATACGGTCCTTGGCCCGAGCAAACTCGGCATAGGCGACTGCCAGCTTGACGCCAAACGTCGTCGGCTCGGCGTGGATGCCGTGCGAGCGGCCAATCGTGATCGTGTCCTTGTGCTCAAAAGCCCGCGTCTTCAAAGCTGCCAACAGCCGGTCAATGTCCGCGATAATGAGGTCGCTCGCGCGCACGAGCTGGACGCTGAGGCAGGTGTCGAGCACGTCCGACGAGGTCATGCCCTGGTGCACGAAGCGTGCTTCGGGTCCGACGAACTCGGCAAGGTGGGTCAAAAAAGCGATCACGTCGTGCTTGGTGACGGCCTCGATTTCGTCGATGCGGGCGGCGTCGAAGGTGGCCTGCGACCCCTTGTCCCAAATGGTTTTGGCCGCCTCTTTCGGGATCATGCCGATCTCGGCCATGGCGGCGGCGGCATGGGCCTCGATCTCGAACCAGATTCTGAACCGCGTTTCTGGCTCCCAGATCCGGGTCATCTCGGGGCGGGAATAGCGGGGGATCATGCGCGGTCCTGGTGAGGTTTTGGGGTGACGTCCGGCGGCCTAAGTCCTTGATGCAACGCGGGAGGCGTAGCAGACGCGAAGGCCCCCAGCAATGAAGCCCAGGCATAAACTGGCGGAATACGCAGTGCGCGGCTACGTGAGGCCTTTTGCTGCTTCGCAATAATTCGTGATGTATCGCAGCGCAGCGCGCCGGGCTTTGGCCATGAACTCACGATCAACTTTTATCGTTGCCTGCGAACATATTCGCCGATCCGTTCAGAAAGTATTCAGGGCAGATGGGTCACACTTCGCAAATGATTGACCAAAGATGAGCCTGACGCATCCTAAACTAGGAATCGTGCGCTACTTTAGTCAAACGCGGTAAGCCGTGCAGAGGCCTGCACGTCACGAAACAGAAAGAGCGGGAGACTGCAGAACCATGCCGGCACAAATGGGCGGCGATGACATCGCTGAACTCGTCCAACAAATGGAACAATCGGAGGACGATCCACGCCGCTGCTATGCGCTCGTCAAGGAGCGGATCAGCGCCTACCGTCAATCGGGACACAACGTGCCGGACGATCTGGTCCGCATGGAAAAGACCCTGATGACGGAATGCATGGCGGCGTCGCAGGGCCGTTAGGCTGGCTTTGTTGTTTTGAGAGGCGCGCGACGGCGGGTCTCTAGGCATTGGGTTTTTGGCGCTCTGCATTTTTATGTAGTGCGGCGTTCCCTTAGAAGATTATTTAGGCATCGGGCCTCAATTCGATATCTCCATATCCGGATGCAATCGGGGCATTGACCTCGCGAAGTTGTAGCGTCCTCCTCCTGTCCATTGTCCTTAGCCTCAAAGTATATTTCTACATCGTGAAAGCGTGCCTGGCTCTTGTTGGGCCAGAGTGCTTCGCGTCCGATGGGTGGACTTCTCCCAGCCTGTGCGCCAAGGTCGATCTGGGGAAGATTCCCGGGGGCAATGCCGTTTGGCCTCGTATTATGCGAGTTACTGAACGCGCCGCCGAACTGTGAATTTTTAGGCACCGTGTCCGCATATGAGGCCAAGGCATGAACGAACTTTTTCGCAAGAAGCCGGTCACGTATGACAACACCGACCACGGCCTCAAAAAGGTTCTGACCGCCTTCGATCTGACGTTTCTGGGAATTGGCGCCATCATCGGCACCGGTATTTTTGTTTTGACCGGACATGCGGCCGCGACCCAATCAGGCCCAGCTGTTGTTCTATCGTTCGTTGTCGCGGGCATCGCCTGCGCCTTTGCGGCCCTCGCCTATGCCGAGCTTGCAGCCAGCGTCGGGGGCTGCGGTAGCGCTTACGGCTACAGCTATGCCGCTTTCGGCGAGCTTATCGCCTGGATCATCGCCTGGGATCTGATCCTCGAATACGGCGTTTCTGTTGCCGCCGTTGCCAACGGCTGGTCGGGGTATTTCAACAATGCGCTGACAGCCATAGGTATCGGCTTACCGGAGTATCTGACCAAGGGCCCGTTGGCCGAAGGCGGCGGCGGCATTGTCAATCTTCCGGCCGTCGGCATCATTCTTCTGCTGATGGTCCTCTTGATCGCGGGCGTCAAGACAAGCGCGCGCACGAACGCCGTTGCGGTGACGATCAAGCTTCTGACCATCGCGGTCTTCATTGCCGTTGCGGCGTTCAACGTACATCCCGAGAATTGGTCGCCATTCATACCGTTCGGCTGGTTTGACACGACCGCGGACGGCAAGACAGTCGGCGTGCTGGCCGGCGCATCGCTGGTGTTTTTCGCCTACGTCGGTTTCGACGCCGTCTCGACAGCCGTGGAAGAATCTCACAACCCGCAGCGCGACGTGCCGATCGGCATCCTCTCATCGCTCATTTTCTGCACCATCATCTACATCATCGTATCCGGGCTGCTGACCGGCATCGTGCCCTACGGCGAGTTGAATGTGCCCTCCCCCGTCGCCCACGCCTTGCAGTTGATCGGTTACAACTGGGCCTCGGCCCTGGTGGCGACGGGTGTTATATTCGGTCTCACCACCGTGATGCTCGTGCTTTATTACGGACTGACGCGGATCATCGTCGCGATTTCGCGCGACGGGCTGCTGCCAGACTTTTTTTCAAAGATCAGTCCGGCGACGCAGACGCCCGTGCGCACGACGGTGATCACGGGATTGATCATGGCCATTATGGCCGGATTCACGCCGCTTGGCGTCCTCGCCGAGCTCGTCAATATAGGAACATTGGCGGCGTTCGTGCTGGTCTGTGCCGGCGTCATCGTGCTGCGGCGCAGCCACCCCGAGATGCCACGACCATTCAAAATGCCGTTCGGTTACCTGCTGCCGATTCTCGGTGTGCTGTCGTGCGGCGCCCTGATCGCGTTTCTGCCGTTCGTGACCCACGTCCGCTTTGTGCTCTGGCTGCTCGCGGGGCTGGTGATCTACTTCCTCTACTCGGTCAAGCACAGCAAGCTGGCGGCGGCGGTGTAAGCGCGTCGCCTTATCATGCTCACAGCATATTATGCGTGCCGTCACAGAACGGCTCGTCGTCGGTCGCCTTGCAGCCGCAGATGTTGAAGGTGCCGGTACGGTCGGCGGTGAACTGCAGCGGCTCGAACGACGTGCCCTTGTGCGAGCCGTCGCAAAACGGCTGCGATTTTGACCGCCCGCAGCGGCAATACCAGTAGTCTTTGCCCTCGGTCAGCTCGACCTGATACGGCCCGGTCTGGGCGACGACCGCTTCGTCGGACATGTGCCACGTCTCCCGTTTCGGCCAGCGCGCGTTGCTGTGGCGCGACTTGTTTGGAACAGTTCAAAACGGGTAGCGGGTTTGAGGAGAGGCGGCAAGGGCTTGGGCAAGCCTGATCCGGGGCCCAAAGCGTGCCCGGGCCCCATTGCGTGCCCGCCATTACTTTGCCTGAGCCGCGGTCCCCGACATGCCGTCGTTGCTGATCCAGCTAATGCCGCCGCCATTGCGGCTGACGCTGAAGCACTGTTCCTTGCCCTTGTTCCAAACGCTCCAGCGCTGACAGAATTGGGTGCCGGCAATGCGCCACGTGCCGCGATCCTCCGACACGCCTGCGAATAGGCCCATGGCATTCGAACGCGCAACCATCGTGCCGCCCGGACTGTAGCTGATGGGCAAAGAACCGAATGGCGCAGAGAGATGTATGGTCTTGCCGGACAGTAGCTGCTGCAGCGCTGCGGCGCCAAGCGTTTCAGCCCGGGCAGGGCTTGCAACCGGGAGGCCCGCAGCCGTCACCGCAAGCACACAAACTCGAAGACTACACATGTTCATACCCTCACTCGCATTCATGCCGTGCACCCATTTTGTAAGCCTGCGGGCTAGAACCCAAAAACCCTGCCGCCAAGCAACCGTCGCGCACAGTATGCAAACCGTGGGCCGCAATGGGTTAACCGCGACGAGAACGCAGGCAAAAGCGTGCTCGCATCATATGATGTTACCGCAGCCGCACAATACGGCGCGTCAGCTGCGCTACAGCGGTGCGCACAGAAATTAGCCTTCGAGGAGCTGGCGGGCGGCGGCGTCCGGTGTCATGACGCCTTCGAGGACGGCGTCTGCGAGCGGATCGAGGCCGTCTTTACCACCAGACTTTATGCGCGCGGCAACGAGGTCTGAGGCGGCGCGGGCAATCAGATAGCGGGCGCGGCGGCGGCGGCGCGAAACAGGGGTCTCGCTTGCAACCCGGCGTCCGATCTCGTCCAGCGTTGCGACAAGTTCAGCAACGCCGTCGCCGTTGAGGGCGCTGGTTTTGAGCACCGGCACGTTGTCCGAGCTCATCGCGCGTATCGAAATCGCACCGAGCAGCTGTTGCATCGTCTGCTCGGCGCCGGGCCGGTCGCCCTTGTTGACGACGATCACGTCGGCGATTTCCAGAAGTCCGGATTTCATCGCCTGGATATCGTCGCCAAGTCCAGGCGCGGAAATGACGATGCGGATGTCGGCGACTTCGGCGACGTCGATCTCGCTTTGCCCGGTGCCGACAGTTTCCAGAAGCACGATGTCGAAGCCGGCTGCATCGAGGGCGTCGATGATGCGGACGGCCGCGGGCGACAAGCCGCCGAGGTAGCCGCGCGACGCAAGGGAGCGCACGAACACGCCGTCATCATCGAGGGCTGCAGTCATGCGGATGCGGTCGCCCAAAATCGCGCCGCCCGAGATCGGGCTCGAAGGGTCGACGGCGATGACACCGACGCTGCGGCCCTGCGCGCGCAAGACTTCGATGACGGCGTTGACGAGGGTCGATTTGCCCGCACCCGGCGGGCCGGTGAAGCCGACGACGAGGGCGTGGCCGAGATAGGGTTGCAGGGCTTTCAGCAAATCCGGTGCGGCCGCCGACAGGCGCTCGAGTTCGGTGATGACCGCCGCGATGGCGCGGCGCTCGCCGGCCCGCATGCGCGCAATAAGGTCCGCGATATCGCTTGGCGCGACGCGGGCCTTTGGGGCGGGGGACTCAGGAATGCGCGAGGTCATAGCCGCTGATAAGCGGGACGCAGCAAAATCGCAACGGGGAGAGGGGAATTACCCGCCTGCGGCGGCGCCCGGGTCCATGTGGAAGACTTCCCAGTGGTGGCCGTCGAGATCGTAGAAGCTGCGGCCGTACATGAAGCCGAGATCCATCGGCGGCATCGCAGCTGTGCCACCGGCCGCAAGAGCTTTGTCAGCGAACTGGTCGACTTCGGCGCGGTTTTCGGCGGTTAGCGCCAGCATCGTCTCGGTGTGGGTCGCCGCGTTGGCGACGGCTTTCTTAGTGAAATCCTTGAAGCGGGCTTCGACGAGGAGCATGGCAAAGGCTTCCTCGCTGATGATCATGCAGGTGGCGTTCTCATCGGTGAATTGCGGATTGAATTTGAATCCGAGCGCGGTGAAAAATGCGATCGACTTCTGCAGATCCTTGACCGGCAAATTGACGAAAATCTTGCGCGACATGGGGAGGGCCTCCGTCGATCGCTACGATGAACTGTATTCTACATCGGCCTCAAAATTTCGCCACCAGCGCATGATCGCCGTTGAGCGTGCCGTACTCGGCGGCAGCCAAGACAGCGGGAATGATCTTCTCCGCGGTCTCGACCACGGCAAAGTGCACGTCAAGGCCTGGGCGGATGAAGGTCTCGCCCTTCATGTGGGCGAGGAGATCGAGGAACGGCGTCCAGAAGCCGCCGATGTTGGCGACGACGATTGGTTTCGTGTGCTGGCCGAGCTGCGACCACGTCAGCTGCTCGACGAGTTCTTCGAGCGTGCCGATGCCGCCCGGCAGCGCCACGAAGGCGTCCGAGCGCTCGAACATCAGGCGTTTCCTGACGTGCATGTCATCGACGACGATCAGCTCATCGACATCCTTGAGCATCTTTTCCTTGGCGCCGAGGAATTCTGGGATGATGCCCGTGACCTGGCCGCCGGCGCCGAGCGCCGATCGTGCGACCTCACCCATCAGGCCCAAGCTGCCGCCGCCGTAGATCAGGCGGATGTTGTGCTTGGCGAGCGCCGTGCCGAGGGTGCGGGCGGCCACCGCGTAGGCCGGGCTCAAGCCTTTGCCTGAGCCGCAGTAGACGCAGACGCTTTCGACGCGGCGGGTGGGGGCGGAGGATTTGGATTTCGAAGATAAGGCGGAAATGGTCTTGGTGGTGTTTTTGATCATTGAACTCTTTCGAGGGTGGGCGGCGGAGGGTCGTCGCGAATATGTGACGGGTGTACGGGCGTGCAGGCCACGAGGACTTACGATGTACAACCTTAGCGCTCAACTATGGCAGAGAAACCCTGCGAGGTTCGTGAAGGCATGAGCGGCCATTAGGCCTCAGTTGCTGCCCACCCGCACTTGGCGGCGGCCTAAGAGGTGTGCTTAGCTCAATACTGCATTCAAAGGCCATCTTATGAAACGGCGCCAAGTGTCCGTAGCCCTGAGAAAATCATCGAACGCCGTCGCCTGCATGGCGAAGGCGGCGTCAGCGGCCCTTGGGCTTGCGCTGATGACGGCAGCGCTGCTGCCGGGGAGCGTCGAGGCCGCAATTGACCCCGCCGAACGGGTGCCAACGTCACTTTCAACGGCCGGTGTCGTCATGGCCCAAGCCCCGCCCGCACCCGGAGCTGGTCCAGGAGCTGGGGTCGATGCCGTCGTGCCCCCGGTCAAGCGCGTCGCCCCGGATGCAGCGGGGCAGGAGCCGCCGCCGCCGGCTGCCGAGCCCGCACCTGCCGCTCAAGTGCAGCAGCCAGCGATCAAGCCTGATGAGCCCGCGCCACAGGCGAATGCAAAATCACCGCCGCCGCCGCCTGAATCCGGCGGTGTTCTAGGGGCCATTCAGGAATGGCTGGCGCGTTCCAACCGCGACTATCAGGGCGTTGTGATCAAGGAGCTGTCGCTGCCGCCAGGAGGCCGGACCGCGGACGATGCGATCGCGAAGAAGCTTGAAGAGACCAAGGCCGAAGACGCCAGGCGAGCGGCTCTTGACGCGGCGAAGAAATCCGCCGGCGCCAAGCAGCGCGACGATGATAAAAGGCGCGCCGCCGAAAAGGCCACCGAGGCCAAGCGGCTGGCGGAAGAAGGCCAGCGCAAGAAAGCCGAGCCGGCGGCAAAATCTGATGACGCCGCCCGCATCGCCGAAGAACTGCGCCGCACCGAACAGCAACAGCAGGACGAAGCCAAGCGCGTCGAGGCGCAAAAGAAAACCGATGAGGCGCGCCGTCTAGAGGACGAACGAAAGAAAGCCGAAGCCCGAATTGCCGAGGCCCGCGCTACCGAAGAACGCCGCCGCACGGAAGAAGCCGAGCGGGCCAAGTACCGGTCGCGCACGATTGTGCTATCGGTTGAACCGATCCGCCGTCCGCAGGCGGTGGGGAAGGTTTACCGGCCCGAACTTGCGTCGCCGCGGGCCCGCGTGCGTTTGGCCGAGGGTTCAAGTGAAGCAGGCACCGCGGACGACGGCTCGCCGCACCGCCGCGTCGCGCTCTATCGTACGGCCAGCGCCCATCGCGGCACGGCCGTCAGGCGCTGGGTCTGGCGCGAGCGCGGCCGGGCCTGCCGCCATTCCGGGCGCCGCATCACGCCGCCGGCCCGCTATACGGTGCGGCGTGGCGACAGTTTGTGGCGGATCTCGGAGCGCCACTACAACGCCGGCCGCCTGTATCCGAAAATCTTCCGCGCCAACCGCAAAATCATCCGCGATCCGGACCTGATTTATCCCTGCCAGCGCGTGCGTGTTCCTCGCCGTCACCACAGCTGATTGGACAAGCGCTCAGGCTCGTTCTAAGAGCATGAATTATGCAACGCGCGATCAAGGATCAGCGCGCTGAGGGCGCCGGTACTTCACCCGGAGGGTTCGCAGCGCGGTTCAGGCCGTCTCCCGAAACTCAACGCGTTTTGAGAGCGCTGTGGCCCTACGTGTGGCCGCACGACCGGCCTGACCTCAAACGCACGGTGGCGCTGTCACTGGTGTTGATTGTCATCGCTAAGGTGGTGACGGTTACTATCCCCTTCACGCTCAAATGGGCCACCGACGCTCTCGTCGCAGCAACCGGCGGTTCGGTGCCTGTGAGCGAAACGGTGCCGTGGCTGATTGGAGCACCGCTACTCGCCAGCATCGTTTACGGTTTGTCGCGCATATTGATGACCGTGCTCGTGCAGGTGCGCGAAGGCATGTTTGCCAAAGTTGCGATGCACGCCGTGCGCAAGCTGGCCTTGTCGACATTCGAGCACATGCATCGCTTGTCGCTGCGCTTCCATCTCGAAAAAAAGACCGGCGGACTAACGCGCGTTTTAGAGCGTGGCCGTGCCGGTATCGAAAACATCAGCCGCATGGCGCTGATGACGCTCATTCCAACGATTGTGGAGTTTGTGCTCATCATCGCTGTCTGCGCCATCGAATTCGATTGGCGCTATATCGTCACCATCGTTGGCATGATCGTGTTTTATCTGTGGTTCACGATCAAAGCCACGGACTGGCGCGTCGGCATCCGCCGGACGATGAACGACAGTGATACGGACGCCAACACCAAAGCCATCGACAGCTTATTAAACTATGAGACGGTCAAATATTTTGGCGCCGAAGAACGTGAGGCCAGCCGCTACGACCGCTCGATGGAACGCTATGAGACGGCGAGCATCAAGAGCTATACGTCGCTCGCCGTGCTGAATACCGGGCAAGCCGTCATCTTCACAATTGCGCTGACGCTGTGCCTCGTGATGGCGGCGCAGGATGTGCTGGCCGGCAGCCACACCGTCGGCCACTTCGCCATGGTCAATCTGCTGATGCTGCAACTGTTCATGCCGCTGAATTTCATGGGCATGGTCTACCGCGAGATCAAGCAGGGGCTGACCGACATCGAGAAGATGATGGAAGTTCTCGACAAGAACCCCGAGGTCGCCGACCGGCCGGGTGCGCGCGATCTCGGCGTCACGGGCGGCGCCATCCGGTTCGAGAATGTGCGCTTTGCCTACGATCCTGAGCGCGAAATCTTGAAGGATATCTCCTTCGACGTTCCGGCTGGCAAAATGGTCGCTATCGTCGGTCCCTCGGGCGCTGGCAAATCGACGATCAGCCGCATCCTGCTGCGCTTCTATGACGTGTCCGGCGGCGCTGTGACCATCGATGGTCAGGATTTGCGTGAGGTGACTCAGAAGTCTCTGCGCGCGGCCATCGGCGTCGTGCCGCAGGACACCGTTCTGTTCAACGATACGATTTTCTATAACGTCAAATACGGCCGCGCTGATGCGACAGATGCCGAGGTGTACGACGCCGCCAAGATGGCGCAAATCGACGACTTCGTGAAAACACTCCCCGACGGCTACGACACGATGGTCGGCGAGCGCGGCTTGAAGCTGTCTGGCGGCGAAAAACAGCGCGTTGCTATTGCGCGCACGATCCTAAAAGGCCCGCCGATTCTGATCCTCGATGAAGCCACGAGCGCTCTCGACAGTCATACGGAAAAGGAAATTCAGGATGCGCTCGACCGCGTGTCGCGCGACCGCACGACGCTGGTGATTGCGCACCGGCTGTCGACCATCATCCACGCCGATCAGATTTTGGTACTGGACGCGGGCCGCCTCGCCGAGCAGGGCACGCACGCTGAACTCATCGCCAAAAATGGCCTCTATGCCAGCCTGTGGGCCCGCCAGCGCCAGGCCGAGAAGGCGCGCGAAGACCTAGCGCAGGCGCTCGAAGATGGCGTTTCGCTCAGACAGCACATCGGCGATGCCGAGCTATCGCAGACGCCAACATGACCCCGAGATGCGCAGCGGGTGGTCGCACCTCGAGGTCATTTTCAGGCTTGGCATGACCTCCCGCAAAAGAGGCTAATGCCAGTGCCCGAACTCTAGGGCGCAATTTCGGTACGCTGCGCCGTGTGTTCGGCGGTGCCGCCGGCACTTGACAGCAGCAAGCCCGCGACCGTGAGAGTGCTCGCGATCAAGATTTGATGTGAGAGCTTCAAGAGCATTGGGCTCCATCAAAGTTAGTTATTAACAAAAAAAGTATACAATAAGTCCAGGCCGGCGTTCAAGGGTCGATTTGCCGCGGCGCGCACAATGCCAGCCAAATGACCCAACATTTTTTTTGCACGAAGTTATCCCCGCTTTGGCGCGGGGCGGTACACTCGGTACGGGCGCCGGACTCGGCCGGCGGCGAGACAAGGTTAAGGACAGCGTGCAGCAAACACCGCGAGATTTGGCAGCTAAGGTTTGGCGGGCGCTGGTGATTGCCTTGTGGGCGCTGCGCGAGGTTGCACGCACGGCGTGGGGAATCGCGCGCGGCCCGGTGATGCTGGTGCTCAATGTTATTGCAGCACTCTTCGTCATTTTCGAAGAATGGGGCTGGAAGCCGCTTTCGGAGTTGCTGGCTAGGCTCGCGCGGTTTGCCCCGATCGCGCGCATCGAGCGCTGGATCGCAGCCCTGCCGCCCTACGCCGCGCTGCTGGTGTTTGCGCTGCCGACGACGCTGCTACTGCCGCTGAAGTTTGTCGCCGTGTGGCTCTTGGCGCAAGGGCAGTGGTGGGCGGCGACAGGTTTATTCGCCGGCGCCAAGATTGCCTCAACGGCGCTGATCGCCCGCATTTTCATGCTGACAAAACCGGCCTTGATGCAAATCGCGTGGTTCGCACGGGCGTACACGTTGTTCGTGCCGTGGAAAGACGCGCTGTTCGCGCACATCCGGGCGTCTTGGGTCTGGCGTTATGGGCGCATGGTCAAAACGCGGATCAAGCTCGAGGCCGCGCAAGCGCTGCGGCGTTGGCGTCCGGGTTTTGAGGCGCGCGTCACGCCGACTTTGAGCCGGGTGCATGCTGCGGCGCTGCGTCTGAAGTCGCGGGTTTTCCCTGCGGATCCGAGCTGAGTGACGCCGCGGCGCCAGTTTTTTTGAGGCCTGCGTGGCAGGGGCGCCACATCTTCGACGGCTCAGTCGAAGCGAGTCTTATATCTCTGAAAATCATAACATTTATTTACTTCTCAGCGGCAGAGAAAACTCCGGCTTCGACAATAAATAAGTTATATTATATTTAATTAATGTTCGGTAAAGTTGACTTACTAAGTAAACTAACCAACGATCATCACTGCCGGTTTCGAGGCGGCGGCTCTCTTGGGTGGTGCGGGGCGTGCGCAGTTTGGAAGAGGGACTAATCATGAAATTTGCACTCGCAGCGCTCATGCTGCCCGTGTTCGGTCTTGTGCCGGTGGCGGTTGCTGCTGATCTTGGCGGCAATTGCTGTGCTGATCTCGAAGAACGTATCGCCGAGCTTGAAGCGACGACGGCGCGCAAGGGCAACCGCAAGGTGTCGCTCACCGTTTCAGGTGTCGTGAACCAGTCGGTGCTGTTCTGGGGCGATGGCGTGGAGTCGAACGCTTACGTTGCCGGTAACGAGAATGATCAAACGTCTGTATCGCTCACGGGCGAAGCCGAAATCGCTAAGGATCTGACCGCCGGTTACGAACTCACCATTCAGGTCGATGACAACACGTCCGATGGGGTCGATCAAACCAGCGACAACGGCGTTAGCGGCTTAACGGTTTGGCGTTCGAACTGGTACCTCGACGGCAAGACGTTCGGCCGCTTGACCGTTGGTCTTGCAGACCGGGCGACAAGTGGCGTGCCAGAGTCCGATCTTTCGGAAGCAGCCGACGCGGGCTACGCTGGCGTCCAGGACATCGGCGGCAGCTTCTTGCTGCGCCGGTCGGGGGACAGCGCCCTCGCCGAGGTCGCTTGGGGCGATCTCGCGGATCACTTCAATGGCGATCCGGCCAATATCGTTCGCTACGATACACCGGCGTTGGCGGGCTTTGTGGCCTCTGCCTCCTGGGGCGAGGATGATATCTGGGATGTGGCGCTGAAGTACACCAGGGAAGACGGTGATATCCGGGTTGCAGCGGCGATCGGCTATGCCGAGATCACCGACACTGACGGCGCATTCGCGGACATCAATCAATCGACGCTCGCCGTCTCGATCTCCGTTCTACACGACCCTTCCGGTCTCAACCTCACGGTGGCGGCGGGCCGTCGCGAATTCGACGAGCAGGTCACGGACGGCGATGGCGTTGATCGCACCCCCGGGGACGCCAAGTTCATCTACGTCAAGGGCGGGTGGATTGCCAAGCTGACCGGGCTCGGGCCGACGGCCTTTTACGGTGATTACGGCCGCTTCGATGATTATTTGTCCAGCGGCGTCGACGCCGCCGCGGTGGGGTCGCTCGGTGGTCTTGGCGCCTTCGATTGCGCCGCTGCCGGCGGCGCGTGCCGCATTACGAATAGTAAAGTCGAGGTCTTCGGCCTCGGCATCGTGCAGCACGTCGAAGCGGCCGAGATGCAGGTCTACCTCGGGTACCGTCATTGGTCCGCCGAATTTGATCTTGTCGACGGTGCGGGCGATGCAGCCGCAGCTGCTGCGATAGAGGACTTCGATACCATCATCGCGGGTTCGAAAATCGCCTTCTGAGTTCAGTATTCCCGGCGTCTGACCCTCCCGGTCCAGACAACCGCCTCCTAGCGCGCAGCCCGACTTCGCGCTAGGAGGCTTGGCTATGACTGCTACTGATAAAAATACCAGTCCCATTCTCATTGCCGGACCGACGGCCAGCGGAAAATCTGCTCTCGCGCTGGCATTGGCCGAGCGCTGCGGCGGCGTCGTCATCAATGCCGACAGCATGCAGGTGTATAGCGAGCTGCGGATTTTGACGTCACGGCCTACGGCCACTGATGAAGCGCGCGTGCCGCATGCTCTGTATGGACATGTCCCGGCATGCGAGGCGTATTCCACCGGGCGGTTTGTGACTGACGTCACTGTGGCGCTCGACGTGGCGCGGGCGCGCGGGCAGCGGCCCATCATTGCCGGCGGGACGGGGCTTTATTACAAAGCCTTGCTCGAAGGCTTGTCGCCGGTTCCGGCGATTCCGGACGACGTGCGTCAGCACTGGCGCGATCTCGAAACGGAGCACGGGGCCGGCGCGCTCTACAAGGTGCTTTTGTCCGACGATCCCGAAATGGCCGCACGGCTAGACACGAACGACGGGCAGCGTATCGTGCGTGCGCTTGAAGTCGTCCATGCGACGGGGAAATCACTGGCCGAATGGCAGCGTACGCCGGGCGTGCCAGTCATTGATCCCGGCACAGCCGTGAAGCTTCTCGTTATGCCGGACCGCGCCACGTTGCATGCGCGCGCGCAAGCGCGTTTCGATCAGATGATGATGGCCGGCGCGCTCGCGGAAGCCGAGGCTTTGGCGGCTTTGAAGTTGGACCCGGCGCTGCCGGCGATGCGGGCGCTGGGTGTCGCGCCGCTCATTCGCGCTGGCAGGGGTGAGACACCCCTTGAGGCGGCAATCGGAGAAGCCAAGGCCGAGACCCGCCAGTACATCAAACGCCAGGAAACATGGATGAAAACTAAAATGATTACTTGGAAACATGTAAAAACGAAAGAAATGGAAATAATACTAGGTGAAGTTATCGCATTTATTCAAAGTTAGCGTTGACCGGGCATTCTCCGCCACTTAGGGTCGTCGCGGTTTTAACCGCTATGAGCCACAAAAAATACCGGTCTCATCCGGTCGGAGGAGTTCAGGTATGGCGCGGACTATGACCGGCGCGGAAATCGTTCTGACGGCGCTTGCCGACCAGGGTGTCGAGGTCATCTTCGGCTATCCGGGTGGCGCCGTGCTGCCGATCTACGATGAGTTGTTTCAGCAGGACAAGGTTCGCCACATCCTTGTTCGCCAGGAAGGTGGTGCGGTGCACGCGGCAGAGGGCTATGCACGCTCGACAGGCAAAGTCGGCGTTGTGCTCGTCACATCGGGTCCTGGCGCGACCAACGCCGTCACAGGGCTGACCGACGCGCTGATGGATTCCATTCCCATCGTGTGCATCACGGGGCAAGTGCCGACGCACCTGATCGGCAACGACGCGTTCCAGGAATGCGATACGGTCGGCATCACGCGGCCCTGCACCAAGCACAACTGGCTCGTCAAGAACGTCAACGATCTCGCTCGCGTGATGCACGAAGCCTTTCACATTGCCAAGACTGGGCGCCCGGGCCCCGTCGTTGTCGACATCCCGAAAGACATTCAATTTGCCACCGGCAACTACGTTGGCCCGTCGAACATCCAGCACAAAACCTATCGTCCGAAGCTCAAACCGGAGCAACAGGGCGTGCGCGACGCTGTCGACCTGATCGCGGACGCCAAAAAGCCGCTGTTCTATACCGGCGGCGGCGTCATCAACTCCGGCCCCAAGGCGAGCCAGCTCCTGCGCGAATTCGTACGGCTTTCGGGTATTCCGATTACGTCGACACTGATGGGTCTCGGTGCCTATCCGGCGTCCGACAAGCAATGGCTCGGTATGCTCGGCATGCACGGGACGTATGAAGCCAATATGGCGATGCACGACTGCGACGTCATGATCAATATCGGCGCCCGCTTCGATGATCGCATCACCGGGCGCATCGACGCGTTCTCGCCGCGATCAAAGAAAATCCACGTCGATATCGATCCGTCCTCGATCAACAAGAACGTACAAGTTGATATCCCGATCGTTGGGGATTGCGCCTACGTGCTCGAAGACATGCTGCGCATCTGGAAGGCGAAGGCGCCGGCCGTCGACAAGGCGGCGCATAAGCTGTGGTGGAAAGACATCGAGAAGTGGCGGGCCAAGAAATCGCTCACTTACAAGAATTCCAAAGACGTGATCATGCCGCAATATGCCCTGCAACGGTTGCAGGAGCTGACGAAGGATCGCGACACCTACATCACCACCGAAGTCGGCCAGCATCAAATGTGGGCGGCGCAGTTCATGCACTTCGAGGACCCCAACCGGTGGATGACGTCGGGCGGGCTCGGCACCATGGGCTATGGCTTGCCAGCGGCGATTGGCGCGCAGATCGCGCATCCGAAAGCGCTTGTGATCGATATTGCGGGCGACGCCTCGATCCTGATGAATATTCAGGAGTGCTCGACAGCGGTGCAGCACCATCTGCCGGTGAAAGTGTTCATTCTGAATAACGAGTACATGGGCATGGTGCGTCAGTGGCAGCAGCTGCTGCACGGCAACCGTTTGTCGGAAAGCTACACCTCGGCGCTGCCCGATTTCGTCAAGCTGGCGGACGCCTACGGCTGGACCGGCATGCGCTGCGATCACCCCGCCGATCTCGATGATGCGATCAAAGCGATGATCAACACCAAAGGTCCGGTGATGTTCGATTGCCGCGTCGCCAAACTCGCCAACTGCTTCCCGATGATCCCATCCGGCAAGGCCCACAACGAGATGCTGCTGGGTGAAGACGTGTCGGACGAAGAGGTGAGCAAGGCCATCAGCAAGGAAGGCAAGGTGCTGGTGTGAGGTTCAAGGCTCGCGTCGCTACCGCTTTACTGCTGATCATCGTGCAAGGTTCGGCGGCCCGCGCTGAAACGGGGGCGTGGGATCACGTTGGCAATATCAAAGACGCAGCCGGGCGGCTGGCGACGCTGCACCGGCGCCAAGGCTCGCCCGGGGTACTGAAATTCCTCGATGCCTGCTATCGCACCCACCTGCTGGCGAGCAGCTTTTCGCAGGGCCTGGAGGCTTGCATGGCGCAGGACTACATGCATACGCAGGTCTTGGCGACGATCTACTCCAAGATATCGGCTGAGGAGCGCACGAAGCTTGGCGCGCCCTCGCCGGAGTTGATAGCGCAGGGCATGGGACAACGCTTCGTCGCGGCCTATGCGCAATACAAGGTTGCCTTGGCCGAGGCCGAGGATTTCAAAAAGCTCGTCGACAAGCACGGCTTTCCAGTGTTCCTCAAGGCGGTGTTTCCAAAGTCGGGCAATCAGCCACCGGATGGACCGAAATCAGGCGGTGAGAAATAACCGCCGATGCTGAAGCTCGTTATCGCCAACAAGCTCTATTCGTCGTGGTCGTTGCGGCCGTGGCTCGTAATGCGCGCCTTCGATATTCCGTTTGAAGAGATCCTGATCTCCCTGCGTACGCCCGAGAGCAAGGCCCGCGTGCTCGCCGTTTCGCCATCCGGCAAAGTGCCGGTGCTGATCGATGGCGATGAAACAATCTGGGAGAGCCTCGCCATCGTCGAGTATCTCGCTGAGGCGTACCCCGGCAAGGCGATCTGGCCAACAGATCGCGCCGCCCGGGCGCAGGCGCGTGCGATCTCGAATGAGATGCACGGCGGATTTGCACCTTTGCGGGCTGCGTGCCCGATGAATCTCAGTGCCAAATTTCTAACGCCCGAGATCACCGACGCCATGAAGGCCAACGTCGATCGCATCGAGGACATCTGGGCCGGTACGCGCCGCCGTTTTGGTGCTGGCGGCGATTTTCTGTTCGGCGCTTTTTCAGCCGCCGACGCCATGTACGCGCCGGTTGCTTCGCGCTTTGATGCCTATCAGATCCCCGTGCGCGCCGCGACGCGGGCCTACATGGACGCGATCCTCGCGCACGCCGGGTTCGTTGCCTGGAGAAGCGCCGCACTGAATGAGCCGTGGACGATTGCCGATTACGGCGCCGGGCATACAGCCGTTGAAACCTATCGATAGACGAGACGAGAGACCGCTATGGCCGAGCATCCCAAGCAATCGCATTATCCCAGTCCCTTGAAAGCGCAGGATGTGGTCTCGCGCACGCTGTCGATCATCGTCGATAACGAGCCCGGCGTGCTCGCCCGCGTCATAGGCCTGTTCTCCGGGCGCGGTTACAACATCGACTCACTCACCGTGACCGAGACCGAGCACGAAAAACATCTGTCACGCATTACGGTGATCACGAGCGGCACGCCGGCAGTCATTCAGCAGATCAAGCATCAGCTTGAGCGGCTGATCCCCGTGCACCGCGTGCGTGATCTCACCGACGAAGGCGGGTCGATCGAGCGCGAACTCGCGTTGGTCAAAGTTGGCGGCAAGGGCGAGAAACGTATCGAAGCTCTGCGGCTCGCAGAGATCTTTCGCGCCAAGGTAGTCGACACCTCAACCGAGCATTTCGTGTTCGAGATCACGGGCAAGCCGTCGAAGATCGAGACTTTTATCCAGATCATGACGGAGCTTGGCCTCGTCGAGGTCTCGCGCACCGGCATCGCCGCGATCGGACGCGGCGCGGGTACGCTGTAGGTTTAGGTAAGCCATCTGCGCCGGTTGCGGGCTGGCTACTCGGCTGCCGCAGCGCTGGGCAGCTTGGCGTTTTCGTTGGCGACAGTCAGAGCCGCGACCGAGACGTTGATGTTCTCATCACGGGCATCAACGGGCTGACGCGTGCCATTGCGAAATCCGATTGCTCCTGCAGCTGACGGATAGAGTGGCAGTCCGCCGGGTGGATTAGTCATGGTCACGAAGAAAGCCTGCAGCCGGGCCCGGTACTGGCCTTCGACGGTTTTGTCGCAGCGTTCCGGCCCCTCGGCGGCTGTGCATTGCCGCAGCGACTTGTAGGCGGTGGCCTGCTCCTCGTGGAGGGCAACGGCCGTATCGACGGCCTGGGCGCATAATTCGACGCTGAGTTTGCCACTATCGGCGCAATCGGCGGAGGAAATGAAGATCCCGCGTTCGGGCGGAGGTGCCGCGGCCTTGGGTTTTTCGGCTTCGCCGCAGCCGCCGAGGAGGGCAGCACAGGCCAGGACGAGGGCAGGGCAGGACAGCTTCGGCATGGCGAGGCGCTCGCTGAAAAGGGCATGAGCTGCGATCTTGCCTGCACCACGGTTAGGGTCCGGTTAACAGTTTTGGCTAGAGCCTAGCCGACGCGCTAAAAAGCCGCCTGCCGCCTTGGCGCACTGGCAACCGTTGAAAGGTGAGGTCGATCTGGTTAGGGTCCCCCTGATTTTGGGGTCCGGTCTGCCGTGCCTCCGTCATCAACCCAGCCCGACTATCGTTTCGACCGGGGAACCGTCGTTTCGTCCGGGGAACCCGAGAGGCCGCCCATGCGCGTCTACTATGATCGTGATGCCGACATCAACCTCATCAAATCCAAGAAGGTCGCCATCGTCGGCTACGGCAGCCAGGGCCATGCGCATGCGCTGAACCTGCGCGACAGCGGCTGCAAGGACGTGGCCGTTGCGCTGCGCAAGGGCTCAGCGACGGCTGCGAAGTGCGAAAAGGAAAAGCTGAAGGTTATGGAAGTCGCGGACGCGGCCAAGTGGGCCGATGTCATCATGATGCTGACGCCCGACGAGCTGCAGGCCGACATCTATCGCGACCATCTTCACGGCAACATGAAGAAGGGCGCGGCACTGATGTTTGCGCACGGTCTCAATGTGCACTTCAATTTGATTGAGCCGCGCGACGATCTCGACGTCGGTATGGTGGCGCCGAAAGGCCCGGGACATACGGTTCGCGGCGAATATCAGAAGGGCGGCGGTGTGCCGTGCCTCATCGCCATCCACCAGGACAAGAGCGGCCATGCGCACGACTTGTTCCTGTCGTACGCAAGCGCGGTTGGTGGCGGGCGCTCGGGCGTCATCGAGATGACCTTCAAGGAAGAGTGCGAAACCGATTTGTTCGGTGAGCAAGCCGTGCTGTGCGGCGGTCTTGTCGAATTGATCCGCGCCGGGTTCGAGACGCTGGTGGAAGCCGGCTATGCGCCGGAGATGGCGTACTTCGAATGCCTGCACGAAGTGAAGCTGATCGTCGATCTCATCTATGAAGGCGGCATCGCCAATATGAATTACTCGATCTCGAACACCGCAGAGTACGGCGAATACCAGACAGGGCCGCGCATCGTGACGCCGGAAACAAAAGCCGAGATGAAGCGCGTTTTGACCGACATTCAGATGGGCCGCTTCACGCGCGACTGGATGCTCGAATGCAAGGCCGGTCAGCCGAACTTCAAGGCGACGCGGCGTAGGAACGACAAGCATCAGATCGAAGAGGTCGGCGCCAAACTGCGCGCCATGATGCCGTGGATCGCCAAGAACAAGCTGGTCGATAAGGGCCGCAACTGAGCCGCGGCAGCTGAGCTGCTGACGTAATTTGCCGATCGGCGATTGCGGGATTTCTATGAACCGCATTTTCGGCTGAGGATCACTCGCGCGGCTGCTCTCTTGGGGAGGGTTTATGCAGCAGCGCGAGCGATCCTGCCGGCCCCCAGCCTCTAATCCCGATGAACCGGGATAGGTAGCCGGGATAGGTGTCACGGATAGACAACCCGGATAGTCAAAGATGGCAAACACGGGCGGCGGAGGAGCGGGGACCTCCGCCGCCCGTTACCGATGCGGCCACTCGCGCGGCTTCCTCGGATACGGTAGAGCACTGCGAGCCTAAATGGCTCCGGCAAGCAGCGCTGAAAAGTCGTCGTATCCTCTGACGGTCAGCGCGCAGCGCCTCGGCCGGAGGAGTTGGTGCAACACCGGATATGAAACCCGGTTCAAAGCGCTGGGAGACCTTGACTGTCACCCCCCGGCGACGGTTTCGATAAGCGCGATAAGACGCAGCGATCGTGACGGCCTCATGACCAAAGTTTGTGTTTCGTTTGTCACGACACGTTTTCCACGGCTCGCAAATGTGGAATATCCCGCAATATCAGCGTGTCGAGCATTTCGCTGTTAGCGCACGTAATGCAACACTTGTGGCGTGTTTCTGGTCGGTTTCTGGCGCAATCGTGTCGTTGTGCTCACCGCATGTGTTAGATGATGAGAAAAAATTTTGGACGAAACACGCATGCTGGTACGGCCCTCGAGAGACACGGTTGGCCGCATCGTGTCGTGCGATTTACGCCTGGGGAATCGAACCTGGCTGTACGCCGAACAGAACGCCGATGCCATCGACCGAAACTGGACCGCCGCGCTAGAAAACAACCCGAACTACTTTAACGGCATCATTCATCTGATCGACGTTATGGAGAGCAGTGACCATCATGTTGGCGCGCGGCTGCTGAGAACCGATTTCAAGAGCTACCTTTTTTGGCGGATGAACGGTTGGCAGGAAGCTGGTGTTCTCGATGGTTTTGGATCGGCGCTTCTGCGGTCCAGCGAGGGCGACATACTCCTCGGGCGGCAGCGCCCTGGCCACGTCAATGCCGGGTTGACGTATTTACCTGGCGGTTTCATCGATGCGCGCGATGTGCGTGATGATGGCAGCGTCGATCTCGCTGGCAGCATCACCCGCGAGCTCGCCGAGGAAACCGGGCTTGGGGCCGGTGAGCTCAAAACCGAAACAGGATACTTTTTGACCCAAACAGGGCCGCACGTGTCGTTCGCCGCGCCGATTACGTCGGCGCTTTCGACGCATGACCTCAAGGAACGGATTGAGGATCACATCCGCGCCGGCGCCGCTCCGGAACTCGCAGGCATTGTGGTGATCAAGCAATTGTGCGATCTCGACGGGCTGGCGATGGCCCACTACGCGCGTGTGCTCGTAACGGCCCTGCTCAGCGCCGTTTGAGGCATGACGGCGCTCAAAAAGCCCTTGGCGGGATACGCTGCGTGCTCCATGGTGCCGCCGCTTCAGGCCAGGGGCTGGTTCTGTCGTGCTACTTTTGGGACAAACCGGTTCCCACTTTTCCGGAAGCACACTAGGGATATGCCCGTTGCGGGCGGGAGAGACGGGGCACATGGGGCTTAATTATCATATTTTGGATGTGTTCACGGAGCGCCCGTTTGGCGGTAATCCGCTGGCTGTGGTGCTTGAGGCCGACAGCCTGACGCCACAAGACATGCAGGCGATCGCCCACGAGTTCAGTCTCTCCGAGACGGTCTTTGTTTTGCAGCCAACGAGCCCGGGGCATACAGCGCGCGTGCGCATTTTCACGCCCGCAAAGGAAATTCCGTTCGCCGGTCATCCGACACTCGGCACCGCAGCGCTGCTCGCTGAACTCAGGACGCCCATGATTAACGGCGAGCAGGACGCGATCATCGCTTTGGAAGAAGAGATCGGCAGCGTCCGCGTCGGTGTTCGCATGAGGCAAGGCGCCGCCGCCTATGCCGAGTTTAATGCGCCGAAAGTTTGGGCCGAGCCGCTTGATCTCGGCGAGCCTGAGCAGATCGCCGCCGCCATAGGCCTAGTTCAGACGGAAGTCGGTTTTGAAAACCACAAGCCGATGTTGCTCAAGGGGGCAAGCGCCTTTGGCTATGTGCCGGTCGCCAACCTCGATGCGATGGCGAAAATCCGGGTGACGCCGGCGCATTGGTCGAGGGTCTTTACGGATCGCGGAGTCGATGGCGTATACGTCTATACCCGCCAATGCGTGCGCGGTCAGTCGTCGTTTCATGCCCGCATGTTTGCCCCCGATCTCGGCATCCCCGAAGACCCTGCAACGGGGTCTGCGGCCATCGGCTTTGCCCGGGTGATCCATGAGTTCGACGTCCTGCCCGATGGGGCCAGCAAACGCGCGATCGAGCAGGGATTGGAAATGGGCCGGCCAAGCGCCATCAGTCTGATCGTGACGGTCGCCCGGGGCAAACTCGAGGGTGTGCGCATTGGCGGGCATGCCGTACGGGTGGCGGACGGTACGCTCCGGGTGTAGAGGCGGCTTTCATCCGCAACTCGATGCTTGATTTTTTTCAACACCTTCGGCTTAGTATGCCGCATCCGGTGGTCTTGCCGGGAAGCAGACGCTAAAGGTCTCGGGCCGTCATGATACGCCTGATCCGTACTACCTGGACTGCCGGCGCTGCCTTGCGCCGCGACGATGGTTGCCTGCTTCGTGCGCGATTTAGCCTGCTGCTTACGCGCCCCTGGGCCATCTGATCCCGGCACCCGCCGGGCAGCGCTCAGGGGAATACGACGGCATCTTCATCCAGCGTAGAGCATGAGCGGCGTGACCCTGAGCGGCGCGCCCGGCAAGGATCAAAACCATGACGGCACCAGCTAACGACTCCACGAACGCACCGGTCCGTAAAGACGACCAGATTATCATCTTCGATACGACGTTACGCGACGGCGAGCAGTGCCCCGGCGCCACGATGACGTTCGAAGAAAAACTACAGGTCGCCGAGTTGCTCGACGAGATGGGCGTCGACGTCATCGAGGCCGGGTTTCCGATCGCCTCCGAGGGCGATTTCGAAGCCGTGACAGAGATCGCCAAGCTCGCCAAGTTTTCGGTTGTTTGCGGTTTAGCGCGCGCCAATTTCGGCGATATCGACCGGGCAGGCGAAGCCATCAAGCTCGCTAGGCGCGGGCGCATTCACACTTTCATCGGCACCTCGCCGCTGCACCGCCAGCATCAACTGCAGCTCAATCAGGATCAGGTGTATGAACGCGTCATCGCATCTGTAACGCGGGCGCGGAGCTACACCGACGATGTCGAGTGGAGCGCCATGGACGCGACCCGCACCGAGCACGATTATCTCTGCAGGGTGTGTGAAGCCGCCATCAAAGCCGGTGCGACAACGATCAACATTCCCGATACGGTCGGCTACGCGCTGCCTGAAGAATACTTCGATCTGATCACCATGCTGCGAACGCGCGTGCCCGGCATGGACAAGGTGGTCATCTCGACCCACTGCCACGATGATCTGGGCTTGGCTGTTGCTAATTCGCTGGCTGGCGTGCGTGCGGGCGCGCGCCAGATCGAGTGCACAATCAACGGCCTTGGCGAGCGTGCCGGAAACGCCGCGCTCGAAGAGATCGTCATGGCGGTGCGGACGCGGCATGATCTCTTGCCGCATCACACCGGCATCAAGACCGAGATGCTGGCGCGGGCGTCCAAGCTCGTCTCGGCTGTGACGAATTTTCCGGTGCAGTACAACAAGGCGATCGTTGGCCGGAACGCCTTCGCGCACGAGAGCGGCATCCACCAGGATGGCGTATTGAAACACACCGGAACCTACGAGATCATGACGCCGGAGAGCGTTGGGGTCGGTAAGTCGTCGCTGGTGATGGGCAAGCACTCGGGCCGCGCTGCGTTCAAGTCCAAGCTCAAGGATCTCGGCTATAGCCTCGGCGACAACGCGCTGGAAGACGCTTTCAACCGGTTCAAGGCGCTCGCTGACCGCAAGAAGCATGTCTATGACGAGGACATCGAAGCGCTCGTTGATGATGGCGTCGCCCATGCGCACAACCGCATTAAGGTCACGGCCTTGACGGTGATTGCCGGGACGATGGGGCCGCAATCGGCGACGTTGACGCTCGAAATCGATGGCAACGCGAAGACGGTCCAAAGCACCGGTAATGGCCCCGTGGACGCAACCTTCAACGCCATTAAAATGCTGGTGCCGCATGAGGCCCGTTTGGATCTTTACCAAGTTCACGCCGTGACCGAGGGCACGGACGCCCAAGCCGAGGTTTCAGTGCGGCTCGAGGAGGGGGGGCGGATCGTCACCGGCCGGTCCGCCGACCCGGATACGCTCGTTGCCTCGGCCCGGGCTTATGTTGCAGCGCTCAGCAAGCTGATCGTGAAGCGTCAGAAATTGGCACAAGCTCAACAGGGCGTGTGATAAGCCGCCTTGCGTTAGGCGGGACCTTGGCAAGACGCTAAGGTCCCGCAGACGGGCAGGCGGCGTCTTGTACTGGCCGAATGCCGCGCACGAACAATCCGGCACACGCCTTGCTTTGGACATGGCGGCGGCGTGATTAACGACCCGGTAACCACGGCAGTAGCGTTCGCATTTAGGGGCTTAAGAATAGCGTGATGTTGCGTTTTGGCGTGAGTAGCGTTCTGTCGGACGACATTGCCATCGATCTTGGTACGGCCAATACACTTGTCCACGTGGCTGGCCGGGGCATTATCATTGATGAGCCGTCGGTTGTGGCGATCCGCTCGCGCGGCGGCGTGCGCGATGTTCTGGCTGTCGGACATAAAGCTAAAATGATGCTCGGGCGGACGCCAGAGAGCATCGAGACCATCCGCCCGCTGCGCGATGGCGTCATCGCCGATTTTGTGGCGACAGAAGAGATGCTGCGCCAGTTTATCCGGCGCTCGAAATCCATGATCGAGGTCATGCGGCCTCGAATCCTCATTTGTGTTCCAGCCGGCGCCACTCCCGTTGAACGCCGGGCCGTCTACGAAACTGCGGTCTCGGCGGGTGCGCGAAAAGTGTTCCTGATCGAAGAACCTGTCGCTGCTGCGATTGGCGCCGGACTTCCCATTGACGAGCCCAAAGGCTCGATGGTCGTCGACATCGGCGGCGGGACCACGGATATCGCCGTACTCTCGCTCGGGGGCGTGGTGCAGGCGCGGTCGCTGCGTTGTGCTGGAAATGCCATGGACGAAGCCATTGTGCGCCACGTGCGCCGCCAGCATCAGCTGCTGATTGGCGAGTCCAATGCCGAGCGCATTAAGATCGAAGCCGGGTCTGCTTCGCGGATTATCAACGGTGAGACGGTCGAGATCTTCATTCGCGGCCGGGATTTGCGCCAGGGCAAACCGAAAACGGTGGTCCTCGGTCCGCACGATATCGCCGAAGCGCTGGAAGGTCCGATCGAGGAGATCGCCGAATTCATCCAGCGTGCGATTGAAGACCTGCCGCCGGAGATCTCGACGGATATCTGTGAGCGGGGTGTGCATCTGTCAGGCGGTGGCGCCAATCTCGCCAAGCTTGACCAAGAACTTGAACGCCGGGTCGGTGTTAAATTCACGGTACCGGAAAAGCCCGAAAACTGCGTCATCACCGGGTCGGCCGCGATTTTGAGCTCGCTGAAAGATCGTGAGCATCTGCTGATCAAACCGTGAGCCCAGGCGGCGCTGCTGGTCCGCCCACGAGACAGCGTTGAAGGGAGATCATGGCGCGCTTTAAGGACCATAAAATTAACCTGACGCGCCGGGGTGGTGGCTCTCCCGAGCGCGGTCGCGTGCGGGCCATACTGCCCATGCTGGTCTTTCTCTCAATCGGGCTCATGCTTTTGAGCCGTCTCAACCACAGCTCCCTGACTGAGGCGCGCTGGCGGATCGCTGAATGGATGAGCCCGGTTCTACAAGCAGCGATCGTCCCGCTCGAGCCTCTGCGCCATTTAGGCCGCCAGATTGCTGCGCAAGTCGACATGGCTGATGAGCTGCAGCGGCTCAAGTCCGACAATCAGACACTGAGCAGCTGGGAATGGCGCGCCCGGGAGCTGGAGCGCAAATTGGCCGATCTCGAAGCCCTGTCGAAAGTCGTCGAAGAGCCGCGGATCGATTTTGTGACGAGCCGGGTGATCGCCGACTCGAGTGGCGCGTTTGCGAGAAGCGTGATGATCAACGCCGGCCGCGATCAAAACGTGAAGACCGGATATCCTGTCATCAATGCCGACGGGTTAGTTGGCCGCGTTGTCGAGACTGGAGCGTCGTCGGCTCGCGTCTTGCTGTCGACGGACCTCAATAGCCGCATCCCCGTCGTTGTTGGCGCCAGTGGCGTTCGCGCCATTCTGTCGGGCGATAACGGCCCGCGTCCGCGGCTCATCTATTTGCCGCAGGATGCGAACATCGCGATTGGCGACGATGTTGCGACCTCTGGAACCGGAGGACTGTTCCCGCGCGGTTTGCGGATCGGCAAAGTCGCCGGTGATCTGGCTCAACCGCGCGTAAACCTTCGCGCCAATCTCGACGGGCTCGAATATCTCAGTGTTCTGTTCTTTGATGACCCCGCGCGCGGCCTGATGGGAGACGCCGCATCGGACTTGGGCCGGGGACAGGCCAGCGGTGATGTAATGCCGGACGTAGCCGCCACCAGGGGGCAGAAATGAGCGACCAGCGGGCGCGATGGTCCTGGCATGTCTCCGAAAGCAGGTGCCGATGCAGCCGCTGAGATACATCGCGCCTATAGTCTCGCTTGCGATCCTGACGCTGGTCGCGGCGCTTCCCTGGGGACTGCCGTCACAATATCGCTTTTTCCTTCCACTGCTGCCCGTGGTTGCCATCCACTATTGGAGTTTGCGTCACGGCGCCCTGATCCCGGAATGGTGTGTTTTTCTCGCAGGTTTAACGCTCGACATTCTGACCCATGGGCCGCTCGGATATTGGGCGCTGATTTATCTGATTGCCCATGTCCTTGCCGTCATCAGCGCACCCTATGCGTCGCGTGGGCACGCAGCACGTCTCGCACTGTTCGCACTGGCGCTAATCGGTGTGACGGTGACGGCGTGGGCTGTGTCCTCGATCTATTTTCTCGAACCCGCGGATTGGCGTCCCTACGCCATAGGCGCTGCATTTTCTGGTTTCGTTGCCTTGCTGTTGGTCCCCGTGCTGCGCGTCGTCGATACCAAGCAGGGAACACGCGGCAATGGCCGGTTCGTGCGCGGAGCTTGAGGTGATGCGCGACCAAGACCCAGAGGAGACGGCAGCGAAGAAGCGGTTTTCGCGGCGCGTCCTACTGGTTGGTGGGGCTCAGTCGGCAGGCTTTGGATTGCTCGGCTGGCGGTTGTTCAATCTTCAGGTCGTCGAGGAAGGCCGCTATGCGCCGATGGCTGACGAGAACCGCATCAATTTGCAGATCTTGGCGCCAAAACGTGGCCGCATCTTTGATCGCAATGGCTTGGCGCTGGCCGACAATGAAGAAATGTTCCGCGCCACGATGACGCCGGCGGTTGCAGGTGATGTTGCGGGCGTGCTGTCGCTGTTCCGCCGCATAGTGCCGCTGACCTCCGATGAAGTTGAAAAAATTGCCCGGCGGGCCAAAAAGCAAAGCCGCACGATCGCGATTGTGATCGCGCCGGAACTGACGTTCGACGAGGTCGCCAAGATCAACCTGTTTGCGCCGCAGTTACCGGGCGTGCGCACGGAAGTCGCGTGGCGGCGCCGGTACCGGCAAGGGGCGGCCGTCGGACATGTGGTCGGCTACGTCGGCAGCGTCGAGCGCCTTGGCGTTGATGACGACGCGGTGATGCGGCTGCCAGGCACGAAAATCGGCAAGAGCGGTATCGAAGCCGGTCTTGAGGCCGAATTGCGAGGTCAGGGCGGCGCCCAAAAGGTTGAAGTCGATGTGCGCGGCCGCACCGTCCGCAATCTTGGAAGCGTCGATGCAACTGCAGGCCGCGATGTCGCGCTGACAATCGATGCCGAGCTACAACGACGCGTACTCGACCGGCTGCAGCGCGAACGGCGCGCCGCCTGCGTTGTGCTCGATGCCAACAGTGGCGACGTCGTCGCAATGGTCTCCACGCCCGGCTACGACCCGAGCGAAATCGCCGAGGGTATTTCGGATGAAAGCTGGCAACGGCTGGCCTCATCAGAAGACAAGCCGCTGCTCAATCGCGCCATTGGCGGGCAATATCCACCGGGATCGACTTTCAAAATGGTCACAGCACTGGCGGCGTTGCAGGCCGGACTGATTGATGAAAAAGAGCGCATTCCATGTGATGGACAGTTTGAACTTGCAGACCAGTCGTTTCGCTGCTGGAAGCGATCCGGCCATGGCCGCATGGCGCTGCACGAGGCCATCCGCTCGTCGTGCGACGTCTACTTCTTCGAACTGGCTCGACGGCTTGGGATCGACGCACTTGCCGATGTGGCAAGCCTGCTGGGGCTCGGCATGACTTACGAGTGCGGGCTGGTGCAGCAGAAAGCAGGGCTCGTGCCGGACCCAGATTGGAAGCGTGGGCGCTGGAACGCCAGTTGGCTCGGCGGCGAGACAATTCTGACCGGGATCGGTCAAGGCTACGTGCTGGCGACGCCTCTGCAACTGGCCGTCATGACGGCGCGCATCGCAACGGGCAAAGCCATTGAGCCAACATTGGTGAAGCGCGCTGCGGCGGCGCCGGCACCAGAATTTCCAAACCTCGGATTCAAAGACGCGCATCTCGCAGCTGTCCGCCGCGGCATGATCGCGGTCGTCAATGAGGAGGGTGGCACGGGCGGCAATGCCTACCTCGGCGATGGCAAGCCGACCATTGCAGGAAAAACCGGCACATCGCAGGTAAGCCGGGCCTCGAGTGACAGCGCCCAGGATGACCTCGAATGGGGTCAAAAGAATCATGCCCTGTTCGTTGCCTACGTTCCCGCCGAAACACCCCGGTACGCCATCGCTGCAATTGTCGAGCACGGCGGCAGCGGCGGGACAACTGCAGCACCACTTACGCGGGACGTGATGACGTCTGTGCTTGAAATGGAGCGCGAACGGTCGCCGGGCGTCTCTGGGTCTGTCAGTCCGCCGCCGGCCGGGGCGACGCGGACTGGGGCGCCGCGGGCCGGGCGTGAAGGATAACGCACCATGGTCTATGCATTCGGCCCTGCCAGACCCCAGAGCGTCGCTGAAAAACTTTGGCGCGTGCACTGGCCCGTACTGATCGCAGCTGCGGCACTGGCGGCGATTGGCACAGCAGCCCTTTATTCGGTATCAGGCGGGTCGTTTCAGCCCTGGGCCGAGCGTCACGCGCTGCGCTTTTTGATTGGCGTGGCGATTGTGCTGGCCATGGCCATGGTGCGGCCCGACATCTGGTTGCGGGCCGCCTATCCTGCCTACGCGCTGGCCCTTCTGTTGCTGATCCTGGTGCCGTTCGCTGGTGTTGAGGCACTCGGCGCGAAACGCTGGATCGCTATAGGCTCGTTGACGTTTCAACCCTCTGAACTGATGAAGCTGGCCCTGGTTGCGGCCCTTGCCCGGTATTACCAGTGGTTGCCGGTTGACCGCGTCTCGCAGCCCCGATGGGTGCTGCTGCCGTTGCTGTTGATCGTCATTCCCGTCGCCCTGACGTTGAAGCAGCCCGATCTTGGCTCCGCCGTACTCTTTGGTGTTCTCGGCCTGGCGTTGATGTTTCTCGCCGGCGTCTCGACGTTGTATTTTCTGGCTGGCGGAGCTGGGTTGGTCGCGGCCATGCCGCTGGTATGGTCGAACTTGCATGATTATCAGCGCCGCAGAATCGAGATCTTCCTCGATCCCGAGACGGATCCGCTCGGCGCGGGATATCATATCGCGCAGTCGAAAATTGCCCTGGGCTCAGGCGGCGTTTCGGGCAGGGGCTTTCTGCAAGGAACCCAGAGCCAATTGGACTTCGTGCCTGAAAAACACACGGACTTCATCGCGACGATGCTCGGCGAAGAGTGGGGCTTCGCGGGACTTCTTGTGCTGCTGTCTCTTTATGCCGTGCTGCTTGCGATGATGTTCTCCATGGCTTGGCGCTGCCAAAACAGGTTCGGCCGCCTCTTGATTGCCGGCTCGGCCATGACGGTGTTCGTCTATGTCTTCATCAATCTTGCCATGGTGACCGGGCTCGTGCCCGTGGTCGGAGTTCCGCTGCCGTTGGTCTCTTACGGTGGTACGGCGATGATGACGCTGATGGTCGGTCTCGGGCTTGCCATGTCGGGGTATGTGCATGGCGACGACGCCATTCGCCGCGATGAGATTGGCTTGTTCTGGTGACGATTGATGTCCTAGCCGTGGTGGGCTGGACAGCCGATCCCGAGGGTGCTAGAGGCTCCACACGCGGGGCCTGATGAGGGCCCCTTTGCCGTCCATAGAAGACCAAGCTTGCTTGGAAGACAGGGACGGCGGCGGGCGATTAGCTCAGTTGGTAGAGCAGGTGACTCTTAATAAGTCGCTTTACTGCCCTGGATGTGACTACGGATTGGCTAAGACCGTTTCTTGGCTCAGGGGCTTAAGTTCTTGAATATAGGGCGGTTAGCTCAGTTGGTAGAGCAGGTGACTCTTAATCACCGGGTCCACGGTTCGAGCCCGTGACCGCCCACCATAGGCCTGCCCTAGGGCTGCCTACTTGTCCGCAAATCGGACGTTGTACACTTCGCCAGTGTAGATAGCGGCCCCGAGTTTCGGGTCCGATTTGA
>JANNEP010000007.1:0-97025 GCA_031378895.1 Hyphomicrobium sp.
CGGCCCCACTCCGCACTTGCCAACAGAACACCGGAAGAGTTCCGCGACCACCACCAGGCCCTTGCCGGGATCACTGGCAACGGGCAAAATATGAACCCTGGACTCTCCCTCTGAGCGGAGGAAAGAAGGGTCTCAGGTCACATCCTCGAACGTGCTCGCCCCTTGGCGAAGCGCGTTCGGGGAACCAGCGCAAAACTCCCTATCGCAATATCGAGCCTTCGGCACTCTTTTCGCTGGATCCCCAAACCGCGATGCGGCTGAATGAGCCGCACGCGGTTTGAGGATGACGATATGAAATTAAAGCGCCCTGCCATTTACATTCTCGCCAGCAGGCAAAACGGCACTCTTTACATCGGCGTGACGAGCGATCTCGCTGATCGCGTTGCGGTTCATAAGCAAGACCTCATCGCGGGTTTTACAAAGCGCTATGGCGTGCACATTCTCGTCTACTACGAAGACTTCAACACAATGGCGGACGCGATCGCGCGCGAGAAGCAACTCAAGAAATTCGCTCGTGCCAGAAAAATAGAGCTGATCGAAGCCAACAATCCGGATTGGCAAGATTTGTACGAAGCCATCCAGAATTGAATCCGCGTAGCCCGCAGCACGCCTCACACTCGTAGTCCGCCAATAGCCCCGGCTCTGCATACTGTGGCGTATTGCGCCGTTCGCGAACGCCGTTGCCCGCTGCAAGACGGTGCATTACGGCCCGGCCAAGTGCAGTGGCCGCGCCTAATGCACCCTACATGCCGTCTTTGTTTTCGCGCCCACCCGCCAAACCCACCGCTGTCATCCCGGCATTTATTGCCGGGATCCATCGTTCAACACACTCCAGTTCCGATGGAGCAATGGATCCCGGGGACACGCCCCGGGATGACAATCGAGGGTCGTTGCGCATCCCTCACCTCGCCTCTGCGGTGCTGCCGCCGACAGCGCGCTAAACCGGCCACGTGCCCAACAAATCACGCACCCCACGCCCCGACTGCAGGCTTTATGGCCCGTGCCGGAATATCATGCATAAGGACAGTTGACGCCCGCATGCATTTCCTAAAAGTTGGTTGGCTATGGGTGCAGGCAGAAATTCAGACTGGGAGAACCAAACGTGACGCCAGATGTGCTCGCCTGGGCTTTTATTTTTGTGATTGTCAGCGGTCTGATCTTACGCTTTTTCTATTGGATCGGGCGCCGGCGCACCGAACGGCGTTTCATCCGCAAGTCCGCCGCCAAATCCGCTGCGGCGACGGCACGTGTTCCGCAACCGGTCACAGCGGCTCCCCAACCCGATGCACCTGCCCGCGTCGCATCACGTCCGCCGGCGGAAACAATCACCGACGCAATCTTGGCGATCATCAATGCCAGGCAAGACTCAGGCTCGGCAGTGGTCACGTCCGTGCCCGTGTCAAAACCTCAGGCTCCTGCCGCAGCAAGTGCTGCCGTTACGCCTGTTTACGTCGTCGCGGCCACAGCCGCAGCTGCAGCAGCAGTTGCCGCCCGTACGCCCGTTGCCGCGGTCTCGGCCGCTGCCGCCGCCGCCGCCGCCGCCGCCGCGATAGCAGCAAAAATCGCGTCGGAACGCGAAGCTGCCCGAGCCGTCATCGCGCCTGCTCCCGCAGCACCAGCACCAGCCCTTGTCGCAGCGGCCATCCCAAAGCCCGGCATCACGGCCACGCTGGTTCCGGCCAATTTTCAGCCAGCTCCGGCGCCGAAGGTTGCGCAACTGGAGACAAGCGCTTCGACGGCTGCGGCCCAAGCTGAGCTGCCGCCTGCAGCGCGCGCACCCGGATGCGATCCCGGGCGCGCACCTGGGCGCGATCTCGGGCCCATTCAAATTGTGCAACACGACGCACAGGCCACGATCGATCCTACCGCCGCTCGCGTACTGGCCGCCGTGTCCGCGCCGTTCGTGCCCAATCTGGAGCGCGTTGCCGCAACACTTGCAATACCTGATGTGAAAGCCACGCTTGCGCCAGGCACGCAACCGGCTGTGGCCGTCGCCGCTAAGCCTCAAATCCCCCCTGATGTCATCATAAAGCCCGACGTCAACGCCACGCTTGGCGCGCCTGTTGATCCGGTCACTGCTGTAACGGCGCAACCGGCGGCGTTTGTCCCCAACCATGACCGCGTCACGGAAAACATGGCAAAACCCGATGTGGCTGCCACGGTCCCTCCAGGTTCCAAGCAGACTGCGTCATCCGCGGCCGCCGCTGATCCTTTTTTTTTTCTCAATCCTGAGCCCGCCGCCGCTAACAGCGCAACGGCCGGCGTAAGTGCTGCGCTCGTGCGGACGCCATCACGAATTCGGCCCGCGACCCGCCTTGTCGGCAAGAGCGTATCCAAGACCGTAACCAAAGGTGCGTTGATCTCGACGGCTCCGCCGTCGCGCAAGGTCCTGCTTGAAAAGGTGGCTGACCCAGAGACGCGGGTGCCCGCCTCGCGACGGCCTGCTAAGAAAAAAGCGCCGACCTGCATTTCGGCCCTTAATCCTGAAAAAATATATACTGGCGAAACTTTTCCCCGCTCTCGCCCGCGCGCCGATTTGCGTTGGCAACTCTTGTCATAAGGGTCCTGCGGCGCGGCGGCGCCAGGAGGAGGGCAGGCGCAGCGAAGCCGTGTCGCAGGCGCTAAAAAAGTAGATATGATGCACCATGTGCGAACAGCGTGCCTCCGTCCTGCTGACTGGCTTCGGTCCGTTCCCCGGCATGCCGGACAATGCTTCCGCGCGTCTCGTCGAAGCACTCAGCTCCCGCGCGCGAATAGCGTTTCCAGAGATCGAAACCAATGCCGCCATTCTGCCGACGGAATGGAACGCCGCACCTGAACGTCTCGCGCACCTCATCGCCGCGCATCGCCCGAGCCTGATACTGCACTTCGGTGTGGCGCCGGATGCCTCAGGTTTTCGCATCGAGACGCACGCCCACAACGCTTGCCACGCAACCGAGGACGCTGCAGGCCTGCTGCCGGCCTCCGAATGGCTGCTCAGGGGCGGCGCCCAATCCCACGCCGCGACACTGCCCGCCGGCGCGATTGTGGCCGGCCTCACCAAACTCGGCCTGCCCGCCGCGCTCTCAATGGATGCGGGCGGCTATCTCTGTAACGCTATTTTTTACCTTTCGCTGACCTATGCTCGCGGAGCCAACCACCCCTGCCGCGCCGGGTTCATCCACATTCCCGCCGATCTTTCGAGTCCGCCGCTGAGCTTCGACGCCGCGCTGACAGGGGCGCTGGAAATTCTCCGCGTCTGCCTCGCCACTAACGCTGTTAACGCCTGAGGCGCTGGCGCCGTTAAGGCCTGAGGCGCTGGCGCAAGGCTTGCTTAACAGTGGGCGAGATTACGGGAGACCCGCGATGACCCACAACCGCCGTTCCATCCTGACAAACGGCCTTGCTGCCGGTCTAGGGCTTGGTGCTACAGTCAGTGCCGTGCACGCCGCCGGTCCGAAGCCGCTGCGCGACGTCTTTCGCCAGATCGCCCACGATATCGGGCCCGGTCTCCAGCCCAACGTCGGGCACGACCAAACCGCGCTGCTGCAAACCGCGATCGATGCGGCGGCCGGGAAGGATCAACCCGTCGTCCTGCCGCCTGGAACCTATCGCATCAGCGACCTGCGGCTGCGCCCGGGAACAAAGTTGATCGGCACCGCCCGCACGACGACATTGCAGTTCGCAGGCGGCCCGGCATTCATCACCGCCGACAAAGCCGACGGCATCGTCTTGCAAGGCCTCGTCATCGACGGCGCCTTCAAGCCGCTGGACGACAGCCGCGGCGAAGGCTTGATCACGCTGTCGCGCTGCCGGGGTCTGGTACTCGACGATCTCGACATCCGCCACAGCACCAAGACTGGTGTGTCGCTGATCGCTTGCGCAGGCCGCGTAACGCATACCACGATTGAAAACGTGCTCGACGCAGGCCTGAAAAGTCTCGACGCCGAAGGCCTCGACATCTCAGGCAACACGATTTCGAACTGCGGCAACAATGGCGTCCTCGTTTGGCGCTCGGAGACGGGCGAAGACGGCTCAACCGTCTCCGGTAATCGCATCGCCAAAATCCGCAACGCCGCCGGCGGCACCGGGCAGTACGGCAACGGCATCAACGTGTTTCGGGCTGCAAGCGTACTCATCACGGGAAACCGCATTTCGGATTGCGCCTATACGGCCATCCGCGGCAACGCCGCATCGAACATCCAGATCATAGCCAACAGCTGCGAGCGCCTCGGCGAAGTCGCGATCTACGCCGAATTCGGCTTCGAAGGGGCGCTGATCGCTAACAACATGATCGACTACGCCGCTACCGGCATCTCGGTCACAAATTTCAATGACGGCGGACGCCTGGCCGTGATCCAGGGCAATCTGATCCGCAATCTGTTCCGCCGCGAGCACGAAAGGGACGATAAGCGCGGCGAGGGCATCGGCGTCGAAGCCGACGCTGTGATCTCTGGCAACACCATCGAAGGTGCGCCGTCGGTTGGCATTCAAATCGGCTGGGGTCCGTTTATGCGCGACGTCGCCGCCACCGGCAACGTCATCCGCCGCGCCCGCATTGGCATCTCGATTGCGTCGGCCCCGGAGACGGGCGCCTGCCTCGTCGCCAACAATTTAATCTCAGACGCCAAGGATGGCGCCATTCGCACGATGCTGCTCGGCACCGCATTCGGCCCCGATCTCGCACGCGAGCCTCATGCCGCGGGACGCATCACGTTGTCAGGAAATGTTGCGGTGTGAGACGGATGGGTCCGTCATCCGCAAACGCGTGAGCCCCTTAGCGACGCGCGTTTGGGGATCCAGTGCAAGACTCGGCGCAGCCGCCGTACTTATTCGTATCAGGAATAGTTTCGAGCCTTCGGCTATTCTTGCGCTGGATCCCCGGCCAACGACGCGCGAAGATAGTGCGCGCGCTCGGCCGAGGATGACGCTTCTTTGAAATTACTTCTTCTTCGCGCACGCTTGCAGCTGCTGTTCGCGCGACTGGGCTTCGGATTTCATCTGATCTGGCGCAACACTGCCGCACCATGTCTGATGCGCCTTCAAGTCCGAGGTCCAGGCAGCTCCCGTCAATCCGCACTTCAAGCGCTCGTTTTCCTGCTGCTGCTTGAGCGCGGTCTGCGCATACCAGTCGCAGTTGGCCTGCGCCGCGGCACTGAATGACAGCAGCGATGTTATCCCCGCAGCAGCGATTGCGGTCAGACTGGCGCGCCTAGCGGAGAGAGACATCGACGTCGGTCCTCATGTTGACAGCGTTACAACGCGCTTACGGTACACCGGCCAAGCGGGGGGGATGCTTGGCCGGTGGCTCGCAACGTCTGGCGCCAGAGTGTGACACCAGCTCAGATACAAAAGTAGAGCAGACGAGATGAACTCGCGCTGAATGGGGACGCGACGTGACGTTCAGGTTCCAGGGCAAGAGAAATGCGCAGCCTTTTCAACGGCAATAGTTTGGACGACCGGGGTGGCGGGCCTGCGAGGATTGCCAGAATCGCTCTAGGGTTGCCGTTCTTATTCGCTTTACCAGCAGGACTGCCGCCCATGCCGGCCCGTGCCGCGCCCCTCGCTTTGCCGCCCGGCTTGAACCTAGGGGTGCCTCCGGCGGGCGGCATGGCGGACGCCCGCACCAAACTCGAAGAGGTTTTTGGCTACAAGAGCTTTCGCACGCATCAGGCAGCTATCATCGAAACCGTGCTCGGCGGCGGCGACTGCCTCGCCCTGATGCCGACGGGGGGCGGCAAGTCGCTGTGTTATCAAATTCCGGCGCTCGTGCGCGCTGGAACCGGCATCGTGATCTCTCCGTTGATTGCTTTGATGCAAGACCAAGTCGATGCCCTGCTCGATGTCGGCGTCAAGGCCGCGTTCCTCAATTCAACGCTCGACCGCGCGGGCCAGGACAGAATCGAACGCGAGTTCGCGGCAGGTGCCCTCGATCTGCTCTACGTCGCCCCCGAACGCCTGGTGCAGGAACGCACGCTGTCGTTGCTCGCGCGCCACGACGTCGCGGTCTTCGCCATCGATGAAGCCCATTGCGTCTCGCAGTGGGGCCACGACTTCCGGCCCGAGTACAAGCAGCTCAAGATCCTCGCCGAGCGTTTCCCCTCGGTCCCCCGCATCGCCTTGACGGCAACGGCGGATGAACGCACGCGCCAGGAAATCATCACCGAACTTAGCCTCGAGAACGCCGCCTGCTTTATCGCCAGCTTCGACCGGCCCAACATCCGCTACACCATCGCCGAGATGGGCTCGATGAGCGGGCGCGAAAAGCTGTGGAACTTTCTCGAAGCTGAGCACCCGGGCGACGCCGGCATCGTCTACTGCCTGTCGCGCAAGTCGGTTGAGGAAACCGCCGCGTGGCTTGCCGCAAAAGGCCGCAAGGCGCTGGCCTATCACGCCGGGCTCGAGGCCCACGTCCGCGCCAGCGTGCAAACCAAGTTTCTCAACGAGGACGGCGTCATCATCGTTGCAACCGTCGCCTTCGGTATGGGCATCGATAAGCCCGACGTGCGCTTTGTCGCCCACCTCAATCTGCCGAAGTCAATCGAAGCCTACTATCAGGAAACCGGTCGCGCCGGGCGCGATGGCGAACCCGCAAACGCCTGGATGGCTTATGGCATTCAAGATCTCGTGCAACTGCGCCAATGGATCGCCCAGTCGGAGGGCGCCGACACTTTCAAGCAGGTGCAGCGGCAAAAGCTCGATGCGCTGATCGGCCTCGCCGAAATGCCGGGTTGCCGCCGCCAGGCGCTGCTCGCCTATTTCGGCGAACGTCTCGCCGAGCCGTGCGGCAACTGCGACAACTGCCTCACGCCGCCCGAGACCCAGGACGGCACGGTGCTGGCGCAAAAGGCCCTCTCGGCGGTGTATCGCACCGGCCAGCGCTTTGGCGTCACCTATGTGGTCGATATTCTGACCGGCAAAGCCGATGAGCGGGCACACCGCAACAGCCACGACCGCTTGTCGGTATTCGGCATCGGCAAGGACGTGACCGCGATCGCCTGGAAGGGCCTGTTCCGTCAGCTCACCGCCGCTGGATATCTCACCGGTGATGACGACGGCCACGGCACGCTGGCGCTGACAGACCGGGCGCGGCCGTTGCTGCGTGGCGAAGACAAGTTTTTGATGCGGGTGACGCGCACGGCTGCAAAGAAGACGAAGCGGGACGCCAAGCCGTCGCACAAAGTGGCGTCTGAGAACGAAGCGCTGTTCCAGGCGCTCAAAGAGCTGCGCCTCAAACTGGCTGCGGCGGCGAAACTGCCGCCGTATGTTGTGGCTCAGGACCGCACCCTCGTCGAACTCGCCGAAAAGCGCCCAGCAACAGAAAACGCACTGCACGACATCACGGGTCTTGGGGCCAGCAAGATCGCGCGCTATGGCGCGGCATTCCTGCAAACGATCGCCGGGTTCAAGAAAAATCCGCTGCTGACCAACCGGCTGTCAGCGACCGTCAACCAGACACTGGCAGCGCATTTGCGCGGTCTTGATGCCGAGGCCATCGCCACTGAGCGGCGTCTCGAAACCGGCACCGTCTACGGGCATTTTGCCGAGGCGATCGAAGCCGGGTTGCTCGGGGCAGATGACGTCCTGGGCCTCGACGCGACCGAGACCGACGAAATCCTCTCAGCCTTCGAGCGCTGCCAGACGCGCGACACCGGCAAGCTCGGCCCGGCGCATGCAGCCCTTGAAGGCCGCTACGACTACGGCATCTTGAAATGTTTGCTGGCTGAGACGGCGTGACGGCTAGGCACTTAGCCGGCGCACGAGCGTATCGCGCACACTCACGAGAGCCGGCGTCCAAAGCGCGGCGTTGGCCGCGATCAAATTGGCTTGCGACTTCAAGATGACGCCGTCATCGAGAATTTTGAGACCGTTGGCGCGCAGCGTCTCGCCGGACGTTGTAATGTCGACGATGAGTTCGGCCGTGCCAGCCGCAGGCGTGCCTTCGGTCGCCCCAAGGCTTTCGACGATGCGATAGTCGCCAAAGCCTTTGGACGCGAAAAAGCCGCGCGTTATGGCCATGTATTTTGTCGCCACCCGCGGCCAGCGGCCATGCGCGCGGCGGAACGGCAGCGCCGCCTCTTCGAGATCGGCAACGGTTGCGACATCGATCCACCACGCCGGGACGGCGACGACCACGTCGGCGAAGCCGAAGCCGAGCGTTTTGAGAAAGCTGACCCGCGTGTCAGCGTCCGGCATGCTCTCGCGGATCAAATCTTCGCCGGTGATGCCCAAGTGGACGCTGCCGCTTTTCAACGCTGCAGCGATCTCGGACGACGACACGTAGGCGATCTCGATCTCAGGGAACCCCTCGATCTCACCGCGATAACCGCGCGCGTGGCCGGTTTTGCGGACCGCTAGGCCAGCACGGGCGAACATCTCCGTCGTCTGCTCCATCAGGCGGCCCTTGGACGGCACCGCGAGTGTCAGCTTGTTCATAACCGCGCCTCCGAAACGACGGACAGCAAGCGCTCGGTGTGGATCGCGGCGCCGACGGCCGGCACATCGACGCCAGCTCCCGCTGCCCGCACAAGACCGTCATAGCGGCCGCCGCCTGCGACCGGGCTGCCGGGCCCGAGACCCGGTGCCGTCACCTCGAACACAAGGCCGGTGTAGTATTCGAGATTGCGCCCGAACTCGGCCGAGAACGTCACCCGGTCGAGATCGATCCCGGCGTTGGCGATCAGCGCCAGGCGGCGATCATAAGCGTCGAGGGCTAGCCCAGAGCCGCCGCGCGTGCCCTTCAAAAGTTCAGCGATGCGCGTGCCCGCCGTCCGCGCCGGGCCGGAGACGGCGACGTAGCTTTCGATCAACCGCGCCGCTGCGGCGTTGAGCGGCGGCGCCTCGGCATCGGCCAGGATCTCGAGCAGGTGTTCCGTCATCTCGGCAACTGTGCGCGTGCCGATAACGGCGATGCCGTGAGCGTCGAGATAGGCGTTAACCGCGTTTTCTTTGGCAAAGTTATCCCCGCGTCCCAGCGCGGCCGTAAGCTCAACGGGAAGCGCGCGAGCGGAAGCCCCCGGTGCCGATGTTAACCGTTTCAACTCTGAGCGGAAGGCATCGCGGCGCCAGAAGGCCTCAGCAAGCCGCTTTTGCCAGCGGGGCGGAATCCCTGCCGCGGCAAGGACAGATCGAAAGAGGCCGAGATCACCGAGATGCAACGACCAGGTTTTGAGACCAGCGGCTTCGAGCGCTTTAACGATCAGACCGATCGTTTCGGCTTCCGCGGCTTCGCGTACACTATCGCCGAAGCGCTCGATACCGGCCTGGCGGAACTCGCGCGGGTGCATGGCATCGTCGCTGTGCGGCTGAATGCGAAATGCCGGGCCGTTATAGCAATACTTGGCTGCTGTCTGCGGTGCTTGCGCATTGCGCGCGATGTGCAGGCGGCACGCCGGCACGGTCAGGTCTGGGCGCAGGCACAATTCCGTACCGTCGGGATCGGTGAACACGTAGGTGCGCGCTCGCAGATCTTCGCCGATCACATCAAGAAACACGCCAGCGGGTTGAATGACGGCCGGCGCAACGGCTTCGTGTCCGGCCTTGGTGAAGACCGACATCAAGACTTGGGCTTGCGCTTCAAGATCAGCAAACTTTTGCGTGGTTTCAGCGGGCATGGCGCATCAACCCTGATGCCGGGCGATGATCTTGCGGACTTCGTCGATCATGGCCGCCTCGGGAACGGAAAGCTGGCTGGAGCGCGCTTCTTTCCATTCCTTATTGTCCTTGATGGCAGCCGCGGCCTTGGCGCCCTCGATCAAATCCTTGATCGTGACTTCGCTCCTTGCGCGCTCGTCGGGGCCTTGAATGATGACGCACGGCGCGTTGCGCTTGTCGGCGTATTTCATCTGCGCCTTCATGCCCGACGAGCCGAGATACATTTCGGCGCGGATGTTGGCGTTACGCAGCGTCTGCGTCATTTTCTGATAGCTGGCGATCTCGGCCTTATCCATGACCAGCACGACGACGGGGCCGAGCGCTGCCTGCGGCTTGGCGCCGATGTGGGCGAGGGCGGCCTGCAGGCGCGACACGCCAATGGAAAATCCGGTTGCGGGAACCTTTTGGCCGGTGAAGCGGGCGACGAGATCATCGTAGCGCCCGCCGCCGCCGACGGAGCCAAAGCGCACGGGGCGGCCATCGTCGCCTTTGACCTCGAACGTCAGCTCGGCTTCGAACACCGGACCGGTGTAGTATTCGAGGCCGCGGACGACGGTCGAGTCGAATGTGATGCGATTGTCATCGTACCCTGCGGCCTTAACCAGCATATTGATCTGGCGAAGTTCAGCGAGCGCCGCCATGCCTTCGGTGGAGCCGGCCAGCCAACCCTCGATCTTGGCAAGCGCTTCCGTTGTCGTCGCCGAGTCGGGCGTGGCGCAAACAAACCACATCACACTGTCGATGGCTTTGGCATCAAGGCCGGCACCCTTGGTGAAATCGCCGGACTCGTCTTTGCGGCCGGGCCCGAGCAGCGCGTTGACGCCTATCGTGCCCAACCGGTCAAATTTATCAATGGCCCGCAATATCGTCAGGCGTTTGACGCCGTTGGGGTCCGATGCCGGAGTGACACCTATCGTCGCCAGGGCCGCATCGAGCAGCGTCCGGCTGTTGACCTTGATGACGTAGTCGCCGCGCTTGATGCCCAGTGCTTCAAGCGTATCCGCCGCGAGCATGCAAATTTCCGCATCCGCTGCGATGCTGTCGGCGCCGACGGTATCGGCATCGAATTGCAGAAACTGCCGAAACCGGCCCGGACCGGCCTTCTCGTTGCGGTAGACGGGACCATAGGCGTAGCGCCGGAACGGCTTCGGCAGCGAAACAAAATTCTGCGCCACGTAGCGCGCCAGCGGCGCCGTCAGATCATAGCGCAGGCTCATCCACTGCTCGGCTGTTCCTGGTTCGCGCGCCTCCGGCCCTGTTCCTTGCTCGCGCGCCTCCGGCACGACATCCTGGAACGAGAACACGCCGGCGTTGGGGCGGTCGGAATCGGGCAGAAACTTTCCAAGCGCGTCGGTGTATTCGAGCGCCGGGGTTTCCAACGCGTCGAAGCCATAGCGCTCGTAGACGCCGCGAATGACGCCGAGCATCTCGTTGAGGCCCTTGAGCTCAGCGGCCTCGATGTCGCGAAAACCCTTCGCGACCCGCGCTTCGGGACGGTTATCTTTGTTCGATTGGGACATGGATTATTGAAAGTTGCTGCGGCACCCGGAGGCGCCAATGAAAGATCGTTGCGCCTTATAGCGGATGACTCTCAGGCGCGAAAGCCAGCTTCAGGAGCCGCGCAAACGCGTGATGCGCCTATAAACCGAGCGCAGCCACTGGTTTTTTCGGGCCCGGCCCTTGACGCGGTGGAAGGTCGCGCGCGGTACGGCGGCGAGATCGCGGGCGACGATCAGGTCATAGAGCGGCACTTCCGTTGCGCCGAAGCCGCGCTTGAAAGGGTAATCACCGATGCCCATGTCGAAGCGGGTGACGCCGCGGGCAACGAAATACTTCATGGCCTCGACGACGATCAGGCGGCCGGGCGACAGATGGCTCCAGCGCTCGCCGCCGTTGGAGATCCTGAGCAGCGTGAACGTGCCCTCATGCGCGATACCAAACAGCGTCGCAATCGTCTCAGGTCCAGCTTCGAGCGTGAACAGATAGCCGAGTTCGGCTTCCGTGCCGTCCATGACAAGGCGCTCGTAGAACGCGCGGTAGGCCGGCTCGTCGAGAATATACTTGCTGCCGAGCGCCGTGTGGCGCGCCAGCTGCTGCTCTTCCAGCATCGTGTAGGCGCGCGCGATCTCCTCTGGCTCGAGGGCGCGGGAAAACTTCGGCGCGCCTTCCTTTTCCCAAAGCCGCGTGCAGCGCTCGACTTCCTTGCGGTATTTTTTGCCGCGGCTGGCGATGTAATCTTCAACCGTGGTGCCGATGACGATTGTATTGCCGGAGAGTCGCGACGGCGCCACACCAGACCGCGTGATCAGCGGATTAGGCCGGCCACCAATGGTGGCTGGCATTTTTTCGAGACGGATCAGATCGACGTCGCGCATGGCATAGCGCACAGCCCGCCAGGCACGGCGCATGGAACGGCGCTTATTCAAAACCGCAGGACCAAGTATTGGCCCGCCGTAGTCCGAGACGCCGAAATCGGCGAAGCGGGCGACGCGCAGGGTGCGCTTTTTTTTGACAATCAGCGGCAGCACCAAAGCCACACTGCCCGAATTGCGTTCGCTGACGACAACAAGGCGCGGCATGGCGCGATGCGCCGGCGCCAGCTCCTCGTAGAGCACCGTCAGCCAATTCAGCGATTGAAAGCCCGACGACGTCAGCCCGCCTTGCACGGCTTCGAGCGCTGCAAGCGCCTCATCCGCGCCATCAAAAACTTCGGCGACGAAGCGCGGCCCGCGCCAAGACAGCGCCCGCGCACGCGAAGCGTCTGGATCGAGTACGGCGCTGTTGCTCACGCTGGCCATCGCACGGCTATGACCCTCAACGCCCTGTTATTCCGCGGCTTCCAAAAGATCGATAATGGCCCCGGGACGTGCCGGATCGAGCTTGAAGTCGACGGCACGGCGCGCCTTGCGCCCCTTTTTGAGCAAGCCGGCACGCTTGACGCCGGCCTGCAGCGCCGCCTTGGCCCAGAACCCAGGTCCGGCAATCGCCTGACTCTTGGGTGCAAGACCGGCCTTATGCCGCAAAATCCCATTGGCCATGGTGATCATCTGTTTGCGGCGGATGCCTTCGGTCCAATACTCCGTCGTCATAGAGACATTGAGACAGTCGAGGTTCTCGACGCGATGCGGCGCGTTGAGCGGCCAGTGCAGCATCTCGCCGCCGCCGATTTCGAAAACCTTGGCGTGCTGGTCGTAGGCGGGGTCGTAGCGCATATCGACTTCGACCTCGTACAGCGCGATGTTCTCGAGCTGCTCGGGCGTCAGGAAAGGCGCCGTGTTCGGATAGACGAAGACGCGTTTCTTGCCGTGGATCTGCCACAGCGACTGGCCGGGAAGATCGCAGTGATAATAGACCTGCGCATTCGGCGAAGAAATGAGAATGCCGGACGACCGGTTGTAGGTCTCGTAGCCGCCAACGTTGTGGGCCACTTCCTCGAACGCAGCATCGAGAAGGTCGCGATAGCGCTTGTCGACCTGGCTGACATTGCGCAGGTTGAGCCACATGCGCCCCTTGGTGATTGCGTCAATGACGTCGCCGCCTTTGAGGCCGCCGATGTCGCCCTCGCGCCACGTCTTGCGGGCAGACCCCTGCGGGCCCATGTGCACGAGCGCATAGTGCTGGCGCGGATAGCCGTCGATCAGCTCGGCCAGAGCCTCAAACGAGAACAACGGGTGCTGATGCAGCCTGTGCTGAGCCTTAAGCGGGGCCTTGCCCCAGGCGTCCGTCAGCTCTTTTGTCCACTGTGTGAAGATCGGCTCAGTCATACGCAACTACCCTGGGTTTCAAGGACCGCAACCCGGCCCCCACCGCCTTATGCAAATACTGTGCGCAAGTATCGTGCTTAAGGCGCACACGTCAATTCAAATGGCGATATTGGTCAATTGCTTCAGGGCACCTTATCCGGGACCCGCAATGACCGCCGCGGCCGCGATCATGAACACCGTTTCAAAGACCTGCTCGATGGCGCCAAGCACGTCGCCGGTGATGCCGCCAATACGCCGCCGCGATATCACAGCGACACAGCCCGCCGCCGTCAGCCCTGTTGCCAAAGCGGCTAAAAAAGTTGCAGGCGCAAGAACTGTAAAGCCCGCCGCTAACCCCAGGACTAATGCGACGGCAAGTTCCGCCGCTGAGACGCCCGTTGTCAGCGGGCCAACTTTGGCAGCGGCGGCATCGCCAGCATACGGCAGCGCCCACATCGCCACCACGGCCGCTAGACGCCCGCCGGCATGGGCGGCGATCAACACGAAACCGGCCATGATCGGATCGAGCGCCAAAAGCGATGCGGCCTTGAGGGCCAAAACTATGATCAGGGCCACGACCCCATAGGTGCCGATGCGGCTGTCCTTCATGATCTCGAGACGGCGCTCGCGCGTCAGTCCGCCGCCCAGACTGGCACCAAGCCCATCCGCCGTGTCGGCCAAACCGTCCTCATGCAGCGCCCCCGTGATGAGAATGGCGGCGGCCAAGCCCAAGAGCATCGGCAGCGGTTGCGGCAAGACGACCGAGGTCACGAGGAGCGTGAGCGCTGTGACACATCCAACAAGCGCGCCGATAAGTGGAAAGTACTTGGCAGAGCGCTCGATCCAAGACGCTTCAAAACCTTCGATTCCGCCAACAGGAATGCGTGTCAGAAATTGCAGAGCTACACGGATGAGCCGGACTTCATGGGCGATCATTCGGGAGACCCGCCCGGCATATCGGCCATGTCGCGCAGCAACAGTTCAGCCGCACGCACCAGCGGCACGGCAAGAACCGCACCGGTGCCTTCGCCCAAACGCATGCCGAGATCCAAGAGCGGCTTGACGCGGAGATAGTCGAGGAGGGCGCGATGGCCCGGCTCAGCCGAGCAATGCGCAAACACGCAGTGATCGAGCGTCGACGGGTTGAGCCCGGCAGCGGCAATCGCAACGGACGTGCCGATAAAACCGTCAACGATGATGATGCGGCCGGCGACGGCTGCGGCGGTCATGGCGCCGGCCATCATGACCATCTCGAAGCCGGCAAACTGGCGCAAGGTCTCGAACGTGCGGGTCTTGAGATCGGGTTCTTTGATGGGGGCACATGCCAGCGTCTCAGCCAAAACCTGGCGTTTGTGATCCAGTCCCAGCGGCGGCACGCCGGCACCGGGGCCGACGAGAATGTCGAGACCGACCCCGGTCAGTGTGTGGGCGACAAGCGCCGCGGCGCTGGTATTGCCGATGCCTATTTCACCGAACGCGATGACCCCTACGCCTTCACGGCCGAGCCCGGCATCGATGGCGCGGCCTTCATTCAGCGCGGCGGAGCATTGGTCATGCGTCATCGCCGGTTCGCGCCGTGAATTCTTGGTGCCGGTTCCCATCCGGCGGTCCAACAGCATCGGGTGTGGGGCCAGCGGTCTCAGCATGCCGGCGTCAACAAGCACGACGTCCACACCGGCGGCGCGCGCGCAGATATTGATCCCGGCGCCGCCCGATAAAACGAGCTTGGCGATCTCGCGCGTTACAGTCGAGGGATAGGCGGTCACGCCTTCAGCTGTCAGCCCATGATCACCGGCGAAGACCACGGCTTTGGCGGACCCGAGGTCGGGGACAAGCGAGCCGGTCGCTAAGCCGATTTGCACAGCGAGCGTCTCGAGATGGCCGAGCGAGCCCGGCGGCTTTGCCTTGCCGCTGAGCCGCGCTTCAAGCTGTTCCCTGAGCGCGGCGCGCCATTCAGACTCATCAACGCTGCCTCTCATGCGTCAATGTAGTCCTCGACCACGCGGCGGGGCTGGGGAACGTCGGTTGAATATTTCTGGAGGCCTTCGAGGCCCTGCGGCACCGGTCCACCGTAAGCCCAGTCCAGTAGCTCGACGGTATGGACGACGGGAACATCGAGCGCCGTTTGCAGCTGACTGATACAGCCGATATTGCCAGCTGCCACCACATCGGGGCGTAGCGCTTTGATGTGCCCGGCCTTGCGGTCGCGAAGCTCGGTCGCAATTTTCGGCTGCAGTATATTGTAAACGCCGGCCGAGCCGCAGCACAGGTGCCCCTCGGCAATATCGAGCACCCCGAACCCAGCTTTCTTGAGCAGCGCCTTGGGCTGATGCGTTACGCGCTGGCCATGCTGCAGCGAACAGGCGGCGTGATAGGCGACCTTTAAGCTCGACCAGCGCTTCGGCGCGCCGATGTCGTGCCCGCTCAAGAATTCCGTGATGTCCTTGGTGATCGCTGAAATGGCTTTGGCCGGTGCCGCGTAGGTTGGATCATGGGCCAGCATGTGGCCGTAGTCTTTCACCGTCGTGCCACAACCTGAGGCGTTGATGATGATGGCATCGACCTGGCCTTTGGCCATCGCCTTGGACCACGCATCGACATTGCGTTTTGCCGCCGCAATCGCGTCCGCCTTGCGGCCAATGTGCTGCGTAAGCGCGCCGCAGCACCCGGCACCTGCCGAGACCACGACATCGACGCCGCCGCGGGCGAGGATTCGGATCGTGGCGTCGTTGATCTCGGGGCGTAGCACCTGCTGCGCACACCCAGCCAGCATGATCACGCGGGCCGTACGCGGGGCTTGCGTCGCCGCCGTGCCCGGGCCGTAGAACTTCGGCCCGCGCATCCGCTTCTTGGGCGCCAGGTCCACCATCGCCGCGAGTTCGCTGAAGCCGGCGCGATTGAACGCGCCAGTCAAATGGCGGCCGAGGGGCGCTGCCCTCAGTGCCCAGCGGAACCGGTTCGGATACGGCACGATCGCCGCGAGTATCCGGCGCACCATGCGGTCCTTGAGCCGCCGCTTGCCGGTCTGCTCGATGTGAACCCGGGCGATGTCGACGAGGTGCATGTAATCAACGCCCGATGGGCACGTCGTCATGCAGGAAAAGCACGACAGGCAGCGGTCGATGTGGGTCGAGACTTCCGGCTTCGAGTCGATGCCTTTTTCGAGCATGTCCTTGATGGCGTAGATCCGCCCGCGCGGGCTGTCGCGCTCGTCGCCAAGCACCACGTAGGTCGGACACGTCGCCGTGCACAAACCGCAGTGGACGCAGCGCCGCAGGATCCGGTCGGCCTCGGCGAGGTCCGGGTTCTTGAGCTGCTCGGGAGAAAAATTGGTTTGCATCGGCTCCGGCTTTATCCTGCGTCGTGTCGGGATCACATATTGGCGTACATGCGGCCGCGGTTCAAAATCCCCAGCGGATCGAAGGCCTCCTTGACGCCGCGCGTCAAGCGCTCAACCTCTGGCTTCATCGGCTCAAAGACATCGACGGTAGCTCTGACCTCGGGCGCCGCCCGAATGAGGGTCGCATGCCCGCCTCTGACGGCGACCGCCCGGCGCACGTCCGCCGCACCGGCATCGGCGGCGGCGGGGACTTCGAGCCAAACTAACCCCCCCGACCAATCATAAAATGCTTCCGAGGGCATGAATTTCTGAATTGCGGCAACGATTTCGGGGGCCTTGGTCGGGCTCGTCGAGATGCGCCAAAGACTTGTCTGCTTCGAAAACGGCAGCACCGAAAGGGTGCGCAGTTCACTCCAAAGATTCCACGTTTCCTCCGAACTGAGCTCAAGCGGGACGCCGAAGACCCTGAGTGCTTCCGTCAGCTTGTCCTTACGGTAAGCTACCGACGCCGTAAAATTCTCGAGCCGCAGCAGCGTGACGGCCTCGCCGAGAGCCTTGAGGCGAGGCTGTGCCAAACGGCTGGCAACGCCTTTCGGCAGGTGCGCGGCGCCGGAAACCTCAAACGGCGTAGCCATGGCCGTCGTCAACGCTTCGACCGCCAGATCATCGGGCAGTCCGCGAAAGACCAGCGTCAGCAGCGTCTCTGGAAGGGGCACGACTTTGAACGTGACTTCCGTCAAAATGGCAAGCGTGCCCCAGCTGCCGGTGAGCCCGCGCGCGACATCGAGCCCGGTCACATTCTTCATGACCCGGCCGCCCGATTTGAAGAGCTCGGCGCGGCCGTTCACCGCCCGCACCCCAAGCAAGTGATCGCGTGCGCCACCCGCGGCGATCCGCCGGGCGCCCGAGATATTGGTTGCAAACACCCCGCCGATGGAGAGAGCCCCCGCAGGCGCGCCGGTCGTGGGCCCAAGATCCACCGGTTCGAAAGGCAGCATCTGGCCGCGCGACGCCAGCTCAGCTTCAATTTCAAACAGTGGTGTTCCGGCCCGCGCCGACATCACGAGTTCCGCCGGCTCATAGAGTGTGACGCCGCGCATCGACGCCGTCGTTATGACGGTCTCAGCCCCGGTTACCCGGCCGGTGTTGCGCAGCGCCCCGTGGCCGACCACTTCGATCTGCTGATTGCGGCTGGCGAGCTTGGCAACCATCGACTGAAGTTCCCACTCGGCGGCGGGGCGCAGGAGTTCTGTCACGTTAGCCTCCTCGTCATGCAGCGCGCGGCTCGAGGCGGCCCGTGTTGGCTCTTTGCCCGGCACTTGCTTCAAGCGGGAAGACCTTTGCCGGGTTGAGCAGCCACGCCGGGTCGAACACGCTCTTGATCCGCATTTGCACGGCCAGGTCGGTCGGGGTGAACTGCACGGTCATCAAGTCTCGCTTCTCGATGCCGACGCCGTGTTCACCGGTCAGACACCCACCGACATCAACGCACAGCTTGAGAATTTCAGCGCCCGCATGCTCCGCCTTCTCGGCTTCATCCGGATTGTTGGCATCGTAAAGAATGAGCGGATGCAGATTGCCATCGCCGGCATGGAAGATATTGGCGACCTTGAGCCCGTATCCGGCGCAGATTTCACCGATGCGGGTCAGCACGCGCGGCAATTGCCCCAACGGGATCGTGCCATCCATGCAGTAGTAGTCGGAGATGCGACCCACCGCCCCGAACGCCGCCTTCCGCCCGGCCCAGATGCGCGCGCTCTGGTCGTCGTTCAAGCTGATTTCAACGGATTTCGGCGCAAACTTGTAGGCGATCTCGGCGATGCGCGAGAGCAGTGTGCCGATTTCGGCTTCCGATCCCTCAACTTCGACGATCAGCAGCGCTTCGACGTCAAGCGGGTAGCCGGCGCCCGCAAACGCTTCGCAGACATGAATGGCGGGCTTGTCCATGTATTCGATTGCAACCGGCACGATGCCAGCGGCGATGATGGCTGCGACGCAGGCGCCAGCCGCTTCGGGCGACGAAAAGCCGAGCAGCATCGGCCGGGCGCCTTCGGCAGCCTTGAGGATGCGCACCGTCGCTTCGGTGATGACGCCGAGCTGGCCTTCCGAACCGATGACGAAACTCATCAAATCGTATCCAGGCGCTTCGAGATGGCCGCCGCCGATGTCAACGATTGTGCCGTCGATCAAGACCATGCGCACGCCCAATACGTTATGGGTGGTCACACCGTATTTCAAGCAGTGGGCGCCACCGGAATTCATGGCCAAGTTACCAGCCAGCGTGCAGGCAAGTTGCGAGGATGGATCGGGGGCGTAAAAAAATCCGTTTTCGGCAACGCGCGCCGAGATCGCAAGATTGGTGATCCCGGCTTCGACGCGGGCAGTGCGGTTGGCGTAGTCGACGTCGAGGACGCGATTCATTTTGGAGATACATAGAACAATCGCATCTTCCGCCGGCAGGGCGCCGCCGCACAGCGATGTCCCCGCCCCTCGGGGTATGACCTTCAGTCCGTTATCCGAGCAATACTTGAGTGCCTTGGCGAAGTCCTCGGTCGACCGGGGGAGTATGACCAGCATGGGCAGCCGGCGGTAACCTGTCAGCGCGTCGGTTTCAAAGGCGCGGCGGCCTTCCTCGTCGACGATGAGACTGTCGCGGCCGACGAGCCGCGTGAGATCATCAACGATCGCAGAACGGCGGCCGATGACGCCCGCATCCGGGTCCGGCAACCTGACAAGCGACATTCAACGTCCTCCAAAAAACCGCTGCCAGTTGATCGCAAAAGTTAGAACGCCACAATTCAGCAGCCTGATGGCTGCCCTTGCCCCCGGGAGACGCTCTGGCGACCTCGAGAAACTGGGTTTACGCTCGCTCCAGAATAACTGTCGTGCATTTCGCACGATTTAGCGACACACTTTTGTCTGGCAGAAACAAGCTCAATGGGACCGGTCTATGCGTAACCCCAGAACCATCTCTAGAACGATCACGCCAAGAGACCCCAACGTGACCGCCATCAGCGACCTTGATATCTTCGCACGCGTGGCCCGCACCGGCAACATGTCGATGGCGGGGCGCGAGATGGGCTTGTCGCCAGCCGTGGTCTCAAAGCGCGTCAGTCTTCTCGAGGATCGCCTTGGCGCCCGGCTGTTCCAGCGCACCACGCGGCAACTGACACTGACTGAGACAGGCGAAGGCTATTTCAAACGTGTCATCGATATTTTGAGCCTCGTCGAGGAAGCCGAGGACTACGTCTCCCGGCGCAACACCAAGCCGCGCGGCGTTCTCAAGATCTCGGCTCCGACGTCGTTCAACAGGTTGCATATCGCTCCGCATCTGCCGGCGTTTCTCTCTCGCTATCCAGATATCGAAATTGACATGCAGCTGACCGATCACTTCGTGGATATCATCCGCGAAGGCTTCGATCTCGCCATTCGCATCGGCGAACTCGAGGATTCTTCCCTCGTCGCCCGCAAGCTCGCCAACGAAGTTCGCGTCATCTGCGCGACGCCCGGCTACATCAAATCGGCGGGAAGCCCAAAGACGCTTGCCGATCTCGAGGCACATAACTGCCTGCTGGCCGGGGCTCAGGATGTGTGGCGGCTCGACGGACCCAGCGGCCCCCAGGACGTGCGCGTCAAAGGTAACATGCGATCCAATTCTGCGGAGTTCGCACGGTCCGGGCTTATACAGGGGCTTGGGCTGGCACTGCGCGCAACCTGGGATATCGGGCCCGAGTTGGAACGCGGCGAACTCATAATCGTTCTGCCCGAATATTCAGGCTCGTCGAAGAACGCGATTTACGCGGTCTACCCGTGCCGCGAATACATGCCAGCCAAGGTCAATGCCTTCATCGATTTTTTCGCCGAGATCCTGGAAAAGGACGGCCCGTGGACCAAGGCGCCGCAGGCCGGTGCTTCGAGCGCCGCTGCGCAGCTCAAGGCCGTTCCCCGGCCCGCTGGCAAAGTCGCTTAAAAGAACACCCAAGACGGTCAATGCGCGGCACGCACCCATTGGGAGCGAAAAGCCGTTTACTGAAACTCAACGCTGCGAGCGGCAGACGTCCATGCAGGCTTGCAGCTTACTATCGCAGCCCGGCGAGCCCTTGGTCTCGATGCGGCACTGATTGTGGGCGTTGCGGCACTGCTGCACGCACTGGTCAGCCTGGGCCAGTTCAAGGCGCGCATCCCCGAAGGCAAAGATGCCAAAGAGTGCGACACTCGCCGCGGCCGATTTCATCCAAATGGCCTTCAACATGGGCGGCCTCCCGCACAAGCTCCCAGTCTCATCGAAGCCTGGTTATAGCGGTCCGGCCATGAACGGAAGCTGAACCGGAGAAAACGGCTTAGGGCTAGGTTAGCGCCGCCTCAAAAGGCGAATTCTTCGAAAATATGGTCAATGTTGCCACGCCACCCGCCTGCATAGCGGGCGAGCAGGTGATCGGAGACCGTCTGGCCGTTGCCAGCAATGACGTCGAGGGGGGCGAGGTAAATTGTTTCGTCCTGATTGTGATCATTGATCCGCTTGCGATTTTTGAGGCCAGCACGGGCAATCCGCAGGGCATCGCGGGCCAGTTGGCCCACCGTGGTTTTGCGGAAGGGCGTCCTCAGCGCCGTTCTGGGAACGTGAGCGCGTAAGTCCTCCCGCTCATGCGGTGTCCAGTCCTTGACCAACTGCCAAGCCTGATCGAGGGCGGCTTCGTCATAGAGCACTCCGGTCCAGAAGGCCGGAAGCGCAGTGATGGAATTCCAGCGCCCGCCATCGGCGCCGCGCATTTCGAGGAACCGCTTCATGCGGACTTCTGGGAACAGCGTGGTCAGATGATCAGACCAGTCGTCAATCGTTGGCCGTTCGACTTCGAGGCCCTTGAGCTTGCCAGCCATGAAATCCCGGAACGATGCGCCTGCGACGTCAATATATTTACCTGAGCGATAAACGAAGTACATCGGCACATCGAGGGCATAATCGGCATAGCGCTCGTAGCTCATGCCATCCTCGAATGCGAACGGCAGCATGCCGGTGCGGCGTTCGTCGGTGTCGCGCCAGACCTCGCTGCGCATCGACTGAAATCCGTTCGGCTTGCCCTCGGTGAACGGCGAGGCTGCAAACAAGGCCGTCGCGATCGGCTGCAACGCCAGCGACACGCGCAGCTTCTTGACCATATCAGCTTCGTTGGCGAAATCGAGATTCACCTGTACGGTCGCCGTGCGGTACATCATGTCGAGGCCGCGGCTGCCGACCATCGGCATATAGCGGGTCATCACATCGTAGCGCTGTTTTGGCATGCGCGGCACCTCGTCGAGGCGCCATTTCGGCGAAAATCCGACACCAAGAAAGCCGATAGCCAAATCTTCGCCAACGTCGAGTACTTCTCGTAGGTGCTTTTCCGTTTCATCCGCCGTCTCATGCAAGGTCTCGAGCGGCTCTCCCGACAATTCAAACTGGCCGCCCGGCTCTAAACTTATGGTTCCGCCCTTTTCGCCCTGTGGCCGCTTCAAGGCGATGATGTTGTCGCCTTCACGGATCGCCTGCCACGCATAACGGCCGATCAGCTCCTGCATCAGCGCCCGGATGCCCTGCGGCCCGCCATAGGGGACTGGCGCCAGCGTGCCGGTTTGAAAGACAAATTTTTCGTGCTCCGTGCCGATCCGCCAGTCTGGCTTCGGCTTCTCACCGGCGGCGATCCAGCGCACGAGATCATCACGCGATTCAATGCGTGGGCTTAGCGCGCCTTCTTCTCGTGTCGACATGCGGCCTTAGCCCGATCCTTCACAGACAGCGGAAAGTTGCCCGCCCCTTATCCCGGTTATGGCTGGGCCAACGCGGCGCGGCAAGGCTTGACAACGGTTAGCGCCACAACAGTTAGCGCCAGTCGCCGAGGCTGGCGTTAACGAGGGCGAGCGCTGCGACCGCCGCCGTGTCCGCGCGCATAATACGGGACCCAAGCGACACGGCCACAACAAACGGCCGCGCCAGAAGTGCGTCGCGTTCGCGGAGTGAGAAACCGCCTTCTGGGCCAATGAGAACCGCCAGCGGCCCGCGTCTCACGCCGCTCAATGTTGCGATCGGGTCGCCGCGTACAGCCTGTTCGTCGCAAAAAATCAAGGTGCGCTGCGCGTCCCAACCGGCGAGGACTTTATCAAAGGTCTCGGGTTCCAGGACATCTGGCACTCGCAGGATGCCGCACTGCTCGGCTGCCTCGATCGCGTTGGCGCGCATCCGCTCCAGGTTAACGCGCTCGGCGATCGTGTGCTGGGTCAGAACTGGCTGCAACCGCGCGACGCCCATTTCCACAGCCTTCTGGACCATGTAGTCGAGACGGGATCGCTTTAGCGGCGCAAACACATAATTAATGTCCGGACCATGATCCTGGGGGCGTGTCTGCTCGCAGAGTGCGAGGCTGGCGGCGCGCTTCTTGACGTCGCGCACCTCAGCCATCCACTCGCCGTCGCGGCCGTTGAACAGGAGGACACGCGACCCCACCCTCATGCGCAGGACGTTGAGGAGATAGTGCGCCTGTTCGCCGACGAGCGGGATCGTGCCGCCCGGCGCCAATGGGGACGTCACGTACAACCGTTCCGATGTCAGATCGCGGATCGCCATGGGTCCGTCATAGCGAAGCCCTGCGGCCCGGCAAGGCCCCGCCCGCCTGGGACAGTGCGGCTTTGCGAGTGGTTGCCCGCATCAGCATCCACGTCTAACTTCGCCGCGACGTATTTTGGAGCGCCTGCCCATGACCACTCGCGCCGGCATTCCGGCGGCCCCGCCCGTCGCCGATGCGGCACCCGCCAACTGGGTCGACCGCTGGGCACCGCACTCCTGGCGGCCGTATTTGAGGCTCGGCCGCTTTGACCGGCCCATCGGCACTTGGCTGCTGTTGTTTCCCTGCTGGTGGTCGCAAACGCTGGCAGAGGTGGCGGGCGGGCAACCGTACCCCAGCCTATCCTTCCTGGCCCTCTTTGCCATTGGCGCCGTCGCCATGCGCGCCTCGGGATGCGCCTACAATGACTATGTCGATCGCGACATCGACGCTCAGGTGCAACGCACAGCCAACCGGCCCATCCCGTCGGGGCAGGTATCGCCCGAAGCGGCGCTGGTTTTTGTTGCCGCGTGCGCCCTTGTAGGCCTTGCAGTCCTGCTGCGTTTCAATGGCTTCACGATTTGGCTGGCGATTGCCTCGCTGGCAATCGTCGCGGCGTACCCGTTCGCCAAGCGCGTCACGTCCTACCCGCAGCTTGTGCTCGGCTTAGCATTTAACTGGGGCGCACTGGTCGGCTGGGCGGCGGTCAAGGGGTCACTCGACTGGCCAGCGTTCGCTTTGTATCTCGGATGTGTGCTGTGGACGATCGGCTACGACACGATCTACGCCCACCAGGACAAGGAAGACGATGCCTTGCTGGGGCTAGGCTCAACGGCCCTGCAATTCGGCGACAACACAGTCTCGTACGTCGGCGCGCTGTATGCCGGAGCCGCCGCGTTTTGGCTGCTCGCGGGGGCGCTGGCAGGCGCTCATCTCATTTATTTTTTAGCAGTGACGCTGGTGTTCCTGCAGATGTCGTGGCAGGTCGCGACGCTCGACACCAATGACCCGGCCAATTGCCTGTGGCGCTTCCGCTCAAACCGCGATGTCGGCATCGCCGTTTTTCTCGGCCTCGTGGCGGATATGGCGCTGTCGTGGTTCGCCGGCCTCAGCTAAGCCTCAGCACCAAAGCAAGGCGGCGGCGCAGAAGGGTTGCTTCTACGCCGCGCCGTTGTGCCTCACTGTCGATTTTTCGAGCGGCCGTTATGTCCAGCCGTCTGGGAATACTAACGAATTTATCTTCCGATCCCATTAAGCGGCAGCGTAAATAGCGTCTTGCTAGGGCGTGCCAAACCTGGACATGGTGACCAAAATGGGGGCGGCGTCTATTGTCGGGCAGCCAGTCCGTCAGCCAGTCCGTCAGCCGCCCACCCCTTCATCAAGCGAGACCGATGACCAAGTCGAACACACACGCCACGCCCGAGACCCAACGGCTTCACCTCGTTTTTGGGGGCGAGCTGTCGTCGCTCGATGGGCATCAGTTCCGCGATCTCGGCGGCCTCGACATCGTCGGCGTCTTCCCCAACTATGAGACGGCGTTTGCCGCCTGGAAGGCAGCAGCGCAGCGCACCGTCGATAACGCCATGATGCGCTACTTCATCGTTCATCTGCATCGCCTGCTCGAACCGCAGTCCTCCCTTCAGCTCCAATCCTCCCTTCAGCTCAATGACATCGTAGCAAAAACGTGACGAATGCAGTCCAAGAACCCGGCAAGAAGCAGCGGCCGCGCCTCCGGCTGGACGACGCCGCGCGAGCCATGCTCAATCGCTTTATCGACGATTGGGTTCGGCCGCGCTGGCGCGAATTGGCCTGGACGCTTGTTCTGACAGCCGGTCTCGCGGCGACGACAGGCGCTTATCCCACCGTCATCAAGACGTCCTTTGACACTCTGATGTCCGGCAACAAGGGCATGCTTCCTTGGGTGCTCGCGGCGATCATCGGCATTACGCTCGCGCGCAGCGCTTTTCTGTACTTTCAGTCCGTCGCCACCAATCATTTCGTCTTGAGCATGACCAACGACATGCAGAAGCGCGCCTTCTCGCATCTGATCTCCGCCGACTTCGCCCGTTTGTCCCGCGACACACCGGGCCGCCTCGTCTCAAAGCTGACAAATGATATCAGCTTCATTCAAACCGCCATATCGGCCGGCATGAACTCGGCGATCCGCGACACGCTGTCGGTCATCGCCCTGGTTATATCGATGCTGTATCTCGATTGGATGATGACACTCGTGGTCCTTGGCGTGTATCCACTTGCGGCGTTGCCCATCGCGACCATCAGTGACCGGCTGCGGCGCGTCGCCAAGCGGACCCAGAGCGAACTCGGCGACATGACGTCATTGCTCACCGAAAATCTATCCAGCGCCCGTCTCATCAAGTCGTTCCAGCTGGAGGACTATGCCTCGAGCCGCCTTGGCGCCAGCTTTGACCAGGTGTTCAAGCTGCGCCTCAAGTCTGTGAAAACGCGGGCCCGCATGGACCCGATGCTGGAGGCGCTCGGCGGCCTTGCCGTCGCCGGCGTTGTGGCGTTAGCCTACCTCAGGATTTCGCAAGGCATTTCGACGGTCGGCGACTTCATGGGCTTTGTCACGGCGCTGCTGATGGCGGCTCAACCGATCAAAGCACTCGGCAATCTCGCAGGCCGGGTCCAGGAAGGACTGGCGGCAGCCGAAAGTTTCTATGGTCTGATTGACGAGAAACCAGCGATCATCGACCGGCCCAACGCCAAACCGCTGGTCATCACAGCAGGCGCGATTTCCTTCAAGGACGTCAGCTTTGCCTATGAGCCGCAATCCAAAGATCGCGCCGTCTACAATTTTTCGCTCGACGTCCCCGGCGGCAAAACCGTCGCGCTTGTCGGACGCTCCGGCGCCGGCAAATCGACGATCGTCAATCTCGTGCCGAGGCTTTTTGATGTAACAGAGGGCGTTATCGCGATCGACGGCCAGGATGTGCGCGATGTCATGCTGGCGTCGCTGCGCGATCAAATTGCCATCGTCAGCCAGGATATCACGCTGTTTGATGATACGATTGCAGCGAACATCAGGCTTGGCCGTCTAGGTTCGAGCGAGGGCGCGATCATTGCCGCCGCCAAAGCCGCCGCCGCCCACGAGTTCATCATGGCGCAACCGCAAGGCTATCAAACCGTCATCGGCGACCGTGGTGGACGGCTCTCGGGCGGCCAGCGCCAGCGCCTGGCTCTAGCTCGCGCCATTCTCAAGGATGCGCCGATCCTGCTGCTCGACGAAGCTACCAGCGCGCTTGATACGGAAAGCGAGCAGCTGGTGCAGGACGCACTTGCCCGCTTCACCCGCAATCGCACGACGCTGGTGATCGCCCACCGTCTCTCGACCGTGCAGCGCGCCGACCTGATTTGCGTGATGGACGCTGGCCAAATTGTCGAACGCGGCGCGCACGGCGAACTGCTGGCCCGCAACGGCGCCTACGCCCGCCTTGCCGGCCAAAACTACCCGCAGGCGCTGGCGAATTAGGCGCCGTTTTCGTGAACCTAACCCGTCGAATATTTGAAATGACCCACTCACAACCGTCATCCCCGGCTTGGCCGGGGATGACGGAGAGGATGAGAGCATCTGAAGGTGTGAGCCGTTATTCCCGCCGCAAAATTCCATTCACCAGCCGGTTGGCCCAACGACTGGCCTTGAAGGTGCGGTTGATTTCATCGGCGTCGTAGTCACGTTCGACCCAATCCCAGAAGTCTATGGGCTCACTGTCATTGTCGGCGAGATAGCGCTCAAACACGGCGTCGAGCACGCCCGTGTCGGCGTTGCGGAAATGACCAAAACGTAGAGATAGTTCCGTCATGGCCTCGCGGATCGGTACGCCATCATGGACGAACCGCACCATCACGCTCATCAAGCCGGCGCGATCGGCGCCCGACTTGCAATGGACGATGATGGGATAGGTCACGTCCATCAGCAACGCCCGCATCGCTTTCAAGTCGTCACGCGTCGGCGCAACGCGGGAGCGTAACTTGAGATCGACGAGTGCGACGCCGTGCCGCCTGCAGGCCCGTTCTTCAAGCCAACGAGTCCCAAACGACTGGTCGCCCCTGAGATTGATGACGGTCTTGATGCCGCGCCCGGCGATCCAGCTGATGTGATGCGGGGCCGGTTGCGCCGACCGCCACGCGTCGGGGGAGATCTGGTGGCGGTTGTTATAGAGGACGCGCACCACCCCGTAGTCAACGAACAGCATCTCGGCGTAGCACAGCGCCGGGGCAAGATTAGCGCGCAACCACGGCGGAGAGCTGTGGATAGCATGGTGCAACAGCGCGCCACTCTTGCGTCTCAGGCCACGCTTCGCTTGTTTGATGAGGCTCGCCATGCGGACTTTTGGGCGCGTTCCCTGGACGGACTGGCGGCAGGCCGCTAACGGCATGCGCATAAAACCGGGGCTAACTATAAATGACCGCGCCACCGTTGCGTTTGCACTCGCTACGTATTCGCTATAGGTACGAGCCGCAAGGGGTTTTGCCTGCTTCCGGGACCCGGCATCTCAGTGCCTCGCCGAGAGAAGCCGGCAAAACGTAGAGCCGAGGTAGCCGCAGCGCATGGCCGAAACGAAGACCACGCTCATGCGGTTTGGAGGCCGCACGCTAGCGCGGCTGATCAAGCATATTGCTGCGACCTCGGACGTGATCTACGAGCCGGACGATTTGCCGGCCCGGCTGCGCGCGACACATCCGTGCATCATCGCCAGCTGGCATGGCCAGTTCATGATGCTGGCCATTCTGCATCCGGGCGACGTCACGGTCGCTGCCATGGTCGCGCGACACGGCGACGCCGAACTGATCGGCGAAGCCATGCGCAATCTCAACACCGATCTCATTCGCGGAGCAGGCGCCGGCGGGCGAAAAAAGGACCGCGGTGGCGCCTCGGCGCTGAGAGCTGCTGTGCGCGCACTCACCAATGGCGCATCTCTCGTCATGACCGCGGATGTGCCGCCCGGCCCCGCCCGCATCGCCGGAGCCGGCATCATCACGATTGCGCGCATGTCCGGCTGTCCGATCGTCCCCGTCGCGGCGGCGACCAAGCGGTTTGCCTCCTTCGACACCTGGAGCCGGATGACACTCAACCTTCCTTATTCAAAGCTCGTCTTCGTTGGCGGCGATCCCATTCACGTGCCGCGCGACGCCGATGACGCCACACTCGAAGCGCTGCGGCAAAATCTCGAGCACGCGCTTAATGCTGCAACCGTTCGGGCCTACGAGCTTGCGGGCGCCGACGTCAAGCGCGCGACACCGCTCGATCAGCTCGCGGCCCTAAGCCCCCCGCCACCGACCGCGGCGCTGAAAATCTACCGGGCGGCACTCTCGCTTGCACGCCCGGCCGTGCCGCTGTTGCTCAGAGCCCGCGAACGGCAGGGTAAAGAAGACCATACCCGGCGCGGCGAACGCTTGGGCTTTGCCGGTCAGCCGCGCTCCACTGGCCCACTGTTTTGGATTCACGCGGCAAGCGTCGGTGAAACCAACGCCGTACTGCCGCTGATCGATGAGATTTTGAGCGTCAACACCGCCGCTCACGTGCTGCTCACCACCGGCACCACAACGTCCGCCGGTATAGCCGCACGCCGCCTGCCCGCGCGCGCGCAGCATCAGTATATTCCGCTTGATGTGCCCCAATACGTCGAGCGCTTCTTGGACCATTGGCGGCCCGATCTCTCGATCTTCACCGAATCCGATATTTGGCCCAATCTCGTTTTGGCGACATCGGCGCGCGCCATTCCTCTTGTCCTGATCAATGCCCGCATGTCGCCGCGCAGCATGTCGCGCTGGCGGCGCAACCGCCGCACTGGCAGGCCTTTATTCTCACGCTTCAATCTCGTGCTGGCGCAAAACGATCGCGTGGCGCGGGCGATCAAGCTGCTCGGTGCGCCGCGCGTGATCACGGCGGGCAATCTCAAGATCGACGCCCCGCCGCCGCCCGTCGATGCAGCCGAACTCGCGCGCCTCAAGGCGGCGATAGGCACGCGGCCGGTTTTCCTGGCCGCGAGCACGCATCCCGGAGAAGAAACCATTGTTGCAGCCGCCCATGCGCTCATCGCCCGTGATCTGCCAAATCTGCTGACGATCATCGTGCCCCGCCACCCTGATCGCGGCGCCAGCCTGTTCGCGCAGCTTGCAGCTCAAGGCCTCAAGGTCGACCGCCGCAGTCTCCCGGTCATGCCCAGCCCTGACACCAATATTTATCTCGCCGACACCATCGGCGAACTCGGCACATTTTATGCGCTGAGCCCGGTCGCGCTCATCGGTGGATCGCTGATCGAGCACGGCGGCCAGAACCCGATCGAAGCCGTTCGTCTCGGCTCGGCGGTCCTGACGGGGCCAAGCCATCACAATTTCCGCGAGGCCTACGACGCGCTGCTTGCCAGCGGCGGCGCCAACGAGGTCAAAACGGCAGACGACATTGCCCAGGCCGTTGTTCGGCTTCTGACCAACGAGGCCGAGGCCCAGCGCATGCGCGACGGCGCCGAGGCCGCGCTTGCTACTCTCAGCGGCGCACTCAGGATGACACTCGACGCCCTCGCCCCCTTCCTCGCCAAGCAAAGGACGTGATGCGTGCCTTTGATCGAGCCAGCGTGGTGGTATGGCAAGGAGCCGCAGTGGCAAACCACGGCGCTGAAACCGTTGGCGCAGCTCTATGGTTCGATCGCCGTTCGCCGGTTTGCGCGGGCCGAGCCGTACCGGGCGCGTTTGCCAGTGATATGCGCCGGAAATTTTACGGCGGGCGGTACTGGTAAAACGCCGCTGTGCCTCGCGCTTGCGGACATTGTGCGCGACGCCGGGCACGAGACTTGGTTTCTATCTCGTGGATATGGCGGCCGCCTGCAAGGTCCTGTTCGCGTTAACCCCGCCACCCACAGCGCTTCTGACGTTGGCGACGAACCGCTGTTGCTGGCACGCAAAGCGGCAACCGTCATCGCCCGCGACCGGCGCCTCGGCGCCGGGCTTATCGAACGCGACGCCCCCGCCAACGCCGTCATCATTTTGGATGACGGTCTGCAAAACCCAAGCCTCGCCAAGGAGCTCTCGATCGCCGCCATCGATGGCGGGCGCGGACTAGGGAACGGCATGGTTATCCCCGCGGGCCCGCTGCGGGCACCGATCGGGTTCCAGACCGGTCTCGTGAACGCCGTCATCGTGATGGGCGCGCACAGCACCAGGACGCGCGAACAGCTCGCCGCTGTACAGCGGACCTTCGACGGCCCCGTGCTTCACGCCCGCGCCGCGCCCGCTGGCGACACGACATGGCTCAAGGGCGCGAGGGTCATCGCCTACGCCGGTATCGCCAATCCTGAGCGGTTTTTCACGATGCTCGAAGGCCTTGGCGCACACATCACCGGGCGCGTAGCGTTCAGCGACCACCACGCCTTCTCGGAGGCTGATGCCGCGGCACTCATCACTACGGCCTGCCAGAAATCTTCGCTACTCGTCACGACCGAAAAAGACTTCGCGCGGCTTTCAGCGGCAGCCGGTGCGCTGGCTGACCTCAAGGCCCGCTCCAAGACACTGCCGATAAAATTGCGCTTCGACGATGGGCATCTCAACCAGCTCACGGCGCTGATCGCAGCTGCGATCAAGCGCAGACCGTAGCCTCACACCTGGCCTTGGCGCTTGAGGTCGAGATAGCGCTTCAGCGACGCATCCGCCGACGCATAGGCTTCCTGAGCATCGACGCTCCAGTACTTGAGATCGGCAATCTGGATCGGCTGGCCGGTGACAGCGCAGCGCACGAATTCCCCGGCTGAGAGCACCTCGAACTCGCCGTCGAGAAAGCGGATCTTGGCTTCGCTACGGAGGCCAAAAAACTTCTCGATACGGTTCATGAACTTTTGCCTCTCGCGGTCTTCGTGATCTGGCCGGTCTGTCTGGCCGGTCTTACTTAGCAGTCTGGGCGCCCACGGCCGGTTCATTCGGAGCGTGAGATTGCCAATTGACGCCCGCGCGTCAAGAGCAGACGGATTTAAGCCGGATCATAGACGGATCATAGGCATATCAAATCACACTGCCGTCTAGAATAGTGAGCCCTGGCCACCACTGCCTGACCCGCGTGGCCGGGTTGGCCGGATGCCTGGGCTGCTCGCGGGCGGGGCAGACCCCTTGGCCTCTGCGGCAATGCGCCCGTCGGCGAATTCGATCGACAGTTCAGCTTCCGGCGCAACGCTTTTTGCGAGCCGTACCATGGCACCCCTTGAATCGCGCACCAGTGCATAGCCGCGCGCCAGCACGCTTTGATAGCTGAGCGAGGCCAGCAACTTGCTCTGCCCCTCGAGCACGCCGCGGCGGGCGGCGACGCGGTTCATCATCGCTTGCCCGGCGCGGGCATGGACGGCCGCCAAGCGTTCGCCCGCGCGCCCGAGCCGCTGGAAAAGCGGTGCCGGTGTCAGCCGCGCGCTTGACTGCTCCAACCTCAATCCGTGCGCACGCGTGTTGGCCAGAAGCGCGCGGCCCAGACGCTTGTCAGCTGTATCAAAGCGCTGGCGCGGCAACGCAATCAAGTCTTCGAGCTTCGGTAATCCACGCCCCGCGGCCTTCAAATGCGTGCGCACACTCTCAAGCGCCCGGCGAACGCCGCTGCGTTGACGCAGACCTAACTGATCCAGTTGCTCGACAAGCTCGGCATATTTTGGAACCGCCCATTCGGCAGCCTTCGTCGGCGTTGGCGCGCGGGCATCGGCGACGAGATCGATCAGCGTCCAATCGGTTTCGTGCCCCACCGCGGAAATCAGCGGAATACGGCTCTCGGCCGCCGCCCGCACCACGATCTCTTCGTTAAATCCCCACAGGTCTTCGAGGCTGCCGCCGCCGCGCGCGACGATCAGCACATCGGGGCGGGGAATTTTGCCGCCAACCTCGAACGCGTTAAACCCGCGGATCGCCGCCGCCACTTCCGCCGCACTGCCCTCGCCTTGTACCCGCACCGGCCAAACGATTACGTGCGCTGGAAAGCGCTCGTTGAAGCCTGCCAGCATGTCCCGAATGACAGCCCCCGCCGGCGACGTGACGATACCGACCACCTTCGGCAAAAATGGCCGCGGCTTTTTGCGCGCCTCGTCAAACAGGCCTTCGGCGGCGAACTTGCGCTTGCGCTCCTCGAGCAGCGCCATCAGCGCCCCGGCACCCGCAGGCTCAAGCGCCTCGATCATGATCTGATATTTGGACGATCCCGGGAACGTCGTGATCTTGCCCTGGGCAATGACTTCCATGCCCTCTTCGGGCTTGAAGCGCAGACGTCCGAACACGCCCTTCCAGATCACGGCTTCGATCTTGGCCTTATCGTCCTTCAGCGCAAAATAGCAGTGCCCCGAGCCGTGCGGGCCGCGATAGCCCGAAATCTCGCCCCTAAGCCGCACATAGCCAAAGCCGTCTTCGAGCGCACGCTTGATGGCGCCGGAGAGCTCGGAGACCGAGAACTCCGGCGCGTTGGCGCCTGCCGGCGTGGCTTTAAGTCCCTGTGGTGAACTCTGGTCGGTCACGGTGCCTAGCCTTGTCTGTTCGCCGTTCGATGCTACACCAAGTCCCGGAATGCAACAGGCCCACCCATGAATGTCCTACTTGTCGGCTCCGGCGGCCGCGAACATGCCCTTGCCTGGGCCCTCAGCGCCAGCCCGCTGCTGACCAAACTCATCTGCGCGCCGGGCAATGCCGGTATCGCCGAGGTCGCGGAGTGCTTGGCGCTCGACGCCGCCAACCACGATGCCGTCATCGCGTTTTGCGCCGATCACAACATAGATTTTGTCGTCATCGGCCCGGAAGCGCCGCTCGTTGCGGGCCTTGGCGATGCGCTCAGCACTGCCGGGATCAAACATTTTGGACCGGCAAAAGCGGCGGCCCAACTCGAAGGCTCGAAGGGCTTCACCAAGGATCTTTGCCGCGCGTACAACATTCCGACCGGGGCCTATGGCCGGTTCCGCGACGCCGTCAACGCCAAGGCCTACCTCGCCGTCCAATCGCTCCCGATTGTCGTCAAGGCCGACGGCCTCGCTGCCGGTAAAGGCGTCGTCATCGCGCAGACGCACGCCGAAGCCGAAGCCGCGATCGATGCTTGTTTCTCGGGCGCGTTCGGATCTGCCGGCGCCGAGGTCGTGATCGAGGATTTTCTCGATGGCGAGGAAGCCAGCTTCTTCGCATTGTGCGATGGCACATTCGCGCTGCCACTCGCCGCCGTCCAAGATCATAAACGCGTTGGCGACGGCGACACCGGCCCCAACACCGGCGGCATGGGCGCGTATTCGCCCGCCCCGGTCATGACACCGCACATGACTGAACGCACCATGGCCGAGATCATCCGCCCAACGGTTGCTGCCATGGCCAAACGCGGCACGCCGTTTAAAGGCGTGCTGTTCGCAGGCCTGATGATCACCAAATCCGGCCCGCAGCTCATCGAATACAACGTCCGCTTCGGCGACCCCGAAACGCAAGTGCTGATGATGCGCTTAAAGTCCGATATTCTGGCGGCACTGCTTGCAACCGCCGACGGCGTGCTGAACAGCTTCGATCTGCGCTGGAGTGACGACGTGGCGCTGACCGTCGTCATGGCGGCGAACGGCTATCCTGGCACACCCCTCAAGGGCACCGAGATCAAAGGCCTCAGTGCAGCCGCCAAAATCGACGGCGTCGAAATTTTCCATGCCGGTACACGACGGGAAGGAAGCCGCATTCTCGCCGATGGTGGCCGCGTGCTGAACGTCACGGCGCGGGCAAAAACCGTGGCGGAGGCCCAGGCGCACGCCTACGGCGCCATCGCCCAAATCGACTGGCCGGGCGGCTTTTGCCGCAAAGACATCGGCTGGCGGGCGTTGATGCGCGAGCAGTCGTAACGCACGGCCTCGCAAGCGGCGGCAGGTCTGCTTATATACCGCCGGTCGCATCAGAAGGACCGCTGCCGCCCATGACGCCTAGACCGCCCGCTGTGGCTCAGCCCTCGACCCACGTGGTTCCGAGCCACACCCCTCGCATCGGCCTGGCGCTTGGCGGCGGCGCCCGCGGGCTCGCCCACATTGTTATGCTCGAGGCCTTCGACGAACTCGGTATCAAACCTGCGGTGATCGCGGGCACGTCGATTGGCGCCATCTACGGCGCGGCCTACGCGTCAGGCATTTCCGGCAAAGACCTGCGCGCCCACACCCGGGACATACTCTCGCAGCGGTTCTCGCTGGTGCGCGATGTCTTCGCCGCCCGCTCGCAACCGTTTCAACGCGTGCGTAATCCGTTTGCGTCGCGATCCTCGATTCTCGATCCTCACGCACTCCTCGACATCGTGATGCCCAAAGGCGTGAAAGCGACGTTCGCCGAACTGAGCATCCCGCTCAAGATCGTCGCCTCCGATTTCTACGAGCAGGAGCCGGTGGTCTTCACAGCCGGCTCGTTGCGCCAAGCTGTGGCCGCCAGCATGGCCCTGCCGGTGCTCTTCCAACCGGTCATCATAAATGGCCACGCTTTGATCGACGGCGGACTGACCAATCCGTTGCCCTTCGACCTGTTGGCCAACGACGCCGATATCGTCGTCGCCATCGACGTCTCGGGCACACCCGTTCCCGACCCGTCCCGCAACACGCCGACCGCATTCGAAGCGCTCTTTGCCAGCGCCTTTCTGTTCGAACGCTCGATTGTCAAAGAGAAGCTCAAAGTGTCTCAGCCCGACATACTGATTTCGGGCGGCACCAGCCGGTACCAAGTGCTCGACTTTATGAAATTCGAGGAAATTCCCGCCGCCGCCCAACCGGCCAAGGAGCGCCTGAAATCCCAGCTCGCCCGCGTGCTCTCGGTCGAGACCTTGCCGCACTTCCTGCCGCACTTGGAGAACGCCGCGGCCTTAGCGGCGCTGTCTCTTGAAACGCGATCGCCTGCAACCTCCCGGCGGCCAAGTCTGCTCAGGCGAAAACGCAAAGCGCCGCAGGCCGACTAACCTCTAGCTCTCCCGCCGCTCCGCGAAAAACCGGCGCAGCAACGCCGCCGCCTCGGTTTCGCTGATCCCGCCATAGACCTCCGGCGCGTGATGGCAGGTCGGCTGATTGAACACCCGCGCCCCGTGCTCGACGCCGCCGCCCTTGGGATCGCTGGCGCCAAAGTACAGCCTGCGGACGCGCGCCAACGAAATTGCGCAAGCGCACATCGGGCACGGCTCCAGCGTCACGTAGAGATCGCAGCCGGTGAGCCGCTCACGTCCCAGCGCCGCACACGCTTGCCGGATCGCCACGATTTCGGCATGCGCCGTCGGATCGTTCAATTCCCGCGTCCGGTTGCCCGCGATCGCCAGGACGGTTCCATCAGGCCCGGCGATGACCGCACCGACCGGCACCTCGCCGCGTGCTGCGGCGGCGCGTGCCTCGGCCAGCGCCACGTCCATGTGGCTTAAGGCGTCCACCGATGTCATAAGGTCGCCTGCACTCTTGAGGAACTCGCTTCGTTCATGGCCAAAAGCCCGTTCAGACCCAAGCTCGCCGCCAAGCAGCCGGACCGCCCATCCAAAGGTCCCGCCAATCAGCCTCGCGGAAGTTCTGGGCCGCGCGCAAGTTCTGGCACGAATACCGCCCCTGGCGTGAGCGAGCCGATGCGCATCGCCAAGGCCATGGCGCGCGCTGGATTATGCTCGCGCCGCGAAGCCGAACGCTGGATCGCAGATGGCCGCGTCAGCGTCAACGGTAAGCTTCTCAAAACACCGGCCTGCGAGGTCGGTCCGGGAGATAAGATCAACGTCGATGGCCGCCCGCTGCCCGCCGCCGAGCCCGCTCGGCTGTGGCGCTATCACAAGCCGAAGGGCCTCGTCACCACACACGCCGACCCTCAGGGCCGCCCAACCGTGTTCGATAAAATGCCGCCCGAGATGGAGCGCGTCATTTCCATCGGCCGTCTCGATTTCAATACCGAGGGGCTATTGCTGTTGACCAACGACGGCGGCCTGGCGCGGTACATGGAACTGCCGGCAACGGGCTGGGCGCGGCGGTATCGCGTCCGCGCCAAGGGCCGCGTCACACCCGCCGACCTCGCCAACCTGAAAGACGGCGTCGAAATCGACGGCGTGCACTATGGCGCCATCGAAGCCGCAATCGACAGCGTCCAGGGCGCCAACATGTGGCTGACGATTGCCATCCGCGAAGGCAAGAACCGCGAGGTGCGCAAGATCCTCGAGCATCTTGGCCTCGAGGTGAACCGCCTGATCCGCGTCTCCTTCGGGCCGTTCCAATTGCTCGATCTCGGACCCGGCGCCGTCGAAGCCGTCAAGCGCCGGACGCTGGCCGAACAACTCGGACCCAAGCTGTCGCAAGAGTTCGGCCTCGCCGAAAGTCCCGAGGAGCGCAAGGCGCGCCACGCCCGCGGCAAGGCCGCCTCAAAGGGCGAGGACGATTGGTGATGCAGCAACGCTTTGTTTCTCGCGTCTTGTGTGAAGCGAAGTGGCTAGGTATTTCCCCTCCCCCTCGCGACCACTTGGAAGTCCCCTTGGGGGGCGGGGAGGGGTTAGGGGTGGGGGGATGCCGAGCGACCGGCGTTCAAGTCATTCCACTTGGACAAGTCACATCACGACGCAAAACAACTCCAAGTTCGCCCAGCTCTTCACCCCACCCCCTACCCCTCCCCGCATCGATGCGGAGCATCGCTTCGCGATGTGGGGGGCGCGGAGTACTTCGCAACATCGACATCGGCGGTCGTTCGAGACCGAGTTCGGTGTCATGAGAATCGTCGCCGGGAAATTTCGCGGGCGCGCGCTGGCGACACCCGACCACGAGGGCTTGCGGCCAACGTCAGATCGCGTGCGTGAAAGCCTGTTCAACATTCTTGAGCACGGCATTGAAGGATTCGATTTGAACGGCGCGCGCGTCATCGACCTGTTCGCCGGCACCGGCGCGCTTGGACTCGAGGCGATCTCGCGCGGCGCGAGCTACTGCCTGTTCGCCGATGACGGCCCCGACGCCCGCGCCCTCATCCGCCGCAACGTCGAAGCCTTTGGGTTAACAGGCGAAACCCGCATTTTCAGGCGCGACGCTTGCGCCCTCGGACCGGCTGGAAATTTGGGCCTCTACAGCCTCGCCTTTCTCGACCCTCCCTATGGCCGGGGGCTGGCAGAAAAAGCGCTGGCGAGCCTCCTGGAGGGCTCCTGGCTCACGTCTGACGCGGTCTGTGTGCTCGAGGAGCGCGCTGGCAGCGCGTTTACCTTACCCGCCGGATTAACCGAGATCGACCGGCGCACGTGGGGCGAGACGGAGGTCAGGTTTTTAAGGAGGGGGTAATTTAGTGAGCAAGTTTATAACGAGGAGAGCGATCGACTAACAAAGAAACCGAAGCGGATGACCGCGAATTACTAGAAAAGTATTCGACCTCCAACGAGCAGAGTACCAAAAAAGAAAAGTCCTAGTTGCCACTTTAGAAGCGTCCAGCTTGTCTCGCCCTTGGAATCTGCCTGCTTCCTCTGAGCTGAGACATCGCTTCCACCTCGCGCGATCTGAGCAGTGAGCCTGAAATCATTGAGACGGCTCCAAGCACACCACAGCCCGCACGCGATAGAACCCACGAGCAGTAAAAGCGAAAAAAGCGCAAGCCACTGGCCGGGCGCCCAAGCTCCGTTGTTGCCAACGAACAGCGAAGTTTGGAAAGCCACGAGCGCCGTCGCGAGCGTGAGAACTAGAGATGTTAAGGAACTGAATTGCTCGCGTCTTGTCTCGTCCCAGCGATTTGCCTTTTCCGCGGTGTCAGTCATGTTCAACCTCTGATAGAAAAATCGAATCACTTGCTTTTCATGCCTTCAGCAAAAAGGAATACATTTAGAGCGTCAATTTCCTTTTCAGTTCACACCGGGGCGTATTGTGCCGTCCGCCACACCCTCCGCTGTCATCCCGGCATTCATTGCCGGGACCCATCGTTTAGCATTCCACAGCAAGCGGATGAATGGATCCCGGGCACAAGGCCCGGGATGACACTTGTGGTGCGGGCGCGATCAGTGCTGTGATGGAAGCACCGCCCTATCCACACCGTCATCCCGGCGAAGGCCGGGACCCACGACACGTCTCCTGAAATGATCTGGTAGCGGTGCGGCACTGTCAGGACGCAACTGAAAAATCTGTTGCGTGGATGCTTGTCGTGGATCCCGTTCGTGATTCCGCGCATGATTCATGCGCGGCAACGGGATGACGGTGTGGAGAGGGCGGCGACGGGATGACGAGCCCGTGAGTGTTGCAGCCCCTCACCCTAACCCTCTCCCCGTTACGCGCAGGAACGGGGAGAGGGGATTCATGCCCGCCACCCCCTCACACCATAGAACAAAATGAACAAATAGCTCGGCACGGCGAGCAGCGCGTACGCGAGTTGAAAATCCATTCCTTGTTTCAAAACCGCGAACGCATAAGGCATCAAGGCGCCGCCGGCGATGGCCATGATCAGCAGCGCCGAGCCGGTTTCGGTATGGCGTCCGAGGCCTTTGATCGCTAAGGGGAAGATCGCCGGCCACATCATCGCATTGGCAAAGCCGAGGCTAGCAATGAACGCGACCGAGACATAACCGCTGGTCAGATACGCGCCGAGCGTCAGGGCGATGCCGAGCGCGGCGGAGATCGCGAGATAGCGCTGCTGCGAGACAAATTTCGGAATGATCAGCAAGCCCACGACGTAACCGGCCATCATGGCAAACAGCGTGTATGACGTGAACAGCCGCGTCTCGCTGAGCGGCAGGTCGAAGCCCGCGCCATAGACGCCGATGGCATCGCCGGCCATCACCTCGACGCCGACGTACAGGAACAGGCACACGACGCCGAGCCACAGGTGGGGTAGCTGAAAATACTCGTTCCAGCCGGTCCCATAGCGCTTTCTGAATTGACCGCGGCGGGCATGATGTCGGGCAGGCCCGATCGCGCGATCCACACCGCTAGCAATGCCAGCAGCGCCGCCATGATCATGTACGGCCAATAGACCTGCGCCGCGAAGGCGCTCAACAGGGCCTCGCGCGCTTCACCTGCCGGCGCCGCTTTCACTTGGGCATCGAAGTTATCGAGGCCACGTAGCACCAGCGCACCGAAGACGAACGGCGCTAAAAAGCCTGCAAACTTATTGCAAATGCCCATGACGGCGATGCGCTGCGCCGCGCTGTCGATCGGGCCAATGATACTGATGTACGGATTGGACGCCGTCTGCAGCAGCGACAGTCCGCCGCCGATCACGAACAACCCCGTGAGCGCGCCCGGGTACTGACGCATCGTCGTGAAATGGCCGAACAGAACGGCGCCGATGGCCATCACCAAAAGCCCGAGCGCCATGCCGTTTTTCATGCCGGTCCGGCGCAGCACGTGGGCCGACGGCAACGCCAGGAAAAAGTACGACAGGTAGAACGCCATCGGCACCAGGAAGGCGTTGACGTCGTCGAGATCGAAGGCGAGTTTGACGAACGTGATCAGCGGGCCGTTGAGCCAGGTCACGAAACCAAAAATGAAGAACAGCACGCCGAGGGTGATGACCGGGCCGAGGTTGCTGTCTTTCGTCATGCGCGCGCGGCCCCCCAGTCTGGTGCCAGTCTCTCGTGCCAGTCTCTCGTGTCAGTCTCTCGTGCCCGGCGCGACCCTATCGCGAGATCGTCCGTGATCGAAGCTCGGAAATGAGCTGAGGGATGGAGGCTCGGCAAAAAGCCAATCGTCATCCTGATCGTCATCCTCGGCCGAGCCCTTCCGAGGCCGGGGATCCAGCGCAAGACGACCTATTGCAATATCGAGCCTTCGGCGCATCTGACACTGGATCCCCGAACGCGCCTCGCAAGTGGGCGAGCGCGTTCGAGGATGACGACTAGGATGACGAGGTGTCTGAGGCAGCGGCTCCCTCTTCTTGTAATTATTCTAAACTAGAGCATTTTCCGGCGAAGTGGGCACCGATTCGTCGCAGAAAATGCGACAAAACATAGAGACTGGAGCGCCGATCCCATTCCATCGGATCGCATAGCACGCTAGCTATTTCAACTAAAGCGCGACACCTGCCCGCGGCAACGTCTTACTTGACCAAAGTATACTTTTCCGCGCAAGTTCTAAGCAACCGTCCGCAAGGGCGTCCGATGCCGGGGCCTTGAACCCCGATTGATTGGAGACGGCCGTGATTATCTGTTCGTGCGCCCATATCTCGGATCGGGATATTGACCAGGCCGTTATTGAGATCATGAGCGCAGGCACCGCGCTGCTGCCGACACCCGGCGTCGTCTTTCGCCACCTCAACAAAAAGATGAACTGCTGCACCTGCGCGCCGGTCGCGGTCGCGGCCATTTACACGGCCATGGACCGGCTCGCCGCTGAGACCCGCGTCTGCCCGTTCGTCCTCGCCGAAGCCCGCGCCAAAATCGCCCGGCTCGAAGAACGCCGCGAACGCCGCCAGCGCCACATCGACGCCGTATACGCCTCGCGCCGGTCAAGTTCGGCCCGCAAATCCGAAGCTGCCTAGGCCCTCGGAAAAATTGATGCCCTCTGAGGTGGCAACTTGCGCGTCTCCGCGGTAGGTCTGAGGCATGGCTATTTTTTACCGGTGATCAGCGGAGAGTATCCCCATGAAGGGTAACAAAGAAGTTATTGCACGCCTCAACGAAGCCCTGAAACTCGAGCTTGGTGCGATCAATCAATACTGGCTGCATTACCGGCTGCTCGCGAATTGGGGCTATGCCAAGCTCGCCAAGAAAGAGCGCAAGGAATCGATTGAAGAGATGGAGCACGCCGACAAAATCGTCGATCGCATCATCTTCCTCGACGGCCACCCGAACCTGCAGCACGTCGCGCCGCTGATGATCGGCGAGAACATCAAGGAAGTTCTCGAATGCGACCTGAAGGGCGAGCACATTGCCCGCGATAGTTATTCGAAATCGCGCGACGTCTGCCGCGAGCACGGCGACTATGTCACGATGCAGATCTTCGAAAACCTTCTGAAAGACGAGGAAGGCCATATCGACTTCCTCGAAACTCAGCTTGATCTCTTGAAGCGCATCGGTGTCGAGAACTATGGCCTTCTGCAATCGGAAGGCGCGGACGAAGCGGAAGGGCATTGACCCCGTCCGAGGGCGGCACCAGATCACCCGCCCTCAGCGCCGCCCGAACAGCCGCTCGATATCCGCGAGCTTCAACGCCACATACGTTGGCCGGCCGTGGTTGCATTGTCCGGAATACGGCGTTGCTTCCATGTCGCGCAGCAGGGCGTTCATCTCGTCTGCCGTCAACCGCCGCCCCGAGCGGACGCTGCCGTGACACGCCATGCGCGACGCCACAGCTTCGAGCCGGTCGCGCAAAGCCCGTGCCGTGCCATGCTCACGCAGCTCGGCGGCGAGGTCTTTGACCAAGCCGTCGATGTCGGTATCCCCGAGCAGCGCCGGGGTTTCGCGCACGGCAATGGCGCCGTGGCCAAACGCCTCCAGCACCAATCCAAGTTCCGCCAGTTCACCAGCCCGCTCGGCCAGCAGCTCAGCAACATCCGGGTCAAGACTGACAATTGCCGGAATGAGCAAGCCTTGCGTCGCGACGCGCCCCGTTGCCAGCATGGCTTTGAGCCGCTCATACACGAGCCGCTCGTGCGCCGCGTGCTGATCGACGATGACCAGGCCGTCGCGTGTCTGGGCCACGATGTAGTTCTCGTGCACCTGTGCCCTGACCGCGCCCAACGGCCGGTCGAGCAAGGCTTCAGGCGGCGCAGCGACACTGGCGCGCGCGTCCGCACTCGGCGCGCCGAGCCCATCGAACGGTGCCTGCATGGCTTCTGCAAACCCCGGCGATAGCGACGGACCGGGTGGCGCATAGGAACCGCGCGCCTGCGGCAACACACCCGCCGCGAATGTTTCCATCGTCAGCACGCCGCCCTTGGCCGACGCCCGGTGCCCTGCCGCCGCTAAAGCCTCGGTCAACGCCCCGACCATCAATGCCCTGACGCGGCCTGAATCGCGGAACCGCACTTCGGCCTTCGCTGGGTGCACGTTGACGTCGACATCGCCCGGCTGCACGTCGAGGAAGAGAGCCAGCAACGGCGAACGCCCGCGGGGAATGAGATCGCCATAGGCCGCCTTCACCGCCCCGATCAGCAGTTTGTCTTTGACCGGGCGACCGTTGACGAACAAATATTGTTGCGTTGAATCCGGACGATGCAGCGTCGGCAGTCCTGCAAAACCATAGACCCGCATTGGCCCCGTCGCACCGCTCAGCATCCCTTTGATTTCGAGCGCGTCGTCCATGAACTCAGCGCCCATGATCATGCCGAGGCGGTCCAGAAGCCCGGCAGATGTCGCCGCCCCGCGGGCATACTGCATCGCCTTGCGCTCGCCTGTCTGCAGGACGAAACCGATGTCCGGGTGCGCCATGGCCAAACGGCGGACGACTTCCGAGACGGCCATCGTCTCGGCGCGCTCGGATTTAAGAAACTTGAGTCGCGCCGGTGTTGCCGAAAACAAATCGCGCACCTCGACAACCGTGCCGGGGTTCAGGCTTGCGGGCTTCACGGCACTCTTTGCGCCGCGCTCGACGACAAGGCTGAACCCGTCGCGCACCCCCCGTGGCTTCGACATCACCTCCAGCCGCGCAATCGAGCCGATCGACGGCAGCGCCTCGCCGCGAAAGCCGAGGGAACGGATATCAAACAAATCTTCTTCGGAAAGTTTCGACGTGGCATGGCGCTCGACCGACAATGCGAGATCATCCGGCCCCATGCCACAGCCATCATCGGTGACGCGAATGAGCGACAGCCCGCCGCCTGCAATGACAACTTCGATCGCGCCCGCGCCCGCATCGATCGCGTTCTCGACAAGCTCCTTGACCACGCTCGCCGGACGCTCGATCACCTCGCCCGCGGCGATGCGGTTGATCGTCTCCGGCGATAACTGGCGGATAGCCAAGGGGTGTCTCCGGCGAACTAAGCGCCGTTCTCTAGGCGCTCTTTGGTCAGGATTTTCGCAAGCTCGACGGCGGGCTGATCAAACGGATCAACGCCGAGCAGACGGCCAGCGAGAATCGTCTCAATCATAAAGTGCATCAGCAGCGCGCCGAGCGTCTTTTCGTCAAGTTTTGCAATGTCAATCGTGCGCACCGGGCGGCCTGCCCGGGCTAAAGCCTCCGGCACAGCGTGGGCCTGCGCCTCGACAATATCGCCAACGGTCCGCCCGCCGAGAAAGCTAGCCCCCGCCCGCGCGGCCATACCGGCATCGATCTTGGGGCCAAGTCCTGCGCTTTTGACACGCAGCAGCGTCAGGTAATGCTCGCGCGGGCCATCCATATAGAGCTGCAGCTGACTGTGCTGATCGAGCGGCCCGAGCGCCGCGATGGGGCTTGTGCCCTCGCCGCCTTTGCCAAGGCTTTCAGCCCATAGCTGCACGAACCAAGCGGCCAACCGCCCGAGCCGGTCAGCATACGGCATCATCACCAGCGTGCGAATGCCGCGCACTTTGCTCAGCGCAACCGCCGTTGCCGCGCCAACAGCTGGCGCAAAATCCTCAGGCGTTTTCGACGCCAGCATCGCCTCGACGACCGAGCGCGCGCCGGTGCGAATGGCCGCTGCATCGAGCCCGCGCGCCATCGCCGGCATGAGGCCGACAGTCGTTAGACACGAATATCTTCCACCAATTCCGGTGTGATGATCGAGCATCGGGATACCGAGAGACGAAAACAAATCGCGTAGGCCGTTGACCTTGCCGGCTGCCGCTGGTTCGGTGATGCCGAGGAACATCTTTGGAATTTGCGCTTCAAGACCGGCGGCCTTGACCGCCGACAAGGCGCAGATTGCCTGCGCTAAGGTTTCCGCCGTGCCGCCCGACTTCGACGTCACGACGAAACGGCTTGTTCCGAGATCGAGGCTTGCCAGCGCGCCTTCAAGCGTGGTGCCGTCGAGGTTGTCGTAAAAGCGCGTGCGCGGGCGCGTGCGCTGCTTTTCATCCGCCCCGCCCGGAATGTTCCAACCGGCGAGTTGCGCTAAGGTCTGCCCGCCAAGGCTCGAGCCGCCAGTGCCGAAAAAGATGATCGTCTTGGCGCCTTGCGACAGCCGTGCGGGCATATAATTAGCCCATGGCTCTTTAGCCGTGGGCGCAAACCTCATATTAAGACTGCGCCCTATTTGAGTAAGCCAAAGTGATGCACCATGAGACAGCGCCTTCAGCGCAGCGGCCGCGTCCGCGACATCCGCCGTCGCCTCGGCGATGCGCAACAACGGCAGGCGGCCCGAGGCATAATCGGCTTTCAGCGCCTCGATATGCGGGCCGGTGCGCTTGAGCCACACCGCAAGCTGATCACGCGTAAGCCCATGGGCGCCGATCTTACCGTCTAGGCAGCCGTCGATGCTTTGAACGAACGGCCGCATCGTCTCCCCGAGCCCATGTCCGGCACGTGTCATTGAGGCCCCTTGGATGGCGCAGGCAAGCGCACTGCCAGCGCACGACCTAAACGGTTTCCCGCGATCAGCCAAGCGCCCGACGTTGGCTTACCCCTTGTCCGGCGCTACCGCCGCAGGCGCGGCCAAAGGTGCCGCCGATTTAAGCCCCACAGGTTTGCCAACCACGGTCACGATCAAACCGTCGGTCTTCAGCAAGCGCTTGGCCACCCGCTTGACGTCGTCCATCGAGATCGCGTCGATGATCGTGTTGCGGTTCTCGACATAATCGGCGCCGAAACCTTCCTGCAGCAGACCCAACAGCTGGGTCGCGATCTTGGAATTGGTGTCGAAGCGTAACGCATATGAGCCCGTGAGGTAGCTCTTGGCAGCCGCCAGGTCCTCAGTCGAGGGTCCCTGGTCGGCCATCTTTTTCAGCTCAGTGCGGATAATGTCGAGGCTCTCGCCCATCGATTCATTTTTTGTCGCCACACCACCCGACAGGATCGACGTATGCTGGTACGGCTGAATGTAGGTGTAAACTGAATAGGCGAGGCCGCGCTTTTCACGCACCTCTTCCATCAGTTTGGCGGAAAACCCGCCGCCGCCGAGAATGTGATTGATCACAAACGCAGCCATGAAGTCCGGGTCCTTGCGCGCCATGGCGCCAAGACCGAACACCGCGACCGACTGCGGCACGGCCATTTCGATGATCTTCTGCCGGCCAGCGTTGACCGGCTCCGTCTTGGCAACAGGCAGCAAATCGGCTTTTGGCGGCAGACCGCCGAACACATCGTCCAGAAGCTTGCCGAGCGTCGCCGCGTCAATGTCGCCGACCGCGACCACCTTCAGCGTGTTCTTGGCAAAAACCCGTTTGTGATACGATGCGAGATCGCCGTGCGTCATTTTTGAAATCGTCTCTTGGGTGCCGTTCGACGGACGGCCATAGGAATGGCCTTCAAACGCCAGCGCGTACCATTCCTTGGCCGCAACCTTGTCAGGGTCCTTGTCGGAGTAGACGAGATTGGCGATCAGCTGCTGGCGGATGCGATCGACGGCTTCGGTATCGAAGCGCGGCTTCTGCACCGCGAGCTTCAACAGCTCGACCGACTTGTCGCGGTTGGCCGTCAGCGTCTCGAACGAGCCATACATCGAGTCTTTGCTGTCATCGAAGCTCATGCGCATGGAAATATCTTCCATCCGCTCCTGGAAGTCCGCCGACGCGAGGTCTCCAGCGCCCTCGTCCATCATCGCAGTGATGTAGTTGGCGACGCCCTCCTTACCGGCAGGGTCTTGGCTGTTGCCGCCTTCGAACGCAAAGCGCAGTGCCATAAGCGGCACGCCGTGTTCTTCGACCAGCCAGGCTTCGATGCCACCGGGACTTTTGACGCTTTGAATGTTCATGGCATGGGCCGGCGGGGTCAGAGTGACGATAAAAATCAGCGCGAACGCCGCAACGCAAGCGGCAATCTCTAAGCGCGTGACGGAACGAACGACAGCGGTGGACAGCTGGGACAGGCTCATTTTGCTACCTCACCACGTTGCCGGACACCGGGACCGCGGCTGGCGCAGCGCCCTGCGCTACGCCGGTCTTGTCGGGCACCAGATAGCCGGTCACGGAGCGGCGGACGTCAAGATACTCTGCGGCAACCTTCTTGATGTCGTCGAGCGTCACCTTGGAGATGGCCGCCGGCCAACCTTCGATGTCCGCGACCGTGCGGCCGACCGTAAGGTTCCAACCGTAGCGCCGCGCCAGCGTCGCCTGGTTGTCGCTCTCGTAGATGTAGTCGGCGAGATAGGAGCTCTTGGCCCGCACCAACTCGGCCTCCGTCACGCCGTTCTTGGCGACTTCGGCGAACACCTCATCTGTCATAGCCTCAACCTTTTCCAGCGCCACGCCATCGGCTGCAATCGCATAGACCGACAGCGTTCCGCTATCGAGGCCGCTGCCCGAATAATCGCCAGCGGCACTGGACGCGAGTTTGCTCTCGACAACCAGCTTCTTGTACAGCCGGCTGGTCGAACCCGACGCTGCGATCTTCATCATCAGGTCGAGGGCCTCGGCTTCGCCCGGCTTGGCCGTGACGTAGCTCGGCGTCACGTAGGTACGATGAAACGAGTAGTTGCCGGCGCGGGCATCCTTGAGTTCAAGGCGGCGGGCAACGAGTTGCGGCGGATCCTGGGGCCGCTCGCGCTTTGTAATCACGTCCGGGTTTGCTGGGATCTTGCCGTAGGCGGCTTCCGCCAGCGCCTTGACCTCAACCGCCGTCACGTCGCCCGAGACCACAAGGATCGCGTTGTTCGGCGCGTAGTAGCGCTTGTAAAACGTCATCGCGTCCTGGCGCGAGAGCTTCTGCATCTCGTGGTACCAGCCAATGACCGGCACGCCGTACGGGTGGTTCATGTACAGTGCCGCGCTCATCTGCTCGTCCAGAATGGCGGAGGGATTGTTCTCAATCCGCGAACGCCGCTCTTCCAGGATGACGTCGCGCTCGGTCAAAACTTCCTTTTCGTCGAGCCGCAGGTTGACCATGCGGTCGGCTTCCATTTCCATCATCTTTGGCAGACGGTCCTTGGCAACGCGCTGGAAGTAGGCCGTCGCATCGTGCCCCGTGAAGGCGTTGTCCTGGCCGCCGAGACGGCCGACAATCTTGGAGAATTCGCCGACCGGAATTTTTTCCGTCGACTTGAACATCAGGTGTTCGAGAAAATGGGCGATGCCCGATGTGCCGCGCACTTCGTCCGCCGCGCCAACGCGGTACCAGACCATGTGCGTAATCACCGGCGCCCGGTTGTCCGGGATCACAATGACCTGCATGCCGTTCGTCAGCTTGAACTCGGTGGCGCGGGTCGCGGTTGCGGCAGCGTAGGCTTCAGGGTTCATTGCGAGCATGGGGAGCGCCAGGAGAAGGGTTAAAACTGAGAAGCTTAGGGTTCGGAGCATCAGGGTGTCCTTGGTCCGGACTTGAGGCGAATAAGTCGGGGGCGAAAAGTCGATGGCAGACAAGCAGTCATCGGCTGACAGTCATGGGCTGAGTGCACGGCGCACCCCAAAACGCGGGGATGCGTATTTTTTTGGCTCACCGGACGCGGTCACCACATGATCGCGAGCCCCACGAGATGTCGTGAACCGAGGGCTCAAAGTCAAATGACAAGCCGTTCATCTCCAGGCCCGGCTGCGGCGCGCAGTAAATGTAATTTTTGTAATAAATACAGGGAGATACTGCGAAGTGCCCACACCGGGCACAGGGCGTGTACGCGGATCTCAGCGCCGGACCTACTGGTCCTCGCCGTCGTCGGCTTTATTGATGTTCTTGATGGCCGTAAACACAGAGCCGCGGCACGGGCCCATCGGGCCTTCCACCGCATCCGCACTTTCGTCGCCGTTAGCCTTCGGCAGTTCGTAATGAACCTTGCAGAATTCCGCCTGCTGGCGCTGCTGATCCGCCTTCGACAACTGGTTCTTGGCGTCGTGGTCTTGCACGTCGGCGATGACGGCAGCCTCGGCCTTGCCGCTGCCTGGTTCGGGCAGGCTGCTTTCAAGACCTGGGGGCACCACGAGCGGGGCCCGGGCCTTCATACTTGGTTCTTTGGACTTGACCGAACCGGTGTTGATGCCGACAGCATCGAAGATCTTGCCGTTCAGCTGAATATCATCGATGCCGCAGCCCGCAAGACCAGCGAAAGCTAACGCCAAAACGAAGTGCTGAACGCTTTTCCCTCGGAATTTCAAAGGCATAACCGTTCCCCAACCTGTCCCGTGTCATCCCACAGAGCAACCTGCTTCCCCAAATTGCAGTAATTACAGCGGCTTTGGGGCGCGATTACGACTCGTGTGTGAGACTGTCATATAAGAGTCCGGCAACGCCAGCAACGATGGCCATGTCGGCAATGTTAAACACGTACCAATAGAACTCCCGGCCAAAGATTGGAGCGTGGAGCGAGAAAAAGTCCGCGACGCCGCCGATCATGACCCGGTCAATGGCGTTGCCGATGGCTCCGCCAATGATCAAGGCGAGGCTCCACGTCAGCAACCGGCCGGCGTTGGCGTGCGACAGCCAGATCCACAATCCGAGGCTGACGAGCAAGGCAAAGCTCGCGAGCGCGATTTGCCATGCCGTGCTTTCCCCGCCGAACATCGAATAGCTGATGCCGATGTTCTTGTGGAATACGAGGTCGAGGAACGGCGTGATCGTCACGCGCCCCTTGGCGACGATGTCGTAGGGACCGAGCATCCACCACTTGTGCGCCTGATCAATCGCGATGACGCCGAGCGCAACCGCGAGCCCGAGCCCCGATGACCGGCCCCACAGCCAGGTCTGACGACCATGCATCGCCATCAGCTCGTCGCTCGCGCGTCGATTTCACGAACCGCAGCCGCATCACGGGCTGAAAGATCGGGAAAAGCTGGGTCCGAGCCGACATCCTTGGTGATGCGCCACGAGCGCGCGCACTTGGTGCCCTCGGCGCGCTTGACGACAACGCCGACGCCCGGCGCGTTCGGCAGCGTGAAGGCGCCGCCCGGTGCAGCTTTCGCGCTGATCGTTATATCCGACGTGATGCACACTTCCGCCATATCGACGCCGTCTAGGCCGCTCATCAGATCTGGATCGGTGACGTACACCTCAGGTGCGGCTTCAAGCGATGAGCCGATGCGCATGGCTGCTCGCTCGACTTCAAGCGCGCCGGTGACAACGCTTCGCACTTCGCGCACGCGGTCCCACTTGGCCGCGAGATTGTCGTCACGCAACCCGCGCGCAAACTTCGGGAAGGGCAGCAGATGCACGCTCTCGGTTCCATCCTTGGCGCCCGGGGGCCGGTACTGCATCCAGGCTTCTTCTGCTGTAAACGACAGGATCGGCGCCAGCCACTTAATCATGGTGTCACAGATCACGTCGATCACGGTTAGCGCAGCCTTTCGCTTCTCGCTCGATCGTGCCTCGCAGTACAGCGTGTCCTTGCGAATATCGAAATAGAATGCCGAAAGTTCTGTGTTCATGAACTGCGACAGCATGGCGACGACCTTGCGATAGTCGTAGGTCTCGTAGGCCTTGCGGATTTCGGGATCGAGTTCGGCAAGCCGGTGCAGCATCAGGCGTTCGAGTTCCGGCATATCCATATGGACGATCGCGTCCTCGGGCCTGAAATGCGCTAAGGCTCCGAGCATCCAGCGCAGCGTGTTGCGAAGCTTGCGGTAGGTTTCCGAGAACGTTTTCAGGATTTCAGCGCCGATGCGCAGATCGTCCGAATAATCCGACGCCGCCACCCACAGCCGCAGAATGTCGGCGCCGGATTTCGCCATCACGTCTTGCGGCGCCGTGACGTTGCCGAGCGACTTCGACATTTTCTGACCCTTCTCGTCCAGGACGAAACCGTGGGTCAGCACGACGTCATAGGGCGCGTGGCCGCGCGTGCCGCAGCTCTCAATCAAGGACGAATGGAACCAGCCGCGATGCTGGTCCGAGCCTTCGAGGTACATGACGCGGTCCTGCCCGCCCCCCTTTTGGCTCAAACCGTGGCCCCTGCGCGAAATACCCTTGAGGCCGGGAAACGCTTGCACGTCTTCGAGCGTGAAGGCGTGGGTGCAGCCGGAATCGAACCAGACGTCGAGCACGTCCTTGACCTGTTCCCATTTGACCAGTTCGACTTCGGGGATCAGGCCTTTGAGAAAACGCTCCTTGGCGCCCGCCTCGAACCAAACGTCCGCGCCTTTGTCAGCGAACGCGGTTTCGATGCGCTCAATGAGTTTATCCGACCAGGGGTAGTCCGGTCCCGGCACTACGTCGTCGTAGTCTTCGCTTTCATGATCGATATTTCGAAACACCGTGATCGGCACGCCCCAGGCGCGCTGACGCGACACCACCCAATCGGGCTTTGCCTCGATCATACCGGTGATGCGGTTCTGGCCAGACTTCGGCACCCACTCGGTCTTTTTGATTTCGGACAGCACAAGCTCACGCAATGTCTGCTGGTTGTGACCTAGTCCCCTCTCCCCGTCCTTCACGGGGAGAGGGTTAGGGTGAGGGGCAGAACGAACATGAGCGGCGGCCGCTTGCGCCAGAGTTTGTTGCCGCCCCTCACCCCGACCCTCTCCCCGTTCCGGCGACGCGCCGGCCGGGGAGAGGGGGAGTGCGAGCGGCTTGTCCATCGCAATGAACCACTGCGGCGTGTTGCGGAAAATGACCGGCTTTTTCGAGCGCCAAGAGTGTGGATACTGATGCTTGAGGCGTCCGCGCGCGATGATGTTGCCAGCGTCTTGCAGCGCTTTGATCACCGCGTCGTTGGCGGACTCGTCGGCCTTCGGCTTGTCGCCGTTCTCAGTCAGCACGCGCTTGCCCGTGAAGCCGGGTGCTGCCTCCGTCATCACGCCGTCGGCATCGACGGTAAACGGGATTTCTGTATTGATCTTGCGCCTTTCGAGCTCTGCTTTGTGCTTGGTCCAGATGATGTAGTCATCCGCACCGTGACCGGGCGCGGTGTGGACAAATCCGGTGCCCGTGTCGTCGGTGACGTGATCGCCGTCGAGGAGGGGGACGGGGAAGTAGTATTCTCCGCCAGGACTGTCGTGTTTCAGCGGATGAGCGCACTCACCTGCGCCAAGCTCATCCGCAGTCACCGACTGCAGTCTTTGCCAAGCCTCAATCTTGGCAACCTTCTTGATTTCGTCAGCAAGTTTATCAGCCAAAATTAGTCGCTCACCGACTTTCGCCCAGTTCCCTTCGGGAGCTTTCGTGATTTCATACAAACCGTATACGATTTTCGAGTTAAACGAGATCGCGCGATTGCCAGGCAGTGTCCAAGGTGTTGTTGTCCAGATGACCACTGATGCCGGTTGCAGCGTGTCGCCTACTGGGCTCAGTGCCGCCAAGGTGTTCCAACCGCTCTGGCCCGGGACGAGTTTAGGTCCAGAACGCACAACCATCTGGCAAGGAAACTTCACCCACACCATATCGCTCTGATAGTCCTGATACTCGACCTCGGCCTCCGCCAGCGCCGTCTTCTCGACCACGCTCCACATCACCGGCTTCGAGCCGCGATAGAGCTGCCCCGTAGCCGCGAATTTCATCAGCTCGCGCGCGATCGTGGCTTCGGCCCGGAAACTCATCGTCGAGTACGGATGATCCCAATCGCCGACGACGCCGAGGCGCTTGAATTCTTCGCGTTGCACGCCGAGCCAGTGCTTGGCAAAGTCGCGGCACTCGGCGCGGAACGCGTTCATCGCTTTCGGATCGGAAAAATTCGGCTTCTCTGCGCCTCGAGCGCGATATTGCTCCTCGATTTTCCACTCGATCGGCAGACCGTGGCAGTCCCAGCCCGGCACGTAGTTGCTGTCGTGGCCGAGCATCTGCTGGCTCTTGACCACAAGGTCTTTTAAAATTTTATTCAGCGCGTGACCGATGTGGATGTTTCCGTTGGCATACGGCGGCCCGTCGTGCAGCACGAACTTCGGCCGCCCCTTCGATTGCGCCCGCAGTTTTTCATAAAGCCCGATCTCGTCCCAGCGCTTGAGCATCTTCGGCTCGAGTTCAGGCAACCCGGCGCGCATCGGAAACTCCGTCTGCGGCAGGTACAGCGTCGCGCTCCAGTCGCGGCCTTCTGCCTTTGCGGCTGCGCCACTGTCCACCTTTGCGGCTCCGCCGCTGGCTGCCTTTGCGGCTCCGCCGCTGGCTGATTTCTCCGGCGCGCTTTTGTCTTTCGACATTCAGATCGTCTTTCGGTTATCGATCAAATCAGACGCGCTTCTAGCAACCACCGCTTCCCGACGCAATTTTCATCGCTGCCGCCGTTTTCGTCATCCCGGCGAAGGCCGGGACCCACGACAGGCTTCAACGCGTGTTGTGGTATTGATGTGTTAGATTTCGCCGCTACCAATGCACATCTCAAATGCAGAACTTTGTCGTGGGTCCCGGCCTTCGCCGGGATGACGTTTCTAATAACCCGCGACGCGGCCTCTCAGCGCCGCCATCACCCCGCCGCCAATATCACCCGCCCCCGGGCCACGTCCTCATGCATCTGCGCCACCAATTCCTCTGCCGAATGGAACTTTCTATCGCCGCGAATGTAATCGACGAACTCGACCTCCATGTCGTGGCCATAGAGAATACCGTCGAAGTCGAACAGGAACACTTCCAGCACCGGCATGCCATCGTCGAATGTCGGCCGGGTGCCGAGATACGCCGCCGCGTCATGTGCATGCCCATCAACATGGGCGCGGACCGCGTAAATGCCGTGACCGAGCCCTGTGCCCTTCGGCATCGGCACGTTGGCTGTCGGATAGCCGAGGCCGGTTCCGCGCTTTGCCCCGCCAACGACTTTCCCCGCAACACGCCAGTTCTCTCCCAAGCTGTGTGCCGCACCGCGCACATCGCCTTGCGCTAAGTGTAAGCGCACCGACGACGATGAAAACACTTCGCCTTGCTCTGCAACGGGCGGCATCACAGTGACGCCAAAGCCAAGCTGCTCGCCAGCGTGAAGCATCAGCTCCGGATTGCCGCCGCGCTTGTGGCCAAAGTAAAAATCATAACCGATGATGACGTGGGCGACGCCGAGGCCTGCGACCAGCACGCGCTCGATAAATTCCTCTGCCTTCAGCATCGCAAGATGCTGATCAAAGTGCTGAACGAATGCCAGCTTGAGCCCGAGTTTCTCGAACAGGGCGAGCTTGCGGTTCAGCGGCGTCAGGCGGAACTGAATCTCATTAGGCTGGAAGAACTCGCGCGGGTGCGGCTCGAACACCATCGCCCCCGGCGCCCGTCCCAGCGTCTTCGCCGTCGTGACCGCTGCGCCGAGCAGCGCCCGGTGGCCGCGATGCACGCCGTCGAAATTGCCGAGCGCGATAACTGCTGCCCGGGCGTTGACGGGAACATGGGTGTGGCCATGAACGATTTGCATGATGATGCCAGTGCGCCTCTGGAGTGCTTCCGGAAAAGTGGGTACCGGTTTTCCGGAAAGAAGCACGATAAAATAAGAAGCGAGGGTGTTAGAGCGTTTCAAAGAAAAACGGAAACGCCCTCGTGAAGCTCAGCGCCGCTTCAGCCCGGGCGTCCCGGCACCATCAACACGGCTTCGCCGGTCAATACCGGCTTTCCCGCGACCGTGCACGTGCACTCGAATTTGGCGCGGCGTTTTTCGGGAATGAGTTCAATAAGCCGTACGAGGCTCTCGACGCGGTCGTCGATTTTTACCGGGCCTTTGAAGTTCAGCGTCTGCGAGATGTAAATCGCGCCCGGCCCCGGCAGCTTCATGCCAAACAGCGCCGAAATGTATCCGGCCGACAGGATACCGTGGGCGATGCGTTCCTTGAAGATCGTCTTGGCGGCGTACTCAGAATCGAGGTGGACCGGGTTGTAGTCACCCGACAGTGCCGCATAAGCGACGATGTCCGCCTCCGTCACGGTCCGCGACATCGAGGCTTCCTGACCGACCTGCAGATCCTCAAAATACTTCGTCCGGCCTGCGGTCGCGAGCATGCTCTGTCCCTGGTACAAGTAGCCTCGGAAGCCCGTCTTCGAGAATGTGTTAGCACGACACTAGCCGTGCGGCGATTGGGCCGCAATAAGTGCGTCGCGCCCGGCTCCTGCGGCCTCTTCGCACCTGATTTCAGCCATTTGCCCAGTTGCTTCATCCCGGCAACACGGGCTATAAGCGGCTATCCCTGATTTTACTTACACAGCCCATGACTTTCGCCGGTCCGCCGCGAAAGACCGGAGAAGAACAGCTATGAGCGACCGCCGCCCCCTGATGCCGAAGGCCACCGCCGTTTGGCTGGTTGAACACACCAGCCTCGCGTTCGAGCAGATCGCCGATTTCTGCGGCCTGCATCCCCTGGAGGTCAAAGGCATAGCCGACGGCGATGTCGCCCAGGGCATCAAGGGCATGGACCCCGTGACCAACGGCCAGCTGACGCGCGAGGAGATCGCCCGCGCCGAGAAGGACGCGACCCACAAATTATCGCTCGCCGTGAGCAAAGTCGAAATCCCTCAGGTTGTGCAGACCCGCAAGGGGCCGCGCTACACGCCGGTGTCGCGCCGCCACGACCGCCCGAACGCCGTGCTTTGGCTTCTGCGCAATCACGCGGAGCTGAAGGATAGCCAGCTCATGCGCCTCGTCGGCACGACCAAACCGACGATCACGCAGATCCGCGAGCGCACCCACTGGAACTCGGCGCAATTGACGCCGCAGGACCCGGTCACGCTCGGCCTGTGCTCGCAGATCGATCTCGACGCCGAGGTACAGAAAGCCGCGCGCCGTCTCGACCGCGACAAGAAGGAAGCCAACAAAGGCCAGGAAAAAGCCGGCACACTTCTATCAACCGCCGAGACGACGGCGCCATCGACGACAACCGCGGAGATCCTTGCGCCCAAGGTGGTCGACGCCGCGCCCGAGGAGACGCCGCAGCAGGAGCAGGCGCGCGTGCTCGCCAAGCTCAAAGGCATGTCGGGTCCGAAAGACGACGACGCGCCAGCGGGCAGCGAATAGACGGTTCACACTGATGCAGGTTGCGCCGTCGTCACCGCCCGCCGCCACGGCGCGGCTCGCCAATCAATGGCGCGCGCGGCGAGCATGACGTACAGCGCCCCCATAACGATTTCAGTCGCGGGCAAGCCGTTGGCCTGCAACAGGAACGTCAGCGGGAACGGCAGCAACCACAAGCCCGCGAATAGGCCGATTTCCGCGAGCGGTGGCGCATCGGCACGAGCCGCCCAGTACCAGACTAACGCTGCCAGCGGCAGCGCGAGATCGTGGCCCAGCGAATAGGGCACGACCATGATCGACCCCAGCGCCAGAATAGCGGCCTTCAAGGACCACTCGGCGTCGCTGCGCGCAACCAGCACCGTGACGACAGCAATTGCCGCCGAGGCGATCCACTGGCCTATGAGCGCCATCTGCACCGGTACGCCGAGCGTCCACAGCGCCGCGTAGGGCGTGGTCATGTGGATGGCGTAGAAGTCGTTCATGGCCAGAATGTAAGACCATTGCAGCGCCATCGTATCGGTGACATAGGCGTGCCACGGCGCCATGCCGAACAGCGCGACGCTGAGCCCAACAAGGGCAAGCGCCGTTACGGTCGCCGCGGCAATCGTCCGCCAGGCACCGATAGCCAACAGAAACACTGGCAGCAGCACGCCGAGTTGCGGCTTCATCGTCAAAAGCCCGATCAGCACGCCGGCGAGAACCGGCCGCACCGGCAGAACACGCATCGCACCGATGAACAGCAGTGTCATGATCAACGCGATCTGCCCGAACACGAGATTTGAGATGACCACGGGCGAAATGAGCAGCACCGCACACAGCGGCAGATCATCCCGCGTTGGCGTGCGGCCCAACGCGGCACCGGTGAACGCTGCAACGCCTAGCGCCGCCCAGAGGGCATAGGCCCAGAAGTATGGCAGCGCCGCGAATGGTGCGAGCCACGGCAGCAGGCTCGGCGGATACGAAAGATTGGTGAACACGGTCGCGGGCGCGAACCAGATCGCCAGCAGCGCTTTATACGCCGCCGGGTCGTAACCCTGCGCCACGAGCCCATCGAGCACGAGGCGTCCAGCCGACCAGAAATTGACGAAGTCGAGCCCGAAGTGCGTCCCCGTCGGCCCGACCCAATTGGCATTCGGTGCCAGGAGTGCGTGCCACGTCATATAGGCCAGCGGCATCGCCACCAGCCCTGCTATGCCCAAAGCCCAAAGATCGCGCCGCCGCATGTACCTACACATAAGCTCTTCCACGAAAGGCTATCCTGTCAGGGTAACTGAACGGTGAAGCGGCACGCGGCGGCGCTGCTTTTGGACGAGGAACGGCCGCTTGCCGCAATCCGCCGTTGCTGGGGTCAAGCGCTTTCGCTAGCGTCGGGTCAGTTCCACCGCTGCAGATGGGCCCGTGATGTTACCAAATTCGTATGAGCAGAACCTCGGCAAGACGGCGGCCAACTACCAGCCCCTGACGCCGCTCTCTTTCCTGGAGCGCACGGCGGCGGTGACGCCGAACCACACGGCCATCATTCACGGCACGGCGCGCATCAGCTACGCGGAGTTCTACGCCCGCGCCCGCCGCCTCGGCTCGGCCCTGGCCATGCGCTACGCCGGCCCGGGTGATACCGTCTCGGTCATGCTCGCCAACACGCCGCCGATGCTGGAAGCCCACTACGGCGTCGCCATGACCGGCGCGGTGCTGCACACCATCAACACCCGGCTCGACGCGGCGATCATCGCCTTCCAGCTCGACCACGCCAACACCAAGGTCCTGATCACCGACCGCGAGTTCTCAAGCGTGATGCAAGCGGCGCTCAGCCAATGCAAGGTCAAGCCGCTGATCATCGACTATCATGACCCGGAATTCCCGCAGACCGGAGAGGCGCTGTCCTACGACGACTACGAAGCCTTCATCGCCAAGGGCGACCCGAACTTCAAATGGCGCTGGCCGGCGGACGAGTGGGACGCGATCTCGCTCAACTACACGTCGGGCACGACCGGCAATCCCAAGGGCGTCGTCTATCATCATCGCGGCGCAGCCCTCATGTGCTACGCCAACACCATCGCCACCGGCATGAGCCGCCACCCGGTCTATCTGTGGACGCTGCCGATGTTCCACTGCAACGGCTGGTGCTTTCCGTGGTCGGTGACGATGATTGGCGGCACCCACGTCTGCCTCCGCTGGGTCCGCGCCAAAGCCATGTATGACGCCATTGTCGAGCACAAAGTCACGCACCTGTCCGGCGCGCCCATTGTCATGTCGGCGCTATTGAACGCGACCGAGAGTGAACGCCGCCCGATCGCGCACGCCGTCGCCTTCAACCACGCCGCCGCGCCGCCGCCCCAGGCCGTGCTGTCGGCGATGACGGACGCGGGCTTCAAGCTGACGCACCTTTACGGTCTGACTGAAACCTACGGCCCCGCGACCATCAACGAATGGGAGCCGTCGTGGGACGACCTGCCGAAGCCCGAACGCGACGCCAAGAAAATTCGCCAGGGCGTGCGTTATGTGGCGCTCGAAGGCCTGACTGTCATGGACCCCGAGACCATGTCGCGTGTGCCCGCTGACGGCGAGACGCTGGGCGAGGTTATGTTCCGCGGCAACATCGTCATGAAGGGCTATCTCAAAAACCCGAAGGCGACGGACGACGCCTTCGCCGGCGGGTGGTTCCACTCCGGCGATCTCGGCGTGCTGCACCCTGACGGCTACATCCAATTAAAAGACCGCTCCAAGGACATCATCATTTCGGGCGGCGAGAACATCTCGTCCATCGAAGTCGAGGATGTTTTGTACAAGCACCCAGCCGTCGCCTTCTGCGCCGTTGTCGCCAAGCCCGACGAGAAATGGGGCGAGACGCCGTGCGCGTTCATCGAGCTCCGCCCCGGCGCCAAGGCGACGTCAGACGATATCCTCGAGTGGTGCCGCCAGGGCCTCGCCCGCTACAAAGTTCCCCGCCACGTCATCTTCGCCGAAGTCCCCAAAACCTCGACCGGCAAAATCCAGAAGTTCAAGCTGCGCGAGTTGGCGATAAAGGTGTGAGGGGGGCAATGCCAGAACTTAGCCGATTTTTCGGCATCGTCATTTTAATGTATTTTCGCGACCACCCACCGCCACACTTTCACGCGCGATATGGCGAGTATGAAGCCAAATTCTCGATCGAAGATGGTACAATTCTCGAGGGCCGGCTGCCGAAGCGGGCTGCATCTCTGGTCAGCGAGTGGTATAGTCTCCACGTTAGCGAGCTATGGGCTGCATGGAACGCCGCCGCTGTGCGACAGACGCCGAGTAAGATCAACCCGCTGGAGTGAGGCCGTGATACCGAGGGTTATGGATGCTCGCCACGCAGGCGGATACCGCATCTGGCTTCGTTTCGCGGATGGCTTGTCGGGCGAAATCGATATCGAGCGCGAACTCTGGGGCCCCGTCTTCGAACCACTCAAAGACGTCTCGGAATTTGCCAAACTCTATGCCGACCCTGAGTGCCGCACGGTTGTCTGGCCCAACGGCGCCGATCTTGCGCCGGAGTTTCTGTATGACGAGCTGAAAACCGCTCTCGCCGCGCAGCACGCAGCTGAATGACGGCCGAAGTCCCCAAAACCTCGACCGGCAAAATCCAGAAGTTCAAGCTGCGCGAGTTGGCGATAAAGGTGTGTGGGTCAATTGGCTCACGCCGCTTCGGGCCGCGATAGCTCGCCTGTTACTCACGACAGCAATTCTCCAAGGTGACCACCATTGAGCCAACACTCCGGTGATCACTTGGCTTTTCTTTCGGCTAACAGCCCCAGGTAGTGCTGCAGCACGGTGGCGCCAGCGATTGAAGTGATATCGGCGTGGTCGTAGGCGGGCGCGACCTCGACCACATCGGCGCCGACAATATCCAGCGATCCGAGGCCGCGAAGGATCATGAGCGCTTCGCGCGAAGACAAGCCGCCGGCAACAGGGGTGCCCGTGCCCGGTGCGTAGGCTGGGTCGAGACAATCGATATCGAACGAAATGTACGTCTTCGCGTCGCCGACGCGCGCCTTGATACGCTCGATCACACCATTGACGCCAAGGCTTTCGACATCGTCACCGTAGACGATTTCGAGTCCGCAGTCGTCAGGAGCGTGCGTTCTGATGCCAATCTGAATCGAACGCTCGGGCCGAATGATCCCTGCACGCGCGGCGCGCGCCACGAACGAGCCGTGGTCAATCCGCGCCTCTTCATCGAACCACGTGTCCTGATGGGCATCAAATTGAACGAGGGCCATAGGCCCATGCCGTTTCGCGTGAGCCTGGAGCAGTGGCCACGTGACATAGTGATCACCGCCGATCGACAGCAGAGTGGTGCCTGAATTGATGACTTCAAGCGCCTGTCCCTCGATCTGCTGAGGCGCATCAAAATGCCGGCCATAGTCGAGCGAACAATCTCCGTAGTCGATTACGGCGAGCGTTTCGAAAGGATCGGCCCGGAATGGGTATTGCGGATCACCCTCCAGTATAGCTGACGCGCGACGCACGCCTTGCGGCCCAAAGCGGGCGCCGGGACGATTGGAAACCGCGGCATCAAAAGGAATGCCCCACACCGCGACGTCAATACCCCTCAGATCGCGCGACAGCCTGCGGCGCATAAACGATAGTATACCGCCATACATAGGCTCGTGCGAGCCGCCCAGTACGTCCTTGCCGAATACGGCAGTGTCGGTTTCGCGCGGGCGCAGTAAGTGCGTCGTCATTGGATGCATCCGTCGGTTTGTGTCTAAGATGAGTTGCAGGAACGAAGGCTCGCTGGCGTTACTTCCCGCCAGTCATAAATTTCGTCCACAGTCGCGTAACGATCCGCAGGGATTTCTGATCGCGCGGCTGGGCCGCAAAAAGCTTCGCTGTCGTTTCCTTCGGGGGATAGATGTTCGGGTTGGTCCGGATGGGTTCATCGACCAACTCGGTGGCCGCCATATTGGCGTTAGGATATCCGAAACTGTTGGTAAACTGAGCGATGTTCTTGGGCGCCAGTAGAAAATTCATGAACGCGTAGGCGTTATCGGCATGCGGCGCATCCGCCGGGATCGCCATCATGTCGGCGAAGATCTCGGTGCCTTCCTTGGGAATGGAATAGCTGACCACAACGCCCTTCTTGGCTTCAGCAGCGCGGTTGGCGGCGATGAAGGCATCACCACTCCACCCAAGCGCTAAGCAAATGTCGCCGTCAGCCAGCTCACCGATGATCGCACCGGTTTTGAAGTGCGTGATGTAGGGCCGGATGGCCATCAAGAGGTCGCCGGCCTTTTTGATCTCGGCCTCATTCGTCGAGAACGGGTCGAAGCCAAGATAGCGCATAGCGACAGACATGATGCCTTCAGGCGAGTCGACAATGGCGATGCCGCAATCCTTGAATTTGGCGGCTATCTCCGGTTTGAAAATCATATCGAGGCTATTCACCGGCGCGTCTTTCATGCGCTCGGCAATCTTAGCGGGATTGTACATGATGCCGGTCGTACCATAGGCGTAGGGGAGACCGTATTGGTTACCCGGGTCCTGACTGGCGACAAATGCCATGATGTCGGGATTGAGGTCCTTGGTGACAGCTAGTTTGCTCTTGTCGAGCTTTTGCAGAGCGCCCGCGCCGATATAGCGGCCAATGACGGAAGCGGTCGGCAGCACGATGTCGTATCCGGATTTGCCGACCAGAACCTTGGTGGTCAAAAATTCGGTTGACTCGAAAGTGTCGTAGACGACCTTGATCCCCGTTTCCTTCTCGAAGTCCTCGATGACCTTCGGCGACACATAGTCGTACCAGAAGTAGATATTGACCGTCTTATCGCCGGCCGACGCCGGCAGAGCCGAAGCTGCAGCCGCGATGCTTAAAAGCCCAAGACTGGAAGCAGCGAGGAGACCGAGGCGGCGCATGACTTCACCCTCCAGACGATGAGCAGTGACGCAGAATTCGAGACTTCGAGAAGGGTGGGCCTTGCGGGACGGTGCGACAAACGCTATTTCCTCAAAAGTGAGGTGCAGAAAACTCATCTGAAGGGTTGCGTGATTCAATGGCGTTGCCATCGCTGAATGCCATTCGCGCTTTCGAGGCCTCGGCCCGTCTGCTGAGCTTCAAGGACGCAGCTGAGGAGTTGAGGCTCAGTCCGTCAGCCGTCAGCCGCCACATCCGCACATTGGAAGAGGCATTGGGCATCGAGCTCTTCGAACGCAACTTCCGCCAAGTGCAGGTGACTGAAAAGGCGGTCTACTACGCCCGGCGGCTCTCCGAGGCCTTCACCGTCATTAAGGATTCGACGGAAGAGATCAGTGCGTATGGGCCAGCGCGGCGGCGCAAGCTCAAACGCGTGACACTGTCCATCAACGCGGCCTTCATGAACCTCTGGCTCGCCGACCGGTTGCCGCGTTTTCGCAGCCTGTATCCCGAGTGCGAACTCGAAGTCTCAATCCACGATGACAACGCTAAGGGTGGCAACCCGCGCGCCGATCTCCGCATTCTCTTCACGGGCGACGAGATCGACGATCCCTCACTGACACCACTTGTTTCTCTCATCATTATTCCGGTCTGCACGCCGGCGCTGACCAAGGGTCCTAAGGCTTTGCGCAAACCCAGCGATCTTGCCAAACACCGCCTGCTTCACGAGAACACGACGGCTTGGTGGGAAGAATGGATTGCCGGTGAGGGAGTAAAGGGCGTCGATCCCAAGACTGGGGCAATCTTTCACGATCCGTCTCTTGCCATACGTGAGGCCGTCAACGGCGGTGGCGTGGCGCTAGCCGACAACATCATGGCCGAGGACTTGCTTGCCCGCGGACTGCTCGTCGCCCCGTTCCCCATTAGGCGGCGCATCCCGAGCTGCTACTGCTTGGCGCAACGCCCAGGCGCATCGGCTCTATCGGGCGTCAAACAGTTCCGGCAGTGGCTCTTGTCAGAGTTAGAGCGGCACAAACGGGCGATGCCGCTACATTTGAAATGAGCTACGAGCCACAGCCACTTGATTGCCTCGCAGTCTAAAACGGTTGAGCGACATCAGTTTGTCATTCGACGATGGCTCGCATGCCGATCCAGGATGATCGCAATTGATTGCCTGCAATAAATCCGGCGCCGGCCCTGATCCGATGAAAACCACACCTACCCTCCTCACAAACAAAAAGCCCCGCACTGCGATCCCTCATCGGAACCGCTGGGCAGGGCTTGGGACCTGAACTGCTACGACTGATGTCCGGCTACTGATTTCCGGCTAGTGCCGCGTGGCGTTGGCCAATCGCTCGATCTCGTCCTTCAATTTCAGCTTCGCTTGCTTGAGGCGCCGGATATCGGCGTCGTCGGTTCCAGGACTTGCCGTCGCTCGTTCGATTTGTTCGTCCAGAACCCGGTGCTTCTCTGCCAATTCCGCAAGATGAGCCGCCATTGCCATCAGTTCCTCCTAAAAAGACTTCAGACACTGTTATGGTGCCATACGTCGCGACCCTTGTCCAACCTCAGCCGCCAGGATTGATGAAGGTTTGATCTACATTGCGTTAGCAAGTTGGGGCCGTGCCTCCGCTGAAGTGCATTCAATGACAAATCCCGGGACAAATCCGGGAAATTTTTCAGAAGTTTAAGGGCCAAGGCGCGGCTTTGTTCTTTTGGCTGTTGCCATCGCCGCCGCAATCGACGACAAACGCGGCGAGCGGCCAACAGTGGGGCGGGTCAACTCCAATGCAGCGTCGCGACGAACGCGAGCTACGTGACGAACTGGTGAGCCTGCGCGCGCAACACCGCCTGCTCGATAACGAGATTGTGGCCCTCGAAAACAACGCTTCCGCCGACCAATTGCACATCAAACGCCTGAAAAAAAAGAAGCTAGTCCTCAAGGACAGCATTACGGCGATCGAGGACCGATTGCTCCCCGATATCATCGCCTGAGGCTGGCCCAAGGCGAATAAGCTTTGCGTATCGTGCCCATGACCGCTTCCCCATGACCGCTTCCCCCGCCGTCGAAACCTGGCTTTATCCTGCGGACGCGGGATTGTTCTGCGCGCCGGGCGGATTTTACATCGACCCGCACCGGCCCGTTGATCGCGCCGTTATCACCCATGGCCACAGCGATCACGCGCGCAGCGGCCACGGCGCCGTCCTCGCCACGGCTGAAACCATCGCCATTATGAAGGTGCGCTATGGCGAAGCCTGTGCCGGGCAATTCCAGGCGCTCGCGCTTGGCGAGGCACTCAACATCAACGGCGTCGGCGTCCGGCTTGCGCCCGCAGGCCATATTCTCGGTTCAGCACAAATCGTGCTCGACTGGGCTGGCCGCCGCGCCGTCGTCTCGGGCGATTACAAGCGTGCCTCCGATCCGACCTGCGCTGCCTTCGAACTCGTGGCCTGCGATGTGTTCGTGACGGAGGCCACGTTCGCGCTGCCTGTGTTCCGTCATGAACCGGCACACCGCGAGGTCCAAAAGCTGCTCGCCTCGATGCGCACCGAGCCACAGCGCACGCACCTCATCGGCGCCTACGGGCTCGGCAAATGTCAGCGCATCATCGCGCTGGTTCGTGACGCCGGTTACGACAAACCGATCTATCTGCACGGCGCCATGACGGCGCTGTGCGGCCTGTATCAGGATCTTGGCATTGCCCTCGGCGATCTGCGACCCGTTGCCGGCGAAGACCCCAAGTCTATGACCGGCGGTATCGTTATGTGCCCGCCGCCGGCGCTGCAAGACCGTTGGTCGCGCCGCTTCAACGATCCCGTCACCGTGTTCGCCAGCGGCTGGATGCGGGTCCGCGGCCGGGCCCGCCAGCGCGGCGTCGAGTTGCCTCTCGTCGTTTCCGATCACGCCGATTGGCCGGAGCTGATCGATACCATTGTGGCAACGGGTGCCGAAGAAATCTGGGTCACGCATGGGCGCGAAGCTGCGCTGGTGCACTACCTAGCCAGCATCGGCCGCAAGGCGCGCGCGCTGGCCCTCGTTGGCCGCGACGAGGAGGCGGAATGACCACGCCGGGCGGAACATCGTGCCAAAATCCGCGTCCGCCCGGCGAGCGGCCAAGGGCCGCCGGCGCGAGCGCCGGATCGCACCAGCTCAAGCCGGGAACCGGCGCTTGCTGGTGCGAGAAGGAGTAATAATGCGCGCTTTCGCTCAGCTCCTTGACAGCCTCGGCACGACCCAGAGCCGCAATCGCAAGATTGCGCTGCTGGCGGCCTACGTCCACAGCATCCCTGATCCTGATCGCGGCTGGGCGATGGCGGCGCTGACCGATGGCGTGCCGATCCGGCTGCCGCTGCGCCGAATGCTCACTGCTCTGACAGCGCGAGTCATCGACCCCGTGCTCTACAAGATGTCGCGCGACTACGTTGGCGACACGGCTGAAACCGTCGCGCTGCTGTGGCCGGATGATCGCTCTGCGGCGGGCGAGTCCCCCTCCTCCTTGCGGGGAGGGGTTAGGGGTGGGGGGATCGACCTGGACCAATTTGTTTCCGCATCCTCACCCCACCCGGCCCTTCGGGCCACCCACCCCGTCAAGGGGAGGGTGATCAGCGATCAAAGTGCGGGGCACAGTAACGCGCCAACGCTCAACACCGTCATCACCATAATGAGCACCGGCACAACGACAGAACGCACCGAAAGCCTTGGCGCCTTGCTCGACGCGCTCGATTCATCTGGCCGCTGGGCACTTCTAAAACTGCTCGGCGGCGCGCCGCGCGTTGGCGTCTCGGCCCGGCTCGCCAAAACGGCGCTGGCCGAAGCCTTCGCCCGCGACCTCGCCGAGATCGAAGAACTCTGGCACGCTCTGGAGCCGCCATACCTCGACCTCTTCGCCTGGCTCGTAGGCAGCGCTGAGAAACCCGACCCTGGATCAAAGCCCGTCTTCCGCCCGGTCATGCTCGCCCACCCCATCGGCGACGAGGACTGGCCGAAACTCAGGCCACAAGACTTCGCCGCCGAATGGAAGTGGGACGGCATCCGCGTGCAAGTCTCGGCACGTGGCGGCGAGGTCCGCATATTTTCGCGTCAGGGCGACGATATTTCGGCCGCCTTCCCCGATATCAGCTCGGCCTTCCTCGCGCACGACTGCGTCGCCGACGGCGAATTGCTGGTGATGCGCGATGGCGCAATCGCGCCCTTCAACGACCTGCAGCAGCGCCTGAACCGCAAGACTGTGTCTGCCAAAATGCAACGCGACTTCCCCGCCCACGTGCGGCTCTATGATGTGCTGTTTGAGGGCGCGGAAGACCTGCGCGCGCTCCCATTCACACAACGCCGGGCGCGTCTTGAATCCTGGCATGCAAACCACACGCCGCCGCTGACCGATCTCTCCAGCCTCATCCCATTCGAGACCTTCGACGACCTCACTGCACTGTGGTCATCCGCCCGCAGTGAAGGCATCGAAGGCTTAATGCTCAAGCGCCGGATGAGCGCCTATCAAGCCGGCCGCGTGAAGGGTGAGTGGTTCAAGTGGAAGCGCGCCGCACTCACGCTCGATTGCGTGCTGATGTACGCCCAGCGCGGCTCGGGCAAACGCTCGTCGTTCTATTCCGACACCACCTTTGGCGTCTGGCGCACGAATGATACCGGCGCGCGCGACCTCGTGCCCGTCGGCAAGGCGTATTCAGGTTTCACGGACGCTGAATTGAAGCAGCTCGACCGCTGGATCCGCGATCACACGACGGAAACGTTCGGACCCGTGCGCGCCGTCGAAGTGGGTCTTGTGTTCGAGGTCGCCTTCGACGCCGTCCAATCCTCGACCCGGCACAAATCCGGTGTCGCCATGCGCTTCCCCCGCATTCACCGCATCCGCTGGGACAAACCCGCCACTGATGCCGACACGCTCGAGACGGTGACATCGCTGCTGGGACACGGGTGAGAGGTGGCCAAACAGCGGACGCGTAGGGCGTATTAGACGAGGCCGCCTCTGCACTCGGCGTCGGCGTAATGCGCCGTCTTGAAACTGGCGCCGCCACAGCAGACCGGTGCAATACGCCGCGAGTGCAAAGCGCGGCTATTGCCCCCTACATTTCGTCATTTTTTTCGGGCTTTCGACCTGACCAAAGCGGAACTCGCTTGCCCAAACAGGCTGTGTTCGCGTCACCGGATGGCAACCACTCACAGTCTTTCAGCGCTGCAACGCCATTCGGCATTGCCAACATTGGGCGAATCTTTTTACAGGCTGATTCGGGGCAAGTTGCTGATGGGAGACGAATAATGAGCAGCTTACGCGGGCGCACCGGCTTACTCGTTGCAGCCTTCTTGTCGTTGACCATGGCCCAGCCGGTCGCCGCCCAAGACGCGGATGCGCCGCCAATTTCCGCCGCGTCGTGGACGGGCGTCTACGCCGGCGGGCAGTTCGGGTTTGCGAGCGGCTCGAGCGACTGGACGCACCAAAGCATCAACCCCTATTCGACGACGTCCCCGGCCGACCCAATAACGGTCGGCCAAGAGGCATTCTCACCGGATGGCGTTTTCGCCGGTGGCCAGATCGGCGCAAACTACCAAGTCAGCCAATGGGTCTTCGGCGCGGAGGTGTCGTTCACCAGTCTTGGTCTCGACGAGGCACGGCCCGTATCGCCCGGAGCCTTCCAGGATCCGGCAACGACCACGATCAGAACAGAAATTCGCGGCCTGTTCACGACGACGGCTCGGCTCGGTTACGCATGGGACGACACCTGGCTGGCTTACGTGAAGGGCGGCTATGCCCGCGCCAACGTCAGCACCAGTGGCGTCGATCAGAGCGGTCTCGACTACAGTTTCCAGACGCGCGAGGCGTCCCATGGATGGACGCTTGGCGCAGGCCTAGAACTCCGCCTGTCGGACCACATCAGCCTTGCGATCGAATACAATCATATCGATCTCGGCCGCAGCAGCCATCTTGGAGACATCGCGGCGCTGCCAACGTTCCCTGTCCAGATGTCGGTTGATACGCAATTCGACAGCGTCGCCGCGCATTTGAATCTGCGGTTCGGCAATTGATCCTGCGTTAGAGCGCGGCACCTGTTGACCTGCGCTTGGTCGCCGATCCATCTTGGACGCCCTTGTTCGAATGCGAGTTCCAATGCGAACAAGACGGCGGGGAGTGGATGGAACACGGACATTGCACTTGGCCGCGCCCTCATTCGCCGCGCCGCTGAAAAATGCGAGCGCGAATGCCCCCACGCCGTCGATCCGGCCACGACGTCATCCCCGCGCGCGTGAAGGCGCTGGTGGGACACGGGTAAGCCCAGCAGTTGCCTCGGGGCGAGCCTTGGTATAGCCGGGCAGCGGGGGACCGATGGGCTATTCGCTCTACATCGTCGCGTGCGCCGACGGCACATACTACACGGGCATCGCCACCGACGTTCAGCGCCGGGTGCTCGAACACAATGGCGCGAAAGGCAAAGGCGCGCGGTATACGTCGGCCCGCCGCCCGGTTGTGCTTGTGTTCGTGGCGCCGTTTGCAACCCGGTCGGACGCGCTGAAAGAAGAAGCCCGCATCAAGCGGCTGTCGAGGCAGCAAAAACAGCAGCTGATTTCTGCAGCATGCTGCGCTCAAGCGCCAAAATTTGAACGAAAGTCCCATGACGGCACCTGACGAAGCCTTCGACGCCGTGATCTTGGGAGCCGGCGCTGCAGGCTTGATGTGCGCGCTGACCGCTGGGCAACGCGGCCGCAAGGTCTTGCTGCTTGAGCATACGGACAAGGCCGGTGCCAAAATCCTGATCTCGGGCGGCGGGCGCTGCAATTTCACCAATCTCAGCAGCGCGCCGGATCGATTTCTTTCAAGCAACCCGCATTTCTGCACGTCGGCCCTGCGCCGCTACACGCAATCTGACTTCATCGCCCTGGTTCAACGTCATCGCATCTCCTATCACGAGAAGACGCTGGGTCAGTTGTTCTGCGACGGCTCGGCGCGTGCCATTGTCGCCATGCTGCTCGAGGAATGCGCAAGCGGCGGTGTTGATCTGAGAGTCGGGCAAACCGTCACGAACGTATCCCGGTCCGGCCAGTTCCGCGTTGAAACCAATTCTGGACGTTTCACTGCTCCGGCGCTGGTGTTGGCAACAGGCGGGCTGTCTATTCCGAAAATGGGCGCGACCGGCTTCAGCTACGACCTGGCGCGTCGCTTCGGTCTGCGCGTCACCGAAACGCTGCCCGGGCTGGTCCCGTTCAAAGCTGGATCTGACACAGCTGGCTCTGACGCGGACGGCTTCGGCCCAGGTCTCGCCGGCGTCTCCTTGGAGGCGGTGGCGTCGTTCGAGAAGCACAGCTTCCGCGAAAATATCCTGTTCACCCACCGCGGGCTCTCCGGGCCAGCGATCCTGCAAATCTCGTCCTACTGGCGCGAAGGCGCGCCGATCACACTCGACCTGCTGCCGGGTCTCGACGCGACTGCATTTTTCTTAGAGCGCAAACGCACGCGGCCCAAGGCCTCGGCGCAAACCGTGCTGGCCGAAATCATGCCGGCACGCTTGGCGCAAGCGCTGGCAGGCACCCACTTGCCGGCAGCCGAGATGGCCAACATGCCGGACCGGACACTGGCCGCGTTTGCCGCCCGGCTCAAGAGCTGGCAGTTCCAGCCCGAGGCGACGGAAGGCTACGCCAAAGCCGAGGTCACGGTCGGCGGTATCGACACCCGCGACCTGTCATCGAAGACGTTTGCCGCAACCAGCGTCAACGGTCTCTTTGCCATCGGCGAAGCCGTCGACGTCACCGGGTGGCTCGGCGGCTATAATTTTCAGTGGGCCTGGTCCAGCGGCTGGTCCGCCGGGCAGGCGATCTAAAGCCTGAAAGAATGCGCCCCGCCCCTTGCGCTTGCTCCCCCAACCCTCTAAATCCCCCGCTTTCCTGCAGCGGACGTGAATAGATCGTGGCAACTACAAAACCCCTCGTCGGCATTATCATGGGCAGTCAGTCCGACTGGCCGACGATGAAGCACGCCGCCGCCATCCTCGCTGAATTGGGTGTCGCGCACGAGACCAAGATCGTCTCGGCCCACCGCACACCCGACCGGCTCTACGCCTACGCCAAGGGCGCCAAGCAGCACGGCCTCAAGGTCATCATCGCCGGCGCCGGCGGCGCGGCGCATTTGCCCGGCATGACGGCGTCGATGACCATGCTACCCGTGCTCGGCGTGCCGGTTGAGACCAAAGCGCTCAAGGGCCAGGACAGTCTGTTGTCGATTGTGCAGATGCCGGCTGGCGTTCCCGTCGGTACACTCGCGATCGGCGAAGCAGGCGCAAAAAACGCCGGCATCCTCGCCGCGCAGATCTTAGCGCTGTCAGACGCAGCACTTTCAGCTCGTCTTGATGCCTGGCGCGCGACGCACACCAAATCCGTCGCTGATACGCCGAAAGATGCGTGAGCGTCTAACGCAATGACAGCCCTCCCTCCCGGATCGGCAATCGGTATTCTCGGCGGCGGACAATTGGCCCGCATGCTCGCGATGGCCGCTGCGCGGATGGGCCTCAAATCGCACATCTACGCGCCCGAAGCTGATAGCCCGGCGTTCGACGTTGCCGCTTCGCACACGATCGCCGCTTACGACGATGAGGCGGCGCTCAGCGCGTTCGCCAAAAGCGTCGGCGTCGCGACCTACGAATTCGAGAATATTCCCGTCGCAACTGTGGAATTTCTCACGCAACTGATCCCCGTCCGCCCCGGCGCCAAGGCGCTGGCCTGCGCCCAGGACCGGATCAACGAAAAAACGCTGGCGCGTGATCTTGGTGCCAAGACTGCGGACTTCGCCAGCGTCGATAGCTACCAGGAATTGCAACAGCGCCTCACTGAAATTCCGCCGCCCTGCATTCTTAAAACCCGCCGCCTCGGCTACGACGGCAAGGGCCAAGCTAAAATTCTCAATGCCGCTGACGCCAAGGCAGCCTGGGCGGCGATGCACGAGCAGCCGTCGATCCTCGAAGGCTTCGTCAATTTCCAGTCCGAGGTGTCCGTCATCGCCGCCCGCGGTGTCGACGGCGAGTTTCGCGCCTTCGACGTCACCGAGAACGAGCACCGCAATCACATCCTGCATCGCTCCCTCGCGCCGGCGCGGATCTCGCCCAAGGCCGCCACGGAGGCCATCGCCATCGCCAAGCGCATCGCCGAACGCCTCGACTACGCCGGCGTCTTCGCCATTGAATTCTTTGCCCTCGATTTCGCCAGGCAGGAAGTTCTCTACGTCAACGAAATGGCGCCGCGCGTCCACAACTCCGGCCACTGGACCATGGACGCCTGCGAGATCTCACAGTTCGAGCAGCACATCCGCGCCGTCGCCGGCTGGCCGTTGGGTTCAACCCGGATGACGGCCCCCGCCGCCGAGATGATCAACCTCATCGGCGATGACATCATGGCCTGGGACAAAATCGCTGCCGAGCCCGGCGCATTGCTGCACCATTACGGCAAGAAGGACGCCCGGGCGGGCCGCAAAATGGGCCACGTCAACCGGCTTTTGGCCAAAGCGCCGAAGTAGCCGCAAGGCCTGCCGCCCAATTGCCAAATTTTACCGCGTCGGTTATAAGCGGCTCAGAGATTGGCGCGAAACCTTGCGGCCGAAGGCCCTGGGTGGCGTGCTTTCGTGTTTTATAATCAACCAAATCTGTAGAGGAAACAACCGCTTGCAGGTTCTCGTTCGCGACAACAATGTCGATCAGGCGCTCAAGGCGCTCAAGAAAAAACTGCAGCGCGAGGGCGTTTTCCGCGAGATGAAGCTCCGCGGCCATTTCGAGAAACCCTCGGAAAAAAGAGCCCGCGAAAAAGCAGAGGCGATCCGCCGCGCCCGTAAGCTCGCCCGCAAGAAGCTACAGCGTGAAGGTCTTTTGCCTGGCAAGCCCGCGCCCGTTCGCGGCGGTCCCGGCGCCAAGGGCGGCCCCGGTGGCGGTCGTGGTGGCGCAGGCGGCGGCTTTGGCGGTGGCGCTGGCGGCAGTGGTTATGGCGGCGGCGCTGGCGGCGGCGGCTATGGTGGCAGCGGTGGCGGTGGCGGTTTTGGCGGCGGCGGTGGCGGCGGCTTCGGCGGACGCTAACGCGCTTTTCCTGGCGCTTCCGACTCTCCTTTCCCGCAACGGGACTCCGCAGTGGTAGCGTCGAGCCTGCCGGGAGCGCTCAACGCCCAATCAAATCTCAAACGGCTCGCGATTTCCGCGGGCCGTTTTTGTTTTTGAGGCGGCGCAAGTTCAGTGTGTAGGGCGCAATAGCTTCGCCCGCCCTGCACTCGGGCAAAGCGTATTGCGCCGTCAGGTCGCAGACTGCATCACTCGCAACAACGGTGCAATACGCCCCGGAGTGAAGAGCCGGATCTATTGCACCCTACATGGGTTCGCTTTTATTGCGAACTACCCAGCCCTTTTGTAATCGTGCCCGCCCGCAACCTGTCGATCCAATCGTTGATCGCCTCGAACGAGCCGAAGAGATAGTGGTCGTTGTGGCCGGCACCGGGCAGCGTCACGATCTCTTTCGGCTCATTGGCCAGCGCGAACAGCTTGCGCGCCATCGCCACCGGAACAACCTCGTCGGCCTCGCCGTGCAGGATAAACAGCGGCATCTTCACATCGCGAATATACCGGCTGCTGTCGTAGGTATCCGTCAATAACATGCGCACCGGCAGCCATGGATAAATCTCGCTTGCACGGCTGGCGATCGACGTGAACGGGCTGTCGAGAACAAGTCCTGCCGCCGGCCTGTGGCGCGCCAGCTGAATGGCAACGCTGGTGCCGAGTGACTCGCCAAAGAGGATGATGCCCTCGGGCTTCACGCCGTCTTTGACCAATGCATCGTACGCCAGCTTTGCGTCCGCCACGTTCGCGGCTTCCGACGGCACCCCGCTAGAGCCGCTGTAGCCGCGATACGACAACATGAACATGCCGCGCCCGCGATCGAGATACTTGGCGATGCGCTCGCGGCGACCTTCGAGCGCGCCGCCGTTGCCGTGAAAATACAGCAGCGTCGGCTGCCCTGGCTTCGCCTTGCCGTACCAGGCAATGAGCCGTTCCCCATCAGGCGTCGCAATCGTTTTCTCGGCGACATCCGCCAAGCCCACATCGGCCGGAGCAGTGCGCGCGGGATCGGGGAAATACAAAAACCGCCGCTGGCCGAGGTACATCCCGAGCATCGCGATGACGTACAGCACTGCCAGTCCGAGGATGATCGCTTTCAGCACGAAGCCTAGCCTCATTGTCCGCCTCGACGGCCACTACCCCCGCCGCACCAAATACCCGATCGTTCCAGCAGACTCACCGCGCATGCGCTCGAGTTCGCTAAAAATTTCGTCGCCGTGCATGGGCCGGCCCGTCGCCGCAACACAAGCCCGCTCTCGCTCTTGCAGCGCGTGATAGATCGGCTCGGCGGTCTTGTGCAGCATCGCCACCGCCGCGACGGTCTTGCGCGGCATGTTGATGGGCACGCGCGGGAACAGCGACGAAAGCATCTGCTTCGCCGCATCCGAGAAGTGGGCCGAGAACCGGCCGAGCCAGGACACGAGGCGCACAAGCCATGTCTCTTGAAAGCGCATATTGTGCGCCTCCATCCACTCGAACAGTTTGTCCATCGTGAAGTCCTGCAGGCGGACGTTCGAGGTCTCGCGGTAGTCCTGCCACTCGGCCACGAGATCGAACTGCAGTTCGAGATCGATATCGGCGGGGGCAAACGTTTCCGCCGCCGCGACGCCAATGCGATCGAGGAAGTCGCGATTCTTCATGACGATGCGGGTCGGATATGAGGGCAGCTGCACGCGGTCCTCGCTGCCCTTTTGGAACGCCAGGCGCACCAGTTTGGAGCAGAACAAGCGGCGGCGATCATCGAGACGCATCGTGAAATCGTAGAGAATGTGCCGCCCGGACCCGGAGCGCGACGCTGCGATGTGATCGTGAATGGCTTTTGCCGACAGCGCCGCCAGCCCCGCGTCCTTGTGCCGGTACAGCACTGCGCGCACGATGCCGTGACCAAGCGCGTCGTCCAGCGTGTTGATGATGGCGCCGTCCTCGATCAAGCTCTCGACCATCCAGTGGCGGCCGGAATCATCGATGTACACGACGCCGATATGGCTGAATTGGCTATCGACGTCGCCAATGCGCGCGATCGCGGCGCTGTTGTGAGCTTTACCCCGCACCAGGATGACGTCACCGGACTGGAACGGCAGATCGCGGCCGTTATAGAAGGCGTGATTGACGAGTGTATTGTGACTGCGGCCCCTGAATCCGTGCAGGGGTTTTTCACCCTCCGGCACGCGCGCGTTGCCGAGCCCGACTTCGCCGACCATGTCGGACACGTAACGCAGGATGCGAAAGACGTTGCGCAGACCCTGCACAACTCCGGGACCCATTAAGCCTTTCAGTTCGAATTCAGCGATCCTGGCTCTAAGCCCGACGCGCAGATCGAAGAGACGGTAGATAAGCTCCAGCGCGCTATCCCGGATGCCGCTAATGTCGTAGTTCGCAAATTGGGCTTTGGCCGCCCGGGTGTAAATGTCGCTGAGTGTGCGCTCAAGATCGGCAGCATTTGTCGTCGGCCGCGCGGCAAGCGCCTCCAGAATTTCAAGATCTTTCATGAACGACGCGGTCGCGACTGGCGGCGGCACAGGTTGACTTCCTCACGCTACTGACGGTGCCGTTATACCAAAGGGTGTGCTGCGGTCACGCTCGCCCATTGCTTATCACAGGAGCCGTGTGTCTGAGAAAGCTCATCGCCGGCGGTTTGGCGCCCTCGCATGCCCAAGAGCTCCGGCCATCTGCGCCAAGGAACGCGCACCAAGGAACGCGCACATGAGGCGCACCTTGTAGCAGTTCCCCGGCGGTTTGAGATTATAGAGTCGCAGGGCCATCGTACGCACCCTTCTTGTCAAGTATTACTCTGCTGAGGCGATACCTCAGTCTTAGTGTGCCAGCGCCTTGGCGATTTCTTCGGTCATCTTCTTGGCGTCGCCGAGCACCATCACCGTGTTGTCGCGGTAGAACACGGAGTTGTCGATACCGGCATACCCGGACGCCAGCGAGCGTTTGTTGAAGAACACGGTCTTGGCCTTCCACACCTGCAGCACCGGCATGCCGTAGATGGGCGAGGTCTTGTCGTCTTCCGCTGCCGGGTTGACGACGTCGTTGGCGCCGATGACGTAGACCGCGTCGGCTTGGGCAAACTCGCCGTTGATATCTTCGAGTTCGAAAACTTCGTCGTAGGGCACGTTGGCTTCGGCCAGCAGCACGTTCATGTGTCCCGGCATGCGGCCAGCAACCGGGTGGATCGCATACTTGACCTCGACACCGGCCTTTTTCAGCGTTTCCGCCATCTCGCGCAGCGCGTGCTGAGCCTGTGCCACGGCCATCCCATAACCTGGGACGATGATGACCTTGCTGGCGTTCTTCAAAACGTAAGCCGCATCTTCGGCCGAGCCGAGCTTGACGGGCTTCTGTTCGCCGCCACCAGCGCCAGCAGCGACGGTTTCACCACCGAAGCCGCCGGCAATCACCGACAGAAACTGCCGGTTCATGGCTTTGCACATGATGTAGGACAGGATCGCGCCCGATGAGCCGACGAGCGCGCCGGTAATGATCAGCGCGACATTGCCGAGCGTGAAACCGATGCCGGCTGCGGCCCAGCCCGAATACGAGTTCAGCATCGACACGACGACGGGCATATCGGCGCCGCCGATGGGGATGATGAGCAAGACGCCGAAGGCCAGCGCGGCAAGCACGATCAGCCAGAACAGCCACGCCGAACCGCCCGAGGTGCAGAACCAGTAGATGAGCAGCAGCAGGAACAGGCCCAGCGCCAAGTTGATGGCGTGGCGCACGGGCAGCATGATCGGCTTGCCCGACATCCGGCCCGAGAGCTTCATGAAGGCGATGACGGAGCCCGTGAACGTGATCGCGCCGATGGCGGCGCCGAGAGCCATTTCGAGCAAACTGGCGCCCTTGACACCTGCTGCCGGAACCAACGGGTCCGCGAGAATACCGAAGGCTGCTGGCGCATAAAGCGCGCTTGCCGCGACAAACACAGCCGCCATGCCGACGAGCGAATGGAACGCTGCAACAAGTTCCGGCATCATGGTCATGGGAATTTCGCGCGCCGTTTTGGCGCCGATAAACCCGCCGATGCCGAGCCCTGCGAGGATCAGGATCCATGAGACGAACGACGGTTGCGCTAGCCCGAGAGTGGTCAGCACCGCGATTGCCATCCCGATCATACCGTACAGGTTGCCCTGCCGCGACGACGCCGGGCTCGACAGCCCTCGCAGCGCCAGGATGAACAGCACACCCGAGACGAGGTAGAGAAGGGCGGCGACGTTTGCGGACATGGGGTTTCGATCCTAGGCCTGAAGTTCGCGTCGAGGGTTGGCGTCGAGCTTGAGCAAGCGGGCGGCTATTTTTTTGAAGCAGCGTCTTTTTTCTTGTACATCGACAGCATCCGGTTGGTGACCAGGAAGCCGCCGAAAATATTGACCGACGCCATGATCAGCGCCAGGAAGCCGAAGATTTTTGCAAACACGCTGTCTGATTCCGTGAGCGCCACGCCGACCGCGAGCAGGGCGCCGACGACAATCACCGACGAGATGGCATTGGTCACGCTCATCAGCGGCGTATGCAAAGCCGGTGTCACCGACCAGACGACGAAGTAGCCGACGAAAATCGCGATCACGAAGACCATGAACTCGTAGACGAACGGGCTGACGCCGTCGCCCGCACCGCCGCCAGCGAACGCGGCAACGGGCAAGGCGATTACAGCCAGGAGCGCGACGAGAGCTTGGATGAGCACACGCATGTGGAAGGCTCCTTATTGCGGTTTGGCTGCGAGATTGGGATGCACGATTGAGCCGCCCTTGGCGACGAGCGTGCCCTTGATGATGTCGTCATCCCAGTTCACGGCAAGAATCTTTTCTTTCTTGTCGATCATCGTCTCGATGAAGGCAAAGAGGTTCTTGGCGTACAGGCTCGAGGCGTTGACCGCGATCGTGCCTGCTAGGTTGAGTGGACCCGCGATTTTGATGCCGTTCGCCGTTTCGATGGTTTTGCCGGGCTCGGTCAGTTCGCAGTTGCCACCGCGCTCGGCCGCGAGGTCGACGATCACCGCGCCGGGCTTCATGCTCTCGACCATAGCGCGTGTAATGAGCCGCGGCGCCGGGCGGCCGGGGATCAGCGCTGTCGTGATAACCAAGTCTTGGGCTTTAACATGCTCGGCGACAAATGCCGCCTGTTTGGCTTGATATTCGGGGCTCATCGGCTTGGCGTATCCGGTCGCGGTTTGCGCCTGCTTGAATTCGTCATCCTCGATGGCGACGAATTTGGCGCCGAGCGACTGGACTTGCTCCTTCGTCGCTGGCCTAACGTCGGTTGCCGTCACTTGCGCGCCCATCCGGCGCGCCGTCGCGATGGCTTGCAAGCCCGCGACGCCGACGCCCATGATGAAGGCTTTGGCCGCGGGCACTGTTCCCGCCGGGGTCATCATCATCGGCAGTGCCTGGCCGAACATCGACGCGGCGTCGACCACAGCCTTGTAGCCCGCGAGGTTCGCCTGGCTCGACAGCACGTCCATCGACTGGGCGCGTGTCGTGCGCGGCATGAATTCCATGGAAAAAATTGAGGCGCCCGTGCCCGCCAACGTATCAAGCGCGGATCGATCACCATAGGGGTCGATCATGGCCACCACGATCGCGCCGGGCTTCAACGCCTTGATCTCGTCGAGCGCAGGCCGCTGCACCTTGAGCAAAATGTCCGCACCCGGCAGCGCCTCGGCATGAGATACGACCTCAGCGCCCGCCGCCTTATACGCGTCATCGGAAAATCGCGAGCGCTTACCCGCCCCCGTTTCGACGCGCACAACCACGCCTAACCCTAAAAGCTTTTTGACTGTCTCGGGCGAGACCGCGACGCGCGGCTCGTCTGCCGCTTCACTGGTAACAGCTATCGTGACCATAAAAGCTTCCGGTTGGGGGTGACGGCCGGGACGGGCCAGGGGTTTCAGCGGCATCAAAAATGCGAAGAGCAGACCCCGCGTCGAGCCTGCCCAGGTTTAAGATCTGCGGACCCGTGCGGGCCGGAACGATCTCAAACCAAAAAATACTTCATGCCTGCAAGAAGCAGAACGAGCAGCACGATCGCGATCTTAGTGAAGCGCAGAAAACGCCCATAGGTATCTTCGTGCTGCGGGTAGTCCATAGCGGGATGTCCGCCCGGCTTATCGACATTCACGGTGTCATCTCCCCTAAAATAGGTTCGCAGTTGCTGAGGGTTTGGTAGCGCAAGACCGGTCAAGCATCAAGCGACACGGGGCCCGACTAAGCGACAATGACATTGTTTCGCAGGGGGGCCTATCCTCGCCTCGGCGGACTTGGGCCTCATGGCCAGCCACGGACCGCGATTTAGCCCTCAAGTGCGAACCTGAGCGCCCAATGACAGGCAGCGCCTTATACAGCCACCTGGGTCCCGACTTCGACGACGCGATCCGTCGGGATCTGGAAATACGTCGTCGCGTCCTCGGCGCTACCGGCAAGGGCAATGAACAAGCGCTCCTGCCAGCGCGGCATTTCCGACTTGCTGGTCACCCGCAACGACCGCCGCGACAGGAAGAACGACGTCGCGCCCATGTCGATGTTGAAATCCTTGCGCCGGCAATGCTCGAGAATTTTCGGGATGCTCGGCGTTTCCATGAAGCCGTAGCGCGCGATGATGCGGGTGAAATGATCAGACACGCGCTCGACAGTTAGCCGCTCGTGGCGCGGCACGCGTGGCGTATCCTCGGTCTTGATCGACAGCAGCACGTTGCGCTCGTGCATGACGCGGTTGTGCTTCAGGTTATGCATCATCGAGGTCGGCGCGGCGTACGGATCGCCGGTCAAAAACACGGCAGTTCCCGGAACCCGGTGCGGCGGCTTGGCTTCGAGTTTGCGCACCAGCCAATCGAGATCAGCTTCGTTGCGTTTCGAGGCTTTCGCCAGCAGCTTCGTGCCTCGCACCCAAGTGTACATGATGAGGCCGAGGCAGGCGGCAATCATCATCGGCACCCAGCCGCCTTCGAACAGCTTGAGAAGGTTGGCTGAGAAAAATACCTGCTCGATCACGAGGAACGGGATCATCAGGAGGGCTGCCTGCCACATCGGCCACTTCCAGTATTTCCAGACGACAAAGAACGCCATCATGCTGTCGATGACCATCGCCGCCGTGACGGACACACCATATGCGGCTGCAAGGTTCGACGAGTTCTTGAACAGGACAACCGCTGCGACGACAGCAAGAAAAATGAGCCAGTTTACACGCGGCATGTAGATCTGCCCGGCCATGCTTTCCGATGTGTGGCGGATTTCAAACCGCGGGATCAGACCCAGCTGTATGGCTTGGCGTGTCAGCGAGAAGGCACCCGTGATCACGGCCTGACTGGCGATAACAGCCGCGAAGGTCGATAAGATCACCATCGGGATCAGGGCCCAATCCGGATACAGCCGGTAGAACGGGTTGTCGAGCGCGGTCGGGTCCGACATAACCAGCGCGCCTTGTCCGAAATAGTTCAGAATAAGTGCCGGAAACACAAATCCCAGCCAGGCGGTCTGGATCGGCTTGCGGCCAAAATGCCCGAGATCGGCATAGAGCGCTTCGGCGCCGGTTGCCGCCAGGAAGACAAGGCCCATGATCGTCAGGCCGATGACGCCGTGGCGCCAGACGAAAGTGATTCCATACAGCGGGTTCAGCGCATTCAAGACACGCACATTGTCGGCGATGTGCATAATGCCGCCAATCGCGAGAACGATGAACCAGACGACCATCACGGGCCCAAAAAATTTGGCGATACGGTCGGTACCGCGAGACTGCATCCAAAACAGGATCGCGATAACGACGAGAGCGATCGGAACCACAGCTTTTTCAAGAGCTGGAGTGACGAGCTTCAACCCTTCGATCGCGCCCAGCACAGAGATCGCAGGCGTGATGACAGCATCGCCGTAAAAGAATGACGCGCCAGCCACTCCAAGTGCAGCCAGCATCGGTGCGCTGCGTTTCGCAACCGACTGGCCCAGCGCCATGAGGGCAAAGGTCCCGCCCTCGCCCTTGTTGTCGGCGCGCAGCAGGATCAGCACGTACTTGATGGTGACGATGAGGATCAGCACCCAAAGGATCAGCGACAACACGCCGAGCGCGGCCTCACCGACCGATAGGCCTTTGTGCGCGGCAGCGTTGATCGCTTCCTTGAACGCGTACAATGGGCTGGTTCCAATGTCGCCGTAGACGACACCAACAGAACCCAGTGCCAACGCCCAGAAATTTTTGTTATCGTGCCCATCGCCCGCGACCTGATCGGCGGCGGGACTAACGGCGTGCGTCTGTGCCATCCGGCACCTCGCCTTCCAAAAGCTGCAGCGCAGCAAAGTGGCGGGTGTCTACTCCCGGGCCACGCCGATTGAAAGCGGCAAATTGGCGTCTTCTAGGGCCGCGACCTCTTGACAGTGACAAGGATGATCTTGAGTCGAGGTGCTCTCTACCGGCGTCTCGAAGCGCCCGGCCAATTGTCCCTGATCCAGCGGGTCAGGCCGTCTTCGGTCACCAGACCAGCTGCAAGGTCTTGGATAATCACGAGCGCCTGAGCTTTGTCAGGGCGGAAGTCGATGCCGTTTAATCTCAGGAAAAGGACGAGCGAAACGAATGCTGCCCGCTTGTTGCCATCGTCAAAGGCGTGATTGCGCGCCAGCCCGAAGGCATAGGCTGCTGCACACGTCGCGAGGTCGGCCTGCTCGTACTGCCATCTATTGACCGGCCGTCCGAGTGCCGACTCAAGAACCGATGGATCGCGAATGCCACTCGGCCCTCCGAAACGAACCAATTGCTTGTCGTGGGCTGCAATAACTTCGGCAAGCTCCAACCAGCGCGGCTCAGTCACTTGGCCAAGGCCTGCAGTGTTTCGCGGTACTCGACCATAATGTCTTCGACAATCGCCATCGCACGCTCGAACTCGGCATTGTCCCGGCTGACCTTGAACCCATCCGGCGCTTCCGTAACCACGACCTCATCACCTTGCTTTAACCCGAGCCGCGCGAGCAGCTCCTTCGGCAGGATCAGCCCCGTCGAATTGCCGATCTTTTTGATTTCCAACTTCATCACGAGACCTCCCTCGCGTTATACAAAATGTCTAACACAGTAGCGACTCGCTGTAAAACAAATGTTGTACTTAACGTCAAGGGCTTAGTTGAATTTCGCCAGACCCGGCGGATATCCCAGGCTTTTTTTATACCCGGTCCATCGCCTCCAGCTCGTCGATCATGCCTTCGAGCACCTTGAGGCCTTTGGTCCAGAACTCAGAATCGCGGGCGTCGAGGCCGAAGGGCGCGAGCAGCTCAGAGTGGTGCTTCGAGCCGCCAGCCTTGAGCAAATCGAAATACTTACCCACGAACCCCGGGTGCGCCTCGGCGTACAGACCATACAGCGAGTTCACCAGGCAGTCGCCGAAGGCGTAGGCGTAGACGTAAAACGGCGAGTGGATGAAGTGCGGGATGTAGGCCCAATAGACCTCATAGCCCGGTTTCAGCTCGATGGCCGGCCCGAGGCTTTCGGCCTGGATCTCAAGCCATATCTCGGCAATGCGGTCGCTCGTCAGCTCCCCCTTGCGGCGTTCTTCGTGCAGGCGGCGCTCGAAACAATAAAACGCGATCTGGCGCACCACCGTGTTGATCATGTCCTCGACCTTGGACGCGATCATCGCCTTCTTTTCTTTTTTATTTTTCGTCTCCGCCAGCAGCGCCTTGAAGGTCAGCATCTCGCCGAACACCGACGCGGTCTCGGCCAGGGTCAGCGGCGTGGGCGCCAGCAGCGGGCCCTGGGCGCGGGCCAGCATCTGGTGCACGCCGTGACCCAACTCGTGCGCCAGCGTCATGACGTCCCGCGGCTTGCCGAGATAGTTCATCATCACATACGGATGCACCGACGGCACGGTCGAAGCTGAGAACGCGCCCGGCGCCTTGCCCGGCTTCACCGCCGCGTCGATCCAGTCCCTATCGAAAAATTCTTTGGCAATAGCTGCCATCTCGGGCGCAAAGCCGCTGTAGGCGCGCAGCACGATTTTCTCGGCTTCCGGCCATGCAATCACGCGTTCGGGCTTATCGGGCAGCGGCGCGTTGCGGTCCCAGGAGGCGAGTTTTTTCTTCCCCAGCCACTTGGCTTTCATGGCGTAATAGCGGTGCGAGGTGCGCGGATAAGCGGCGCGCACACTTTCAACCAGGGCATCGACGACAGGCGCTTCAACGCGATTGGCCAAGTGACGTGAATCCGCGACATCTTTGAAGCTGCGCCAGCGGTCGGAAATCTCTTTGTCCTTGGCGAGCGTGTTGGTGATCAGCGTGAACAGCGGCAGATTGGCCTTCAAAGTCGCACTCAAAGCTTCCGCACCGGCCTTGCGCTTTTTCTCGTCCGGATCGGACAGCAAATTGAGTGTCGGCTCGAGCGACAGCGGCTCCTTCACGCCTTTGACCTCGAATTTCAGCGCCGACATCGTCTCGTTGAACAGCCGGGTCCACGCAGCCCTGCCTGTCTGCGATTTTTCCGTGAACAGCGTCTCGAGTTTTTCGTCGAGCTGATGCGGCTTTTCTTTGCGCAGGTCATCGAACCAGGGCTTGTAGCGGTTGATGTCCTTGTGCTTGAGAGCACTGGCCAGCACCACGTCGTCGATCTGGTTCAGCTCAAGCTCAAAGAAAATGAGATCGGTCCACAGCGTCGTGATCGCTTCCGAGACATCAGCATTGAACTTGGCCCGCGCGGGGTCAGACTGGTTCTGCGTGTAATACAGCCCCGAGTACGAGCCGAGCTTGCCGACGAGATCGCAAAGCTTTTCATAGTCTTTGATAGCGACTGCGAGCTTGACTCCATCCGTCGCAAGCCCCGGGAGCTTGCCCTGGTACGCAGCTTTGATCCGCGCCGCATCTTTCGCCGCCGTCTTGAGATCGCGCTGCACCTCCGGCGCGCCGGGACCATTATAAAGATCGCTCAAATCCCATTCTGGCATCGTCCCCAGCGCGCCCTTTTTAGTCGCCGTCTTCGCCGCCGCACGCGGCGCATGGGTCACGTCGAACCGGGTTTTTGAGCGCATAGAATCCACTTCCGTCCTGATGCCAAAACAACGCTCGGGATGCGTAGCACAGGGCCGGACAAGAGGAAAATGACGGAACGGTAGGGTTCTGACCTCGTCACACCGGTACCGGGGTGCGCCGTCTTCGCTAACACCCGTCCCCTACAAAAAGCGATGAAAAAAAACGCCATCTGGCCGTCTCTTTCCAGTTGTCCAGGACTGCCGCTTCGATGCTATAGGTCTGCCTGCACGTCACATCCGCATGGAAGCCGATGCTCTATTCAATTCTGAAATTTCTCCATGTCGCAGGCGTTATTCTGCTGCTTGGCAATGTTACGATCACCGCCTATTGGAAGGTGTTCGCGGATCGCACCAACGAGCCCAACGTCGTCGCCCACGCGCAGCGCAGCGTTATTGTTGCCGACTGGCTTTTCACGCTTCCCGACATCGCCCTCATTCTTGCCGGTGGCTATGGCATGGTGCTGGCGGGCGGCATCGACCCCATTGGCACGCCCTGGCTCATGTGGAGCCAAATTTTGTTTTTCGTCTCCGGCCTCGTCTGGCTCGCAATCCTGGTCCCGGCACAAATCCGCCAGGCGCGGATGGCGCGCACGTTTGCTGCCGGCACAGAAATCCCACCGGGCTACTGGCGCGACAGCCGCCTTTGGCTGATCTGGGGCATCATCGCGACCGTGCCTCTGGTTGGCGCCATCTACCTGATGATCGCCCAGCCCTGAAGCGGCGCCGGCGGCCGGCTCGCCCCTTGGCGAGTCGCCGGCGCCAAGTAAGTCGTCAACAAAAACAATCCACACCTAAACCTTCCGTTTACCCTTGTCGGGCAATCTCAGCCCTGTTGTGTAAGCGTCTGGTCGCCGAGTGTCCGATCCTGGATCACGGCAGGGGTTGTTGCCCCAAAGCCTGATGCGTGTCAGTTCAGTTGAGTACGCGTGTCCATGTCCAAGCGTGTTTTGATCGTCGATGACGATCCGGCCCAGCGCCGTATTCTCGAAGAGACCATCAAGCGTCTCGGCTTCGAGACCAAGACCTGCGGGTCGGGCGACCAGGCCCTCCAAATCATCGAAGGCGACGGCAGCGACAGCATCGCCCTCGTGCTGCTCGATCTCGTCATGCCCGGCATCGATGGCATGGCCGTGCTCGAGCGCGTCGGCAACAAGCCCGGCACGCCGCCAGTCATCGTCCAGACCGCCCACGGCTCGATCGAAACCGCTATCCTCGCCATGCGCGCCGGTGCCGTTGATTTCGTCGTCAAGCCGGCGAGCCCTGAACGCCTCGCCGTGTCGATCAAGAGCGCACTCAAAATCGAAGCTCTGGCGGGAGAAATCAACCGCATCAAGAAAAAAGTCGAAGGCACGCTGACCTTTAACGATCTCGTCATGCGCGGCGACGCCATGCAGCGCGTCATCACACTTGGCAAACGCGCCGCCGCGTCGCATATCCCCGTGCTCATCGAAGGTGAGAGCGGCGTCGGTAAGGAACTGATCGCGCGTGCCATTCAAGGCGAAAGCGAGCGTGCGGGCCGGCCCTTCATCACCGTCAATTGCGGCGCCATCCCTGAAAACCTCGTTGAGTCGATCCTGTTCAGCCACGAAAAGGGTGCTTTCACCGGCGCCGTCGATAAGCGCATCGGCAAATTCCAGGAAGCCGATGGCGGCACGCTGTTCCTCGATGAAGTCGGCGAATTGCCGCTTGAAGCCCAGGTCAAATTGCTGCGCGCACTGCAGGAAGGCGAGATCGATCCCGTCGGCTCGAAAAAGCCGGTCAAGGTCAACTTCCGCCTGATTTCGGCGACCAATCGCGACACGATCCAGCAGGTCAAGGACGGCAAGTTCCGCGAAGACCTGTACTACCGCTTGAACGTGTTCCCGATCTTTGTGCCGCCACTGCGCGAGCGCATCGAGGATGTACCCGAACTCGCCCGCCACTTTGCAGCCCGCTTCGCAGCTGAGGAAGGCAAGCGCGTCGCCTCCTTCAGCGACAACGCCATGCGCATGTTGCAGGCCTACACCTGGCCCGGCAACGTCCGCCAGCTCGAGAACGCCGTGTTCCGCGCTGTCGTTCTTGCCGATGGCTCCGAATTGACGGTTGCAGAATTCCCGCAAATCGCCGCCCACGTCGACGGTTTTGACGCAGAAATTCCGGCGGCTCCGACGACTCTGCAAAAGCTTCCCGCTTATACCGGCCCGGCACTGCTGGGTGCTGAAAACACCGTGCCGCACACGATCGAACTACGCTCATCCGGCAACGGCTCATCGCTCGGTATTCCGGCGATGGCCGAGGACGGCGAGATCCGTTCCCTCGAAGCCATGGAAGCCGACATGATCCGCTTAGCGCTCGGGCGCTATCGCGGCCACATGACGGAAGTGGCCAAGCGTCTCAACATCGGCCGCTCGACGCTGTACCGCAAAATGCAGGAATACGGCCTTGAGCCGCGGGCGAACTGACAACAGAATTCCAGCCTGTGGAGCTAACATCTTCGCAGGCTGGGGTGCGTGCGCCGGGTCCGGTGGGGCGGTCGCGCTGCAAGCAGGGAGAGCTTCCGTCCCACCACCACTTTTCAACGCCTGAGCGTCTCCTGATACGAGGTCTGCGGCGTTGGGAGCAGCGACACGCATCGCTGCTCCAGCAAAGGCCCCGGCTGCATCCGGGGCCTTTGTTTTTCACCGTCCGCACGCATTACCGCAAGCGGATTTTTCGCTCACACGCATAGGCGTTGGCGCCGGTTTCGACACGGCCCGTGTTGCCAGGGCAGAGGCAGAGATACGCCTCCGGGCTCGCGCGCACCTGGCGGATCATGCCGCCATCGCACTCTGGTTTGGTGCTTGGCGCAAACGATGCCGTCGATACAGCCGCCGGTGCGGCGGCGAGATGCTGACCCGGAATGGGTTCAGCCTTCGGTTCGGCCGCACGTGTCTTCACCGGCGCGGACTTGGCGGCGATCGCCGCGCCAAGCGGCTGACAGACGACGGCGACATGGGCAGCGGCTTCGGCTTCCACAGTCTCGCGCTCGGCGTAGAAGTCGGGATTATTTTGAATATCCTCCGACGGCGCGACGCGATCGTAGTTGGTCCATTTGAAATTGAACTTACCCGTCGTCACGCGCCACAAAACCGGAACCGTCAGGATCAGCGTTTGTGCGTGCGCCCGCTCGGAGGCGGCACGATCGTTGCACACTGCGATGGCATTTTGCGCCACCGGGCCGTTGGCCTCGACGGCAAAGTCGAACGTGCGCGAGAGACTGAGGCTGCGAACCGGCACGGTGCCCTCAAGCGTATTCGCGGCCCTTGCGCCGTTGCCGCTGCCGGCCTGCTTCAAGAACAACTCGGAGCTGAGAATTTTATGACCTGCACCTTCGGCCGTGATCGCGGCTGAAAGCTGGAGCGTCACGGGCAACCGGTCGCCCGTAACCCGCTCGTACCGGCCCTGAGTCCCAGTTACCGAAATATGTGCCGCCGCCGCGCCGTCCGTTCGCTCCGGAGCCTCAAGCGCCGGGGCTTCGATCGTCAGTGTCACCTGGTCATTGGCCACAGCCGGGGCTGCGAAGGCTGACAGAGCGCCCAACAGGCTCGCAGCCAAGCAGTACCAGCGGCGGGCCAAAAACAGCTTCGTCAACGCGCTCATGGTTTGTCTCCGTGGTGCCAGTGGTGGTGACTGCATCTGCCGGGCCGTGCCGGGCCCCACTCGACAGGTACGTCGTCGTGACAGGCCGCAAGGTTCATGCCCCCGCCCAACACCGCCAGGCGGCCAGCCGTTGCCCAATTGGGCCGGTCCGCCACGGCTTGGCGAAGAAAGCTTAACCACAGCCCTGTTAGACTTATCCGATGCCCCAACCGCTGGCCCAAGGGTTCGATGCACCGGGCGTTGGCACCTGCCCAGCAACCGGCGTTTTCACGTCGGATTGCAGCAACAGTTTCGCCATAGGATTGTGCGATCCAACTGGTCAGGCTGGAGAGCGCCCATTATGATTACGTCTGCGGCGTCCGCGCCGAATGAGTGAAAGGTGGCATGCGATGCGTCGTTCGCGTCGGATTGCGTTTGGCGTAATCCTGGCCTGCAGTTTCGTCACGCCCGTCTTTGTCTCACCAGGCGTCGCGATCGAACCGGACGATCTGCCGTGGGATGAAATCGACCGCGTGCTGAAGGAGCAGCCGGCCCTTCCAGGCAAACCGGGTGGCAACACCGATCGTGGGCCGTACAGCGACGACGTCGATCTGCAGACCGGCGACCGCGACGAGGCGGCCCGGACCAATGGACAAACGAACACCCAGACCAATACCCAGACCAACACCCGGGCTAACGACCGCGGCGACATCGACGGCGATCGACTGGAACCGGCACGTCTAGCACCGCCGTCCGTCGCCCGCCGCGACGAAGCGCCGGCGGCGCCGCGCCCTGTTGTCAGCCCGCAGCTCAGCGCGCCGCGTTTTGATCCGTCACACGGCTTCCCGCCGCCCGTAAAGGTCCCGGTCCAGGCACCAGCCCAAGCCCCTATTCAGGCCCCAGCTCAAGTACCAGTTCAAGCTATGACGAGCCCGCCCCCCGCAGTGGCGCCGGCACCAGCACCGTCGCCAGCTCCAGTAGCGCCAGCGGCAAGCCAGCAGCCGGCTGCGGACATGACGGCACAGTCACCACCTCTCGCGGTGCCCTCATCGCCCGTCGACCGGGCCACCGTCGCCGTTGATGGCCAGCTGTATTTGCCGCTCAAGCGCTACTTCGACACCAAGGCCGTCGTGACCTTGAAGGATTTCGACCAAGCCGACCGTGCGGCCCTCGTGCAGTTTTATACAGGCCGCATGGGGCAAACCCTGTGGGTGAGCAAGGGCGGCTTCAATGCCGCCGCCAGCGGCCTCATCGCCGAAATCAAGAAGGCCGATGACTGGGGCCTGAGCTTAGCCGATTACAAAACGCCAGGCCTCGCCAAGATTGGGACTGGCGATTTCCATGAGGATGACCTCGCGGAGGCGGAGATCAAGCTGTCGCTTGTCGCTATGGAGTATGCCCGTCACGCCCGCGGCGATCGCATCGATGACCCGGCGACCCAGCTCTCGTCCTATATCGACCGTAAGCCTCAACTTATCGACCGGCCGAAACTTCTGGATGCTTTCGCCGCTGCGCCTCACGCTGGCGACTATCTGAGATCGCTCCATCCCAAGCATGTGCAGTTTGAGCGCCTGCGTCAAAAGCTGCTGGCCCTAAGAGCCGACACCTCCGGGGACGAGTTCGAGAAAATCCCCGACGGGCCGAAAATAACGCCCGGCAAGTCCCATTGGCAGATCGCGCTTGTGCGCCGCCGCCTCAAGATGCAAGCGCCTGGTCAAAACCCCGGCGGCACCGCGGTGGATGAAAATTTCTATGATGACGCGTTGGCTCAGACTGTCGAGCTCTACAAGGAAAAGAACGAAATCGAGCCCATCAACGCCACCATCACCACGGCACTGCGCAAAGCCCTCAACAGGCAAGACAACATCAGCGAAACGGCGCTGCTCGCCAATATGGAGCAGTGGCGCTGGATGCCGGAGGATCTTGGCAGCACTCACATTGAGGTCAATATCCCGGAGTTCTTGGTTCGCGTTGTCAAGAACGGTCAAACCATTCACGAAGAGCGCATTGTGGCTGGCAAAAACGAGACACAAACGCCGATTTTCTCGAACCAAATGCGCACGGTTGTGTTCCAGCCGCCATGGAATGTGCCGGAGTCAATCAAGGTCAACGAGCTGTTGCCAAAGCTCAGAGACGGCGGCAATCCGATCGAACGCCAAGGTCTGGTCATGCAGCGTAACGGCCGCACGATCGAGGCCTGGGACGTCGACTGGTATCGCGCCGACATTCGCGAATATCACATCTATCAGCCGCCGGGCGACGCCAACGTCCTTGGCATCGTCAAGTTCCTGTTTCCCAACAAGCACTCGGTTTACCTGCACGATACGCCGTCGAAGCGTTTGTTCAACGAACGCGTGCGCACTTTCAGTCACGGCTGCATGCGCGTGCGCAATCCGGTGCGGCTTGCCGAAGTCATCATGGCCGAGGACAAGGGCTGGGATAAGGACCAGGTCAACGAGCTGATCACGACTGGCCCCGAAGACAACGACGTCGCGCTCGACAAGCCACTGCCCGTTCACGTCATGTACTTCACGGCATGGGTCGATGAGAGCGGCAGCCTCAAAACATTTGCCGACATCTATGGCCACGAGCAGCGCATTAAACTTGGGCTCGAAGGCCGCTGGGGCGAGATCGTCAAAAACCGCGATCACATGCTGCCGGCAGAAGACGTGCCTGTAGTCCGCAATCGCGAGGATTGGGGTGATGGCGACGATTTTCCGGCCCGCCGCTACCAGCAGCCGCGCTTCACGTACCGCCAGGCTGCGCCACCGCCGCAGTATTACAAGCAGCCGAAGAGGTACGACAACTCCTTCAGCAACTTCATGAAAAACATTCTGGGCGGCAATTGACAGGTTGCCCGGGCACCAGCAGTTAAACCGGGCCGGCAGCCTCTGCGGGCCGGTTTTTTATGGCTTGAGCACCCCCGCCCTTTTATCGCCGTCTCAGTGCTGTTCTGTCTCCGCACTACAGGGTTACGGGGTCTTAAGGGTTAACTCTTTTGGGTCAAAGTCTTTTGGGTCAAAGTCTGGGCAGGCACGCCCGGCCTTAGGGTTGCGTGGTTTTGTTGGGGGATGTTCGTGGCGACGAGCCGCTCTAGCGTTGTTGGTGGCGTTGTCGCGCTGGCGTTGGCCGCGGGCCTATCGGCAGATCGCATGACCGCAGCAGGGCCTAGCGACCGCACCATCTCCTTCTTCCACATTCACACCCAGGAACGGCTGACCGTTACCTACAAGAAGGGCGGCAGCTACATTCCTGTCGCGATGAAGCAGATCGACTGGATCATGCGCGACTGGCGCAAGAACGAAGCCATCAAGATCGATCCCGCGACCATCGATCTCGCCTGGGAAATGCACGAGGAACTTGGTTCCAACGATCCGATCAGCATCATCTGCGGCTACCGTTCGCAAGGCACCAACCAAATGCTGCGCCGGACCGTCGGCGGCCAAGCCAGCCAAAGTCAGCACATCACCGGCAAGGCCATCGACATCACCTTCCCGGATGTGCCGCTGAAGCGCCTGCGCTATTCGGCCCTTGTGCGCGAGCGCGGCGGCGTCGGTTACTACCCGACATCGGGCATTCCGTTCGTCCACGTCGATACCGCCCGCGTCAGATCCTGGCCGCGCCTGCCGCGCTATGAACTGGCCCTCGTCTTCCCCGAAGGTCACTCAAAACATCAACCGGCCGAAGGCGGCTCGATCACGCCCGCCGACGTCCGGATCGCACAATCGAAATACCGCGACCTCGCCGTGCAAATTGCCGGCTTCCATGACATGCGCCGCGGCATCAGGGAGCCAACACGTGTTGCCGCCGCCAATCCTGTGCCGCCGCCACAGGCTCTCGAGGCACCACGTAAGCCGGGGTTTGCTGTTGCGTCGCTTACCGATGCAGCGCCCCGCTCCGCCGCGGCGCTGCGCAAGATCGATCTCAAATGGGAGGCTTTGAAGCAGGCGGCCACACCGAAGCGTCCTGCGTCTGAAGCACCAGCACCACCGCAGCAGGTCGCGTCTCTCACTCCCACACCTGAACCCGGCAAGCCCAAGCTCGTCGCCGAGCCCAAACTCATCGACCGGTCATCACGATTTACGCCATTGCCGTCCAAGGCCGACCGCGGCAAACTTGAAGCCCTGTTCCAGCAGGCCGCCACCATGCCGATGCCGAAACTCATTGCCGGCCCGGCGCCGGCGGTGCGGCCGCAAAAAGCCATGGCGGCGGTTGCTGCCCTGGTTGACGGGAGCGGCAGCAAGGCTGCCGTCTCTGGGGCGCAGGTTGCCAGCCTCGAGCCTGAAAAGACGTCCGCCAGCATCACCGACATGAGCCCGGAGAGCCTCGGCACGGGCTGGGTCCAGGCCCCGGCATTCGACGAGGACCACCCTGAGGAACTCGCCTACCGGCCGTTCCCGCTCGCGCCGCTGCTCACCGAAACCGCGTCCGCCAACGACCCGCAGATCGCTGGCGGGCTGCAGCACCCTGACGTGGCTGCCACGCTGGACGTTCTTGACGACGTCGGCGCTATCATGCCGATGAAGTTCCGCCCCGGACAGCAGATCGCCCAAGTCATGTGGGCGCAGCAATTCCAGGGCAAGGCCGTGAACCTCGACGCGCTCCGTGAAATCGACCAGAGCCGTCTGCCAGCAGGTATCGAGAACCGGTCCGTCAAGACCAGCGCCCGCTGATCACGTCCCGCTGATCATTTGGCGCCGTCACTTCGCCAGTGTTGCCGCGGCCCGCTTCAAGCTGACCTCACCAGCAGCAGCAACCAGCGTGCTCAATGCCCGAAAATCCTCACGCCGCGGGCTTGAACGCCGCCACGCCAAGCCGAGTGATCGCGACGGCTCGGGATCGGTGAAGCGAATGACCTTGATGGCGCGGTTGCGGCCTTCGACGCCTAAGCAAATCTCGGGCAGCAGCGTAATGCCGAGCCCGGCCGACACCATCTCGACAATCGTCGACAAACTCGACGCCCCGAAGGTGTTGACGGCATCGACCTGCTGCAAGCTGCAATAGGTCAGCGCCTGGTCGCGCAGGCAATGGCCCTCTTCGAGCAGCAGCAGGCGATCGCCCTCAACGAGTTCCTTCGTCGCCCGCACCCGGCCGGTGAGTTTTTTTGTTCTGGGCAATGCGAGCAGAAAACGATCCTGGAAAATGGCCAGCGTTTCAATGTCGGGATGCTTTAAAGGCAGCGCCAGCAAAAGCACGTCGAGCTTGCCCTCGACAAGTTCTTCGGTCAGCGGTTGGGTTTGCGTTTCGCGCACGTGCAGCACGAGATCGGGATAGTGCTGACGCAGCAGCGGAAGCAGCGGCGGCAAGAGATACGGCGCGACCGACGGGATGACGCCAAGCCTGAGTGCCCCGGACAGAATGCCCGTCGAGTGCTTGGCGTAGTCGATCAGGTCCCGCACATCGTTGAGAAGCCGTTGCGCACGGATCGCAATTTCCTGCCCCTTTGGCGTCAGCTTGATCCCTGCCCGCGTCCGCTCGACGAGGGCCAGGCCGAGTGACGCCTCAAGCTCTTGGATCTGCATCGACAGCGCCGGCTGCGTCACCGAACACGCGTCAGCCGCGCGGCCGAAATGCTGCTCGCGGGCCAGCGCGTCGAAATAGCGGAGTTGCTTGAGCGTGACGTGTGTCATCAGCCAGCCTAATCGCCCATCTGGTATAATGCGATTGGAGCTTATCACGCGAAACGTCTACGATCTAGGTTAGTTCGATTGCTTCGGTCTTTGGATCAGGGCCTCGAAACTGGCCAGCGTCGGGGTCAATCTTCGCCGTTTGCCGGAACGCCCGGTCCGAGCGCCGACTTGGACCGGGCGTCTATGTTTTTCGTTGCCTCGAAAAGCAAAATACGCACAACCCGATCGCCGACTCGTCCGGGGCGTTACTTTTTTGAGTGAATGAGCAGCGGCGCTACTCCGCCGCCATCATGGCATCGGCGGCGCCTTCGTGGACGCTGGCGGCGTCGAGCATGCCGAGGGCGTGCATATAGACTTCAAGCACGCTTTCTTCTTCCTGGCGCTCTTCCTGGCTCTTTTTGCGCAACCGCACGATCTGGCGGATCGCCTTGACGTCGAAACCCACGGCTTTGGCTTCGAGATACTTATCGCGCACATCGCTGGCGAGCTGCTTCTTTTCTTCTTCCAGCCGTTCGATCTGTTCAACGAACTGGCGCAACTGCTTCTGCGCTGAAACCTGAAGCGTGCTCATGACGGAACCCCTTTTGTCACTGAATCTGGAAGCCCAACGCTAGCGGCGCACTCCTGGGCCGGCAAGCGAGGCCGAGCCGCAATCCCAAGGGATATGTGCAACTCATGCCTTGACGCGCAGGCTTGCCACAGCCGCGACTCGGCACGTCGCACTCTCCCCGTTCCTGCACTTAACGGGGAGAGGGTGGAGCCTGCCCCGGCGAAGGCCAGGGGTGAGGGGCGGCAAGACGAAGGAAACGTAGGGCGCAATAGCTTCGCCCCCTGCACGTGGGCGAAGCGTATTGCGCCGCACGGCAGCAAACGCCGGCGCAAGATCACGGTGCAATACGACCCGAGCGAAGTGCGGGTCTATTGCACCCTACAAGTGTCCTTTTTTATTGCGGACTACGATGATCGCGGACGTAGTGCTACGCGCATCGCGACTAGGGGAACGATCATCCACTGCAGAACGGGCATGAGGCCGGTGCCGATGATTGGCAGCACGGGCATGAGGCTTGAATACGTCCAACTGCCGCGAACGCTGACATTGAGCCATTCACTGAAAATTGTGTACGCAATGCCGAAAACGAGCGTGGCGGCAATAACAGGACGCGCACGTTCCAGCGGCCATCGCTCCGTGCCAAAGAGTAGCAGAGCAAGGAGCAGCACCAACGCCGCGATCATGACATCGCCCGCTGAGCAATGGACGACGGCGAAGGCAATTTCGCGCCACGTGCCGTTGCGCCAAATCGTATAGAAGGGAAGTTGGGCAACTTCCCAAGTCACGTGAGCGGTCGCGGACACCACCAGATAAACGCGCAGGGCATCCACCCAGCTGGAACTTTTTCCATGGCTGTCCCGGCTCAACTTTGTGCTCCCCAAATGTACTTGGCCACCCGCCGCCCCTCACTCCTTCGGCTTTGCCTTCTCAAACGCCGCCTGCGTCGCAGCGCTGGCATCGCCCTGATATTTCGCCTGCCAGTCCTTGTAGGCCATGCCGTAGACGATCTCTCGGGCTTCGTCCTTCGACAGCTCCAAGCCCTTGGCGTGAGCCGCGTCCGCCATCCAGTTCGACAGGCAGTTCCGGCAGAAGCCCGCAAGGGTCATCATGTCGATGTTCTGCACATCAGAGCGCTCCCGCAAATGCGCGACGAGGCGGCGATAGCTCGCTGCTTCGAGTTCGAGGGTCGTTTGCGGGTCGAAGGTTTTCAAGTGCGCCTCCATTTGCTTTTATGAGTCGGTCGGGCAAGCACCTCAGCGATACCCTGTGCGCGCCGCACATTGGCTCCGATGTCATCCCGGCATTTACCTGCCCCGGCACGTGTTGCCGGGGTTGCCGGGACCCATCGCGCGCCACTCTCATAGCGTCAGTTTGGCACGATGGGTCCCGGGGACAAGCCCCGGGATGACATCATGCGTGGAGGCAACCCCGTACAGCGGGCCCGGACCTGCCCACACTGCGGCCACGCAAGCCTTGACGGGCGGAAGCCGATTGCGCAAACCAGCGCCCGGGATGCTTCTCGTTACCACTTCGCGCCGGCGGCCCCGCACCGGGACTTCCAAGTGGTCGCGGCGCGCCGGAGGCGAGTCCCAGGTGCTAGGCAAAGCGGCGCCAAGCAAAGAAGGACGAACGATGTCTGACGGGGCCAACGCCAGCGCGCGCCAAACGCTTGACCAGCTTTACACCGCCGCCCACACGACGGCGCACCCGTCGACGTGTCTGCCACCGCATTTGCCAGCCGTGCCAGAAAACGGCCGCATCATTATCATCGGCGGCGGCAAGGGGTCTGCGGCCATGGCGGTCGCGGCTGAGCGCTACTACATCGCGGCCGGCCAGGGGACTAAGATATCTGGACTGATCTCGACGCGCCACGGCTTCGGATTGCCAACCGAGATCATCGAGATCTTAGAGGCCGGGCATCCGGTCCCCGACGCCAACTCGATTATGGGCGCCCAACGCGCCATGGCGCTGGCCAAAAGCGCTGGACCCAACGATCTCGTGCTGTGTCTGCTCTCGGGCGGCGCCTCTGCCATTTGGTCGGCCCCCGTTGACGGCGTCAGTTTTGAGGCCAAGCAGCTTCTGACCAAACAGCTTTTGAAATCCGGCGCACCAATTTCAGAGATGAACTGCGTGCGCAAACATTTGTCGCGGATCAAGGGCGGCAAGCTCGCCGCCGCTGTCCATCCCGCCCGCCTGTTGACGCTGGCCATCTCGGACGTGCCCGGCGACCACCCCGACGAAATCGGTTCCGGCCCGACCGTTGCCGACCGCTCGACGCTTGCCGATGCGAGAGCCGTGCTGGCGCGCTGGAATATCACAGCCTCGCCGGAAATCGCCGCCGCGCTCGCCGATACCCAGAACGAAACGCTGAAAGCCGGTGATCCCAAACTGTCATCGTCGGACTACAAAATCGTCGCCGCACCCAAGGCCTCGATCGACGCCGCGGCGAAAATCGCCCGCGCCCACGGCTACCGCGTCGACATCCTCGGCGATTCACTCGAAGGCGAGGCTCGCGAGGTCGCCCACTTTCACGCTGGCCTGGCCCTCGACGCCAAACGGCGCGGCGAAAAGGTGGCCATTATGTCCGGCGGCGAACTGACGGTCACCGTCAAGGGCAACGGCTCGGGCGGTCCGAACCAGGAATACGCTCTCGGCTTGGCAATCGCGCTTCAAGGCGCACCGGGAATTTTTGGACTTGCAGGTGATACCGACGGCATCGACGGCGGCGGCGGCAACGCTGGCGATCCGGCCGGCGCCTATGTTTTCCCCGGCACGTTGGCGCGCGCTGAGGCAGCCAATCTCAATGCCGCCAACTTCCTAGCGAACAACGACTCGACGGGATTTTTTCAGCCCCTCGGCGATCTCATACTGTGCGGGCCCACCCAAACCAACGTCAACGATTTCCGCGTCATTCTCGTCGATTAACGGCGCCGCGCCGCGCCCGAGTTGGGCCGAACGCGCCGCCGCCCCGCTTGGCTGACCTTGAGGAGACTATGGCGTGAGCCAACGTCATTTTCGCGCAACTGCCTCGCGCACTGCCGTGCTCGTTACCGCGTTCAGCGTGGCCGTGCCTGCGGCTTTTGCCGACCTCAAACTCTGCAATTCCACCGCTAGCCGGGTGGGCGTCTCAATCGGCTATCAGGACAACACCGGCTGGGCCACCGAGGGGTGGTGGAATATCGCCTCCCAAACCTGCGAAACCCTGCTCAAAGGCGCGGTGCCGAGCCGCTTCGTCTACGTCCACGCCATCGACTATGACCGGGGCGGCGAATGGGGCGGCAAGAACGACATGTGCACGGCTGAAAAATCCTTTGCCATCCGGGGGGTTCAGGAATGCCCCAAACGCGGATATAAGCGCTCGGGGTTTTTCGAAGTGGACACCGGGGAGGCGAAGGAATGGACCATTCGTCTCACCGATCCTGACGGCCAAGGAAAACAAGAAAAATGAGACGCAACCGGCGGGTCAAGATTGTCGCGACGCTTGGACCCGCGTCGGCTGCCCCGGAAATGGTCGAGCGGCTGTTTATCGCCGGCGTCGATGTCTTCCGCATCAACATGAGTCATTCGACCCATGACGGGGCCAAGGCGCTGTACAATACGGTGCGCGCCTGCGCCGCCCGGCACCGCCATCCGATCGGCATCCTGGCCGACCTGCAGGGACCGAAATTCCGCATCGGTGAATTCCAGAGCGGGCGGGTTCAAGTTCCGGGAAAATCGATTTTTCGCTTCGACCGCGACGAGACGCCGGGCAGCGCCGAGCGCGTTTTTCTTCCCCATCCGCAAATTTTCGAGGCCATCGAGCCGGGGCACCATCTCGTGCTCGACGACGGCAAATTGCGCATGCGGGTTATTGAGGCCAGCAATGCTCATATCGTTGCCGAGGTGACGACGGGGGGCATGCTGGCGTCGCGCAAGGGCATCTCGATGCCGGATACCCTGCTGGCCATCTCGCCGTTGACGGAAAAGGATCGCAATGACCTCGCCCATGCGCTGAAGCTCGGCGTCGATTGGGTGGCGCTGTCGTTCGTGCAGCGGGCCGAGGATTTGCACGAAGTCCGCAAGCTGATCGGCACGCGCGCCGCGATCCTGTCGAAAATCGAAAAGCCGTCCGCCGTCGCCGACCTCGAAGACGTCATTGCCGCATCCGACGCCATCATGGTAGCACGCGGCGACCTCGGCGTCGAAATGCCGGTCGAAAAAGTTCCTGGTATTCAAAAGCGCATCACGCGGCTGTCGCGTGCCGCCGGCAAGCCGGTCATCGTCGCGACGCAGATGCTTGAATCGATGATCTCGTCGCCGATGCCGACGCGCGCCGAAGTCTCCGACGTCGCCACCGCCGTGTTCGACGGCGCCGATGCCATCATGCTGTCAGCCGAAAGCGCCGTCGGGCAGTACCCGGTCGAAGCCATCCAGATGATGGACAGCATCGCCATTGAGGTCGAGCACGATCCGGTCTATGAGGCGATCCTGTACGCGACGCAGACCGAGCCGCAGCCAACGGGCGCCGACGCCATTGCCGCCGCCGCGTCTGCCATCGCCGATACCGTGCAGCTCGGCGCCATTGTTTGCTACACGGCGACCGGCTCGACCGTGCTGCGCGTGACCCGCGAGCGCCCGGGCATTCCGGTGATCGGCTTGACGCCGGTTGAATCGACCGCCCGGCGCTTATCGCTGGTGTGGGGCGTGCAGTCGATCCTGACCGGCGACCCTGAAAACCTGTCGCATATGGTGCGCAAAGCCTGCCGCATCGCCTTTGAAGAAGGCCTCGTCAAGCCGCGCGACGGAATTCTCATCACCGCCGGCATCCCGCTCGGCAGCCCCGGCGCCACCAACATGATCCGCATCGCATTCGTGGACGAGTCCGGCGCGCCGATTGCGGAGGAGGTTTGAGGGGTGTGGGGAATAGGTCAGCTGTTGCGCCGAAGATGACTCGCCGCCGTCAAATTCATCAACGACTATCAGCAGATTGAACTCGGAGCCGACGCATCCACTGCGAACTGTCTTCTTGGAAACCTGAATGGACTTTAAATCGCTTCGTCACGATCAAATCGATGAACTCATTACGGGCAAGCTAGGCTGTGTACTCAATTAATCCTAGCACCGGAACGCGAACAGTGATTCAAGATTCGAAACATCGGAGCTTGGATCATGCGCTACGATCTCACGGACTTCGAGTGGAGCGTTATCGAACCGGTGCTGCCGACAGGCAAGC
>JANNEP010000008.1:0-81961 GCA_031378895.1 Hyphomicrobium sp.
ACGAAGAAAAAACCACGGCGAACTGTGCGAAGTGGAAACGGTGGAAACTTAATGTTTTGCGCTCGGCGACTCCGCATCCGCGGAGCCGGCCGCCGCGCGCGGAAGAAAACTTAGCGCGAGCGGCCAGCCCCGCAAGGGGACTTCCGAGCGGCCAGCGCGCGGAACCCGTGCCTCTCGCGCCAAGAAAAAGCTCCCGCGCAAATGATTAAGTCGCATATCCCCCACATACCGGTTTGGCCTAGGGTATCGCGGCGTCTTGCTGAGGCGCCGAAATCATCCCGGGGCCCATGACTGAAATCCAACACCGGCTGGAGGACACCACGGCGGGCGTGACGCCATCCCTAACGCCTGGCCTGACGCCTGGGCGCGAACGGGCTCTGCTGTGGGCGCTGTTGTTCGGCAATTTTGTCACCGGAACCGGAATTCTGCTACCAGCCGGCATGCTGACCGAATTGGCGCAGGGCTTGAGCATCAGCGTGCCCAGCGCCGGAACGCTCATGCTGGCCAGCGGCATTGTTGTCGCGGTTTGCGCGCCGCTGGCCGCCGCGTTCACAAGCAACGTCGACCGGCGGCTGCTGCTGGTGCTGTCGATGGCGCTGTACGCGATCTGCCACGCGGTCTCGGCGCTCAGTTCCAGTTTCGAAATGGTCATGGCGGCGCGCCTTGCACTGGGCCTGTCGGCTGCGATCTTCACGCCGCAGGCGGCGGCGACCGTTGGCGCGCTTCTGCCGCCAGAGCGCCGGGCGAGCGCGATCACGTTTGTTTTTGTCGGCTGGTCGCTGGCGACTGTCGGCGGCATGCCACTCGGCGGCTATATCGCGCACACGCTCGGATGGCAGTTCGCGTTCGCGATCGTCGCGGGCATGTCGGTGCTGGCTGCCATTGCCGTGTGGATGACGGTGCCGGGTGGCGTGCGCATTGCGCCGTTGAGCGTCGCGTCGTGGAAGCGCGTTTTAACGAGCCAAGCGCTCATGACCGTGCTGCTGGTCACGGTGCTCAACGGCACCGGGCAGTTTACGCTTTTCACCTATCTCAACCCGTCGCTCAAAGGCTCGCTCGGCGCCGACGCAGCGCTCGTGACGGCGATCCTCGCCTGGTACGGCGTCTCGGCGACGCTCGGCAATGTCATCGCCACCAAACTCGTGACCCGGATCGGCGCGCCGCGCTCGGCGCTTCTGACCCTTCTGGCGATGACGGCGGGTCTCGTGATGTGGGGTTTTGGCGCGCACATGTTGTGGGCGGTCCTCGTGGCGGCGACACTGTGGGGGCTCGGCACGTTCGCGGCCAACTCGATCCAGCAGGCGCGGCTTGCGGGGATAGCGCCGGAGCTGACATCGGCGTCGATCGCGCTCAACACGTCGGCGATCTATTTCGGCCAAGCCGCGGGGTCGGGGCTGGGGGCCGCGCTGATCACGGCCAGCATGATGCCGTACTTGCCGTGGGTGGGGGCGGTCATCCTCCTTGCGGCGTCGGCGGTGTCGGCGTTCGCAATGCGGTATGAGCCGTAAAACCTGCAGTGACAATTCAGTGTGGAGGCCCGGAACTGGCCGATACATGGCCACGGCCTCGGGGCACAGAGCGCAATCCATTGTTCATCACGCTCATAGTTTATTCAGCGCCCTGTGCCAGGCAGGGTGCCGGTTTTGTGAATTATTAAACGGTATTAATTAGTATCTTGCCAGATTGCGTAATGGAAAATCGACAATGAAATTTCGTGTGTTTGCAAGCGATCGCTCAGGTTCTGCGGCCATCTTATTCGCAATATTGGTGGTGCCGCTTCTGGGTATTGCCGGGGTCGCCGTCGACTATTCGTATTGGCAGCACCAACGCTCAGAAGCCCTCGCAGCAGCCGACGCGGCAGCCCTGGCGGGCGCCACCGCCATGAGCCAAGCCATCATTGAAGGACACGATAACACCGCCGAGACGAACGCAATTGAAAAGGCTGAAAATTTCCTTCATTCAAAGCTAGACGTGACAACCGGGATTGCGGCCACCGCGTCGCTCGCGACTGGCCTTGTGAATGTCAAAGCATCGGTACCGGCCCCGCGGTTCCTGTCAAAATTGTTTGCGTCCGAAGCCTTTTCGATCGGCGTCGAAAGCGAGGCTTATGCGGAAACGTCCACGGCTGCCCGGGCGTGCATCATTGCCCTCGACCCAGCCGGGGTTAAGGGCATCGATTTAAATCTCTCCGGAGGCGTTGTCGCGAAAAACTGCGCCATATGGTCGAATTCCACCTCTGCGACGTCAATCGATGCCAATGGATCGGGTAGCGTGACCGCTAGCGCGACGTGCGCAGTGGGGCAGATCAGCGGTGTTGGCTTTAGCTTCACGCCGAGTGCGAAGCAAAATTGCGCGCCCGTGACCGACCCGCTGCTGCTGTGGGTGCCGCCGCTAGCAAGTACGTGCACCTTCACAAACTTTCCGATACCGAATAGCGGGAGCGTTACGCTATCGCCGGGTGTTTACTGCGGCGGCATCACGGCTTCGGGTCAGGTATCGTTGCTCTTGAGTCCGGGGGATTACGTCCTTCGCGATGGAGGCCTCAGTCTCAGCGGCGGCGCGAGCATCGAGGGCAATGGCGTATCAATCCTCCTTTCAGGCACCGGTTCCTCGATTGATCTGTCTGGCTCGAGTACAGTCAGTCTCACAGCCCGCTTGTCGGGGCCAATGGCTGGTCTGGTGTTCGCTTCCGGGCGCGGTGAAGCCATTCAGACGTCGCGAATTCGGGGCAATACGAAGTTCTTCCTCGAGGGCAACGTGTACCTGCCTCGGCATGATCTGATTTTCGCGGGCGGGCCAAAATCTGATATCCCGGAAAACTTCACGGTCTTGATTGCGCGAACCATCACGTTTGACGGCAGCTCGCTTCTCGAGGTCAATGGTGACTTTCCCAATGCCAAGATGCCGGCCTATCTTGGAAACGCGGTTCAGGCGACAGCCCGCCTAACCAAATAAGCATTCCTTGCCGGGTAGGGCCGCCAGTCTTAGGCACAGGCCAGCAGTCTCTGGCACAGGCCAGCAGCGGCCTTGACACGCGATAAAGCCCTGTGCGTTAAGCCCCAAAGATCTTCTAAGGGGCTTAACGCCTATGGCCATCGCATTCGTGTTTCCGGGGCAGGGCAGCCAGGACGTCGGCATGGGCAAAGCCTTGGCCGATACCTTTCCTGTGGCGCGCGCGGTGTTCGATGAGGTCGACGCGGCGCTGGGCCAGAAGCTGTCGGCGATCATGTGGGATGGACCCAAGGAGACGCTGACCCTGACCGAGAACGCGCAACCGGCGCTGATGGCGGTGTCGATGGCGGTGATGCGCGTACTCGAAGCGGAAAAAGGTTTTTCCCTCAAAGACCGGGTCAAGTTTGTTGCCGGCCATTCGCTCGGCGAGTATTCGGCGCTTGCCGCGGCGGGGGCGTTTTTGCTCAGCGATGCGGCGCGGTTGTTGAAATTGCGCGGCCAGGCCATGCAGAAGGCGGTGCCGGTGGGGCAGGGGGCTATGGTCGCGTTGCTCGGCGTCGGCGTTGAGGTGGCGTATAAGGTTGCGGCGGAGGCGGCGCAGGGCGATGTTTGCCAGGTCGCCAACGACAACGAGCCAACGCAGGTCGTGCTGTCAGGATCGAAGACGGCGATCGATCGCGTTGCAGAAATTGGCAAGGCTCATGGCGTGCGCCGCGCGGTGATCCTGCCTGTCTCAGCCCCCTTCCACTGCGCGCTGATGCAACCCGCGGCCGACGCCATGGCGGACGCGCTAAGTAAAGTGACGGTGCACAAACCCGTTGTGCCCGTCGTCGCCAACGTGCTGGCCGCGCCAATATCCGATCCCAGCGAAATCAAAAAAAGCTTGGTCGAGCAGGTAACCGGCACCGTGCGCTGGCGCGAGTGCGTGGCGTACATGGCCGCGAACGGCATCACTGATATCTACGAGATCGGCGCCGGTAAAGTGCTCGCCGGGCTCGTCAAGCGCACGGCATCGACGGTCAACGCGACGAGCCTCGGCACGCCGGCGGATATCGACGCGGCGCTTCTTTCCCTCTCCCCGACCTTGCGGGGTTAGGGTTAGGGTGAGGGGCTGAAATAGACCGGTGAGGGGAGGCAAAAGGCTCTGAACAAGCAGCTGCCCCTCACCCCAGCCCTCTCCCCATTGCACTCAAGAGAGCGCAATGGGGAGAGGGAGCAGATCGCAACTCTCTGACAGACAAAGGACCATCATGTTCGACCTAATAGGCAAAACCGCGCTGGTGACGGGGGCGACGGGCGGGCTCGGCGCCGAGATCGCGCGCGTGTTCCACAAGGCAGGGGCCACGGTCGCGATCTCCGGCCGCAAAGTCGAGGCCCTCGACGCACTCGCCAAGGAACTCGGCGACCGCGCCCATATCGTGCCGTGCGATCTCGCCGACCGCGCGAGCGTCGGCAAACTGATCGACGAAGCCGTGAAAGCCGTCGGCGGGCGGCTCGATATTGTCGTCAACAACGCCGGTTTGACCAAAGACAATCTCTTCATGGTCATGAAAGACGAACAGTGGGACGACGTCATCGCCGTCAACTTGACGTCGGCGTTCATGCTCTGCCGCGCCGGATCGCGCCACATGATGCGGTCGAAAACCGGCTATGGCCGCATTATCAACATTGCGTCCGTATCAGGCGTGTTTGGCAATCCGGGTCAAGGCAACTACGCCGCCTCCAAGGCCGGCATGATTGGCATGACCAAGAGCCTGGCGCGGGAAGTGGCGTCGCGCGGCATCACCGCCAACTGCATCGCTCCCGGTTTCATCCAGACGGCCATGACCGATGTCCTCAATGACGAGCAGAAAGGCAAGATCTCTGCCATCATCCCGGCCCAGCGCTTTGGCACACCCCTCGATATCGCCGCCGGGTGCCTGTATTTGGCCTCCAACGAGGGCGGGTACATCACCGGCCAGACGCTGCACATCAACGGCGGCATGGCGATGGTGTGAGCAATCGCTGGCGGCCGGTCCAGCAAGGGGACTTCCGAGTGGCCGGGCGCTTAAGGCGTGTCGCCAGCGCAAACAAAGCGCCGGATGGTAAACCGCGCCAGAGCGTCATTTTCTGCGATTTTGCCGCGCGGCGAAGGGGCCAGAACAAAGGCCTTGGTGCGCTTTGCATTGCCAGGGAAGTGTGTTAACGACGCAGCGGTTTTAAGGCTGGTCAGTTGCGTTTGGAGGCTGCCTGGGCCTTGCCTGGGTTCTGGGGGCAACTTCGGGGGAAAAGGTGGCGAGCCCATTCCGGCGCTGCAGACACGACGGAGAGTAACGGCAAATATTGCTTGGGATGATCATGCCGGGCCTTACGGTTAGGGTATCACATCAAGTAACGTAAAACGGCAAGAACGGCTGACGCGGCTTTGACTGGCGAGCCATTGAAAGAGACACGAGGATAGACGATGAGCGATGTCGCAGAGCGCGTGAAGAAAATTGTCGTTGAGCATCTGGGCGTCGAGACCGACAAGGTCACGGATAATGCCAGCTTCATCGATGATTTGGGCGCTGATAGCTTGGATACAGTCGAACTCGTGATGGCGTTCGAAGAAGAATTCGGGTGCGAAATTCCTGATGACGCCGCCGAGCATATCCTCACCGTCGGCGACGCCGTGAAGTTCCTAGAAAAGAACGCCAGCGCCGCTTGATCGTAGGCGCTCTGGCCGCACCCTGATGGTCTTCCGGGCACAGGGTTGCGCTGCATTGATTTAAAAGCAGGGGCCGGTTCAGCTGGCCCCTGCTTTTTATGATCCTTTACTCCTTCGGCGAGAAGCACGAATGCGCCGCGTCGTCATCACAGGTCTCGGTCTGGTCACGCCCGTTGGCTGCGGCGTCGAGGCGTCGTGGTCTAATCTGCTTGCAGGCATGAGCGGCGGGCGGCGCGTCGAAGAGTTCGAAGTTTCCGACATCACCTGCCAAATTGCGTGTTTCATTCCGCGCGGCGCGGTGGCCGATGGCAAATTCAATGCCGACGACTGGATGGAGCCGAAGGAACAGCGCAAGGTCGATGATTTTATCATCTACGCTGTTGCCGCCGCCGATCAGGCGGTTGCCGATTCCGGCCTGAAATTCGAGACGCCAGAGGCGCAGGAACGCGCCGGCGTCTTGATCGGCTCCGGCATTGGCGGTCTTTCGGGCATCGCCGATACTTCTCTGTTGCTCAAGGAAAAAGGCCCGCGCCGGATCTCTCCGTTCTTTATTCCAGGCCGCCTCATCAATCTCGCGGCTGGATACGTTTCGATCAAGCATCAGCTCAAGGGGCCGAATCACGCCGTTGTGACGGCCTGCTCAACGGGCACGCACGCAATCGGAGATGCGGCCCGGCTTGTGGCGCTGGGCGACGCTGACGTGATGGTTGCAGGCGGCTCTGAAAGCCCGATCTGCCGCATCGCGATGGCGGGCTTCGCCGCCTGCCGGGCGCTGTCGACCAATTTCAACGATGCCCCAACGAAAGGCTCGCGGCCCTACGACAAAGATCGCGATGGCTTCGTGATGGGTGAGGGGGCAGGCGTCGTTGTTATCGAAACGCTCGAGCACGCCAAGGCGCGCGGCGCCAAGATCTACGCCGAGATCATCGGCTATGGCATGTCGGGTGACGCCTATCACATCACGGCTCCGTCAGAATCGGGCGACGGCGCTTTCCGCTGCATGAAGGCTGCGCTGGAGCGCGGCAAGACCTCGGTCAGCGAGGTCGATTACGTCAACGCCCACGGCACGTCGACGCCAATGGGCGATGAAATCGAACTCCGCGCCGTTGAGCGGCTGTTCGGCAACAGCGCCGGAAAACTCGCCATGTCGTCGACGAAGTCGGCAACCGGACACTTGCTCGGAGCCGCCGGTGCGGTCGAGGCGATTTTCTCAGTGCTGGCGATGCGTGACAATATCGCGCCGCCAACGCTCAATCTCGATAACCCTTCGGTCGAGACCGCGATCGATCTGGTACCGCACACGCCTAAAAAGCGTGAGATTAATGTCGTGCTGTCGAATTCCTTTGGATTTGGCGGGACTAATGCCTCGCTGCTGCTGCGCCGCGTTGCTTAACATCGCGTTTTTCCCGCTTTCGCCACATTTTCAACGGACCGTCGGATCGTGGGATGCGCCAAGCCGGGCGCTAAGTCAGGCGCTAAGTCAGGCGCCAATTCAGGCACCAAGGGGATTGCGCTCGAAACGTCATGAGCAATCGCAGAAAACGATTAGACGCAACAGGCCGGAGCAAGGCGGCGGGTGCCCGCAGTCCGGCGGAGCGTTTGGAACCAGGCCGCGCCCCCTTACGGCCGCGCGGCTTGCAGGCGCGTGAACCGTCACGCGTTGTGTCGGGCACGGTAAGAGTGTTCAGCGCGCTCTTTACGCTCTCGCTTTTTTTTATGGTGGTGCTCGGCGGAGTTGGTCTGACGGTCTATCACCAATACGAGGCGCCGGGTCCACTCGAAGCTCAGCGCACCGTTGTCATCCCCAAGGGTGAAGGCCGCATTGCCATCGCCGAACGGCTGGAGAAGGAAGGCATCATCTCCAATCGATGGACCTTCATCGGCGGCCATCTTCTGCAGTCCTGGCTCGGGGTCAGGAAAGCGCCCGAGCTCAAGGCTGGGGAGTACGAACTCAAAGACCATGCTTCGATGCGTCAAGTGATGGAGACGCTGTCGGGCGGCAAGTCGATCCTCTACAAAGTGACGATCCCCGAAGGGCTGACCAGTCAGCAGATTGTCGAACGGCTCAAGGCCGAAGCGACCTTGAGCGGCGATGTGACAGCTATCCCCGCAGAAGGCACGCTGTTGCCTGACACCTATCATTTCTCCAAGGGCGCCTCGCGCCAGGAGATCGTCGGGCACATGCAGAGCGAGATGCAGAAGCTCATCGCATCGCTGTGGGACAAGCGGCCGGGCGATCTGCCGCTCAGGACCGCCGGAGATGCCGTGACCTTTGCGTCCATCGTCGAAAAGGAAACCGGACAATCGGACGAGCGCGACCGCGTGGCAGCGGTTTTCTATAACAGGCTCAAGAAGGGCATGCGGTTGCAGTCCGATCCGACGATCATCTATGGAATCGCTGCAGGCGCCGGCACGCTCGGGCGCGGGATCACGAAGGCAGATATCGACACCAAGACGCCCTACAACACCTACCAGATCAACGGTTTGCCACCCGGGCCCATCGCCAACCCGGGGCGGGCATCGCTCGAAGCCACCTTCAGCCCAGCAAAAACTGCGGATCTTTATTTCGTCGCCGATGGCAGCGGCGGACACGCGTTTTCCGAAACCCTGAAAGAGCACAACTCCGCCGTTGCAAAATGGCGTGATGCGGAAAAGCAGGCCAAGGCGGCGGGTGTGGGTGCGGGCGCGAAAGACTTAGCTGTGCAGAGCGGCGAACCTGATCCCGATGTGGCGCCGATCCCCACAACGGCCGCGGACCTTGACCCCGAGCAGGCTTCGGGCGGCGACAAAGACAAGGCGGGCAAGACCAAAGCGAGCCCAGCGCCAGCCAAAGCCGCAACAGCAGAAGCGGCCGCGCCAGCGGCTGCCGCCACCGCGACCATCGCACCAGCCAGCACGGCGGCCTTTCCCTTGCCGGTACGCAAACCCAAGAAGCCTTGAACGCTCGCAAAGGCCTTGGACTCACACATAGGTCTGGCACGCGCGTAAGCGCCGGTTGGCGTCAGAAGCCTGACCGGGTAAGTTGCCTCCGATAGATATGGATTGGGGGCCTATGAGCATTTCCAGCATGACCGGGTTCGCACGCGCCGACGGCTCCGCCGATGGGCTGAGCTGGGCCTGGGAGGCGCGCAGCGTCAACGGCCGCGGGCTTGATGTCAGACTGCGCCTGCCGCCTGGCTTCGATGGGCTCGAACTGCCGCTCCGCGAAGCGATCGCCAAGCGTCTCTCGCGCGGCAATGTTTCCGTGTCCTTGGCCCTCGAGCGCCAGAGCGGCGCCGGCATGGTGCGTCTCAACGAGGACGTGTTGGCCGGCATTCTCAAAGCCGCCGATCGTGTCGCCGAACTGTCAGGCGGCGCGCGTCCCGGCACCGCGGCGCTGCTGGCCATGAAGGGCGTTCTCGAAACAACCGACGCTACCGGGGACGACGCCGAAAAACGCGCCACCCGCGACCGGGCGCTGTTGCAGAGTTTCGAATCCGGGCTCGACAAGCTCGTCGAAGCCCGCCGGGCCGAGGGGGCGCGGCTGAACGTGATTATCGCCGATCAGGTGGTGCAGATTGAAAAGCTCGTCGCCGATGTGCGTGCGTCGCCATCGCGGACGCCCGCAGCCATCAAGCAACGGCTCAAAGATCTCGTCGGGCGGCTACTGGAGACGGGTGAAGCCTTCGACGCCGAGCGCTTGCATCAGGAGGCGGTTCTGGCCGCAACCCGCGCCGACGTCGAAGAGGAACTAGCGCGGCTTGAAACCCACGTCACGGGGGCGCGCGAAATTCTCAACGAAACCGGCGCAGTTGGCCGCAAACTCGATTTTCTGGCGCAGGAATTCAACCGGGAGGCCAACACGCTGTGTTCAAAGTCGAACGCGGTCGATGTGACACGGCTTGGGCTGGCGCTCAAAACCGTTATCGACCAGCTTCGCGAACAAGTGCAAAACGTCGAATAGCGCCATGAGCAAACAAACGACCGAGAACCCGGCTGCAACACCCGGCACGCGCCCCAGCATCGCCCGGCGCGGGTTGCTCTATATTTTGTCGTCGCCGTCGGGCGCCGGCAAGACGACACTGGCGCGGCGCTTGATTGCCGCCGACCCTGGCATCGCCATGTCGGTATCGGTGACGACGCGCAAACCTCGCCCCGGCGAGACCGATGGCACCGACTACCATTTCACCGATCACGCCCGTTTTGAGGCCATGAAAGAGCAGGGCGATCTGCTCGAATGGGCCCGTGTCTTCGACAATACCTACGGCACGCCGCGGGCGCCGGTCGAAGCCGCGATCCAGGCCGGCAAGGACGTGCTGTTCGACATCGATTGGCAGGGTGCGCAGCAGTTATCCGAAAAGATGCCGGGGGACGTGGTGCGCGTGTTCGTGCTGCCGCCGTCGGGCGAGGCGCTCGAGCAGCGCCTGAGAACGCGGGCACAGGACCCGCCTGCGGTGGTAACGCGGCGCATGGCGGCGGCCGCTGCCGAGATCAGCCATTGGCCGGAATACGACTATGTCCTCATCAACACCGATCTCGACGAGAGCGTCCGGGCCGTGACCGCCATATTGTTGGCTGAACGCTTGAAGCGCGAGCGGCTGCTGGGATTGTCGGCGTTTGTGCGGCAGATGCAGAGCGCGCTGTAAGGCGTCTCGACACAGAATTATTTCGCAGCCGAGCCTTCGAACGCCAGCGCCAGGGCTTCGAACTGATCGACCGTCAACTGCTCGGCACGCTTTTCCGGCGCGATCCCGGCCTTGCTGAGAAGAAGCTCTGGCATCGGTGTCAGTTGCTTCAAGCTGGCGCGCAGCATTTTCCGCCGCTGGCCAAACGCCGCCGCAGTGACGCGCGCCAGTGTTTTGACGGAGCATGTGGGCGCGGGCCGTGTGCGCGGCGTGAAGGCGACGACGGCGGATGCAACCTTTGGCGGTGGCGTGAAGGCTTCCGCCGGCAGGTGCATAATAATGTGCGGCTCGGTCCGCCATTGCGACAGGATCGAAAGCCGGCCGTAGGCTTTTGTTCCGGGCTCAGCGACGATGCGCTCGGCAACCTCGCGCTGGAACATCAGCACCATGCGGTCGTACCACGGCGGCCAGGGCTCCGTTTCCAGCCAGCCCGCCAGCAACAGAGACGCGATGCCATAAGGCAGGTTGGCAGCAATGGTCACGGGACCAGCGGTATGTCCGATCACACCCAGCCAATTGGTCTCGAGCGCGTCGCCGGCGTGCACGTCGAGCTGGCCCGGATAGCGCTGCGCGATCTCGTCCAGCGCTGGGAGACAGCGGGCGTCGCGTTCGATGGCAATGACGCGGCCTGCGCCCTCGATCAGCAGCGCCCGCGTCAGACCGCCGGGGCCGGGGCCGACCTCGACGATTGTTCGGCCCGCCATGTCACCGCAGGCGCGCGCAATTTTACGGGTGATGTTGAGGTCGAGAAGAAAGTTCTGGCCGAGGTTTTTTTTCGCCCGCAGCTCGTAACGCGCGATCACGTCGCGCAGCGGAGGGAGCCCGTCTGGAGTGGCCGGGCCGCTCATGTTCGTTGCGTGGCGCGCCGCGCCACTATAGCGCCTGCGCGTTTGATGGCTTGGATCAGGCTTGTGGGCGATGCCTGGCCTTGCGCCGCGATGTCGAAGGCGGTGCCGTGATCGGGCGAGGTGCGCACGAACGGCAGTCCAAGCGTGACGTTGACGCCGTCTTCGAAGGCCAGCGTCTTGATCGGGATCAGCGCCTGGTCGTGATACATGGCAATCACCGCGTCGTAGCGGCTGCGTGCGCTCGCATGAAACAGCGTGTCGGCCGAGTGCGGCCCGGTAATTGCGAAGCCCGCTCCTTGAAGCTCGAAGATGGCGGGCGCGATGATGTCGCGATCTTCATGACCCAGCGCACCGTCCTCGCCAGCATGGGGATTGAGCCCGGCAACCGCAATGCGCGGCGCTTCGATGCCAAAGTCGCGCCGCAACGCCGCACAGGTGATGCGGACCGTCTCGATGATGAGGTGCCGCGTGATCAGTCCAGGCACGGCATTCAGCGGCACGTGGATCGTCAGCGGCACGACTTTCAACGCGTCTGATACGAGCATCATCACCGGCTGATGCTTCTGGTTTGGCCAATGCGTGTCCGCAAGCGTTGCCAGATACTCGGTATGGCCAGGATGCTTGAAACCTGTGGCGTAGAGCACCGACTTGGCAATCGGATTGGTCACGACGGCGGCGATGGCCCCGCGCGCGGCGTCCGTGACGGCGGTCTCGATGGACTGCAGGATTGCGGGCGCGTTGGCTGTGTCCGCCTGTCCGGCAATGGCGCGCACGGCGAGCCGCACGGGAAGCACGGGCAGGGCGCGGGAAAAAACGTTTCTTGCGTCTTCCGCATCCGCGATGGCCTGCACCGGAACGCCGAGGCCAAACCCGCTGGCGCGCTCCGACAACATCTCGACATCGGCGTAGACGGCAAAAGGCGGCAGGGCCGCGGCCTCGCGCGCCAGCCACGCTTTGAGAGTTATTTCCGGGCCGATCCCCGCAGGGTCGCCCATTGTCAGGCCAAGGGTAAAATCAAGGACGCCGTCACCGCCGCCCATGTTCAGCGGTACTCGATATGCGCATCCTGGCGCAGATCTTTGAGGCGGCGCTTCGAGAGGAGTTCGAACTCCTTCTGCTTCAATTCGCCCTCGGCGAGGGTGCGCTTCTGGTCTTCCGCCTTCAGCACATCCCGGCCGCACACGGCATAGAGCTCGATGCCGCCCTCGCCGACACTCGGCGGCAGCATCTCGCCATCCTTGGCGTTGAGCAGCAGTGTTCGCGTCGGCTCAGTAAACGCCGACGGCCTGCGCTTTCCAAGGTCTTCGAATTTAGCTCCCGGAACCCCAGCGGCGATGGACCCTGCCGTCTTGCAGTCCTTGAATTTGGCGCGGATGTTTTCTGCTTCTTGGAGGCGCTGGGCAACGCCCGTCTGATCCAGCTTGACCGGCATGGCCAAGCGAATGCGCTGGAGCTGCAACTCGACCTGTTCTTCACCGCTGGCGGTGCTAGAGGCGACGAATTTGTCGACGTCCTTTGACGTGATGGCGATCTGGGCGCCAAACTGGCGCCGGATGACCTCGTTCCAGGACAGCGACGAGCGGATGCGGTTTTTCATCAGGTCGAGAGTGCCGCCGAGCTGGGCGGACAGCTGGGCTTCCGTTATCTTGTTGCGCTCAGCGATGTTGGTAATGCTGCGGCCGACCTCGTCGTCGCCGATGACCACACTCGTTCGCTTGGCTTCCTGCAACTTGAGTTTCTCGTCGATGAGTTCTTCGAGCGCCGCTTTTTTCACGCCGGGCAGTGCACTAGAGCGGGCGCTGTCTACGGCCTGCTTCTGCATGCCGAGCGCAAACTCCCTTTTGCGCTTTTCAAATATGGCGATGATCTCGTCTTTGCTCTTGCCTTCGTTGGCCTTGATCGTCTCGGCCAGAATGGCCTTGAGCCGCTCCGTCGTTTTCGGCGACTTGATCATCGCCTGGAAATTTTGCTGCGCCTGGGCGTTGATGTTGCTGCCGCCAAGCATGATCGCACGCTGCTGAATTTCATACGCGGTCACCGGTTCGTCGTTGACCAGCGCTACAATTGATTGCCCGCTTGGACTGGCGGCGGTGGTCCCGCGGCTCGCAGTCTGAGGCTCTGGCTTTGCCGGTGCCGCCGCCTTGCGTTTTGCATCAGGCGACGTCGGTGGGGTCTTGGCCAGCGGCTTGGTGGCCGTCTCCGCCGTCGTCGGTTTGAGCTGGGGCACGGCTGCCTGCGGGATCGTTGCAGCGGTTGGGACCGGCTCAGCGCTGGCAACCGGCATGGCGATCGCAAATGCGCACAGCGCGGCGAGCGCGGCGGCGGTCGAACCACGAACGGCAGACAGGTAGGCCCGTGTTGGGTTCATGGTTGGGTTCATAGTTGCAGCACATCCAAGGCGATTCTAACTCGCGAAAGGCTACCGCAAGCCCGGCGCATTGTGGCCGGTTATCCACATCAAGCGTGGCCAAAATCGGGTTTGCGCGCCGGTCATGACCAAGTCACCGGCCTGAAGAGTGGCCCTAAAGACTGGCCCTAAAGACTGGCCCTGGGTGCTGGCCTAGTTGGCCCGCTGCTCGCCGCCGAAGGCAAAGTCGAGCGTGTCGGTCCTGTAGGCGAACTCGCCGAGGTGCTTGAATTCGAAGCGCAGCATCAGCGTCCGGTCGTCGTCGATCGTGGCGCTGTTGAAGAACAGTTCGCTGTACGTCGCGGTCAGGACGAAGCACTCGTCGGCGTACTTGAGCTGCAGGCTGTCTTGGAGAATGCGCTGCGCATCGATATCGTAGCGCAAGCCGCCGCCAATACTCCAATTGTCGGTCAGCTGGATCAAGCCCGTCGTGTAGACGTCCTGCTGATCGGTGTTGAGGCCAAGCTCCGGGTCGGCGGCTGTGTAGGCGTAGGCGGCACTCATGACGACAGGCCCGTACAAGACCTGAACCGCCACGTCCTCGCGGCGAAGATCGAGACTATCCTCGTCGAACCGGCTTTGTGAAATCAGACGGAAGGACTCTGCCGGCGCGATGTAGGCGCCGAGCACGTAGTCCGATTTACTGGTTTCAAGGCCGCTTTTCGGCGAATAGATGAAATTGCCGGCGTCGTCGCGGCCAGGGTTCGCGTAGACATTGTCGCCCGACAGATGGAAGCTCTGGCCAGCGAGGAGGCGGGCATATCCGCCGTTATTGTCCTGGAAAGTGTACTGCACGCCGGTGTTGACGCGCGTGCCCAATTCGGTGCGATCAAGACCTGAGAACTTCGAGACCTCGAACAGATTGGTGTCGTCGAAGATGAGACTGCGTGCGTCTTCATCGGGGAGACGGCGCTGCGTCACGCTTTCCTGGCGGGCGATGATCTGGCCAATGGGTTCGATAATGTGCGTGGCGGCGGCGGTATTGGCAACCCACGGATAGGCGACGGTCGCGCCACCGGCGGCGATGCCGCGCACGGTCGTGTCGTCCGGTACCGCGGTGCTGTTGGTCACTAAGCCAGTCACCGGATCGACGACGACCGATTCCGGATCGGTGAAATTGTTGAACTGATAGATGTCGCCGCGCAAATTCGCGAACGGCGTGTAGGTGATGCCGACAGCATCGGTGAAACGGCGGCGCCACTTGAGCTCGGTGACGACGCGGTTGATATTCTGGTCGCGGGTGACGCCGCCGGCGAACGGCTGATTGACGCCGTCGCTACGGGAGAAGCTCAAGACGTTGGTATCAAGCTTGAGTTCGCCGCCAAGAACCGGATCGGCGAAGACGTAGTTGTAATCGATGATCGGATGCGCCGAGCTTTCAGTTTGCGCGCTATCATCCAGCAGCAGGCCGCCGAAGTGGTAAAGCCGGGCGCTGAAATAGTTGCGATCCGACTGACCGGTCAAGAACACCTGATTGACGCGGTCGGTGAGCAGAATGTTGTCGAGTTTATAGAAGCGGCGGAACTGGTCATCGCTTTCGAGCGTCACGTCCCAACCGAACTTCCACCAGCTTGAAAGCGAAAACAGCCCCTTGGTCTCGACGCTGCCGCGCCAGCCGTCCAAGCTTGCCTTCTGGGCAGCATTGCCAGACAGATCATTGCCGTCCTGATCGATGCCAGTGACGTCGATCGTATACTGGCCGTTGGCAAGGCGCTGACGCCATTCGCCCTGCCACAGCACGCCCTGCTTGGACAAATACAGCGGGTTGAAGGTGAAATCGTAGCTCGGGTCGAGGGCGAAATAGTAGGGTATGCCGGTGATGAAACCGAGGTTCGTCGACTGGCCGACTTCCGGCCGCAGGAAACCGGACTTGCGCTTCACCGACGGGTCGGCGTGCTGGAAGTAGGGCAGATAAAACACCGGCTGCCCGAAGACCTCGAAGTAGGCATCCTGGTAGCTGATGGTCGCGGCTTCCTTGTCGTGGATGATGCGCGCGGCGCTGATGCACCACAGTGGCGGCGTGTTGCCGTCGCTCTTGCACGGCGTGAATTTGCCACCCTGGAATTCGGTGACGTTGCCGCCGCGCCGGGTCGCACGCTCAGCCGTGATCTTGGTGTCGTCCTTGGTGACGACAGAGAGTGACTGGACGAAGCCGTCGCGGAAATCGTCGGTCAGCGTGTAGCGGTCGGCGCGGACGATGTTGCCCTGCGGTTCCTTGAGCGTGACATTGCCGGCGGCGGTGAGGGTACCGGCGCTTTGATCGTAGACCACCTCGTCGGCCGTCAGGATGTAGTCGTTGTAGAAAATCTCGACGTTGCCGCGCGCAATGATGCGATTTCCCGCCGTGTCGTAGACCAGCTGATCGCCCTGCACGTTCATCGGCAGCGCGGTGTTGAGGGCCTTGTTGACGTTGCCGAACATGCCGCCCGCAGGCGCCGCAAACGAGCTTGCCGGTTTCGCCGTCTGGAAAACGTTGGGATCTTGCGCCGAGGCGCCGGAGCTTGACGCGAAAACAGCGGCGGCCGCAAACACGATGGCGCACAGGCAAGCGAACGCGCGAGACGTCCCGGCCGCCGTCCGGCGCCAAGATGTCTCGCGTGACAGTCCGCAACCCTCGTGCGGTGTCCGCCTCCTACGCATCACTCAGCCGTCCTCCTGGTGCAGCAGCACCGACGTCGAGATGACCACAATCAGCACCACCGGTAGCCAAACCGCTACCCAGGCGGGCGCAAGTCCGGCAACGCCAATTTGTCGTGATATTTCCGAGAGCAAGAAGAAACCGAACCCCCCGATCATCCCTGTCGCGACCATAGTCTGGATGCGGCCAGAGCGGAATGACCGCAATGACACAGTTGCGGCCAAAAGGACCATCGCCACGCAGAGCAGCGGACGGGCCCACAGGGTAGCGTATTGAATGCGCAGTTTTTCAGCTGAAAGTTTAGCTTTTTCAGTAACTTCAATCAGGCCCGGCAAGTCCCAGAACGAGACTGAGAAAACCGTGCCGAGCGCGTCCTGGACCCGGTCTGGGGTAAGGTAGGTCGAAACCAGGTAGGTTTCGAACTTTTCCGGCTCGCGGCCGAGCCGTGTCACCCAGGCATTTTGCAGCAGCCAGTAGCCTTCCTTGAGATCGGCGCGGGCGGCATCAGCGCGCTCGGCAAAGTGGCCGTCGCGGTCATAGGCGAAGACCATCACCCCGGTTAGCGTCAGGCCCCGGTTCGAGGCGGCTACGGCGCCAATGATCGATTCACCGTCGGTTCCGTCCTGTCGTAGCCATGATCCCCCGCCATGAGCCCGCAGTAGATTGGCTTCGCTACCGAAGGCTTCGGCAAACCGCTTCTCGGCCTTGGCGCGGCCGGCAGCGGCAAGAGGATTGTACGCCACCATGCTGAAAATACCGATCACCAGCCCGACGAAAATTCCGGGCCACAGGAACTGCCAAACCGACATGCCGCCGGCCCGCATGACCGCAAGCTCGCTCTTGCGATTGAGAAACAGCAGCGCGCCGATACTGCCGACAAGTACGGCGAAGCCGAACAGAAACTCGACGTAGGCGGGAAGCCGGAGGAGGGCGATAACCACGAACTTGGATGCCGGGACCGAGCCGTATTTGCCCGAAACCCGTAACAGCTCGACGAAGTCGATCATGAAAATCAGCAGCGCGCAGACGGCGAGAGTCGTCAGGATGCCGGTCAAAAAACGCCGTGCGATGTAGATGTTGATCGTGGCGCGGCGGATCATGGCCGTGGTGCTCCGGGTCGCGATGAACGTGGGCCCGCTACCAAAGGCCCCGGTATTCTAGGCCCCGGTATTGCAGGGCCCGGTATTGCAGGAATGGCCGCGAAATCGGGCGTGCGGCGAAAAAATCTGGTGACCCTGCGCGCAAGGGGGGCGAGGGCTTCAACGGCCTTGTCAACAAGGGCCAAGCCCGTGCGGTGGCGATCGGCGCCTTTGATGACGATCAGCGACAACGCGATCGCACCGAGCGGCAGCACGTAGAGCACGGGCAGCATCGCCGCGTTGACGACAACGGCGTTGTTGAGGGCAAGACCCACGATCCGGCAACCGGCCGCGGCAATAAAGGCAACCACCAAACTTTCCATGCGGCTCGACCGCGTCGAGCGCGCTTGGCCGACAAAGGCGATAACCACGAAGGCGAAGGCGATAGGGTAGAACGGGCTGACAAACCGCTCATGCAACTCGGCACGAAATTGGCCGGGTTGTGACTGGTAGAGTTTGCTGTCTGGACCGGGATCGACAAGCTCGCTGAAATAGCGTTCGCGCGGCTTCAACTCGCCTTCGCCGCCGCCCTCGGCTTCGAAGCGATCGAGGTCAACGGCATATTTATCGAAGGCGATGATCTGCGGCGGTTCTGTTGCCGCCGTCCGGCGCAAAATATGCCCAGCGCTCATGACGAGATAGGCTGTCGGGTCCTGCTTCACGATCACGCCGCGTTCGGCGAGGTAACTCTGCGCCTGGGCGGGATCGCGCGTGTCGTGCATCACGAGGCCTATCAGTTCGCCGTTGAGCGCGCGTTCGCGGATGTGAAATGTCAGATTGGCTTCAGGGCTGGTGAAACGTCCTGGCTGGATAACCTGCGTCAGCAGATCCGTGCGCACCTGAACGATGTAGTCCTTCAAAAGCCGCATGCTCCACGGTTGCGCCAGGTGAGACACAAAACCGAGGCATGCACTGACGAGAAATGCCAGCAACAGGAGAGGGCGGGCCGCCGTCCACACCGTCGCCCCCGATGCCGTGAGCACAATCAACTCGCTGTCGCTATTGAGCCGGTAGAGGGTGTGCAGGGCGGCGATAAGAAACGAGAACGGGGCGATGATGGCCATAAGATTTGGCAGCGCCAGCGTCGTCATCTTGACGAGCATCAGCGTGTCCTGCCCCTGCGTCGTCACAATATTGAGCTGACGCAACGCCAGCGCAATCCAAACGATGCCGGAGAGCGAAAACAAAATCAGTAAAAGGGCACCCGCAGCCTGCCGGAACACGTATCGCGAAAAGATGCCCATGCCCGATGAAATCCCCTTCTGACCAGGCGCCGTGCGAAGCGTCTTACCAAGCGTCTCGATTGTCCCGGCAGCGAGCCTCCGAAATTCTCCAATGTCAGGCCCCAATGTCAAGGTATCGCGTTCGCATAGCACGGTGGCGGAATTCCGGCTCCGCTGAAAGGCTTAGGGCACTTTTTGGGATGATTTGACTGGGCCGTGTCCGGTTAGGCCGCCGGGGTGCCATGCCGAGCCGGATTTCAGCTGATTTCTCATAGTGATTAGTGATCGGCCGTGACTTGCCACGGGTAAGCGAATGTCTAAGGTATTGGCTTCATCGATCGGCTTCTACACTATCCGGCACACTATCAGGGAGCTCCACGGAGCCCCCGCGGGGACTTCGGCGCGGTTCGGCGACCGCATTTGAAGCCCGGCGCCCGCTCAATCCCCATCAAGGCCTCGTCCAGGCCTCATCCAGGAGACGACCCCTTATGTCCGACCGCCTCGATATTTCATTTGCTGCGCTGTCTGCCGATCCCGAGGCGATCACCGTTGTGCTTGCGAGCGACGCACTGGAACTAGGATCGAAAGCCCGCGACCTCGATACGAAGTCAGCGGGCTCCATCGGAAAAGCCGCGGCCGCCGCCGACTACAAGGGCAAGTTCAAAGCGACGATCGAGATTTTAGCGCCAGCCAAGCTTGGCATCGACCGCTTGATTGTTGCCGGCCTCGGCAAGTCCGGCGCCAGCACGGAACAGCAATTCGTCGAACTCGGTGGCGCCATCATGGGCGCGGTGCAGGCGCGCAAGGGATCGGCTGCGAGCCTCATCGTCGATGTCGAAGCAACGGACGATTTCAAGTCTGAGCAGATCGCGGCGTTCATCGCTCAGGGCGCCATGCTGCGTCACTACAACTTCAAAAAGTATCTGACCAAGAAGAATTCAGAAGACAGCGCTGCCGACAAGGACGGACTGAAAAAACTCGTCATCCAAGTCAGCCATCCCGACAAGGCCAAAGCAGCTTTCCAGCCGCTCAAGGCGGTCGTCCATGGCGTCAATATCGCCCGCGATCTGGTCAACGAACCGGCGAATATCCTCGGGCCGGTTGAACTTGCAGAAAAGACGAAGGCGCTGGAAAAGCTCGGTGTTGATGTTGAAATCCTCGATGTCGCCGACATGACCAAGCTCAAGATGGGGTCGCTGTTGTGCGTCGGGCAGGGCAGTGAGCGCCCGTCACGCATGGCCGTCATGGTCTGGAACGGCGCCAAAGGAAACAAGAAGGCCAAGCCGATCTGCTTCGTCGGCAAAGGCGTCGTGTTCGATACTGGCGGCATCTCGATCAAGGGTGCGGCCGGCATGGAGGACATGAAGGGCGATATGGGCGGATCGGCCGCTGTCATCGGCGTCATGCACGCACTCGCCGAGCGCAAGGCCAACGTCTACGCCGTCGGCCTGATCGGCTGCGTCGAGAATATGCCGTCGGGCAATGCGGTGCGCCCGGGCGATATCGTGACGTCGATGTCAGGCCAGACGATCGAGATCATCAACACTGACGCCGAAGGCCGCTTGGTTTTGGCCGACGTACTCTGGTACGCGCAGGAAAAGTTCAAGCCAAAGCTGATCATCGATCTGGCGACGCTGACGGGCGCCATCATGATCGCGCTCGGCAAGGAATACGCCGGCATGTTCGTCAACGACGACAAACTTGCGGACGAGCTGTTGAGCGCGTCGAAGGCGACGGGTGAAAAACTCTGGCGCATGCCACTCGACAAGGCCTTCGACAAGATGATGGACAGCAAGAACGCCGACGTGAAGAACGCGGGCGGGCGCTGGGGCGGCGCCTGCTCGGCCGCGGCGTTCCTGCAGCGCTTCGTCAAGGATACGCCGTGGTGCCATATCGATCTCGCCGGTACGGCGATGGATGGCGCCCGCTCCGACTTCAACACGAGCTGGGGTTCGGGCTGGGGCGTGCGCCTGCTCGACCGCTTAGTCGCCGATCATCACGAGAAGGGCGAGAAGTAGGTTGAGGCTTTTAGTGTGTATTTATACACTTGACGGGGCCTGCGAAAGTGTGTACTCATACACATGAATAGCAGGGCCGTCATTTCAGTTTTGAAATTAGACGGTTGGGTCGAAGTTGCCCAGCGAGGCAGCCACGTTCAACTCAAGCATCCGGCCAAACCAGGCCGCGTGACCGTACCCCACCCGAAAAAGGATATTCCGTTCGGGACGCTGCGCTCCATCGAGAAGCAGTCCGGGCTTAAGCTGAGGTAGCTCGATGCGCCCCTACATCGGTCTGATCCACAAAGAACGCGACAGCGACTACGGCGTCTCGTTTCCCGATCTCCCTGGCTGTATTTCAGCAGGTACAACGCTTGACGAGGCACGGCTTATGGCAGCCGAAGCGCTGGCGCTCCATTTGGACGGGATGGCCGAGGATGGCGACGCCATTCCAGAGCCTTCGGCACTCGAAGACATCATGTCCGAGCGTGAGTACCGCGACGCCGTTGCCATTCTCGTCGATGCGCCGCGACAGGCTGCCAAGGCCGTTCGCATCAACATCACGCTACCAGCCGATGTTCTCGACGAAATCGACCGCTATGCTAAGTCTCAAGGTCTCAGCCGGTCGGGGTTTCTGGCGCGCGCTGCAAAACGCGCTTTAGCAGCCTAGAATTACGCTTACTCACGGTTTATTACTGTGTGTATCACTATGGATCAAATGCAGGTCCGTAAATTAATTTCCATAATATGTATTACGCGAAATATTGGGATGGACAAAATTAAACCCGACAAATGCTTACGCCTCACTCATCGATGATCACCGAAAACGTTCGGGTCGCGGGCTCGCCTGATCCGAGGCGACCTGTCACCGTGAACGTGTCCTCGCCCACCTGGCCGCTTGCGGGCGTGTAGTAGATGCCGGTGCCTTGCACCTGTGTTCCCACACACTTGCCCGACAGCGAATACTGGATCGTCGTCGCGTCGCCGGTCTTGAAGGCGACCTGCCCCTTCGCCGGTTGAGCGTCGAGTTGCATATCCGGAAATCCCTTGAAGGCGCAGTCGGCGGCAAATCCGGCCATGACGAACACGCGGGTTGACGCATCGCGTTTGACGCGGGTGCCGCTGGCAGCATTCGATGGTTGCGACCAGAGCGTCAGCAGCGCGACGACGATAGCCGCGATGGCGAAACAGAGTTGGGCGTTGGAGCGACGGCCTGGAACTGCCGTGTCGCGGACGATGCTATGAGCCATTCCGGACCCCTCCCCTCGAGTGATGGGACGCAGCACGGATGCTCAACAAAATCGCTGTCGAGCATAAGCTTTGAGTCTGGGGGACGCGAAGGAGGTTATCTCGCGCTGCAGCTAGATCCTGCTTTCCAGCCGCCGCACACCTTCCGCAATCAGCACGGCATACAGCGCCAGCACGAACCCCGACAGCATGTTCACCGAGACGACGGCGCTGATGCCTTGCGCGAGACCAGGATCGAACACCCAGGTCAGCATCCGTTCGACGATGTCGTCGAAGGTCTGCTTTAGCAGAAACAGAAACTCACTCGCCTGCTCCATCGACGGTTTGGCCGGCATGTCGAACGTGGCCCGCTTGGCAAGCTCGGAGAAGCCCGGCGACGGCAGCAGCGACAGTCCCGTTGAGAACAAAACACCAAGCGGCGCCGCGAGCCGGAAATACCCCCAGCGCAGCGGCCGCGCCTGAAACCGGTGCGTCAGCCAGCGCACCAGCGCGCAGCCGGCAAACAGCGAAATGCCAAAGATGACCGCCACCCAGCTGAGCCGGTCGTGATCGGTGCCGAGAAACGTCAGCAGCCCGACGACGCCCGCCAGAAGTGCTTTGACGACCGCTTCGAGCGTGCCAACGAGCAGCGCAAAGAGTTCTGACCGTCCCGGTGCCCGGTCGAAATAAAACGGCATCTCGTTCTTGAGGCGCGCAATTTCGAGACTGACGCCCAGCGCCAGCGCGACACAACCGGTGACGGCTGCGAACAGCAGCGGATACGACAGTCCGAGCCAGGCGACGGCGGCGATTGCCGCCAGCTCGGCCAGCATAATGACGGCATTGAGAATGATGCGCATTGCGCCCCGCTGGCCCCTGCCCTCGCCGCATCCTAGCGGCGGAGACGACGCGCGCAAGCAGCGTTACGACGTCGCCTTTTCGAGCGTGCAGCTGGCGTCGCCAGCACGGGCCAACTCGGCATGGAACGGAAACGACCGGCGCATCAACAGAAGTTCAGGACCCGTGTCGCCGACGAAATTCAAAGTCGCCTTGGCGCTACCCTCGGCCACGTGGTGCCAGGCTTCGACCGTGTAGGGCGCCGAGCCCTTGGCCAGTTCGAGCTTGCCGGTAAAGGCATTGGGCCGGCCCTTGGGATGGTCAGCCGCGAGACGCAAGCCGATAGCCCCGCACGGCGCCGCGTCCGTCACCGCGATCCCGCACCAGCCATCCGGGCAGGCGACGATGTCGTAGGTCAGCTCACATCGCTTGTCGCCGCATGCCTTCGGATCCGAGGCAATAAGGTTGTGGCTGTAGCGCGGCCCGGTCCAGCGGCCGGAGAGATCGACGGGGCTGAACGCCACGGTTCGCACGCTCGCGTCTCCACCCGCAGGCCGCTCTGCCGCGATGACGTCACCACCGCATGCGAGCGTCACGGCCATGACGATGACCGCGAGCCCAGCAAACAGCCCCCTGCCCCGCACCGGCACTTCAAGCACCGGCACTGCAAAGCGTGTGCGTTTAGCAAAGACCACTCTGTGGCGGGTTGCGGGCGCGTTCATTATCCTGCTCCTCAGTATCCCTGTTGGCCTGGTCGCGATCGGCTCGGGCACCGGCGTCATCGCGCTGCCGTTTGAAATGTTCGTGCTCGACGCGCGCATGCCGGTGATCTTTCGCATCCACATGGTGACGTCGGCCGTCGCGCTTCTCCTGGCGCCGCTGGTGATTGCAATGCGGCACCGGCGCGCCACGCATCGGATGCTGGGCCGTCTGTTGGGCGGTTTCGTGGTCGCGGGGGGGCTGACGGCGCTGCCCGTTGCCATATTCTCATCGTCATCGCCCGCAGCCCGCGCCGGATTTTTCGTCCAGGGCATCGTGTGGCTGGCGCTCCTCGCGGCCGGGGTTTATGCGATCCGAAATGGTAAACGCGCCACGCATGCGAGGCTCATGCTGGCCATGTTCGCGGTTGCGACGGGAGCCGTCTGGTTTCGCGTCATGACAGGATCGGCGATTGCGCTGGGGCTGCCGTTCGAGCCGATTTATGCCGCCTCGGCGTGGCTCGGATGGATGCTCCCGCTGGCGCTCGTCTGCTCTATGCCCGCGCTGACTCAGGGCCTGTACACAGCCGCGTCACCCTCGCCGCTCGCGGTCTGATCGTCTAGTGTCCGCGCGAAGCATGAGGACACCCATGACACCATCGCAAGACATTCAGCGCCTGATCGAGATCATGGCGGCGCTCCGAACAGCGAGCACGGGCTGCCCGTGGGATCTTGAGCAGACGTTCAATACAATCGCTCCCTACACGATCGAGGAAGCCTACGAAGTGGCCGATGCGATCGAGCGCGGCGATCTTGCGGACTTGAAGGACGAACTCGGCGACCTGCTGCTTCAGGTTGTCTATCATGCGCGCATGGCGGAGGAGCAAGGCGCGTTCACGTTCGGCGATATCGTCGACGGCATTACGCGCAAGATGATCCGCCGCCACCCGCATGTGTTCGGCGATGCCACGGCGCGCAGTGCGGGCGCGGTGAAAGGGTTGTGGGACAAGATCAAGGCTGAGGAGCGCGCGGAGAAAGAAGCCGCAACCGGCGGCACTTTGCTTGCGCCCGGCGACTCCCCTGCGGGGAGCCAGCCGCCGGGCGCGGTGAGCCTGCTCGCCGATGTACCCGTCGCGCTTCCGGGTCTGACGCGCGCCGTCAAGTTACAGGACAAAGCCGCGCGCGTGGGTTTCGACTGGCCGACCCTCGCGCCTGTGTTCGACAAACTCAAAGAGGAGCTTGCCGAATTCGAGGAGGTCGCGCTGCCCGCCGACCCACGAAGCGCTTTGATTGCCGCTTCCGACTGCCCTGCGGGCAGCCGGCCGGAAGCGGGCGCGCCTTCCGGCCTCCCCGCGCAGGCGGGGATCGACGAAGGAGAGTCGGAGGCGGCAAGCGAAGACTCGCCGGACGCGGCGGACAAGATAAAAGAAGAATTCGGTGACCTTCTTTTTGTCATGGCCAATATCGCGCGGCATTTGAAGATCGATCCCGAAGCCGCACTTCGCGCCGCCAACCAGAAGTTCACGCGCCGCTTCGCCCACATTGAGCAGCGCTTGGCGGCACAGGGCAAAACCCCGGCGCACTCGACGCTCGCAGACATGGACGCGCTGTGGGATGAGGCGAAAGCGATGGAGCGCCAAAACTAGAGCATTTTCGAGCGAAGCGGGCACCGGTTTGCGTGCAGAAAACGCAACAAAACAAAAGACTAGAACATTTTCCAATCGCATTGAATCGCGATGGGTTACTTTTCCCAAGGGGAGAGGAAAATCCTGACGCTGGTGCCGTATGATCGGAACCTGCTCTAGACGCTGCCTCGCGCGTCACGAATAAACCCCGCAACATGCTCGGGCCGGAACCCGAGGCCGATGAGCCGCGCCGGAATGCGGTTGAGACCTGGGATTGCTGTGATGAGGCGCAGCGCCAAAGGCGGCTTGAGCGGTCCCTTGGCGGCAAGCGCAGGAGCGATGATCGCGGTCTGCATGGCAAGTTGCATGCGCTGGGTCATGCGGGTTGGCCAGTCGCGCCGTGCCTGAACACGCTGCACATCCTCGAAGGTCAGACATCCCTTGCTAAGCGGTTGTGCCAGCACATTCGCCGCGGCAACGGCATCTTGAACGGCGAGATTGATGCCGACGCCACCGACCGGGCTCATGGCGTGCGCCGCGTCGCCGATGCACAGCAATCCAGGCCGCGCCCACTGTTTCAGGCGATCGACTTTCACAGTCAGCAGCTTGACCTGATCCCAATCGGTGATGCTGTCCGCACGCCCCGCCTCGAACGGCACCAGTGCGCCGACGCTGGCGCGGAAAGCATCAAGGCCTGCCGCACGCACAGCCTCGTCCTGGCCCTTCGAGATCACGAACGCGCACTGCCAGTAATCGCCGCGATTGAGCATCACGAAGATGCGGCCCGCATCGAAACGGCCCTGCGTCTGATCTGTGTCGGTCGTATGCCGGGGCAGCCGGAACCAGAGCGCGTCCATCGGCGCACCGAACTCCTCGCTCTCTAGTTCCGCAGCGGCCCGAAGCGTCGAGGATCGTCCATCGGCCGCCACGACGAGATCGGCGCCAATGGTGAGCGGTCCATCTGGACCTTTCGCTGTAACCCCGGTGATGCGTTCGCCGTCCGCCATCACCCCCAGAGCTTCGGTTTCCATCATCAGCTGAAAACCGGGATAGGTACGCCCCTTCTGTGCGAGAAAGGCCAGAAAATCCCATTGCGGCATCATCGCGATGAAGGGCGCGGCGACGGGCAGGCGCGAGAGATCGGCCATCGTCAACGTGTCGTTGCCGAAGCGGACCTGCAGGCTCTTCACCGGCTGATGAGGCAGCTTCAGAAACTCATCGAGCCATCCCAGCTCGCCGATGACCTGCATGGTCGAGGGGTGTATCGTATCGCCGCGAAAATCGCGCAGGAAATCAGCGTGTTTCTCAAGCACCAGCACACGAACGCCGGCGCGTGCCAACAGCACGCCGAGCATCATGCCCGCCGGGCCGCCGCCTGAGATGCAAGCCTGGACCTTATGTTCCATTTGTGCCTCGTTGGGGTCAGACCCCTCACGAGTAAGAGCGCAATTTAAGGCTCATTTTTCCTGTGAGGGGTCTGACCCCATGACCAGACCCCATGACCATCTCTTGCCGCGAGCTTAGACGGAAATGCCCGCCTTGCGAAGGTGGCCGATCACACGGGCTTTTTTTTCCGATGCGACGCGGATCTTGATCTGAACGTCGCCGCTCTCGGCGGCCGCACGCGCGAGAATATCGGTGTTCTCGTACAGCCAGCTCAGAAGTGCGCCGTTCTTGGCCGATATGACGAGATCGAGGATTTCGTCAGCCTGGCCGAGACGCGCGTCGATGGCGGCAAACAGCGTCTCCATACCTGCCCCGGTGACGGCCGATACCAGAACCGGCGCTTTCTCTACCCGCGCGGCGTCGCGTTGCAGCTCGTCTGCGCGTTCTGGGTTGAGAAGATCGATCTTGTTCCAGACTTCGAGAATGTGGCTGTCAGCGGGAAGTGTATCGATGCCGAGATCGCCCAAGACCTTTTCGACGTCGAGGGCCTGCGCCGCCGTTTCCTGGTGGGCGATATCGCGGACGTGCAGAATAAGATCGGCTTCGACAACGTCTTCGAGCGTGGCGCGGAAGGCTGCGACCAGCATTGTCGGCAAGTCCGAGATGAAGCCAACGGTATCGGACAGGATGATGCGGCGGCCGCTTTTGAGCTTCAATTCGCGCATCGTCGGGTCGAGTGTCGCGAACACCTGATCCATCGCCAGCACGCCGGCGCCGGTGACGCGATTGAACAGCGTCGATTTTCCGGCGTTGGTGTAGCCGACAATCGCAACGATCGGATACGGCACCTTGCGGCGGCCCTGGCGATGCAGCTCACGCGTTTTGCTGACGTCTTTGAGATCGCCCTTGATGGCATCGATGCGGTCTTGGAGCATGCGCCGGTCGAGCTCGATCTGAGCTTCGCCAGGGCCGCCGAGAAAGCCGCCGCCGCCGCGCTGGCGCTCCAAATGCGTCCAGGCGCGGACCAGCCGCCCCTTCTGATACATCAGATGTGCCAACTCGACCTGCAACACACCTTCCTTGGTGCGGGCGCGGGCGCCAAAAATCTCCAGGATCAATCCCGTGCGGTCGATGACCTTGGCATTCCAAGTTTTTTCGAGATTGCGCTGCTGCACCGGGTTGACGATGTGGTCGATGACGACAAGCCCGATGTCTTTGTCCGCAATCGTTGCTCGCAGTTCCTCGACCTTGCCCGAGCCGAGCAGGGTTGACGGCCGCGGCTCCGACAGCGGTACGATTTTCGCGTCGACGATATCGAGGTCAATGGCGTTGGCGAGGCCGATGGCTTCAGCCAGCCGGTTCTCAGGCGTGTGGATTTGCGGAAATGGCTTGGCCTTGTCGCCGACGCGAACCTGGCGCTTCCACACCGGCACGAGGATAAGCACGCGCGAGCGCGGCGCCCGGGTTTCCTCCGGACCGCGCTTGCGCCGTGACCGCTTTGCAGCGTCGCCATCCGGCAGGTCGTCGCTGGGCGTTGTCAACCGCTGATGCTCTCGCCGTCCTGATCGTTCAGGTTCACAGGCCCGCCCGGCATGATCGTCGAGATCGCATGTTTGTAGACAAGCTGCGAATGCCCGTCGCGCCGCAGCAGGACGCAGAAGTTATCGAACCAGCTGACGATGCCTTGGAGCTTGACGCCGTTGACGAGGAAGATTGTCAGCGGCGTCTTGTTCTTGCGGACGTAGTTGAGGAACGTGTCCTGGAGGTTCTGCTGCTTTTCCGCTGCCATTGTTGTTATCCGCTTTTTTTGTTGTTCAACGTTTTTTCAGCGTGCCGGCAAAACCGTCGTATCCCAGGAACCGTGAGACCGGCGGTTATGCGGTGAACTCGTTTTCGGCAACCCGTGGCCGGTAAAATAGCGTCTTTGCCCGCAATTTAAAGCCCTCGTAAGCCTCTTCTCTGCCTCGTTCTTGAGCTTAGAGTGCTGAAAGTTCAGCAATATGATGAAATCGTGACCGAAGACGGCGGGTCAGCGGTCCGGGTTGCCCATCGCCGATCGCTTGGCCATCGATACGCACGACCGGCATGACGGTGTTTGTTGCAGACGTAATGAAGGCTTCCTTTGCAGCCAAGGCTTCGGCAACTTTAAAAGCGCGGAGTTCGGCGCGTACACCTTCGGCCTTGGCAACGTCGAGGAGTGTGGCGCGTGTGACGCCGCCCAAGATCCGCTCATCCAGCTGGCGAGTCACGAGCACGCCGCCGGCGGTCACGATCCAGGCATTGCTGGAGGCGCCTTCGGTGACAAAACCTTGAGCATCGACGAACCAGGCTTCCCGCGCGCCATCGCGTTTGGCGGCGTTCTTGGCGAGGCAGGCGGGCAGCAGCATCACGGTTTTGATGTCGGACCGGCCCCAGCGCATCTCCGGCATGGTCTTGACGGCAATGCCAACGTCCGCGAGGGCCGCGATTTTGGACTGTGATTGTGGCCGCGCAAGAACGACAAGTGTCGGGCGGATGCCACTGGCGGGGAAACTGAATTCGCGCGGGCCCTCGCCGCGGGTGACTTGCAAATAGACGATGCCGTTGTGCACGCGGTTGCGGGCGATGACGTGTGAGATCACGTGCAGCAGCGCCTCCCGGCTCATCGGCGCTAAGATTTTGATTTCTGCGAGCGAGCGTTCGAGCCGCGCCAAGTGCCGGGTTGCATCGACGAGTTTGCCGCCGAGCACCTCGACGACTTCGTAGACCGCGTCGGCAAACTGGAAGCCGCGATCTTCGGCGTGCACAAGAGCGTCGGCGTAGGGTTTGTAGCTGCCGTTGACGTAGATGATGCGGCTCACGGGCGAGCCCCCCGCAATGCGGAGAATAATGCACCGCGTGTTGCGCTGGGTGTTACGTCTGGCGTGTCTGCGGGTGTCATCCGGCCGTGCGCATTTCGCCGCTGCGCTGGTCCGAAGATACGCCGAGCGCCCTGAGCTTGCGGTGCAGCGCCGAGCGCTCCATGCCGACGAACTCGGCTGTGCGCGAAATGTTGCCGCCGAAGCGGTTGATCTGGGCCAGCAGATACTCGCGCTCGAAGATTTCGCGCGCCTCGCGCAGCGGCAGCGACATCAGATGTTCGGCGCCGCCGTTGACGGGCAGCGGTACGTTGGAGCCGATCTCTTCGGGCAGCATTTCAGCGGTGATGATGGCGTTCGGTTCTCCCCCCGCTAAGATCATCAGGCGTTCGACGTTGTTTCTGAGTTCGCGGACATTGCCGGGCCAATCATGGGCTTGCAGCACAGCAATCGCATCTTCACCGATGCGGCGCGGGGCAAGGCCGGAGGCCTGCGCCACCTGACCGATGAAGAATTGGATAAGCTCGGGGATATCTTCCCGGCGTTCGGCGAGGCTCGGCACGCGCAGCGTCACGACGTTGAGGCGGTGATAGAGATCCTCGCGAAAACGGCCTTCGCGGATTTCCTGATCGAGATCGCGGCTGGTCGATGAGATGATGCGGACGTCGACGGAAACTTTCTGCGAGCCGCCGAGACGGAGAAATTTTTGCTCGACCAGGACACGCAAAACCTTGCCCTGCGTTTCCATCGGCATGTCGGCAACTTCGTCGATATAAAGCGTTCCGGTGTGGGCTTCTTCGAGCGCGCCGACCTTGCGCGGACCGCCGGTTCTGTCTTCGGTGCCAAACAATTCCTCTTCGACGCGATCGGGCACCATGGCGGCGGCGTTGAGCACGACGAACGGCCCCTCGGCGCGCAACGATTTTTGATGCAGGACGCGAGCGGCGAGCTCCTTGCCGGTGCCAGACGAGCCGCGGATCATGATGCGGCTGTTTGTTGGTGCCGCCTTGTCGATGTGGCCTTTGAGCTGATTGATAGCCGGAGACTTGCCGATCATTTCGGCCGATACCACGGAGCGTTCCTTGAGTTCGCGCACCTCGCGCTTCAACTGCGAGGCTTCGAGCGCGCGCAGCGCCACGAGGTTCAGGCGATCCGACTTGAACGGCTTCTCGATATAGTCGTAGGCGCCGCGCTTGATGGCTGTCACCGCCGTTTCGATGTTGCCGTGGCCCGATATAATGACAACGGGGAGTTCGGGATAGGTCCGCTTCATGACCGACAAGACCTCGAGACCGTCGAGGCGGCTGCCCTGCAGCCAGATGTCGAGGATGACCAGATGCGGGCGCCGGTCCTCGATCGCCTTCAAGGCTTCGTCGCTATCGCGCGCCAGCCGGGTCCTATGTCCTTCATCCTGCAGGATGCCGGCAACGAGATCGCGGATATCGGCTTCGTCATCGACGATCAGAATGTCAGCTGCCATGGTCGGCTCCTTAAACGTCAGTTCGTGTATCACACCCCGCCCGCAGCGGCCGCCGCAGGTTCGGGCTTTGCAGTAGTATGTTCGTGAGCGATCTGCGCCTTGACAGGCAGCGTCATGCGGACAAGGGCGCCACGGTTACGCGTCTCAGTCGTGGGCGCATCTTCAAGCGTCAGCGTCCCGCCATGCTGTTCAACGATCTTTTGCACGATAGCGAGACCGAGCCCCGTGCCCTTGGCCCGGGTCGTGACATAGGGTTCCAAGAGCTTGGCGCGGTTTTGCTTCGGCAAGCCGACGCCGTTGTCGATGACCTCGATCGCGACGCGGTCGGCTGACGGCACGAGGCGGACCTCGATGGCGCCTTTGTAACTGGCGGGGCGGCCCTGGTCTTCGCCGAAGCCTTCGATGGCTTCGGTGGCATTCTTGATTAAGTTGGTCACGGCTTGCGAGATCAGCCGCACGTCGAAGCGGGCGCGGACAGGGGTATTGGGTATGACAAGTTTGAATTCGATATCCTTGTTGCCTTCGCGGAACAGAATGCCCGGCTCCTGCACCGCGAGGCGTAGATCCTGGTCGGCCATCACCGGCTGCGGCATGCGAGCGAATGAGGCGAACTCGTCGACCATGCTTTTGATCTGACCGGTCTGGCGCTCGATGGTTTGCGTCAGCGTTTCGAACAGCTCGCGGTTTTCGGTAACCTGCTTGCCGAACTTGTTGCGCAGGCGCTCGGCTGAAAGTTGTATGGGGGTGAGCGGGTTTTTGATCTCGTGGGCGATGCGGCGCGCAATATCGGCCCAGGCGCTGGTCCGTTGGGCCAGAACCAGCTCCGACACATCGTCAAACGTCAAGACAGAGCCGACATCCCCCTCGCCCACGCCTGTCCCTGGCCGTTCGCGCGTGATCTTGACCGCAAACGTCCGTTCTTCATCGCCAAACGTCTTCTTGACCTCGTGCTGGCCTTTGGTCTTGAGGCCGGTGTCTTCAATCGCGGCAAGGACGCCGGCAAATTCCGGCACGACCTGGCTGAGCAGCTGGCCGACCGTTTCATCCCCTGAGATGCCAAGCAAGCGTTCGGCCGAGCGGCTGAGCAGCGTGACGCGGTCGGTGCTGTCGAGACCGATGACGCCAGCCGACACCCCGGAGAGCACGGCTTCGATGAAGTTGCGGCGTTCGATAAGCTGTGCATTGGTGGTCACCAGCGCATCCTGCTGACCTTTGAGTTCGCGCGTCATGTGGTTGAAGGTTTCGGACAGGCGCCGCAAATCTCCCTCACCCTTTTTTTCGGGCAGCGCAATCGCGAGATTGCCCTCGGAAACCTCTTTGGCACCGGCGATGAGGCGGCGGATAGGCGCGACGAAGCGGCCAGCGAACCACATGCCAGCCCATATTGCCGCGAGCAATGACGTTGTAGAGATCATGAAATAGATGAGGCCATGCGCGACCTTCAAGCCGCTCCTGGCCCTGCGCAAGCGGTTGTATTCATCGACGTTTTGCTCGGTGCGCTGCAGATGGCCGATGACTTTGGCACTGACGCCGCGCGTCACGTAAAGATATCGCCCGGGGAGTTTTTCGAGTTTGGCAATCGCCGAAATGCGATAGCTGCCGCTCGGCGTCAGCAGCGGAACTTGGCCTGCTTCCGCCTGTTTGATGACGGCGACAGGCGGAACGACATAGGGCAGCCTCGGATCGTCGATGGCCATTGCTGTCGGCACACCTTCGCCATCGATGATGTAGGCGGCAGGAAGATCACGCAGGCCGGCTTGTCCGATGAGGAATTTCTGGAACGCGTCGGGATCATCTTTGAGCGTGTCGGCGGAGCCATCGATGTCGCGCACCATATTGGCAACGTCCGTGCGGATGACTTGGCCATGCTCTTCGACGTAGGTTTTAGCCACATCGTAGGAGTTTTCGACGATGGCGCGCGTACGGACTGAAAACCAGCCGTCGAGTGAGCGTGAAAATGTCGTCGTGGCGGCGACGGCGAGGAGGATCGTGGGCAAGGCGGCGATAACGCTGAACAGAAGCACGATGCGGGTGTGCAGGCGGGCGCCGGGGACGTGCTCTTTCCAGGCCCGGCGCAGGCCGAGCGCCTGCCAGACGATGATCGCCAGCATGGCGAGGATGAGGGCAATGTTGATCGCCAGCGCCGTCCACACGACCTCGTTGCGCGGCGCGATCCCCGTGAGACCGGTGAGAATCAAATAACTGGCGAGCGCCGAGATAATCGACAGCACGGCAACGGCGAACCCAATCCAGAAGGCGCGGTCCGACGGGTTGAGGGGACTCTCGGCCTCCTCGATCATCTTAGAGCCGGGGGCCATGTCAGGAGACACAGTGGGTCCAGTGCTCGCCAGCGTGGCAGTCGGCTCGTAATCGGTGTTGCTTTCGCTCATCACCTAAAGCCTTGACCCGTAACACTCTGATTTTGATCGTTTCGCTAGTGGTTGTCCGGACGCTTCCCGGCGCTTGGATGGGCCCGGGAGCGCCGTCCTATGCCGAGGTTGACGCGCAAAGCCGCCACACCCGGCGGCAGGGAACAGCGCAACTGTGACTTTTTCGCGACAGGTGTGACGTAGCCCCGCATTACGGTCGGGTCAAGTCCGGCGTCATTCCAGGGTTAGTTCCACACCACCCTGGAAGGGTCAGCCTTCGACCGTGCGCAAAACCCGGATGTTGAGGTCACGGATGCGAGCCCGCAGCGTGTTGCGGTTGAGGCCCAACAATTCGGCGGCGCGGATCTGATTGCCCCGTGTCGCCGCCAGCGCGGCGCTGAGCAGTGGCTTCTCAACCTCGCGGATCACCCGGTCATAGAGACCTGGCGGCGGCAAGTCGGAACCGAAGCTCGAGAAATACCGCGTCAGATAGCGCTCGACGGCTTCGCCAAGCTCGCCGCTTTCGCCATCACCACCAGCTTGCATGGGCTGCACTGAACCCGCGAGTTCCTGCTCGACGACTTGCACCGTCAGCGTGTCCTGCGGATACAGGGCCACGAGGCGGCGGACGACATTCTCGAGTTCGCGGACGTTGCCCGGCCACGGGTGGCCCTTGAGCCGCTCGATTGCCGCGGTCTCGATCGACTTCTGTCCGAGGCCTTCGCGGCCCGCTTGTCTCAGAAAATGGCGGATCAGATCGCCAACGTCTTCGAGGCGTTCTCTGAGAGGCGGTAAGCGCATCGGCACAACATTCAAGCGATAGAACAGGTCTTCGCGGAACAACCCCTGCTGAATCTGGGTTTTGAGATCGCGGTGGGTCGCAGCGACAATGCGGACGTTGGTCTTGATCGGCGTGCGCCCGCCAACCGTCGTGTACTCGCCCTGCTGCAGCACGCGCAAAAGCCGGGTCTGGGCTTCGAGCGGCATGTCGCCGATTTCGTCGAGGAACAGGGTGCCGCCTTCCGCCTGCTCGAACCGGCCCGCGGCGCGTGACTGAGCCCCGGTGAAAGCACCCTTCTCGTGGCCGAACAGTTCGCTTTCGATCAGTTCGCGCGGGATGGCGGCCATGTTGATGGCGACGAACGGGCCCTGGCGGCGCTTGCCGAAATCATGCAGCACACGGGCGACGAGTTCTTTGCCGGTGCCGCTTTCGCCGTTGATCATCACCGTCAGATCGCTCTGCGTCAGGCGCGCGAGTACGCGGTAGATGTCCTGCATTGGCGGTGAGCGGCCAATCAGAGGCAGCTCTTCGGTATCGCGGTCGCTTTGCGGCACTTGGCGCTTGCGGCCAGGTTCCGACAGGGCGCGGGCGACGACGGCGACGAGTTCGTTGAGGTCGAAGGGTTTGGGCAAATACTCGAAGGCGCCCTTTTCGGCCGCCGTCAGCGCCGTCATCAGCGTGTTCTGCGCGCTCATGACGATGATCGGCAAATCCGGACGCAGTTTCTTGATTCTAGGGATCAGATCGAAGGCGTTTTCGTCCGGCATGACGACGTCGGTGATGATCACGTCGCCCTCGCCCTGACTGACCCAGCGCCACAGCGTTGCGGCGTTGCCCGTTGCACGCGGCGCATAGCCGGCGCGGGCAAGAGCCTGATTGAGCACCGTGCGAATAGCGGTGTCGTCGTCGGCGATCAGAACCGTGCCTCTGGCCATGCGCGCTCCTCTAGCCTCGTTCCAGATTTATGGCCAGATTTATGGCCGGGTTTAGGGCCGGGTTTATGGACCGCGTACGTTGCTGCATGGGCAGCAGGACGCGGAAGACTGTGCGTTTGGGCTCGCTGTCACATTCGATGATGCCGCCGTGATCTGAGATGATTTTGGCGACAAGCGCGAGACCGAGCCCGGTCCCTGAGGCTTTTGTGGTGACGAAGGGATCGAAGAGATGCGGCTTTAAATGCTCTGCAATGCCAACGCCGTTGTCCTCGATCTGGATCATGAGTGGCAGGCTGACGCGGACGTCTGAGCCCGGCACCGACAGCCGCACGCCGGGGCGGAACGCCGTCTGCAAAATGATGCGGCCATTGTCGCGCCTGTCGCCGATGGCTTCGGCCGCGTTTTTCATGAGGTTCAAAAACACCTGCACGAGTTTGTCGCGGTTTCCGAGCACCGGCGGCAATGACGGGTCATAATCCTCGACGTAGCGCATACCCCGGCCGAAGCCATGTTCCGAGATCTTGCGCACGTGGTTCAGAACGTCGTGGATGTTCACCGCGTCCTTGACGATCGGGCGCTCGTCGCCGAAGACTTCCATGCGATCGACAAGATCGCGAATGCGATCGGTCTCGGAACAAATGAGCTGGGCCAGCGCCCGGTCCTCGTCCGATAGACCAGGTTCCAAGAGCTGCGCGGCACCGCGAATACCCGACAGCGGGTTCTTGATCTCGTGCGCCAGGACAGAGGCCATACCCGACACCGAGCGGGCGGCGGCACGGTGCGTCAGCTGGCGTTCGATCATCTGCGCCATGGAGCGCTGTTGCAGCATGACAAACATGTTTTGCGGCTCTTCCGGCATCGGGCCGCCATAGACATCGATCAGCTTGGCGCCGGAGAACCGTGGCGTCGCCACCTCGATGCCGTACTCGGTCACGGTTGCGCTCGTCGCCTGAACTTGCTCGATCAAGGCGAGCAGCGGGCATCCAAAGCCGACGATGTCGATGACGTGGCTACGCTTAAGCATGGCCACGCTCATGGAAAAGAATGATTCAGCCGCGGCGTTGGCAAACAGGATCATCTGGTCGCTGGCGATGACCAGGATTGGATGCGGCAGGCTCCCGAGCAGCAATTCACAGTTGATGTCACGCAAACCCGATTGCTGAGTCACAACTGCGGGCGCGGCGGCTTTCTTCTTGTCAGACGTTGTGGCTTTCGCTGTCATGCGGCAAGCGGCTCCGCGCTGTCGTAGAAAGCGTTGATGCCGGAAAGAATCTTGGCGGGCTCCCACTCGGTACACAGACGGCTGCGCCAGGATTTCATGGATGCTTCGTGGCATCCGCTGGACGCGAGATACCAGCCGATGTGCTTGCGCGCGTTCTTGATGCCGAGCGTGCCGCCGTAATAGACGAACATCGCCTCGATGTGCTCAAGCGCGATAGCGCGCTGGGCCTGGATTGCGGGCCCGCCAGGGTCTTTGCCTGTCGCAAGAAACGTGGCGATGCGTCCCGGCATCCACGGCGCACCATAGGCGCCGCGTCCGATCATGACGCCGGCGGCACCAGACGCTTCGATCGCGGCGGCGGCATCGCCAACCGTCAGAATGTCGCCGTTGACGAGAACGGGAAGCGTTGTGGCTTCGACGACGGGCTTGACGGCTGCCCAGTCGGCCTTGCCGGTGAAAAACTGGCAGCGCGTGCGGCCGTGGACGGTCAGAAGTTTGACGCCTTCGGCTTGCGCGCGCCGCGCCAATTCGGCGGCATTGCGGCTGTTGTTGTCCCAACCGAGCCGCATCTTGAGGGTCACGGGCACACTGACTGCGCTCACGACAGCCTTGATCAGAGATTGCGCGTGATCAAGGTCGCGCATCAAGGCGGAGCCCGAGAGCTTGCCCGTCACTTCCTTGGCCGGGCAGCCCATATTGATGTCGATCATGTCCGCGCCTTTGCTCTCGGCGATGCGCGCGCCCTCAGCCATCCACTGGGCTTCGCGGCCCGCGAGTTGTATGACGAATGGCGAAAGCTCGCGGCCCTCGGCGCGGCGCACGACATCGGCGCGGCACTTGACCAATTCCTCGCTGGCAATCATTTCTGAGACGACAAGTGGGGCACCGAGGCGATGCGCCAGGCGGCGGAATGGCAAGTCGGTGACGCCAGACATCGGCGCCAGGGCCACGGGGTGCGGCCTGGTGAGTAGACGCGTCGAATTCAGGGACGGCTCGCCCGTCGTCATCTTGATTTGCCTATTTATTAGGCTTAGATGTTCACTGCCCGTCATTTGAGCAGTCTAGGGATGCTTCGCCCTCTTCGCAAGTGCAAACAAAGGACTGCCAGTTGCCGTTTTGACGCGGCAGCGCTAACGCAACTTGAGACTGCTTCAATCATGGAGAACCCGGTGACGACCGCCGCATTGATCGTCGCTGCCGGACGCGGAACGCGGGTCGACGGAAGCTCAGCGGTTCCAAAACAATACGCGGAGATTGGCGGCGCGCCGGTGCTGTGGCACACGCTGCGCACATTCGCCTCGCACGGCGATATCGCGCACGTGCAGGTCGTCATTCACGCCGCCGACGCGCAACTGTATCGCGACTGCGTTCCCGCCAATGCCGGGAAGGTTGCACCTCCGGTTTTTGGCGGCGCCACGCGGCAAGCCTCGGTTCTGGCGGGACTAGAGGCTCTGGGTCCCCTGAAACCCGATCTCGTGCTGATCCATGACGCGGCCCGGCCATTTGTAACAGCTGAGACCGTGACCCGGATTATTCAGGCGCTTGGCACCGAGCTAGGGGCCATCGCGGCGGTGCCGCTGGCGGATACCCTTAAGCGCGCCGCATCCGATGGCACAATCGCTGAAACCACGGATCGCACCGGCTTGTGGCGGGCACAGACGCCGCAAGGATTTCACTTCGACGCCATCCTCAAAGCCCACCGGGCCGCAGCAGCGGCAGGGCGTGATGACTTTACCGATGATGCTGCAATAGCCGAGTGGGCGGGCCTACGCGTGGCGCTGGTCGAAGACCGCGCTAACAACGTCAAGCTCACGACCCGCGACGACATCGCGGCCGCAGACATAAGGTTGGCTCGCACTATGACACAATTTGAAACGCGCACGGGCTCCGGTTTCGACGTTCACAAGTTCGGTGCCGGCGATCACGTCTGGCTCGGCGGCGTCAAAATCCCCCACGACGCCCGGCTCGACGGCCACTCGGACGCCGACGTTGTGTTGCACGCGCTGACAGACGCGCTGCTTGGGACCATTGGCGACGGCGATATCGGACAGCATTTTCCCCCAAGCGATCCCAAGTGGAAGGGCGCGGCCTCGACCCTCTTCCTCGAAGACGCCGCGCGCCGGGTGGCAGAACGCGGCGGCCGCATTGTCAATGTCGACGTCACGATCCTGGCGGAGGCCCCGAAAGTCGGGCCGCATCGCGCCGCCATGCAGGCGGCCATCGGGGCGGCGCTGGGCCTTGCGCCGGGTCGCATCGGCATCAAGGCCACGACCACCGAGGGCCTCGGCTTCACCGGCCGCCGCGAGGGAATCGCTGCAATGGCGACGGCGACGGTCTTGTTGCCCGCGAGCGATGCTGATTGGCCACGCACTTCGCGTTGACCCTGCGGCCAGAATCGCGGCATCAAAGGTGCGAGTGGTTGTATTGCCACGATCACCGCGGGAGCCGACATGAACATCATGCCCCAGAACCTCGACCGCAGACCGGCCGATGCCGCGATTAGCGCCATCGCGGTGGCGACGTCGGAGTCATGCCTTGCGACCCGCGTCCGCCAGTTGTCGCGTATCGTTACGCGCGTCTACGACGATGCCTTGCGCCCACTCGGTATCACGGCGAGCCAATATACCCTTCTCGCCCAGCTCGCCTCGCGTGACGGGATCACTGCCGTCGAGATCGGTCACGACCTCGACATCGAGAAGTCGACGTTGTCGCGCAATCTCAAGCGTCTCCTGGCGCTTGGCCATATCATTATGGATCCCCCCGCCGGCCGGCGTGGACGCGGTTTGCACCTGACGCCCAAAGGTCAGGCCGTGCTCAAGGATGCCTATCCGATTTGGCAGACTGCGCAGAAAAGGACGGTTGGGGCCATGGGCTCCGACAGTCGCTCTGTCCTCGACGGCCTGCTCTCCCACGCCGAGAGGCTGGCGGCGGCTTAATCAGCGCCCCGCCAAACGCTAAGTCTTCCTCTCACTACATACTCTCGATACTCTCGTGATATGACTGACGGGGAGCGCTTCGCCCAAGCGCTCCCCGAAGTTTTTTTGTGAGTACGAGGCGCATGTTTTCCAGCGAACTGCTTACCGGTGCCGAAGCCGTGCTTGCCAAGTTGCGGGCCGGGGGTCTGACGCTTGCTACTGCGGAAAGCTGCACCGGCGGCCTCATCATGGCCCTGCTGACGGAAATTCCCGGATCATCCGATGTGACCGACCGGGGCTTCGTGACCTATTCGAACACGGCCAAAACTGAGATGCTCGGTGTTGCAGCGGCGCTCATCGAGCGCCACGGCGCGGTCAGTGCGGCGGTCGCGGTCGCCATGGCCGAAGGCGCGCTGCAGCACTCGCACGCAAATATCGCGGTCGCCGTGACCGGAATTGCCGGACCTGCGGGCGGGACGCCGCAAAAGCCGGTTGGCCTCGTCTATATCGCGGCGCAAAAGCAGGGCGAACCGGCAACTGTGCAGCGGTTCATGTTTCACGACGTTGGCCGTAACGCCATCCGTCTTGCCGCAGTTGCGGAAGCGTTGCGGCTCGTGCAACAAATCTTGGAATGAGGCTTATATCGCTTTACGCCGCGGCGCTGTTTGGCGCTGTGGCCTTGACCGGCACGATCGCAGCCGCAGCAGATGCGGCCGTCCCGGCCATCGCCCGCCAGCTATTTGCAGCCCGGCCCGGCGACCACCCCGACCTCAACGGCCGGGATCTGGGCAAGCTCGATCTCTCCGATCTGGATTTCAAGCAGGCTGGTCTGGCGCGCGCCAATCTCTTTGGCGCCGACCTCTCAGGCTCTAATCTTTCGGGGGCAGACTTGACGGGCGCCATGCTCGATCGCGTGACCATCGTCGGGGCACGCTTCGAAGGCGCCAAGCTCGAAGGCGCCAGTTTGCTTCGCCCTTCCGTGTTCTCGACTATGGCGCAGAGCGCGGCTGAAGCTCCAAGTTTCAAGAACGCGAACATGCGTGGCATCCGGCTGTTCGGGCGCTTTACGCGGGCGGACTTTTCCGGCGCCGATCTTACGGACGCAACGTGCGCTCCCTTTGGCAAGACCGGGTTCATCGAGAACATTTGGCGGACGGAGCTGCTGGGGGCCAATCTGTCAGGCGCAACGCTTGTCCGCGCTGACCTCAGCCAAGCCCTGCTGCGGTTTGCGAACCTCACCGGCGCGAATTTGCAAGGTACGGTCTTGAAAGACGCCGATCTTTCGGGAGCCGATTTAACCGGTGCCGACGTCTCAGGCGCGGATTTCACCGGTGCCGATCTCGATGCAGTGATCTTGAAGAATGTCTCCGGCCTCGAGTTGGTCAAAGGGCTAAAGGCGGCCCGCAACGCCGATCGTATGGTCCGGTAATCTGACGGGCTACATCGCCGCCGCTGGTGCGCCGTAGACAACGCGGGCCCGGTCTTCGAAGGCTTCGGCGAATTTGCGGAACGCCTGGTCGAACACGCCGCCAACGAGAATGCCAAGCATCGCCGATTTGAATTCGTAGGAAATGTAGAAATCGACGAGCGATCCGCCGCCGGGTTGATCGATGAAGCGCCAGCGGTTTTCAAGCCGCTTGAAGGGTCCTTCGAGATAATGTGCGGTGATGCTGAGGTCAGCGGGCTTGAGGAGCACCCGCGTCATGAAGCTCTCGGATATCGTCTTGTAACCGACGCTCATGCGGGCTGTGAGTTCTTCACCGCCAGAGCTTGTGCCGCCAGAGCTTGTGCCACTAGACTTTGTGCCACTAGACTTTGTGCCACCAGACTTTAGGGCATCCGGTGCTGGCGTGCGGGAATTGACCACCAGCCCCGTGCACATCGGCAGAAATTCGGGGTACCTCTCGACGTCGGCAACGAGGGCGTACATCTGGCAAGCGGAGAAGGCGACGGATCGTTGTGTTGAGAACGCGGGCATGACGGCTTAAGCGTTGCCCCTCGCTCAACGCCCGGCGATGCGGGCGATGATGATGACCACAATAGCGCCGATGGTCGAAATCAGAATTTGCGGGCCGTAGGGAATGATGTTGGCCCAGGCAAGGATCGAGTCTGGAAGGATCAGCAGCCCGGAGTTGATCAGAAAGCCGCCGACGAACGCGCCGATGATGCCAACGAACAGATTGCGGATCAGTCCGCCGCCGCCGAGCAGCAGACCCGCCAGCCATCCGGCAATAAGGCCGGTGAGGGCCATGATGATGTAGGGCATGTAGGGTTGCAAGTCAGCCATGGCTTCGGTTCCTTCTCCAGACTTTTTCCGCGCATGCCACGGGTGCAGCAGCACTGCTCGGCGGCGGCCGTCACGAAATCAAGCGGGCCAGCAGCACGACGACGACCGCGCCGAGGGTGGCGGTGGCGATTTGAGCGGCAAGTGCGTTCTTGATGCCGAGATTGACACCCAGCGTGCGCAGCAAATAGCCGCCGACGAAGGCGCCGATCACGCCTGAAAAAAGATATTGCAACAGTCCGCCGCCGCCTACCACGATGGACGCCAGAAAGCCGGCGACGATGCCGACAATCGCCATCACCAATATGTCTTGTGTCTTGCTGTCCATAAATCACCTCCGTCACATGAACTGCGATCACCGCAGTATAGCAGAGTCTCAGCCTTGCAAGGCCTAGACTACACGGTGAGGACGACAAGGCGAGGACTAGAGCATTTTCCGAACACACGGCACTAGTTTCAGGATTTTCCTCTCCCGGAACGGGAGAGGATGCCCGCCCGGCGCGAAGGCGCCTAAAAATGGTGGGCAGGTGAGGGGCTTTGACTAGGCGGGATCAATCCAAGCCCCTCATCCGCCCCCCATCCTTTGGCGCTACCGCGCCGGGCGGGGCACCTTCTCCCTTGGGAGAAGGAAGTCATTCGCGACTCACAGCGATCGGAAAAGGCTCTAGTTCGCTAGCAATCCCGACAGCGCGTCCGTGATCATATCGCCCGCCGTTTGCGGTTCGCGCCGGCGCTTGCTGGCCGCCTTTTTATTCGCCGACTTCTTCGACGGCTGCTCCGTAGTTTCGTCGACGATCGTATCGCTGGCGGAGGCGACCTGATCGGTTTCTGCTGGCGCTGAATAGCGCACGGCCCGGCCCTGCAACGCCGACATCAACCGGTCGTCGTGGCCATAAATGTCGGCGTAGCGCGCGACTTTGCCGTCATCCTCGACGCGGGCAGTGAAGTACGTGAGATACACTGGGACCGGCTTCGACAGCGCCACCTCGCCGCCGCTTGCGTACATATCGTTGACCTTGTCCGCAGACCAGCCTTTGTCCTCAGCCAGGATCACTTCGGCAAACTTACGCGGCTGCTCAGCGCGCATGCAGCCGTGACTGAGGGCACGGAAGGTCTGGCCGAACAGGGCCTTCTGCGGCGTATCGTGCATGTGGACGTCATGCCGGTTGGGAAAGCGAAATTTGACTTGGCCGAGCGGATTTTCGCCGCCCGCAGGCTGGACGAAGCTGAAGCGGCGAATATCGACGCTGTTCCAATCGATCGAGTTGGCATCGACGGGCCGGCCGTTCAAGGATGGCTGCAATTTGTAGGCGGCGAGTACGCGCGCGCCGCCGCTCGATCCGCCACCGAACAGCTGATCGAAAAAGCCGCCACCGCCATATTGGCCTGACGCCCGCTTCAGGCGCGGCAGGAGTTCCTTGACCTTGATGCCGTCGGGAACGCCCCACTCGGGGCGGAAAATCACGAACTCCATGCTGGACGTCAGCACCGGCGTTGGCCAACTCGGCTGGCCGACGATGATTTTCTGTTTCAGCGCTTCCTCGTTACCTTTCATCGTCCGGCTGACAAACTCGGGGATGTTGTTCATGACGTAGAACGGCCCGAGATCCTCGGGCAGCCAGCGCCAGCGTTCCATGTTGAGGACCAGCCGGTCGAGATCGCGTTTCGGATCGGCCTTCTTCGGCTCGCCTTCGCGGTTGAGAGCGGCGCGCGTCTTGGCGTTCAACTGGCCGTTGTCCTTGATTTCATTGGCGGCTTGAAACACCTTGAGAGCGGCTTCGAGCTTGTCATCGAAATAGCGGCCGTTGGCATTGGCGGACAATTCCATTTTCAGCCGTTGGCGCAGCAGCACCACGTCATCGTGCTCGGCGCCAAGCTTCAACGTCTTGCCGTCCGGCAGCTTGATCTTCAGGGCGTCGTCAATTTTCGCTTCAGGCTGTTGCGGCCCGCGGGCCCTGAGCAACGCCTGGCGCAGCTTCTCAAACTCAGGATGTTTGGGGTTGAGGCCGCGCAGATAGGCGTCCGGTGAGGCACTATCGGAAAGCTCAGTCAGAACCGTCTTCGCCTCTTTCACCGGCGGCTTCATGTCGAGGATGTTGCTGAGTGCCAAGGGCTCGACCCGTCCGCCGCGGGCGTATCGGGCATATTTCAGCGCCGCGTAGCTGAGCTTGACCTCGGCATCGCCGAGCAGGCGCGCTTCGGCGCCGCTGGCAATCAGGGGCAGCTCGAAATCAGCCGCGTTGAGCCCCCAATCGTCGGCTTTCTTGATCGCAGCGATGACGGCGTTGGCTTTATCGGTGAAAGCGCCGTCTTTGATCCACAACGCGTCGGCGCGCGCGGAATAGAAGGCTGTGAGCGCGGCAGCGTCCTCGCCATTGGCCTTTGATACAAACGCCTTGTCGGCAAGCAGGGCTCGCGCCGCCTCGACCACAGGGTGCGCTGCAGGAGCGGGCGCCGCAGCCGCTACCGGGGTCGCGGCATCGGCCGGGTTCTGCCCAGATTTATTCGTGACATCCCTCGCCACGTCCTTGGCCGCATCCCTCGCCGCATCCTTGGCCGTATCCGAAAGACCGTCGAGAATACCGGCGCCGCCCGAAGGGCTAGGTTCGGCAGAGCCCGGCCTAGGCGCGGCCAGCAGCGCCAAAACAATCACGCATGGCAACACGGCACGGCTGGCTAAATAAAAATGGCTCATCCCAATATGGCTCCGGAATTTGTACAAATGCAGTGGTGCCCAAGTCTCAGGCACACGCTCGTGCGCCCGCAACGTGGCGGTTTAAGGCCAATTATAGAAGACCCCGAACAGACCCGCGAACAAGCTAACACCATGACCTGAGACGCACGAAGCGTAAACGGGCAAATCCCGGGAAAGCGCGAAAAACCAGTGATGTGCCAGTGATGTGACTGGCAAGACTCTGGGCAAGACTCTGGCCAAGACTCTGGCTAAGCGGCCGGCCCCAGGCCCTCGCGCCCGTGCTCTACTTCTTTCTGCCGCAATCGGCTTCAATAGCCCCTGCAACGAGGGAGACCGCGTGTGAACGGAACCACAGAACTTTATCTGACATTCGAGACCGGAAGCGCCGCACCGGACGCGGATGCCGCGCGGCTTCGGACTGTCCTTGATGCCGTGACGGTCGCGAGCGTGCTGATCCGCCCCGGCGCTAGCGCACCGCTCGACGCTCGCGCCGCGGGCCAACTCGTGGCTGTGTTGCAGAAGCGAGGTATCACCGCGCTGATTGCCGATGATGCCTCTCTTGCCCGCACTGCAAAGGCAGACGGCGTCCACCTCTCCTGGTCGGCAGACACTCAGACGCGATACGGCGAGGCCCGTGACAGTCTTGGCGCAGGCGCAATCATCGGTGCCGATGCCGGCCGGTCGCGGCATGACGCCATGCTGCTCGCTGAAGCCGGCGCCGACTACATCGCCTTCGGCATTCCAGCCCATGTCGGCGATCGCGCCACCGCGGAGGCCCGGCAGCTCGACCTTGTCGAATGGTGGAGCGAGATTTTTGAGCCGCCGTGCGTCGCCTTTGACGTTGCGGACGCCACGCACGCCCGTGCGCTTGCGGCGAGCGGCGCCGATTTCGTCGCGGTGACCATCGCCGCTGCCCTGACTGAGGCGGACATTGCCCGCACGGCGCGCGCTTTTGCCGAAGCCATAGACCTCAGCGGTGTGCCCGCATGACCCAGTCGATGCTCAAACGCCGCGGCGCCATCGCATCATGGGCCATGCCCTATGCCGTGCTCGCTCTCACGGCGGCGCTGACCCTGGCGCTTATTCCGGCGCGGGCTCATCAAGCGCGCGCCGAAAGCAGTTCGTGGTTCGGCAAGTCCGACGAGACGCCGGCCAAAAAAGTGACGCCCGCCACCAAGCCCAAGGTGAACGAGGTCAAGGCGAACGAGATCAAAAAGCCGGTGCCAACACTGGTTCCTGCAACCGGTGACGACGCGGCATATACGGCGTTTGATCAGGGGCAGTATCTGACAGCCTTAAAGCTTGCCCAGGAGGCCGCCGGACGCGGCGAACCGCAGGCCAATACCCTCATTGCCCGCATCTATGCGGAGGGCCTCGGCGTCAGTAAGGACGAGACCCAGGCCGTCACCTGGTACACACGCGCCTCCGAACTCGGCGACATTCCCGGCACCTTCGCGCTCGGCTTGATGCTGGCCGAAGGCCGCGGTGTCGAAAAAAACCGCGAGGCGGCGGGGCGCATGTTCGAGAAAGCGGCACTGACGGGACACGCCGAAGCCAACTACAATCTCGGGCTGTTATTTCTCAAGGGCGATGGCAAACCGGAAAACCCGATCCGCGCTCTGCAACACATCCGCTATGCCGCCGAAAAGGGCATCGCCCAGGCCCAATACGATGTCGCGGCACTTTACCAGGCGGGGACGGGGACCGAGCCCGATGCCACTGAAGCCGCAAAGTGGCTTTCGCGCGCCGCGGAACAAGGTCTTGGCGTTGCGCAATATGACTACGCGGTGCTGCTGCTCAAAGGCTTTGGCCTGACCAAGGACGAACCCAAGGCGACGGGCTACATGAAAGCCGCAGCTGAAAAAGGCCTTGCCGGGGCCCAGAACCGGCTCGCCTACATCAACCTCGAAGGCATCGGCGCCGGCAAAAATCCGGTCGAGGCGGCCAAGTGGCGCATCATCGCCAAGAAAAACGGCGTCGAGGACAAAACGCTCGACGACATGATCGCCAAACTGCCGAAAGCCGACCGCGCCAAGGCTGAAGTGGCAGCGTCCGAATGGGCCGACAAAATACAGGTCCAGCCGGGCGAGTAGTGCCCCGCAAGTAACCTGTTTAAACCCCCGCGCCTTGCCAGCCTGGACGTTAGAGGCTAGTCACCCGGCTTGCGTGTACCTTACGCCTCACCCGGAATTCCTCGACATGGCCGTGAACGTCTCGCCGACCCTCAACGTCATGATCAGCGCCGCGCGCAAAGCCGGCCGCAGTCTGATCCGCGATTTCGGCGAGGTCGAGCAATTGCAGGTCTCGATCAAGGGCCCGGCTAATTTCGTCTCCGTCGCCGATCACAAGGCCGAAGACATTATTTTCAAGGAACTCAACAAGGCGCGTCCCGGCTACGGCTTTCTGATGGAAGAGCGCGGCGTCGTCGACGGCGCCGACGCGACGCACCGCTGGATCGTCGACCCGCTCGATGGCACGACCAACTTTCTCCATTCCAATCCGATGTTCGCCGTGTCGATAGGCCTCGAGCGCGAAGGCCAGCTCGTGGCCGGCGTCATCTATAACCCGGCAAGTGACCAGCTGTTCACCGCCGAAAAAGGCAAGGGCGCCTACATGAACGACCGGCGTTTGCGCGTTGCGAACCGCAAGACGTTGGCCGACGCGCTGATCACCACCGGCATTCCGCATCGCGGCCGCGACGGCCATCCGCGTTTTCTGCGCGAGATGGAAGCGCTGATGCGTGAGGTTGCCGGCATCCGCCGCACCGGATCAGCCGCCCTTGATCTGGCCTTCACCGCCGCCGGCCGGTTCGATGCCTACTTCGAGCGCAATCTGAAACCATGGGACTTGGCGGCCGGGATCGTGATCGTACGCGAAGCTGGCGGCTTCATCTCCGATCTCGCAGGCGGCGACAGCATGCTCGAGACCGGCGGCGTCATCGCCGCCAACGGCACCCTGCACAAAGCCTTGCTTCCGTTCGTGTCCGATGCCGCCTCTAAGCTTGTGCGGAAACCATAATTGCAGTGTTGTGCTAAGGCCCGAATAAACCAAAGGCATGATCTTGCCGGTTTTCGCTGGCAGAGGCTTAGGCTAAGGTTCCGCCTAAAGACCTCGGGGCCAAAAGACCCGGGGACCAGCGACCCTTGCGGGCGAAGAGTTCCGGAGACGAACAGGTATGGCCAAAAACCGCCAGGGCGATGCGAGCGCCGCTGCCCACGTCTCCCGCCGCTTGACGCCGCCCGGCGTCTTTCTGCTGCGCATGCTCATTTTCTTGACGCTCGTCGGCTTTCTGGCTGCGATCCTGTTCGACCAGTTGAAGAAATCGCTGCTGACCAACCCCGGCCTCAACGGTCTCATCATCGGCGTCCTTTGCCTCGGCATCATCTATGCCTTCCGCCAGGTCATTCGGATTTACCCTGAGGTCCGCTGGGTCAACGCCTTCCGCATCGCCGATCCGGGCTTAACCATCACCCACAGGCCCGTGCTGCTGGCGCCGATGGCCACCATGCTGCGCGACCGCACCGGCACGCTGTCGCTGTCGACCGCGGCGATGCGCTCATTCATGGACAGTATCGGCTCGCGCCTGGATGAGGCCCGCGATACCGGCCGCTACCTCGTCGGGCTGCTTGTCTTCCTCGGCCTGCTCGGCACCTTCTGGGGCTTGCTCGAGACCATCCAATCGGTCGGCGGGGTGATCGAGAACCTCGACACCAAAGGCACCGACAACGTGCAGCTCTTTGGCGATTTGAAAGCCGGGCTCGCGGCGCCGCTCAAGGGCATGGGCACGGCGTTCTCATCATCGCTGCTCGGCCTCGCCGGATCGCTGGTCCTCGGCTTCCTCGAGCTGCAGGCGAGCCACGCCCACAACCGCTTCTACAATGAACTCGAAGAATGGCTGTCCGGCATCACCGAGCTGACACCGGCGGGACCGGGTTCGTCGTCGTCGGACTACGTCAACCGCCAGCTTCTCGGCGCCGTCGTCGATATGCAGCGGGCGCTGGAAGAATTCACCAGCCGCCTGAGCGAACAACCTATCGCTCCGCCGCCCATGCTGGCGAATGCCGCGGCCCAACCCGGCGACGATGTTCGCGACCTCGCCCGCGGCGTCAACCAGCTCGTCAACCAGATGCGCGTCGAACAAAAGGTCGTGCGCGAATGGGTTGACGAACAGGCGGCCCAGCAATCCGAAGTCGCCGGCATGCTGAAAAGCCTCGCCGAGACCATGAAGCGCGGGGGCTAGTGATGGCGCGAGGACGCTCACAGCGCAGCGGCGGCGACTACAATTTTTTCTGGCCCGGCTACGTTGACGTGCTGTCGACGCTGCTGCTCGTCGTCACCTTCCTGATGTCGATTTTCATGATCGCGCAGTATTTCGCCGCCGAAGAAGCCAGCGGCAAAGACAACGCCTTGAAGCGCTTGACGCGCCAGATCAGCGAATTAACGTCGATGCTGTCGCTCGAAAAAGGCAAAGCCAAGGGCGCCGACGATGAGCTTGCCGCCTTGCAGGCATCCCTCGCCGTACTCACGGCGGAAAATTCGAAACTGCTCGGCACCGGCCTCGGCACGGACGAAAAAGCCAAGCTCGCCGAGGGGCGCGTTGCGGCGCTGTCAACGGAACTCGACTCGCAAAAGTCGGCGTCGAATGAAGCCCTCGCCAAGGTCGATCTTTTGAACCAGCAGTTGTTGGCGCTGCGCCGCCAGATCGGCGCCTTGAACGAAGCGCTCGAAGCGTCTGAGAAAAAAGACACTGAGAGCGACAAGACCATCAAGGATTTGGGCTCCCGCCTCAACACGGCGCTGGCGCAGCAGGTGCAGGAACTGCGGCGCTACCGCTCGGACTTTTTTGGACGCCTGCGGGAACTTCTGAAAGACCGCAAGGATATCCGCGTCGTCGGCGACCGCTTCGTGTTTGAATCCGAGGTCTTATTTCCATCGGGCTCGGCGACGCTGACGCCGGAGGGCTTAGCCGCCATGGACCAGCTGGCGGCGGCCATTGCCGATCTCGAACGCGAGATTCCCAAGGAGATCGATTGGGCGCTGCAGATCGACGGCCACACCGACGCGCGGCCGATCTCAAGCCCGCAGTTCCCCTCGAACTGGGAACTGTCGACGGCGCGCGCATCCTCCGTCGTCAAATACATGATCACCCGCGGCGTATCTGCCAACCGCCTCGTCGCCGCCGGCTACGGCGAGTTCCAGCCCATTGAACAGGGCTCTAGCGACGAGACGCTGCAAAAGAACCGCCGCATCGAATTGAAGCTGACGAACAGGTAACTGCACCACGTTTTAGGACGTGGCGAAGTTTGGCCCCTGTAACAGCTCAATCGTCGTCGTCGTCGTCATCATCGTCAGCGTCATGACCGGATCCGCGCGCACGGCGAGACGCTTCCGACAGGGCTCGCCGCACCAGTGGCGGCGCCGCCTCGTCAAGCTCGCGTTGTTGACTGAGCGCTGGATCATTGGCGGCAATCCGCACCACCGGCACGCCGGACAGTGCCTGGATCACCCGCTTATCATGGCCATAGATGTCATCAAGCCGGACCAGCGTCCGGCCCTCGCCGGGCACCAGCGTGAAGTAGACGTTGTGCACGGGAATGGGCCGGTCAAGCAGGACCTTATTGTTGGGCTTCTTGGCATCCTTCAAAAGTTTGACGATATCCGCCTGGGTCCAGTTTTTGTCCTCGCCGAGCACGATTTCCGCGAGCCGCCTTGGGTTGCGAACCCGAATGCAGCCGTGGCTGAAGGTGCGCTCGCTGGCACTGAACAGCGAGCGGGCATTGGTGTCGTGCATGTAGACGTGGTGCTTGTTGGGAAACAGGAACTTGATCTCGCCCAGCGGATTGCCATCGCCTGAACGCTGATAGATGCCGATGTCGCGGATATCGGTCTTTTCCCAATTGAAGCGCTGCGGCCTGAGCTCCTTGCCGGAAAGGCTGAGAATGCGCATGCCGCGGCGCTCCAACACCTCGAAATCACCGCCCTGGAGCTTAGGTAGAAGATCGGTGATCTTGATCGACGGCGGCACGCCCCATTCGGGCTGGAACACTACCGCTTTCATGGTTTCGGAAAATACCGGCGTCTGCGTGTGCGGCTGACCGACGATGATGCGTTCTTCGTGAATGAGCTCGCCAGCCTTCACGACCCGCGTCATCTGTTCGGTGAGATTGTTCCAGATGTGCAGGCGGCCAAGATCGTGCGGCAGCCAGCGCCAGCGCTCCATGTTGGCCAGGACGCGCATCAGGTCGTCTTTGTCCGGCGGTGGCGGCGGCCGGTTAAAAACCTTGCGTACGCGATCGTCGATCACGCCCCAGCGCACCCTGACGCCGGCATTCGCCACGAATTCCTCGACCGCGCTGGCCAGGCCGTCGTCGAACTGCGACTCGTGACCAGCAAGCGCTGGCACTTTTAACCGGTTGCGAAGAATGACGACATCGGGATGCCAGGCTCCTGCTTTGACGGTTGAGCCATTGGCTAAAATTGTCTTCGGATCAGGCGTTTTGGGCGACACCATCTCGCCGCGCATGGCGACGTAGGTCTGACGCAAAAGTTCGAACGCCTCGTATTTTGGGTGCATGGCCCGCAACGCCGCGCCCGCGTTCTTGGCCGAAATGATTTCAATCATCACGGCAGTCGCATAGACGGGGTCCGGCGTGCGCCCGAGCCAGAGACTGAGCGACGACGGCTCGATCCGGCCGCCGCGCGCGTGCACCGCGTATTTCACGATCGTCCGCGACAGCGCAATCTCGGTATCGGCCAGCTGCTCTTGCGACTGCGCGCCGTCCGTGAGACCGGGGCGCTCGAAGGCTGCAGCATCCAATCCCCAATCACCGGCCTTGGCGAGTTCATCCAATGCCACCGCTGCCGCCGCATTGAAGCCCTTCGCGGTCATCCAGACAGGTGCCCCTAAGCGCGACCCGTAGAACGACTTGAGTTGCTTTAACCAGGCGCGCTGCTGATCGTCAGCCGCTGTCGCTGCAAGCACCGCCAAGCGGCTGTCGAGTGTTAAGGCAAACGATGCCGGAAGCCCGCTCGCGGTTAACAGCGAGACGGGTTGGGCCCCCGCCGTTTGGGCGGCGGCGGGCAGCACAATCACAAGGACCGGCGTCACGAGGAGCAGCGACACAACGGGGACGGCAAAGGCTGAAACCGCCAACCAACGAACAACGCGATACATGAGTTCGAAATGCCCCTGGGCTTGAACCAGGAATGATCATCGCATTTTAGACCGTGGCGTGCACGGACGCTTTCCAGAATATCTGAAAATGGTTGAGAGCGAGGGACGCGAGCCACGGTGAGCCCTCGCGAACCCCAATTCCGCCGTTTACTCTACGCCTAACTCTGGGCCTAACTCTGGGCCTAACTCTGGGGCTTACTCTGCCGCTTCCCGGCCGAACTGCAGCTCGGCGAGGCGGGCGTAATTGCCGCCCTTGCGCACGAGTTCCGCGTGCGTCCCGGCTTCAATCACGCGGCCCTTATCCATAACCAGGATGCGGTCGGCGCGCTGCACGGTCGCGAGCCGGTGAGCAATGACCAGCGTCGTCCGCCCGGCCATTAAGCCTTCGAGCGCCCGCTGCACGGCGCCTTCGCTTTCCGCGTCAAGCGAGCTCGTGGCTTCGTCCAGCAGCAGGATCGGCGCGTTTTTGAGGATAGCGCGGGCGATGGCAATACGCTGGCGCTGACCGCCCGACAGCGTCGCACCGCGCTCGCCGAGCTTGGTCTCGTAACCTTCGGGAAGGGCGCGAATGAACTCATCGGCTTGGGCCGCAGCGGCGGCGCGGCGGACTTCGCTGAGCGTCGCCCCCGGCGTGCCATAGCGGATGTTCTCGGCGACGCTGTCGGCAAATAGCGCCACGTCCTGCGGCACCACGGCCATGCGTCCTCGGAGCTGATCGAGATCAGCTTCCGCCACGTTGACGCCATCGATACGGACCACGCCGCCCGTCGCATCGTAGAACCGCAGCAGCAGACTGAAGATCGTGCTCTTGCCGGCGCCAGAAGCCCCGACGAGCGCTACCGTCTCGCCCGCGCCGACACGAAAGGAGACGCCATCGAGGGCCCGCGTCTCAGCCCGGCTTGGGTAGTTGAACACCACATTCTCGAGCGCAACGGTTCCATGCGGCGGTACGGGCAGCGGCGTTGGCAGCTCAGGCGAGCGGATTTCAGGCACCGTCGCCATCATCTCGGTCAGGCGCTCGGCGGCGCCCGCGGCCTGGCTCATTTCGCCCCAGACTTCCGACAACTCAGCCAAAGCCCCGGCGGCGAACAAGGCGTAGAGCACGAACTGTCCCAACCGCCCGCCGCTCATGTCGCCGGCGATGACTTCCGAGGCGCCGTACCACAAAACGCCGGTGACACTGGCGACGGTGAGAAACACGGCGATGCCCGTCAGCACGGCCCGGGCCATCATGCGCGAGCGCGCGGCTATGAACGACTTTTCAACGGCGCGCTGGAACCTAGCCGACACGGCCTTTTCGTGGACGTAGGCTTGCATCGTGCGATGGGCGCTGAGATTTTCAGCGGCATATGCCGACGCTTCACCCAGCGTATCTTGGGCGCGGCGCGATAGTTTTTGCACGACACGGCCATAGCCAACAAGCGGCAGCACAATGACGGGAATGGCGACGAGCACCATGGCCGACAGCTTGGCGCTGGTGATGAACATCATGACGAGGGCGCCAACGAGCATGATCAGGTTGCGTGCCGCCTGGCTCAGTGCCGCTCCGGCAACGGCCTTGATCTGGGTCGTATCCGCCGTCAACCGGCTCATCATTTCGCCAGAGTGGCTGCGATCGAAGAAGGCGGGGCCGAGCTTGGCCAGATGCGCGAAGGTTTTGGCGCGCAGATCCGCCACGACGCGCTCGCCGAGCCAATTGACAAAATAGAAGCGCGCCGGGCTGGCGATAGCGAGTACTAAGCCAATGCCGATGAGGGTCAGAAAATAGCTGTCGATCAGAGCGGCGTCACCCGCGCCAAAGCCAAGATCAATCATGCGGCGCACGGCCATCGGCACCGACAGCATGGCCAGAGCCGAGACGACGAGAGCCGCAAAGGCAGCCGCCAGCATACCCTTGTGGGCGAGGATCAGTGGTTTCAGGGTCAGCAGGGGACGCAATGACACACGCTTCTTTTCCCCTTCCGCTTCTTCAGCAGGGCGGGCGGGTGCTTGGTCAGGCATCTTGCGGTCGCTCATCGATCTACTGTCACCAAACCTGCGCTGTGCGCCGCCCTGCGGGTATCTTGCGGTCGCAACGCCACGTTGCATCGCCGCGCCCCACGCCGTCTCATACGCAATCCGTTACCGGCGGGACCATGCCTGACCGGGGGCGGACGCTCAAGGGCCATCGGGTCGCTCCCTTAAGCCGCACAGGATCCGCCGAGGTCACCCTAACTCTGGGCTGGGGCTAGGCTGAAGCTGGGCTTGTGCGCACGGGACATCTCAGGTACACCACGGCCCAATTCAAGGCTTCACGGCGCGTTTGACCGGGCTTCTGGAGCGGGGGCCCCGGGCGGCGCTTGGCGCGTTTTAGATAGGCGACGACGATGAAAAAAGACAGCGGCATGCATCCCGACTACCACCAGATCAAAGTGGTGATGACGGACGGCACGCATTTTATGACCTATTCGACCTACGGCAAAGAGGGCGACACCTTGACCCTCGATATCGACCCGAGCACACATCCGGCGTGGACCGGCGGCGACACCAAGCTGATGGACCGTGGCGGCCGCCTGTCGCGCTTCAAGAAAAAGTTCGAAGGCTTTCTTTGAGGTTCAGCGGGCGCCGCGGCGCCGGCTCTACGCAAAAGGCCCGGCATTGCCGGGCCTTTTTTTTTCTAGGTGACTTCGACCGTCAGCTCAATTTTGTTTGTTGGCGAAGGCGCGTTCCAACAGACCCAGCTGTTGCGCCACCGGGTTCGCCGGACGCTCCTGCGCGGCATCCGGATCGTGAGCCACGCTCATGGCGCGATCGAGCTTGCTGATACGGTCATGCAGCGCGAAGCTCTCTTCGATGAGAGCCTTGAGCCCGCCGGGAAGCTCGGTAAATCCTTTGACATGCGAAGGCCGCCCAAAAGCCTGCAGCTTGACGCGGCGGCGTTTCTTGGCGGCTTCCTCTTCGCCAATCTCACCTTCTTTGAGCGCCCGGCGGATCAGCAGCCATGACGCCAAATCAAGCAGCCGTGTTGTGAGGCGCATGCTCTCGGTTGCATAGAGCACACCGGAGCCGCCGGTAAGACCCTTGGCTTCCTTGCGGCCCACGCCATCGAGATAGGCGGCCGTACGCTCAACGAGCGCCATACCTTCTTTGAAGATATGATCGAATTGTTCCGAAGATTGAAACCGCTCTCCGAAGGAGACGGTGGTGGCGCCGCTCGCAAGCGCGCCTTCGACGCGATATCCGTTACTCATGACCCTCAACGCTACAAACACTTACCCGAAAATTACCAATACCACGCCCCGACCGTACTGCACCATAGTTAACAACAAGGCCCAAAACGGGGCGGCGCGTGGCTCGACTGTGGACAATGCAAAAAAAGAGCCGCCCTTTTGGAGCGGCTCGAAAGTCAACAGGGAGGCGTCAAACAGAGCAGCAGCGATGCCACTCCACATCCAAATGACTGGATATGAGGCAACATGACGGATCGTGTTTAAGAATGCGTAAACAGCGGCAGGCCTGGACCGGGGACGAAATTAATTTTGACCTCAGATTATGACCTCTGGCTGGCCTTGCGTCTCGCTCCTGAAACATTTCGAATTTTCAGGCCCTAGCAAAGACTTGATTAGGATTTGAAAATCGCAGCCGCGGCGGACTCAAAGGCATGCTTGCGGGCGAGTTCTCCTTTGACGCGGTCGATTTCGGCTTCAAGAGCGCGGACGCGGGCCTCGAGGCCGGCGACCGACATACTTGCGAGGTTGTCGCCGACGGTTGCAGCGGGCGGTTTCGCCGCGACATCATCCCAGTCCATATAATCCTCCGCAGAGTGCGCCGGTCGACATCCGGCCTCTATTCAACTTGCCGCCGCCAACCGTGTAGTGCAACGCTCCGGCGCAAAATTATTCGAGAAGGACGAGATGATCGCACTCCCAACAACCATGACGGCGATGGCCATAGCCGGAAAAGGCGGCCCGAACGTACTGCAGCCGCGTGACGTTGCCGTCCCGGTGCCGGGCGAGAGCGAAATTCTGATCGCGGTGACCGCCAGCGGCGTCAACCGGCCCGATGTCCTGCAGCGACGCGGTCTCTATCCGGCGCCGAAAGGCCACTCGGAACTCCCCGGCCTCGAAGTGTCAGGCACTATCGCAGCCCTTGGCCCCGGATGCACGCGCTACACCGTCGGTGACGCGGTTCTCGCCCTCGTCAACGGCGGCGGCTATGCGCCGTACTGCATTGCCGCCGAAGGTTCGACGCTCGCAAAACCTGCAGGGCTGCCGTTCATCGATGCCGCCGCGATCCCAGAAACATTTTTCACCGTCTGGCACAACGTCTTCGAGCGCGGCGCCTTGACAGCCGGAGAGACGATCCTGGTTCACGGCGGCACCAGCGGCATCGGCGTGACGGCCATTCAACTTGCCAAGGCGTTTGGCGCTCATGTCATCGCGACCGCCGGATCGGATGAAAAATGCGCCGCGTGTCTGGCCCTCGGCGCCGGCCGCGCCATCAATTATCGCTCAGAAGATTTCGCCGGCGCCGTCAAAGCTGAAACCGCGGGCCGCGGCGCCGACGTCATTCTAGATATGGTTGGCGGCGACTACATCGAGCGCAACATCAAATCGCTCGCCGACGATGGCCGCCTCGTCAACATCGCCTATCAGGCCGGCTCAACGGCGACGATCGATTTCATGCGCGTGATGCTCAAGCGCCTGACGATTACGGGTTCAACGCTGCGCGTGCGGTCCCCCGATGTCAAAGCCCGTATTGCCCGCGCGATCGAAAATCAGGTGCTGCCGATGATCGCCGCGGGACAGATCAAAATCCTAATCGACAGCACGTTCCCGCTGGCGCACGCCGCACAAGCCCACGCCCGCATGGAAAGCAGCGCCCACATCGGCAAAATCGTGCTGACGCAGGCGTGACGGAAAGTAGGGAAGCACGATGCGTCAGAGAAATCGCAACGCGGCACAACACGTCACCACGCCAGTTCGCGCATGACGGCAGCGGGCTTGGCGGCTGAGCCCGCGAAGAGTTTCGCTGCGGCCTGCACAAGGTCATCAGCCGCGGCGGCATGCAGCCCGCCGGCGATGAAGACCGACCGCAACCCAAAACGGCCCGCCCCTTCAATGTCGGTCGCAATGCCGTCGCCGATGGCGAGCACCCGCGCCTTATCGACTGGGCCACCGGTCAATCGCGCCGCGCAGGCCATGGCGGCGTCGTAGATCGGAATGTACGGCTTACCGGCATACCGCACCTCAGCCCCCATGGCTTCGTAGGCGGCGGCGATGGCGCCGGCGCAGTAGATCGTACGGGCGCCCCTCAGCACCGTCTGATCGGGATTGGCACAGATCATGGGAATATTCCGCCGCCGCAGCGACCCTAACAGTTCGCTATAATCCGCTGGTGTCTCACACTCATCGTCGAACAGACCTGTGCATACGATCCCAGCGCTGGCATCTGCCGAGGCAAGATCGATGGCAAGGCCCTCGAAGACCGGCACGTCACGTTGCGGGCCGATGTGGAAAACGGGCGATCCCGACCATTTCGAAATAAGCTGCCGCGAAACGCCGCCCGACGTGACGATGTCGTCGTAGGCGTCGCGGGCAACGCCGATGTCGTCGAGCTGGCGCTGAACGCCGCTGCTCAGACGGGGCGAATTGGAGACCAGAATAACGCGCCCGCCCAAGCGGCGGTACGTCTCGCAGGCGTCGACGGCGCGGGCGCACGGCGCCACGCCATTGTGCATGACACCCCAGATGTCGGTGAACCACACGTCCGTTTCCGGCGCGAGCGGCGCAATCGACGTGAGACAAACAAGAGCCGACATGATGAGGCGCTGGCGCAGTCCTGGAGAGCGAAAAAAAGCGCCACACGGCGCCTGAAGTCCGGCGGCTATACGCTTTGACTAAGGCGTTGTCACGCTTAGGCCCCGGGCGTTGTCACGCCAGGCCATTCACGGCCGGACTAAGCCGCTGCGGACCGGCTGGCGGCCGTCAGCGCTGACACATCAACACTAACCGGCCGCGCGCCACCAAACAGCTGCCCCTGACCCAGCAGCACGCCAAAGCCTAAGACGCGCGCCCGAACGGCCTCGTCGTCGATCTGTCCGGCGACGAGCGTCAGCCCCGCGCCTGCAAGATGGTGCCAGATCTCATCAGCCGGGATGAAGCGATCCCGCGACGGCATCCCCGACAGCAAAGCCGCGGAACTGAGCTTCACGAACGTGAACCCGCGCCGCACGAGCAATGCAAAATCCGTCGAGAGATGGTCGACTTTGTCCAGCGCAAAGCGAAAACCGAAGGCGTGCATATCGCTCAGGGCCTGCCACGCCGAGGCCGAGAACTGTTCCGTGTCGGCCTGCGAGAATGTCAGCACGAGCTGACTCGAAATGCCTTCGCGGTCTTCGTACATACGGGCAAACGTCTCGAGGAACTGCGCGTTCGTGATCGAGGGGCCAGAGACAGGCGATAGCAGCGCACCGCCCTTGCGGCGCGCGTCAAGCTTTGCCGCCAGAGCCGTGGCCCGAACCAGCCGCGCGGTGTCGAACAAGGCCAAGAGGTCGCCGCCCGCAAGCATCAAATCGTGCTCGGGGCCATCGACAACATCGCCTGCCTGCGTCTTGAGAGTGAACGCTAAGTCGTAGTGACTGATCTCGTGGCTGGCGAGACCGACGATCGGCGACAGGCGAACCTCGATGCGGCCAGCTTCAATCGCGCTTGTGATGGCGTCCAGTCGCGACGGCCGCATCTGGGGTGCTGCCCTGAGTTCGGGACCCGAAACCGCAGCGAACGCTGCGTCGTCGACATCGCGTGAGAACTCATGCGCCAACCCTGTTACAGGCTGCCCTGTAACAGGCTGGGCTGGAAATGCTGGCAGCCTGACGGGCTCGGACACGGCGATGCGTTCGGCCGTCGCTGGAATTGGCAATTCACCGAGCGACGTTGCGCCCGGCGCCGGCACCGCTGGGGGCAAGGCTTGCGGCACCGCAGGCCTTTCATGCGCCGGGGCATTGAGCGGGTTCCGCATGGCCTCTCGCGCCGGGTCACGCATCGTGCCGGCGGCGGCCTTGAGGGCATCGATGGAGTGATCTAGGGCCGTGTGTGACAGGGCCGCGTGTGACAGACGGTGTTTTTCGGCCGGCATGCTCATCTGCTTGGCCGTACCGGCGGCGTTGACCTCATCTGCCAGCGCCTTGATTTTCCGCTGCACGGTCGCAAGATCGGCATCGATGGTTGACGGCTTCGGCGCCAGATCTGGCCGGTGCACAGTGCCGGGTGCTGGACCTGCCGCGGCTTCGCGCGGCCGGAACGCCCACTGGTCGCGCATCGAGTCGGTGGAGATGAGGGTTGTTCCTGGCCACAGCGCGGCATCGATAGACGCGGCATCAATAGACGGAGCCGCCGGAGGCAGCGCCGTTGTGTCAGGCACACGCGCGCCATCGTTTTGTATTTTTGCTGGGCGGGCACTACTCAATTGGCCTGCGTCATCCATCCGCTGCGGTGCAGAACTCTGCATTGCCGCCGTTTGCGCCCGCTCCCAACGCGCATGGGGTTCGATGGCCAACGGCGCGCTCTCTGCCCCTGCGGGCGAACCTTTGGCAGTTGCGGGGGCAGCTACGGGGGCGGCATGGGCCGGGGATGTGCGCGACGCATATGCCGGGGCGGAGGCCATGCCGTCACTGGCGGACCGCCCCGCATCCGCAGCCCTGCTATGGGCTTTGCGGTCATGTTCGAGACGAGCGATCTCGGCCTTCAGCCGGGTGATTTCCGCAGCCTTCTGCAACTGCGCGTGGACGGCAAGACAGGCGGCTAAGACCGTGACACCGGCCAACAGGGCGGCGGCTCCTGAAAATTCCAGCTGCACGTACAGCATTGATGCCAGCGCCATGGCGACCGTGATCATGCTGAGCATCACCAGCCGGTCGCGCGACACCGCAGCGCGCGATGACGGCCTGTGCGTTTTTACGTCGGGAGACAGCGCCTCAATGGGCGCACTCCCGGACAATTCATTGGAAGAAGCTGATGGCGCCATCGGGTGTGCACGACTCGCTTGGTTTTCGATTCGCATGAGCTGACTTTCAAGCGGGCAATCCGGCAGCGCAATGTGGCGGCGGGGTCTTTCACCACTATTCACTGTTATTAAGGGCCCCCCTGATCATTTTAACAGCGCTGGCGCGACCACATGCGACCCCTTGGGAGTCCCCCTATGCGGGAGAAGCCCCCTTGCGGGCCTGGCTCGCCGAAGACGTGCGCCAGCGCCAAGCAAAATTGCACCACGGCAGCACCCAGCAAAGATTGCAAGCGTCCGCCTATGGTCCTTGCGCATGAGGCCCGCCGGTCACACAGCGCACCATAATATCATACCCCGGCCGCGGTCCTCACACATGATCCCGGCTGGTCTTCGCCGCAAAGACGCCTTTGACCCGCCCGACGCCAACCCGAATCGGCGCGCTGTTTAGCTCTCGTTAGCCGAATCGGCGTGCTATCGTAGTCCCGGGCACTTCCCTAATGACCCGGTCCGAAGGCGTCACGTGAGAAGGAAGTTTCCTGATGTATATGGGTCGTATTGGTACCAGCGTTGAGAACGACATTCTCCAGGAGCTCCAGGGCGCACGCGTTCTGATTACGGGGCTGACGGCGGCATCGGGCGTTGATCTTGCCCGGACGTTCGCTGACCTCAAAACCCGTCTCGTCGTCCACACCAATGACCTGTCGCCGGAGGTCACAGCCCTTGTCGCCTTGCTGTCCCAGAGCGCCAGCGAGATCAAATTGTACACGGACCCGCTCGCCGCCGCCGATGCCGCCGTGCTCTTTGCCCAGACTGCGGCGCAGGCCTACGGCGGTTTGGATGCCGTCATCAATTTCGCATCAATTGCCAGCGACGAGATGAGCCATCTCGCGAGCGAGCGTGACGTCGAGGATCTGGTCAACAAAAAATTGGCGCCCTTGGCGCATCTGACGCGTGTCACGGTCAACCGGATGCGCGTCGTTCGCAGCGAGGGCATGGTCTTGAACGTCCTGACCATGCCGCACCTTGAAAACGGCCGCCAACAGGCCATCGCCACGGTCGCCAGGGCGACGCTGGCCGCGATGACCAGCGCCGAAGCACGGGCCTGTGCAGATCAGGCGATCCGCATCAATGCCGTTGGTCCCCGGGTGTTTGACGGCGGCACGTCTCCGCCCGGCGCCTGCATGACGAGTGAACCCGATATCGCCGCCCTTGCCCTCTATCTGGCCTCGCGGCGTGGCAAAACACTCTCGGGCCACATGTTTGATGCCGGGGGCGTCGCCGCGCGCGGCTGCTGATCGCTGGGATCACAGCCGTCGCCTGACCGGCATAAATAAAGACCGGTATAAATAAATATTTGCTTGAAAGGCCGCGGAGCAATCCTGGGCCTTTTTTTATTTTAGCAGCGCCAGCCTCTTGGCCACGGGCTACCAATTCCTTAACGCCAAATCATAATTACAATCTTTTATATCGCTATAATTTGGGATCAACGGAAACGGCTGAGTTAATAGGTCTGAAAACAAATAACTCTAACTTGAGCCAACTTATACATCTGCAAAACGCAAACCTTATCGAGATAATAATAATGACAAGAAAAGCGCAGCGCATTCTGGTTGCAGATGATGACCCGATTTACCGGGATGTCGCCACCGAGGCCCTGGAGCGGGCGGGTCATGTCATCACCCAGGCCAAGGATGGCGGGGAAGCCATGGCCGTGCTGGCTGCAACCAAGTTTGACGCCGCCATCATCGACCTCAGCATGCCGGTCGCCGGCGGGCTCGAGGTTATTGCGGCGATGCGCTCTGGCGGCGCCAACGTCCACACCCCCGTGATTGTCATCACCGGCCACGACGATGCCGTCGCGGTCGAGCATGCCTATCTCGCTGGCGCGACCTCGTTCCTGACCAAGCCGCTGAATTGGGTGCTATTCACGCCCCACGTCGAATTCGTCTTACGTTCTGGACAAACCGAAGCCGAACTCCGCGAGGCCAGTGCCGCCGCAGCGTTCTTGAGCGACCTCAAGAGCCAGATGATGACCTCTTTGGCCCGTGAATTCCAGGCACCGATCAAAACCATTATTGGATTTTCGGAACTGATCAACAAACAGGTCTATGGCCCGATCGAACCGGCGGCCTATCGCGATTTGACAGCCGATATCGGCAAGTCGGCCAATCATCTCAACTCAGCCCTGCTCAAGCTTATGGATTTCGGCCGGACCTTGACCGAACAGCTCAAGATCGACGACCAGAAGATTGATGCCCGCGAGGCTGTGCTCGATGCCCTCGCCGGGCTCGAAATCAAAGCCGGGCGGCGCGACATAAACCTCAAGGCCCACATTGAAATCCCGGCCAACCTGGTGCTGCAAGCCGACAAAGCCCTCCTCAGCCAAGCCCTGCGCAGCATTCTCGACAACGCCATTCGGCTGTCGCCGCGCGGCGTTGACGTCGAACTTCATGCCGGCTTGGCGCCCGATGGCCGCTTCAACGTGTGGACCAAAGACAAGGGTCCGCCGGTTCCAGGCGACCTTGCCGCCGAGATCAATGGAGCCCCTGTCGCGCACGGCGGCTTCGCACAGCAACAGGAAACCCGCGACGTCGGCATCAAGATCGCAAAGATTCTTGCCGAAGCGCACCAGGGTGCCATGAACGTGCGATCGGACGTCAACGGCACCAACATCGTCCGCCTCGAACTGCCCAAGGAGCGGGTCTTCACCGCATCCATGCCGCGCAACCCCGCCCCCCCTGCAGACTTAGCGCAGCGTTTTGCCGAAATTGGCGATGCCCTGGCTCAAGACCAGCGGTTGCGCACGGCGCCGTCCGCCACACCACACACGTTTGCTGACAGGCCCCAGGTTACAGACAGGCCCCAGATTTCAGACAGGCTCCAAAGATGAGCATGACTGCAAACACGGCAGACGGCAATGCGGCAGGTCCTTTGCTCCCGGGCGCGCCGCGTATCTCCATGTCCGATGACCTCAGCCAAAAAATTAAGCTGACCCAGCTCGACACGCTCTACGGACAGCTGGCACTTGGTCTCATGATTACGCTACTCAATAGCGGGCTGCTTGCCTGGATTCTGTCTGACGTCATCGATCCCAAGGTCACGGCTCAGTGGTTCGCAGCGATGGTGTGTGTTTGCGTTCTTCGGGCGCTGACACTCATCCGCTTTAGAAAACTTCCTGACGACAGCATCGAATATGAGTTCTGGCGCACCATGTTTGCGGCCGGTGCGCTGTCAACGGCTCTGATCTGGGGCGTTGCTGGCTTGGCGCTGTTCCCTGCCGATAGCTACCAGCATCAGGCGTTTATTGGCTTCGTCCTAGCGGGCATGGCCGCTGGCGCCTCGGGCTCGATGGCCGCGCACGACAAGATTTTCATGACCTACCTTGTCGTCACCATAACACCCTACATGCTGCGTCTCGCCGTCGCTGGCGATCCCCTCAGCCTGACGATGGCCGTCATGTGCCTGGCGTTCATCGTGTCGCTTAGCTTGTCGGCGCGGAAAAATGGCAGCGTCACCCGCGACGCGCTGCGCCTCAAGTTCGAGAACGCTGACCTGTTGTCCGAACTCACCGCGAAGGCCTTCGAACTCAGGTCTGCGAATGACGCCCTGATAACCGAAAATGCTCAGCGCCAGGCGACCGAAACGGCGCTGCTGCGGGCGAATGCCGATGCCGAAGCGGCGACGCGTGCAAAATCGCAGTTCCTCGCCAACATGAGTCATGAAATCCGCACACCCATGAACGGCGTGTTCGGTATGACCGACCTGTTGATGCGCACCAACCTCGATACCCGGCAGACGAAACTCGTGAAGACCATCAGCGAGTCGGCGAAAGCCCTTCTGACAATCATCAACGACATTCTCGATCTGTCGCGCATCGAGTCTGGCAAGCTCGAACTCGATTGCCACGAATTCAATTTCAGAGACATGGCCGAACGCTCGGTTGATCTCTTCGCCGGCCAGGCTCACCAGAAGGGCATTGAAGTATCCCTCTTCATCGACCGCGATGTGCCAGCCTTCGTCAAGGGCGACTCCGGCCGCCTCAAGCAGGTCATATTGAACCTCGTCGGCAATGCGCTGAAGTTCACCAAATACGGCGAGATCGCCGTGCGCATTTCCTGCCTCGAGAGCGCCGTGGGCGCATCACAGATCGCCATTGAAGTTCGCGATACCGGGATCGGCATCGATCCGGCGCTGCGCGAGAAATTGTTCCAGCCATTCGCGCAGGCCGAGACGTCGATCGCCCGCCGCTTTGGCGGAACCGGGCTTGGGCTGTCGATTTCCCGCCACTTGATCGAGTTGATGGGCGGCACGATCACGCTTGATAGCGAGCTTGGCAAGGGAACGCGCGTCACGATTGTACTGCGCTTTGAGCACGGCGTGTCGGCTCCTGTGATCGCTGAAAGCGACTATTCCGTGCTTGAAGGGGCGCGTATCCTGGTCATCGATGATCGCGAGACCAACCGCGAGATTATCACGAACTACCTCGAGAGCAGCGGCTCGCGCACATCCTGGGCTGCGAGCACGGCTGAGGCCTGGCCGATGATCACGGCGGCGGCCGGAATCAAGGAACCGTTCCACGCGGCCGTCGTCGACATGATGATGCCGGACGAGAACGGTCTCGAGTTCGCCAAGCGCATAAAAGACCACGCGGTGTATTCGCGTATGAAAATTATCATCGCCACATCCTTGAACTGGCAAGGCGATGTCGCGGCCATTCGCGATGCCGGCATTGAAGCCGTGCTGACGAAGCCGATCCGCCGCCAGGATCTCGTCGATGCCGTCTCGCGCGCGGTTTCCGGCAACCGTCATCCGGGTTGGCGCGGCCAGCTCGAAGATTTGCGGCACAACAGCAGCGGCGCAAGACCAGACACCGCGCTCATTAACTTCGGCGCCAACGTGCTCCTGGCCGAGGACAACCCTGTCAACGTCGAAGTAGCAAAAGAATTTTTGTCCGGTCTTGGCTGCCGCGTTTTCGTCGCTGGCAACGGGCTCGAAGCCATCGCCGCGATGGCCAGCGCATCGTTCGATCTGGTCCTGATGGATTGCCAAATGCCGGTGATGGACGGGCTTTCGGCAACGCGGCGGATACGCGCCCACGAGTTAATATCGTGCAACCTGCGTACGCCGATCGTCGCGGTGACGGCCAATGCCTTTGCCGAGGACCGTATCAAGTGCTTTGAGTCTGGAATGGATGACTATCTCAGCAAGCCCTATTCCGAAAAAGATCTCCACGATATGCTCGTCAAATGGCTGCGATCTTCAGCGAGCCAGAAGGCCACTTCGCTCGTCGAGGCTGACGAACACGGCGGCGCCATCAGCGCCTCCGGGGCCCGCCAAATCGTCGACTGCGCCGACCTCGATCAGGCGGTTCTCGACCCCCTGCGCAAGGCCAGGCCCGACCTCTTCGCCAGACTTGTCACGACCTTTCTCACCTACGCCCCCAAAGCCCTCGACGACTTGAAAGCGGCAGCCAGCGCGCAGGACTTCGCCCGCATGTCGGCTTTGGCTCACAGTCTCAAATCGTCGAGTGCCAATCTCGGCGCCGCGGCTATCTCGTCCTATTGCCGGAAGCTGGAACGGGTCGCTGGCGAAAAGCAGGCAAGCGAGGCCGAGACCCTGGTCGCGGCGATCGTCGAAAGCTTTGACCGGCTGCGCGACGCACTCGATCACGAAATCAGCTCAATCAGCTCAATTGGCGGGTCAGAAGCGAAAACCAAAGCTGCCGGCTAGCGCACCATTTGCCATTGCCAGGCGAAGCGAAGATGATCACGGCCTCGCAATTCGCGCGTGAGGCGCTGCAATGGACATCCGGCAACTACAGTACCTTGTGGCGCTCGCCCGCGAGAAGCACTTCACGCGCGCCGCCACCGCCTGCAACGTCACGCAGCCGACGCTGTCGGGCCGTATTCGCCAGCTCGAGTTGGAACTCGGCGTGCCCATCGTCGAGCGTGGTCAGCGCTATCAGGGTCTGACGAGTGAAGGCGAGCGGGTCCTCAAGTGGGCGCAGCTCATTCTCAATACGTGGCAGTCGATGCAGCAGGAACTGGCGCATCTCGCAACCAGCGATTTCGGTTTGACCGGCCGGCTGGTTCTCGGCGGCATCCCGTCAGCGCTGCCGATGATCCCGTATTTGACGAAGGATGTCCGCGCCCTCCACCCCCACATCGACTTCACGGTCATGTCGATGAGTTCCGAGGAAATCTTGCGCGCGCTCGAAGACTATTCAATCGATGTCGGCATCACCTATCTCGACAACGAGCCGATCAAGGGGCTGCACGCGACGCCGCTGTACACCGAACGCTACTGCTTGTTCGTGCCCGACGGACATTTTTTGGCCGGGCGGACGTCAATCACCTGGACCGAAGCCGCCAAAGAGCCGCTCGGGTTGCTGACCGCCAATATGCAAAACCGGCGCATCATCGACCGGGCCTTCCGGTCCGCGAACTGCCAGCCCGATCCGGCGCTTGAGACCAATTCCGTGATCAACCTGTGCTCGAATGTGCGGTTGATGGGGCTCGCCAGCATCATGCCGCACTACATTCTCGACATTCTCGGCCGTGAGCCTGGCATCAAAGCCATCCCGCTCATGGAACCCGAGGTCGCCCAAAGCGTCGGTCTCGTCGTCCAGGACCGCGATCCCTTGGCGCCTCTGATCCGGGCCTTCCGGGAGGCGGCAAAGTCGTTTTCTCCCAAGTCCTTGTCCTAAAAGCGCGGCCAGCACTCAAAAAAACCTAAACTGCGGCGAACTTCGTAGCTTGTGCAGCGCATCATAGTTGTGGCCTATGATAGCATCGGAGATAACGATTTGATCAGCGGCCAAAAATCAAGGACTACAAAGCCTGCATAACAGTGCTCATATCTAACCTAGCGAACGTGTGACTCTTGTTCAGTAAACCTCTGGCTGGGCTGTTGGAACCGGTGAAAATGGCCAAAAAAACTGCAAAGTTACCTGCTGCCACTGCGGCACCCCGCGTTGTGTCTCCGTTCGAGGTGCAGGCGATAGCGGTATGTGCCGCCCACGGCAACAAGCCGGACGAGCTTATGGAGATCTTGCACGCCCTGATGCACCAGATCGGCTACGTGCCCGAGGCCGTGCTTCCAGTCATTGCCAACGCGCTTAATCTGTCGCGCGCCGAGGTTCATGGCGTTGTCACGTTCTATCATGATTTCCGCCGCGAACCGGCAGGCACCCACATCATCAAAATTTGCCGCGCCGAGGCCTGCCAATCGATGGGCACCGAGCAGCTGTGCCGCCACGCGGAACAAAAGTTCAAAGTTGAGATGGGCGGCACGTCGAAGGACGGCAAGTTTACGATCGAACAAGTCTTCTGTCTAGGAAACTGCGCGCTGTCGCCTGCCGTACTGATCGGTGATAGACTGTACGGTAAGGTCGATGCCAAACGCTTCGATGACATCGTTGCGGGGCTTGTTACGACAAGCCTGGGCCAGGAGACCGCAGCATGATCACAGTTTTTGTACCCCGCGATGCGGCGGCGCTATCAGTTGGCGCCGATGAAGTTGCGGCCGCCATCGCTGCAGAAGCCAAAAAGCTGAAAAAGGACGTGAAGATCGTCCGCAACGGCTCGCGCGGCATGCTGTATCTCGAGCCGCTCATTGAAGTGCAGACCGCCAAGGGCCGCGTCGCTTATGGCCCCGTCTCGGCGCAGGATGTGCCCGATCTTTTTAAAGCCGGACTGCTCGACGGCAAGGCTCACAAACTCGGCCACGGACTGACGGAAGAAATTCCCTACTTCAAAAAGCAAGAGCGCCTGACGTTCGCGCGCTGCGGCATCACCGATCCGCTGTCGATTGAAGACTATCGCGCCCACGGCGGCTTCGAGGGCCTCTCCAAAGCGCTTAAAATGAAGCCGATCGATATCGTCACCGATGTAACCACATCAGGCCTGCGCGGACGTGGTGGTGCCGGCTTCCCCACGGGAATAAAGTGGAAGACGGTCCACGACATCAAGGCCGAGCTGAAGTATGTCGCCTGCAATGCCGACGAAGGCGACAGCGGCACATTCGCCGACCGCATGATCATGGAAGGTGATCCGTTCTGCCTGATCGAGGGCATGACCATCGCCGCGGTCGCGGGCGCGGCGACCAAGGGCTACATCTACATCCGCTCGGAATATCCGCACGCCATCAAGGTGATGCGCGAGGCGATTGAACTTGCGCGCAAGGCTAACTGGCTTGGCGATAAGATCCAGGGCTCGAACTACGCGTTCGATCTCTTCGTGCGCGTGGGGGCGGGGGCCTACATATGCGGCGAAGAAACCTCGATGCTCGAGAGCATCGAAGGCAAGCGCGGCATCGTGCGCTACAAGCCGCCGATCCCGGCCATCGAAGGCCTGTTCGGCAAGCCAACGATCATCAACAACGTCATGAGTTTTGCAGCCGTGCCCATCATTCTTGCCAAGGGCGGCGCGTTCTATCGCGACTACGGCGTCGGGCGTTCGCGCGGCACACTGGCGTTCCAGTTAGCCGGCAACATCAAACAGGGCGGCCTCGTCGAAAAGGCCTTCGGTGTCACAACGCGCCAGCTCATCGACGACTGGGGTGGCGGCACGGCAACGGGGCGTCCCGTCCGCGCGGTGCAGGTTGGCGGCCCCCTTGGCGCCTACCTGCCGCAATCCAAACTCGACGTGCCGATGGACTACGAAGAATTCACAAAGGTTGACGCCATGGTTGGCCACGGCGGGCTTGTGGTGTTCGACGATAGCGTCGACATGGCCAAACAGGCCCGCTTCGCCATGGAATTCTGCGCCATTGAAAGTTGCGGCAAGTGTACCCCCTGCCGCATCGGTGCGCAGCGCGGTATCGAAGTGATCGACAAGATCATCGCTGATGACAATCGCACCAAGAACCTCGACCTGCTCGAGGACCTGTGCGTGACCATGACCGACGGCTCTCTGTGCGCCATGGGCGGACTAACCCCCATGCCGGTGATGAGCGCCGTCAAAGGTTTCCCTGAAGACTTCCAGCGCCAGGCACCAATGAAAATGGCCGCCGAGGCCGCTGAGTAACTTTTTCGCCGACCCAACAAGGACGCCGTCCATGAACAAGCACGTGAAGCCGATGAGCCTCATCAAAGAGACCGATTTCGGCACCCCGCATTCGAAGTCGGCCAACATGGTCACGCTCGAAATTGACGGCCAGGCGATCACGGTGCCGGAAGGCACGTCGATCATGAACGCGGCGATGCAGCTCGGCATCGAAATTCCCAAGCTGTGCGCCACCGACAGCCTCGAAGCGTTTGGCTCCTGCCGTCTGTGCTTGTGTGAAGTCGAAGGCCGCCGCGGCACGCCGGCGTCATGCACCACGCCGGTTGCGTCAGGCATCAAAGTCTCGACCCAGACCGAGCGCCTCGCCAAGCTCCGCAAGGGCGTCATGGAGCTTTACATTTCCGACCACCCGCTGGACTGCCTGACCTGCGCCGCCAATGGCGATTGCGAACTCCAAGACATGGCCGGCGCGGTCGGCCTGCGCGACGTGCGCTACGGCTACGATGGCGAAAACCACGTCTTCGCCAAGCACCACGACGGCAGCGTCAACGGCCGCTACAAAGCCAAGGACGAGTCCAACCCCTATTTCACCTTCGATCCGTCGAAGTGCATCGTCTGCTCGCGCTGCGTCCGCGCCTGCGAAGAAGTCCAGGGCACCTTCGCGCTGACCATCGACGGCCGCGGCTTCGCCTCGCACGTCTCAGCCAGCATGGATGAAAGTTTCTTAGCGTCGGAATGCGTCTCGTGCGGCGCCTGCATTCAGGCCTGCCCGACGGCAACGCTGATTGAAAAATCCATCATCGACATGGGCCAGCCCGAGCACTCGGTCGTGACAACTTGCGCCTACTGCGGCGTCGGCTGTTCGTTCAAAGCCGAGATGCAGGGTGAACAGGTCGTGCGCATGGTGCCCTACAAGGATGGCGGTGCCAACGAGGGCCACTCTTGCGTCAAGGGCCGCTTCGCCTTCGGCTACGCGACCCACAAGGAACGCGTCTTAACGCCGATGCTGCGCGAAAAGATCACCGATCCGTGGCAGGCTGTGTCGTGGGACGAAGCCATCAAGTTCGCCGCCGATAAGTTCAAGGCGACGCAAGCGAAGTACGGCAAGGGCTCGATCGGCGGCATCACGTCATCGCGCACCACGAACGAGGAAGTCTACGTCGTGCAGCGCATGATCCGCGCCGCCTTCAACACCAACAACATCGACACTTGCGCTCGCGTTTGCCACTCGCCGACCGGCTATGGCTTGAAGCAGACATTCGGCGAATCTGCCGGCACGCAAGACTTCAAGAGCGTCGACAAGGCCGACGTCATCCTCATCATCGGCGCCAATCCGACCGACGGCCACCCGGTGTTTGCCTCACGTATGAAGCGGCGCTTACGCGAAGGCGCGAAACTCATCGTGGTCGATCCGCGCCGCACCGACATCGTGCGCTCGCCGCACGTCGAAGCCGACTATCATTTGGCCCTTCAGCCCTCGACCAACGTCGCGATGATGAACGCCTTCGGATACGTCATCGCCACCGAGAACCTGATCGACCGCAAGTTCGTTGCCCGGCGCTGCGAAAAGGGCGATTTCTTCCGCTGGGAAGAATTCATCAAGCAGCCGCAGCATTCACCCGAAGCGCTCGAAGCCATCACCGGCGTGCCGGCACAGCAGGTGCGCGAAGCCGCGCGGCTGTTTGCGACCGGCGGCAACGGCGCCATCTACTACGGCCTCGGCGTCACCGAGCACAGCCAGGGCTCGACCATGGTCATGGCCATGGCCAACCTCGCCATGGCAACGGGCAATATCGGACGCGACGGCGTTGGCGTGAACCCGCTTCGCGGCCAGAACAATGTCCAGGGCGCCTGCGATATGGGCTCATTCCCGCACGAGCTGCCGGGCTACCGCCACGTCTCGAACAACGAGGCCCGCGCCGTGTTCGAAAAGGAATGGGGCGTCAAGCTCGATCATGAGCCGGGCCTGCGCATCCCGAACATGTTCGATGCCGCTGGCGACGGCTCGTTCCGCGGCATCTTTATCCAGGGCGAAGACATCGCGCAATCTGACCCGAACACAAATCACGTCGAACACGCATTGGAGTCCATGGACATCGTCGTCGTGCAGGATCTGTTCCTCAACGAAACGGCGGCGTTTGCACACGTCTTCCTGCCGGGCACCTCGTTCCTCGAAAAGGACGGCACCTTCACCAATGCGGAGCGCCGCATCAACCGCCTGCGCAAGGTCATGCGTGAAAAACAGGGCATGTCCGAGTGGGAGGTCGTCTCGCGCTTGGCAACCGCCATGGGCCATCCGATGCACTACAATTCCGCGGCCGAGATTATGGATGAAATCGCCCGCGTGACGCCAACCTTCGCCGGCGTATCCTTCGATCGCATCGACGAGCTCGGCTCAATTCAGTGGCCGTGCGACGCTGAGCACCCGGAAGGGACGCCGGTCATGCATACCGACGAGTTCACGCGCGGCAAGGGCCGCTTCATGCTGACGGACTTTGTGCCGACGGCTGAGCGTACCAACCGGAATTTCCCGCTGATCCTGACCACTGGGCGTATCTTGGCGCATTACAATGTCGGCGCTCAGACGCGGCGCACGGCCAACGTCGCCTGGCATCCTGAGGACATCCTCGAAATTCACCCAAGCGACGCTGAGATGCGGGGCATTAAGGACGGCATGATGGTGTCGCTCGCGAGCCGCGTCGGCGCAACCAGCCTCAAAGCCAAGGTTTCGGAACGCATGCCACCCGGCGTCGTCTACACGACGTTCCACCATCCCGTCACCGGCGCCAACGTCATCACCACGGACAACTCAGACTGGGCGACGAACTGCCCCGAATATAAGGTGACCGCGGTGCAAGTGGCCGTCTCCAACCATCCGTCCGAATGGCAGGAGGAGTGGGGCGTGCGCGAGGTCGAGAACAAGCGTATCGGCGGCAAGGAAAAGCAGCTGGAACCGGCAGAGTAAAGCCGGTTTGCGCCGCCGTTCGGAGTGGCTGAAGCGATGAACGTCATGCCGAAAGCGGTTGTGATCTCAAGCGTGGAGCGGGACTTGTGTTCCCGCCCCGCGACCGGGGACGTGCGCGCGGCCAACGGCAGCAGTTCGACGGTGACCTGGGCGCTGCCGGAGGAAACACCGGTCGCCTTGCAGATCAATTCCGAGCCCTACGCCGTGATGATGGCGACGCCAGCGAACCTGAGGGATTTCGCTTTTGGCTTTCTGCTCGGCGAAGGCCTGATCCGCGACTCGCGTCATATCCAGGGCGTGCTGGTCATGCCGGTCGAGCATGGCATTGCGGTTGACATTGCAGTCGCCGATGGCGCCATCGACACCTCACGCCTGGTGCGCCGCCGGGTCGAAGGCCGCTCGGGCTGCGGTCTATGTGGTGTCGAAGATATCGCCGCCGCGATCCGGCCTTTGCCAACGCTGACCCGCACCTGGACACCTGACGCGAGCGCCATTCTGAAAGCCGCTCACGCGCTGCCAAGCCAGCAGCCGATGAACGCGCACAATCGCACCGTTCACGGCGCCGCGTGGGTGTCGCCGACAGGCGAAATCCTGCTTGTGCGTGAGGACGTCGGCCGCCACAACGCGCTTGATAAGCTGATCGGGGCCTTAGCTCAAGCCGGCACAGACGTGTCGTCGGGCGTGTCGCCGGGCTTCGTTCTGATGACCAGCCGCTGCAGTTATGAGCTCGTGCAGAAGACCGTGACGGCCGGCATTGGCGGGCTTGTCACCGTCTCGGCGCCGACGGCGCTGGCGCACGATCTGGCGATCAAATCGAACTTGTTCCTCGCCGCCCTCGGGGCTGGCGGGGCCGTCGTTTTCAACCCATAGCCCGGCTCCATCGAGCCTCGAGAGTGTGACCCGATGCAAGTGTCCGACCTTGTCCGCATGGCCAACCAGATTGCGGCCTATTTTGCTCCGTATCCCAAATCAGAGGCCCTCGACGGCATCGCCAAGCACGTGCATCTGTTCTGGGACCCGCGCATGCGCAACGAACTCAAGGCCCATCTTGACAAGGGTGGGGAGGGCTTGTCGCCACTGTTCATCGAAGCCGCAAAAGACTATTTCGCCGGACCCAAGACACCGAAGGCCAAGGCGGGCTGAGATCGCTTATTTTTTGAGTGCCGGCGGCTTGGGCGTCAGAACCGGGATTTCAAGTTTGGCCTCGAGCCGCGCCAGGTAGACGCTGATCGTATACGGCCGCCAGCGGGTCTCCCAATACTGGAACGACAAATCAAAATTGACGCGCAGTGGTTGCGTTGGAAAAAATCCGGCGAGGCGTAGCAAGCCCTTTTGAGTGATGGCCGGCGCCTCCGTCACTTCGGGTGAAATCTGCAGCAGCGGCGTCAGATCGATGGCTTGCTCACGCAAAACCTGGAAAATCGCACCCAGCCGGGCGGCATCGTTGCCGTTGCGGAAGTCGGGAGCAGCGAGGTCGCGCAGCACTGTGTAGTTGCCGGTCTGATTGGCTTGGTTGAGCGCGATGACTGTCGAGCGAATGAGACCGAGAAGTTCTTCGGCTTGCGGCACGGCCAAGCGCGGTTGGACTGGAGCCGCGGGCTCAAGCCGGGTTGGCGCTGTCCCGGCCATTTGTGGCAGGTTCTGCCCAAAGCTTAGAGATTGCGCCCTGACGCCCGGCGCGAACACAACCAATCCCGTCATCACGCACACCGGTCGCACGCTTCGGCCGAGCTGCCGCATCATCTTTTACATCCACTTGCTAACACCTGTGAGGCCAGATCGCCGCCCTCACGCATTTTGAAGCCCAAAGCGGGCCAGCCAATGTCACCACGCGGCTGTAATGCCGACACGTCCGCCGACTTCGCCGCCGTCGCCGGCAAAGCCGATGCCGCCGTTCACAACCCAATTGGCATCGAGGCGGACAGCAGCTTGTGCCGCGAAGGCCTGCTTGTCGGCAAAGAAGCCGGCGCTCGCAGATACAGCGAAGGTCTTGTTGTCCGGCATCGTCAGGCCGCCCAAAGCCATGGCAATGGCAACGCCGGCCGTCGTCTTGTCGATTTCTTTGAAGGCGCGGTTGAGATCGGATCCAAGGCTCGCAAGCTTCTGGTTCGTCGCAAAGAGCTGGCTACCGTTCACGGCATCTGTTGACGTTGCCGTTAAAGCCGCAGGCGCAACGTTGATCAACTTTCGCTCGGCACCTGGCGCGCCAAACGACACCACGTTCGATTGTCCGCCATCCGTCGAGCCCGCACCGAGTGCAACCGAATTGGCTCCAGTCGCCGCAGCGCTATCACCGAGAGCAACTGCCGTAGTTCCGGATGCCTTGGCGCCATTGCCCGAGGCGAGTGCCCCCTTGCCGGAGGCCGTCGCCCCAAAGCCGGATGCGGTGCTGTTGGCGCCCGAAGCGACCGTGTTCTGGCCGAGAGCGGTCGCATCAGCCGCCGTTGCTTGCGCATTGTCGCCGAGTGCCGTGGTCGACGATGCGGTTGCCTTGGCCCCTGAGCCGAGTGCGATGGATTTGTCGCCGCTGGCGATCGCGCCATCACCCGACGCCGTCGCCGATACACCGGACGCGACCGCGCCATTGCCTGACGCCAGCGACTTGTCGCCCGAAGCCGTCGCACCGAAGCCGGACGCCGTACTGTTCGTACCCGAGGCCTTGGTATTCTGACCGAGAGCGGTCGAGTCTGCCGCTGTTGCAGCGGCCCCATCACCCACGGCCGTGCTGGACGTTGCCGTCGCCTGGGCACCGTTGCCGAGCGCTGTCGATTGCGCGCCTGAAGCTGTGGCGTTCTTGCCCGCAGCGAACGAATCCGCGCCGGAGGCGACCGCACCAGGAGAAACCGCCGTCGAGTCCGTTCCGGTCGCCATCGGGTTTGGTAACGCCGACGTGTTGTTGGTGGCGATGCCTGCGCCGAGCGCTGTGTTAAGCGCCGCAAACGCACTGCCGGCATCGTTGTAGGCCGTCTTGCCGATGGTGTAGCTCGGCGCCGTCACCGTACCATCGGGCGCGACGGCTGCGCCCCCGCCAAGTGCTGCAACAGTACCGGCACCCAGATTATTCACAGCAGTCGCCGTCAGATAAAGCTGCGAGCCGTTGATGTCGCGGAGACAACGCCTGCCGCAAGATTGTTGAGTTGCCGCTCGGCACCTGCCGCGCCGACGGAGACAACCGACACCGGGCCCGTGCCCGCCGCCGTGCCGCCGTTGAGTGTGAACGCACCCTTGTTTGGCGCCGCCGTCACGGAGCCCGAACCGAGCGCGACATCGCCGGCATTCGTTGCCGATGCGGCATCACCGAAGGCCAGAGAGCCCGCGCCTGCGGCAGTCGAAGCGTTACCGAGCGCAACCGAGCCTTGACCCGTCGCCGTGTTGGCATTGCCCTGAGCCACTGCGCCCTGACCGGTCGCGGAGTTATCCGCGCCGATTGCCAGGGCACCTGTCCCAGTAGCGGTGTTGGGGTCGCCGATCGCAACGGCGCCATTGCCAGTCGCTGTATTGCCGACGCCGATCGATGTCGCCTTGCCGCCCTGAGCCACGGCATTTTGGCCAATCGCGACCGCACCATCGGTGACGGCCGAGGCCCCGTCTCCCAAAGCTACCGAGCTTGCACCCGTGGACGACGCGTTCTTTCCGCCCGCGAAGGACGCATTTCCAGAGGCTGTGCCTACCGGTCCAATGGCGACGGCGTCGGTGCCGAGCGGAGCTGAGTCCGCCAGCGTTGAGTTGGTGTGGAAGTACTTGATGCCGCCGCCGCCAAAGACAGCGGTGTCGATCGCCGACAGCGCCGATCCGGTGTTGTTGTAGGTATTGCCGCCGATGACGTAGGCTGGCGACGCGATCGTGCCATCCGGGTTGACGGCCGCACCGCCGCCGAGCGCTGCCGCAACGGACGCCTGGTTGGCGAATATCTGTCCGCCATTGATGCCATCGGTCGAGGCCGCCGAGATGGCGCCCGGTGCGACGTTGATCAACATGCGTTCCGCGCCGACGGCGCCGATGGAGACGACGTTGGCCTTGCCGCCGTCGGTCGACCCAGCACCCAGCGCCACCGAGTTCGCGCCCGTTGAAGACGCGCCATCACCGACGGCGACCGCCGACGTGCCAGACGCTGTTGTGTTATTGCCAAGCGCCGTGGCGCCTATGCCAGAGGCTTTGGCGTTGCTGCCAGACGCCAGCGCGTTGTCCGCTGTTGCCTGGGCACCGAAGCCTGATGCCGTCGCTTGCTTACCCGATGCGACCGTGTTCTGGCCGAGTGCGGTTGCGTCAACTGCCAAAGCCTGAGCGTTATCACCAACGGCCGTGCTCGATGTGCCGGTCGCCTGGGCGCCATTGCCGAGCGCAACCGCTTGATCACCCGAAGCCTTAGAGCCAGCACCAAGTGCCGCCGACTGCGCGCCGGATGCGGTCGAGCCGTCCCCAATCGCAGCCGATTGTGCGCCTGACGCGGTCGTGCCGTTGCCGAGCGCCGTTGCGCCGGTACCGGAAGCTGTGGCGTTGCTGCCAGACGCAAGCGCGTTGTCCGCCGTTGCCTGTGCGCCAAAGCCCGAGGCCGTCGCTTGCTTGCCACTTGCGACCGTATCCTGGCCGAGCGCCGTGGCATCGGCGGCTGTTGCTTGCGCGTTATCACCAACGGCCGTGCTCGATGTTCCTGTGGCCTGCGCGCCGTTGCCGAGGGCAATGGCCTGATCACCAGACGCCTTGGACCCCGGACCTATGGAAGTTGCCTGCGCGCCGGAGGCTTCCGAGTTCTTGCCCGCCGCAAGTGAATCCGCACCCGACGCCACCGCACCCGGAGAGATCGCGGTCGAGTCTGTTCCGGTCGCGACCGGGTTCGGCAAGAGCGACGTGTTGTTGGTCGCGATCGCTGCGCCGAGGCCCGTGTTCAAAGCTCCAAGCGCACTGCCGACGTCGTTGTAGGCCGTCTTGCCGATCGTGTATGACGGTGCCGTCACCGTGCCATCAGCTGCAACCGATGCACCACCGCCGAGCGCCGCGATGGTCCCAGCGCCGAGATTATTGACCGCGGTCGATGTCAAGAACAGCTGTGAGCCGTTGATCGCATCCGTTGATGTTGCCGAGACAACGCCCGCCGCGACGTTGGTGATCTGGCGTTCCTTGCCCGCGCTGCCGACAGACAAGACAGCCGCTGCTGTTGTTGCTGCCGCCGTGCCGCCGTTGATCGTGTAGGCGCCGGCGTTCGGCGCCGCCGTGACGGAGCCTGCGCCAAGCGCGACGTCGTTGGCGTTGGTGGCTACCGCATTCGGACCGATGGCAACCGAGTTCGTTCCGGTTGCCTTGCTGTCGGCGAGAACCGAGTTGGCGTGGAAGTACTTGATGCCGCCGCCGCCGAACACCGCGGTATCGAGCGCCGAGAAGGCATTGCCTGCATCATTGTAGGTCGTGCCGCCGATGACGTAGCTCGGTGCCGAGATCGTGCCGTTCGGCAGCACTGCCGCGCCGCCACCGAGCGCTGCCGCAACGGACGCCTGGTTGGCGTAAATCTGGCTGCCGTTGATGCCGTCGGTCGAGGCCGCCGAGATGGCGCCCGGCGCGACGTTGATCAACATGCGTTCCGCGCCGACGGCGCCGATGGAGACGACGTTGGCCTTGCCGCCGTCGGTTGAGCCTGCGCCGAGCGCGACCGAGTTGTTGCCGGTGGACGAGGCGCTGTCACCGAGCGCCGCCGATGATGTTCCAGTCGCCGTCGCGCCAAAACCCGTTGCCGTGCTCTTGGAGCCGGACGCGACCGTGTTTTGGCCAAGAGCCGTTGCATCCGCCGCCGTCGCCTGAGCGTTGTCACCGACGGCTGTGGAGGACGTACCCGTTGCTTGCGCGCCATTGCCGAGGGCAATGGCCTGATCACCAGAAGCCTTGGACCCCGGACCCATCGCCGTTGCCTGCGCACCCGACGCTTCCGAGTTCTTGCCCGCCGCAAATGAATCCGCGCCAGATGCAACAGCACCCGGAGAGATCGCGGTTGCGTCCGTGCCGGTCGCCAACGGGTTCGGCAAGAGCGACGTGTTGTTGGTCGCGATCGCCGCGCTGCCCGCTGCATCCAACGCGGCGATAGCCGCACCGACGTTGCCGTAACCTGTGCCATCGACCGTGTACGTCGGCGACACTTTGGTCGTACCATCCGAGTTTAGCACAATGCCGCCGCCAAGCGCCGCCGCGGTGGACGCGCCGAGATTGTTGACAGCTGTTGCGACTGTTAACAGTTGCGATCCGTTGATCGCGTCTGTGCTGGTCGCTGACACGACGCCCGCGCCGACGTTGGTCAGCTGGCGTTCCTTGCCGGCCGCACCGACCGACACAACTGACGCGACCGTGGTCGCCGCCGCCGTGCCTCCATTGATCGTGTACGCGCCGGCGTTGGGTGCAGCGGTGACGGAGCCAGAGCCGAGTGCAACGTCGTTCTTGTTCGTCGCCGTCGCGCCGTTGCCGATCGAAACGCCATTGGCAACACTCGAAACGGCGAGCGGTCCAATCGCAACGCTATCCGTGCCTGTCGCAACAGAGTCGGCCAGCGTCGATGTTGCGTTGAAGTATTTAGTCTTGCCCGAGGCTGTATTCAGTGCCGCCAAAGCACTGCCGACATCATTATAGGTCGTCGCACCGATGGTGTAGGCCGGCGCGGTCCAGGCGCCGGTCGTGGTGTTGTAGGCCGCTGCACCACCGAACGCCGCGGCGGCGTTGGTGCCGAGGTTGTTGACGTTGGTGTTGATGCCGGTCGCGACGTTGTAAAGCTGAGAGCCGTTGATCGCGTTGGTCGAAGCCGCCGAAACTTCGCCGTCGGCAACACCCTGGATTTGGCGGTTGCCGACAGCGACGACGCCATTTGTTGGGGCCTGATTGATGGCGAAGGTCTTGCCGGTGACGACGGCGTTGGCGGTTGTATACCCAGTCGTCGCTGTTACAGCCGATGCCGTTGAGCCCGAGCCGAGGGCAACCGAGTTGGCGAGCGAAGTGGTTGCGCCAGGGCCAATCGCAACCGCAGAATTCGCGGTAGCTTGGGCGCCATCACCCAATGCCATGGAGAATGTTGCTGTCGACTTGGAATTACCGCCCAGAGCGGTTGATGATCCGCCGCTGGCGTTTGCTGATGGACCTATTGCGATGCCGTTGCCAGCGCCACCGGCGTTTGCCAATGCGCCAAGGGCGACACTGTTGATACCTGCTGCGGTTGCGCCGTCACCCACAGCCGTCGAGTTTACACCCGAAGCGGTTGTGCCAGTCCCCAAAGCAGAACTCAGGTTGCCACTGGCCGACGCACCTTTGCCTTGGGCGACGGCACTCGTTCCGGCTGCTGTGGCGAGCGGGCCGACGGCGACGCTGTCTGTGCCCGTCGCAACAGAATCTGCCAACGTCGAATTGGCGTGGAAATACTTGATGCCGGTCGAGTTCACGGCTGCCAGCGCTGCGCCGACATTGTTGTAGGTCGTCGCGCCGATCGTGTAGCTCGGCGCGGTCCAGGCGCCGGTTGAGGTGTTGTACGCTGCTGCGCCACCAAAGGCCGCGGCTGCGTTGGTGCCGAGGTTGCTTGTATTGGTGTTGAGCCCGGTTGCTATATTGTAAATCTGGTTGCCGTTGACGGCATCGGTTGAGCCCGGCTGAATTTCACCATCGGCGACCCCTTGGACTTGCCGTGCGCCCACCGCGACGATGCCGTTGCTCGGTGCAAGCGCGATCGAGAACGTTTTACCGGTGACAATGGCGTTTGGCGTTGTAAAGACCGTGGTCGATGTTGGCGCGACCGATACCGTGCCAGCACCTAGCGCCACGTCCTTGCTGAACGTTGCGGTTGCACCATCACCAATCGCGACAGAGCTGGAGACCTTCGCACTCGCACTGTTGCCGAGCGCGACAGAGCCCTGACCAGATGCATTGGACGTCGAGCCGATAGCGACCGCGCCCTGACCAATGGCCGAGTTTGTATTGCCAAGCGCGACTGCACCTTTGCCCGTCGCGGTATTGTCCTTGCCAAGCGCTAACGCGCCAGCGCCCGTCGCAACGTTGGGATCGCCGATGGCGACCGCACCATCGCCGTCCGCTATATTGCCGACGCCGATCGAAACAGCCTGACCGCCCTTGGCGACGGCCTGCAGACCGATCGCTACCGCGCCTGCGCTCGACGCAGCTGACTGCCCGCCGATGGCGATCGCGTCGGAGGCGGAGGCTTTGGCGCCCGCCGTGGCGTTACCGCCGAGCGCAGTCGAACCTGCGCCGGACGCCTGCGCTGCGGCGCCGCCTGCGAAGGCATTGCCGCCGGTGGCCTTGGCTGATCTGCCGATGGCCGTGTCGCCAGTAACCGTGCCGCCAGACACGCCCGCGACAGCACCGTTGCCGACCGCGACACCATTTGCGTTGAAGGCATCTGACGCGCCGACAGCGACCGCAAAAGTTCCGGTGGCGTTGGCATTGACGCCCAATGCTGTTGCTGCCTGCGCCGAAGCGGCCGTTCCGTTACCGACGGCCAACGCATCCTGCCCCGAAGACTTAGCAACAGCTGCAAAAGTACCGGATGCACCGATTGCGATAGAACCTATGTTGGTCGCTTGCGCGCTGCCCATGGCGATTGCACCATTGGCGCCGCTCGCAGTCGATCCGCTGCCGATAGCCACTGTATTGTTGCTGGAAGCCGTCGCGGTTACGCCAACTGCAACAGCGTTTGTACCGGACGCAACCGACTGACCGCCGATGGCGATGGCGTCGGCTGCGAACGCATTGGCACCCGCCGTAGCATTGCCGCCGATGGCAGTTGCGCCCGCAGCCGTTGCTTTCGAGACCGGGCCTATCGCAGTGGCATTCGCGGCTGACGCCACGGAACTGACGCCGATCGCCGCCGCATTCGCGCCGGCGCTGGCCGCCGCGCTCTTACCAATGGCGATACCAGATGTTGCGGCCGCGACGACTGACGACTGCCCGCCGATGGCGATCGAATCGAATGCCCCCGCCTGCGCGCCTTTGGTGGCGTTGCCGCCGATGGCAACGGCGCCAATTGCCGATGCAATTGTGCTGTTGGCCGGCGTGCCGTCACCGCCGTAACCCATGGAGATGGTTCGATCGGCTGTGGCTTGTGCGCCTATTCCTGCGGCAAAGCTGCCCTTCCCGGTGGCTAAATCATAAGCTCCTATCGCGGTTGAACCCGCCCCCGAGGCGGTGTTGCCAATGCCGATGGCGGTGCTGGCCGAGCCTGTCGCCATATTATTCACACCCATGGCGGTGCTGCCCAGGCCTTGAGCCTGATTGGCGCAGCCCGCCGACAGCGACCCGTAGCCAGAAGCCATGGCCGTACTGTTCGCCGCTGTAGCCATGGCTCCGCTTCCCGGGGATCCGTTGACCAAGCCGCCTGCGGCCGAACTATTGTTGTAGTTGCTGCCAAATGCCGCCAATGTTGTTTGCGCTGTCAAGGTGGTTAACCATGAATTGGCGGCAGCACTGCCAGTTGCGAAAGCAGAGGAGAGTCCAATACAGTCATCGTTGCCTTGCATTACGACGCCGTGATCGCTGGCCTGAACCGGAACGCCAAAGGTGCCACTTGTTGTATTGATCGTGCCGCCATTGCTGGTTTGCCATCCGCTGGAATTGCCAACTGAGGCGGCGTAAGCCGTGTGCACGGGCAGCAACAATCCGCTGGCGTAGGCCAATGCCGTGATGACAGAGGCCGCGGCCGCGCGGCGGCTGGCAAAGCCATATCTCAACAGGATCGCGCTGACGCCGGCCCCGCCAAGCATCGCCGCCAGCAGCGCCGTCACGACCGCGCCGCCGCCGGAGAGGCGTCCGAGCGAACGCTGGCGGCCCATGAAGACGAAGCGGAAGGCTTGGCGTAGGATCGCTGCGACACGGCGGCGAACAGTCCAGCCCGCGTTTCTGTCTTGCATGATGTCTTGCGGGCCGTGCTGCGAACTGGGGACCGGGCACCGCTTGAGCGAGAGTTTTGCAGACCGCGTGTCCTTGCCATCGTTGTCGTTGGAACGGTTTGCAGCCGCTGCGGTCGTTGTGCGCTCGCGAGTCATCAATGCCCCCATAGATGAAAATATCAATCTTTGGTTGAGTAAATTGATTCGCTTGAGTGAACAATCTCTGGTTGTGTTTTATTCACAAAATATACAGCCCTTGCGCGAACGAACAAAAAAGACCTTCGTTTTCTGCGGATTTCTATTGATTTTGCGACCGCCAATCTCGCCCTAAGGATGCTCTAAAACTGTTGGACAACCGCTTATCCACACTATGAGTTGCTATTTTTCGAATCACAACTTGAAAGTGTATCAACCCTTAATTGTATTTACGCCGACCGGAACAAGTCGGGACAGAAGGGAAAAATTGCATGTCAAAATCATTTACTATGTCACGGGCAAGCATGCCGCTCGCAGCGGGTGCCGCGGCTTTCGCGATCCTTGCGATCAGCGCGGCCCACGCCGCTGACCCCAAAGCCGCTGATCCTAAAAAATCAGACAGCGGCAGCGGCTGGTTCTCGAAATCGGCCGAGCCAGCGGCCAAGCCAGCGGCATCGCCTGCTGCCTTACCGGCTGCGGGCCCAGCGGCAAGCGGGGCGGCGGCTGAGATCCAAACCTTGGAGCAGCTGCAGAAGGCTGGCGTTAAAAGCTGCCTGCAGATCGCCAAGGCCGTCGGCCAGGCGACGATGTTTGGCACTGAATACGCCGCTGCCTCGACCTGGCATTCCAAGCAGCCCGACAACCGCTTCTCGGTGTCGATGATCGGCCAGAAGCTGGCACCGAACTCGGGCGCAACCAACGGCATCAGCGGCGTGTTCTCAGCGCCGACGGCAAACGGCAAGTGCGACGCCGCCGCGTTGCAGATCATCCCGACTCAGGATGCCTGCAGCAAAATCCAGACCCAGGTTCTGGAAAAGGGCAAACTGCTCGGCGATCTGGCCGGCATCCCGATCCTGCAAAACGCCGCCAACGCCCAGGTCATGCTCATTCCATCGGGCGCCAACGGTTGCGTCGTCGTTGCGCTCAGCAC
>JANNEP010000009.1:0-24504 GCA_031378895.1 Hyphomicrobium sp.
GCTTGCCTGTCGGCAGCACCGGTTCGATAACGCTCCACTCGAAGTCCGTGAGATCGTAGCGCATGATCCAAGCTCCGATGTTTCGAATCTTGAATCACTGTTCGCGTTCCGGTGCTAGGATTAATTGAGTACACAGCCTAAACCTTGTAGCTCAGGCCCGCGCGTGGATTGGCACCGGCGTTCTCGATGTCAGAGAAAGCTAAGCCTGCCGTCATGTACGGCATGAAATTCCCCAGTGCGTAGCCCGCTGAGACGCCCGCGTAGATGCCGGTCCAAATGCCTGGACTTGCATACGACGAGGCTTGCGTCTCCCTCGCGGCTGCGGGCGGCGGCTTTTTGCCGACCCCGGCGGCGATGGCGAATGACGAGACGGATGCGAAAGCAAGAACCAAGCATGCAGCCCCCAAGCTGTTTGTATTGAACCTTCTATCCCCAGATCGTAGATTACACTGAATAAAACCAAATACCGGTTCAATAACGCCCTCGCACGTGGCCAAAATTCGACAGATAAATACTCGTAATATTGGCAAGCAGATGAGCATAAAAGTATTTTACAGATTTATATTTTATTTTACTGCGCAGATTGCAGTTAAAAACTGCGATCTTGTAGAAACGTGCAGAGGTGGTGAAGCTCAACGCACGGCAAAAATATTCGAGGCCGCCCGAAATTTTGGCGAATGCTTGCGCACACAGCGGCAAATGGCGGCTGGTGGGATTTGTCGACGCACCGGCTATCCTCACCTAAGACTCACCGATGCCTTAGCGTGCTCCGGCGGCGCGGACGCACCCACTCGAACGACCGGCCCGAAGTTGAGGACATGAGCACACGCGGACCAGACCCGGAGACACGCGGAACAACTGCCGAGGACCGCGACCCCAGCGAACGCGCAAGCGCGGCGTCACCGTTGGAGACGCTGGTGCGGTGGCGGCGCGATGTCCGCCGTTTCCGGACTGATGCCGTGCCGGACGCGCTGCTAGATCGCGTGCTGCGTCTCGCGGATCTCGCGCCCTCCGTCGGCAACAGCCAACCGTGGCGCATCCTCAGCGTGACAAGCTCCGACGCACGCCGCGCGGTTCGTGGCAATTTCGAAACCGCACGCGCGCGCTCGGCCGAAATCTACTGTGGCGAACAGGCGGCAAACTACGCGACGCTCAAGCTTGCCGGCTTCGATGCTGCGCCCGTGCATCTCGCCGTGTTTTGCGACCACGGCACAGCGCAAGGCCACGGCCTCGGCAAGCAGACCATGCCTGAAACTCTCGATCAATCCTGCGTCTGCATGATTACGGTGCTGTGGCTGGCGGCGCGCGACGCCGGGCTTGGACTCGGCTGGGTCTCGATCCTCGATCCGCAGGCGATCTGCCAAACGCTCGACGTTCCCGCCTCTTGGAAGCTCGTCGGCTATCTTCTGCTCGGCTGGCCGGAAGAGGAGCACCTTGATCCCGAGCTCGAGCGCCATGGCTGGCAGAGCCGCACGGCGTTCGAAACGCGCTTTCGCGAGCTGACGGCTGATGCTTATCAAGCGAATAGCCGGCCACAGACAACAGGCAAGGGGTCCGTGGCCCTGGTCGGTGCCGGGCCTGGCGATCCGGACTTGCTGACTGTGCGCGCGGTTCGCGCATTGCAGACCGCCGACGCCGTCCTTTTTGACGACCTCGTCGCCAAGCCGATCCTCGATCTCGTGTGGCCCGGCGCTGAATTGATCGACGTCGGCAAGCGCGGCTACCGGCAATCCTGCAAGCAACCCGACATCAACGCCATGCTCGTTGAACTGGCGCAAAAGGGCCTTAACGTCGTGCGCCTCAAGTCCGGCGATCCGCTGATCTTTGGCCGCGCCGGGGAAGAGATCGCAGCCTGCCGGCTCGCGGGTATCGCCATCGAAGTCGTGCCGGGCATAACGTCGGCGCAAGGGGCCGCGGCGCGGTTGGGCGTATCATTGACACATCGCGATCACGCGCGGCGATTGCAATTCATCACGGCGCACGATCGCCATGGGCGCCTGCCACCCGATATCGACTGGTCGGCGGTGGCTGACGCAGCCGCAACGACCATCGTCTACATGCCAAAACGCACGCTGCCAGAGCTGACGGACATCGCGATGAAGCACGGCCTCGATCCGGCAACACCGGCGCTCGCTGTCGCCAATGCGACGCGGCCGGATGAATGGGTGCTGCGATCGTCGGTCGGCGAAATCGCAAAACAACTCCATACCGCCGAGATTGACGGACCGGTACTTGTCATGATCGGAGAAGCGCTGCGCGAGGTCCTGCCCGGCATTCTGATGCCGGCGGCCGCGGACGCGCTATCCGAACGCGTCAAGCCATGAGAGCCTAATGGCGGTTCAGACGACCTTGATGGTTCTCATACTCGCGCTCTTGGCCGAGGCGCTATTTGGTTATCCGGATGGGCTCTACCGGAGGATCGGCCATCCCGTCACCTGGATGGGTGCAGGCATAGCGTTTTTCGATGCCAAGTTTAATCGCACGGACTGGAACCCGCAGGTCCGCCGCGCAACGGGTGTGCTGACGCTCGCGGTGCTCATCGCCGTTCCAGTTGGCGTCACTGTTTTGGTGCAGCAGAGCCTTTCAGGATCGTGGCTAGGGGCGATAGGCTTAGCCGTCATCGCCAGCACACTGATCGCCAGCCGCAGCCTTTACGATCACGTCCACGAGGTCGCGGTAGCACTTGAAACGCAGGGGCTTGCGGGCGGGCAGCAGGCGGTTGCAAAAATAGTTGGGCGCGATCCGCTGTCGCTCGATGAGCCTAGCGTGGCGCGGGCCGCGATCGAGAGCCTGGCTGAAAACGCGTCTGATGGCGTCGTTGCGCCAGTGTTCTGGTTCGCAGTGCTCGGCCTGCCAGGCATCGTCGCGTACAAAGTGATCAACACCGCCGACAGCATGATCGGCCACCGCACACAACGTCATGAAGCCTTTGGCTGGGCAGCCGCGCGGTTGGATGACCTCGTCAATTTACCGGCGTCGCGCTTTACAGGCGTACTGTTTGCACTGGCTGCGGCGCTGATGCCTGGCGCATCGCCGCGCGCCGCTCTTACGGCCATGGGACGCGATGCAGCCAAACATCGTTCCCCCAACGCCGGATGGCCGGAAAGCGCCATGGCCGGGGCGCTGGATTTAAAACTCGCCGGGCCGCGGACTTATGATGGCGTGCTTGTCGGTGACGCCTATATGGGTGACGGGCGGCGCGAGGCGACGGCCAATGATATTCGTCGCGCCGTCAAACTTGCGGCGGTGGCGTGGGTTTTGATGCTCGCAATAATTGCCGCATGTTGGCTTATCGCGCCAGGTTAAGAAGTGCTTCGATGTCGATGTACTGTGCCAAGTGATCGGCGAGACGATCCAAGACCGCGTCGATCATCGTCTCGTAGCTCTCACCTGACGATGCCACGCCAAAACTGCTGAGACATGCCACGCGGGCCGCATCGCTGGCGAACAGGCCGTGGACGTAACACCCCGACACGCAGCCGTCTGACGAAGTCGCTCCATCAACCCGGCTGTCGGCAAAACGCACGATTGGCCGAACGGTATCTGGGCCGGACGTGTGACCGACGTGCATTTCGTAACCTTTGAAGGCAGCGCCCGACTGAGCAAGCGTGCCCGAAACTTCGACAAGAGTTTTTTCGCGTCCAAACGTCGTCTCAACGTCGAGAAGTCCAAGGCCTTCGACCGTCCGCGGTGCGCCTTCGATGCCATGCGGATCGGCGATGGTTTTTCCGAGCATCTGGTAACCGCCGCAGAGACCAAGCACGCGGCCGCCCTGACGCACATGGGCTTTGAGATCGATATCCCAGCCGCTTGCGCGCAGCGCGCCGAGATCATCGATCGTACTTTTAGAACCCGGGAGCAGAATGAGACCGGCATCCCGCGGGAGGGCGCGGCCCGGCTCAATAAGTTCGATTGCAACATCGGGCTCGTTGCGCAACGGATCGAGGTCATCGAAATTTGATATCCGCGGCAGCAGCGGCACGGCGATGCGCAATCGGCCATTGCCGGGTTTCAGCTTTGCCAGATCGCGAAGGCCGAGCGCATCTTCCGCCGGAAGTTTCATCGCTTCGTTGAAAAATGGAATAAGCCCCAGCGCCTGCCATCCGGTCATGGATGCAATCGCCTGCATGCCATCTGCAAAAAGCGTCGCGTCGCCGCGCATTTTGTTGACCAGAAAGCCGCGGATCATCGCCGCATCGTCCGGCGCGACGACATGCTTGGTGCCAACGAGGCTGGCGATGACGCCGCCGCGGTCAATGTCGCCGATCAAGATCACCGGCACATCGGCTGCGCGAGCAAAGCCCATATTGGCGATGTCATGAGCGCGCAGATTGATTTCCGACGCACTTCCCGCGCCTTCGATCAGCACGATACCGGCGAACGCCTTGAGATGCGCAAAACTCTCGAGGACTGACGGCATCAGCTGCAGTTTCATCGTCTGGAAATCACGGGCCCTCGCCGACCCAATCATGCGTCCTTGGACAATGATTTGTGCACCGGTTTCGCTTTGCGGCTTCAAGAGCACGGGGTTCATGTGCACCGATGGCGCGAGCCGGCAAGCGCGGGCCTGGAGGGCTTGCGCACGACCAATTTCGCCGCCATCTGCCGTAACCGCCGCATTGTTCGACATGTTCTGCGGTTTGAACGGCGCAACGCTGAAGCCGCGGTTCGACAGCAGGCGGCACAACCCAGCGACGATCAGCGACTTGCCGACATCCGAGCCGGTTCCCATGAACATCAGGGCGCGTGCGGTCATGAGATTAAAACTCAATTCCGGCTTGGGCTTTAACGCCGGCCGAAAAATGATGCTTGACCGCGGCCATTTCGGTGACGCCATCGGCCAGCGCAATCAGCTCGGGCTTGGCGTTGCGGCCCGTAACCACGACGTGCAGATCGTGGCGCCGGGTGCGCAGCGTCTCGATCACCTCGTTCAAAGGCAGATAATCATAGCGCAGCGCAATGTTGAGTTCATCCAGGATCAACAGCCGGATCGACGGATCCGCCATCAGCTCCTTGGCCTTGTTAAAAGCGCGCCGTGCCGCAGCGATGTCCCGCGTCTTGTCCTGCGTTTCCCAGGTAAAACCTTCGCCCATCGTATGCCACGAGATCTGGTCGCCGAAGCGCGCCAGCGCGTCCTTCTCGCCGGTAGCCCAAGCGCCCTTGATGAACTGGACGACGCCGCAGCGCCAGCCGTGGCCGAGGGCGCGGAGAACAAGACCGAACGCCGCCGTCGATTTGCCTTTGCCGGAGCCAGTATGGACAAGAAGCACGCCCTTTTCGATCTGCTTGGAGGCAACCTCGGCATCCTGCACGGCTTTGCGCTTGGCCATTTTGGCTTTGTGGCGCCCGGCGTCCTCCGGGCTCAGATCTTGTTCCGCGCTCACGGCTTATCCTTTCAAGGTCATCGGCAGCCCGGCGGCGACAAACAGCACGCTGTCCGCGACTGTGGCAATGCGCTGATTGAGGCGCCCGGCTTCGTCGCGAAAGGCGCGAGCTAGCGCATTTTCCGGCACGATGCCGAGGCCGACTTCGTTCGATACCAGGATACACGGGTGATCGCGGCGCGACAGGGCGTCGATCAGCGCGCCCGTTGCTTGCACCACGTCATGGCCGCCAAGCATCACGTTTGTCAGCCAAAGCGTCAGACAATCAACGAGCGCGGGATGATCTGCGGCCACTCCGGTCAAAGCGTCCGCCAACGCCACCGGCGCCTCGATCGTCACCCACCCCGATGCACGGCGGGCCTGATGGGCGGCGATGCGCTGGCGCATCTCGTCGTCATGGGCCTGCGCCGTCGCGATATAGGCCCATGGTCCGGGCCCCGCTGTCAGCAGGCTTTCGGCAAGGGTGCTCTTACCGGAGCGAGCGCCGCCCAGGACAAGGGTTAAACGAGGAAGATTGCCGCTGGTCATCTGGTCAAATAGGGGTGCTTTGCGATTGACGGGGGGGACCCTGCCCCTTATCGGTTGAGGTGACGGTCCCTCGCAAGAGGGTTCAATGGGAATGTGGTGCTGGGCTCTGAGACGCCTAAGGTCTTTGGCCCTATTCCACAGCTGCCCCCGCAACTGTAAGCGGCAAGCAGACTGTCTAAATACCTCTGAGGCTTAAGCCTTGGGAAGGTGACCGGATGCAGCGACCCGTGAGCCAGGAGACCTGCCGTCACGCGAACATATTCAACATCCGCCGGAGGGGCGGAGAAAGGCAACTATGCAAGAAAATTCTTTAGCATCAGCTTCAGCATCATCCATCGCTTTGCCATCGGCGAGCGTGAGGATCATGTGCGCCGTCGCGTTCCTCATTGGAGCGGGGCTCGTGTTCATGGTGGGATTTGCGCATTCGGACGTGGTGCATAACGCAGCCCACGACACGCGCCATTCGCTCGCTTTCCCCTGTCATTGAGGTGCGCCGATGCTGACACGTATTTTGGGCGTTGGCCTTTTGGCCGGCGTGCTGAGCGGGCTTATGGTTTCCGGTCTGCAGCACGTGACAACGACACCGCTCATTCTCAAAGCCGAGACCTATGAAAAAGCAGCTGAAAAGCCAGATGGACAAGAGCATTCGTCGTGGAACGCATCTGGTGAAGCACGGCTCATCTTGGTTCACGGCGATGCGGCAACGGTAGCATCTCAGGCTGAGCCGTGGGCGCCTGCGGACGGGCTAGAGCGCACAGCATACACCAGCCTCGCAACCGTCGGCACGGCCGTCGGCTTTGCTTTGATGCTGTTGGCGGCGATGCTAGCGTCGGGTGCTGAAATCACCGCGAAATCGGCAGCACTTTGGGGCCTTGGAGCATTCGTCGCCACAGGGCTCGCGCCGGGCCTCGGCTTGCCGCCAGAACTTCCGGGCAGCGCCGCCGGAGATCTCTTGATGCGGCAGACGTGGTGGATGGCCACCGCTGCCGCGACGGCTGCAGGAATTTGGCTGATGTTCAGATCGCCAAATCACTGGGCGTTGATCGCTGGCATCGCGCTGATTGCACTCCCGCATATCATTGGCGCACCGCACCCGCAGGCGTTTTCCAGCACAGTCCCGGCGGAAGTCGCAGGGCATTTCACGTCCACGTCGCTCGCCGTTCATGCGGTTCTGTGGGTGCTTGTGGGCGCAACGGCCGGATATTTTTGGAAGCGTTTCGGGCAGCCTCAGGCCTTGGCCTAACCAAGGCTTGCCGCCTCGCGTCTCAGGATCAGTTCCAATGGCCACACGTGCCACAGTTTTTGTCTGCATCAGCTGCCGGCGCCAGACCGGCGTTGACGAAAACCAATTTGATCATCCCGGGCCGGCGCTGGCGGAGCGCGTACGCGCGCTGCTGTCCGATGATCCATCCATCGACGTCGTGACGGTCGAGTGTCTCGCCGTCTGCAAGCGGCCGTGCACGGTCGCGCTCGCGGGCGACGGCAAATGGACCTACGTCGTCGGCGATCTCGACAATGTTGCTCACTGTGACGATGTCGCCGCCGTCGCCCGCGCCTTTGCAGCAACCGAAAATGGCATCGTGCCGTGGAAAGAGCGCCCGGCAACGTTTCGCAAGGGCGTGATTTCGCGCATCCCGCCGCTCAATTTTTCACCTGTGGAGCCCGCCGAATGAGCCCGCGTAAAGTCCCGGTCACGATTATCACTGGATTTCTCGGAGCTGGAAAAACGACGCTGGTGCGTCACGTCCTCGAAAATGCCGGGGGCCGGCGGCTAGCGCTGATCGTCAACGAATTCGGCGACATCGGCGTCGATGGCGCGATCCTGCGCTCCTGCGGTATCGAAAGCTGCCCGGAAGAAAATATTGTCGAGCTGACCAACGGCTGCATCTGCTGCACGGTTGCCGATGATTTTATCCCGACGCTCGAAGCGCTCCTGTCGCGCACGCCACAGCCCGAGCACATCATCATCGAGACCTCGGGCCTCGCCTTGCCGAAGCCGCTGGTGAAGGCATTTGAGTGGCCGGAGATTCGTTCGCGCGTCACAGTCGACGGTGTGGTGACGGTGGTCGATGGCCCTGCCGTGCTTGCAGGCCGCTTCGCTGACGACCCAGTACGCATCGCAGCACAGCGGGCGGACGACCCGTCCATAGACCATGAAAACCCGCTCGAAGAAGTTTACGAAGATCAGCTTCTGTGCGCCGATCTCGTTGTCCTCAACAAGACCGATTTGATGAGCACAGACGAGGCGCTGAAGGTCGCTGACGAGATCAAGGCCAGCGTGCCGCGCGCCATCAAAATCGTGGCAACGCGCGAAGGCAAAGTGCCGGCTGGCGTGCTGCTTGGATTGTCAGCTGCAGCCGAAGACAATCTCGCGAGCCGGCCATCGCACCACGACAACGAAGTCGGCCACGACCACGATGATTTCGAGAGCTTTATCGTCGAAATCACCGAACTGGCGTCGCCGGGTGATCTTGTATCCCGCGCCAAAGTGGTCGCAGCCGAACACGACGTGCTGCGCGTCAAAGGCTTTGCCGCCGTCGATGGCAAGCCGATGCGGCTTTTGCTGCAAGGTGTCGGTCAGCGCGTCGATAGCCGTTACGACCGCGCTTGGACGGCGGGTGAACCGCGAACCGGCCGGCTTGTCGTCATCGGCCAAAAGGGTCTCGACCGTGCGGCCATCAGCCGGACATTGAGTGGGGCTGACTGATGCATCTTCTGGTGCGCGAGAGCCGGGATCTGGATGAGGCCGCTGGGCCCGTCGATCTCGCCCTTGCGCCCGCTGACATCGTCGTGCTGTCGTTTTCAGATTCCGATCTCGCGACCGTCGCCGCGTCGTGGCGGCTGTGCCCTGAACAACACCGGCCAAGCCTGCGTGCGGTCAATCTCGTGCGCCTCACGCACCCGATGTCGGTCGATCTGTTTGCCGACGCCACATTGCCCGGTACAAAAGCTGTCCTCGTGCGGCTTCTCGGCGGCCTAGATTACTGGCGCTACGGCGGTGAGCAGCTCTCGCGCCGCTGCCGTGAGCTTGGCATTGCACTCGCGTTCGTACCGGGCGATGGCCGGCCCGATATGCGGCTCGCGGCGCTGTCAACGGTGTCGTCCGAAGACTTGCAAGCACTCGAAACGCTGCTCGATGCCGGAGGAATACAGAATACGCGGGCGGCGCTGCAAGGTCTGCTCGCGCGCGCAGGTGGCAGTTTTGACGCATTTCCTGCGGTAAAGCCCCTCGCCGGCTACGGGTTCTTTCGGACTCCTGGGCAATCAACGGGCGCATTGGGAGACGCGGCGATTGTGTTCTACCGCTCGCATCTTCTGGCCGGAGACGTGGCGCCTATCGACAGCCTGTGCGCCGCGCTCGAGCAGCGCGGACTTGCAGCGCACGCGTTCTTTGTGCCGAGCCTCAAGGACCCGGACGCGGCGCGCTGGCTGCAACGCCAACTGGCTTCGATCGCGCCATCCGTCATTCTCAATGCCACCGCGTTCGCGGCGCGTGATGGTCAGGATACATCACCGCTGGAAGCCGTAGACTGCCCGATCCTTCAGGTCGCCCTCGTTGGCCCGCCGAGCGCCGCCTGGACTGCATCGCCGCGCGGTCTCAACGCCGCTGATCTGGCGATGCACGTCGTTTTGCCCGAGATCGACGGGCGGTTGTTCGCTGGCGCTATTTCGTTCAAGGAAGCCGTCGCGGCTGACTTGCGCCTAGGATCAGAACTCGTGCGGCACGTTGCATTTGACGCTGGCATCAAACACGTGGCGGACCTTGCCGCAGCCTGGGCGCAGCTGCGCATGACGCCGCGCAACACGCGAAAAATTGCGCTCATGCTCTCGACCTATCCCGGCCGCCGCGACCAGATCGCGCACGCGGTTGGCCTCGATGCATTGGAGAGCACACTTCGCATTGCCGAGCGTCTCAGAGATGACGGCTATGCGGTTCAAGACATGCCCCACGACCGGCGTGACCTGACGGCGCGCCTTGCTCCTGAACGCGCTATCACATGGCCGATTGCCGATTATGAAGCCTTGTTTTCCAAATTGCCCGAGGCGTTCCGCGACAGCGTGATCGCAGCCTGGGGCACGCCGGACGGCGACCCCGCGTGCAGGCACGGCGCCTTTGCGTTTCATGTGGCAGACATGGGCCATCTCTTTGTCTGCTTGCAGCCCGAGCGCGGCAGCGCGGCGGATCGCAAGGCGCAGTATCACGACCCCGCAACGCCGCCGCGGCACGCCTATGTCGCGTTCTATTTGTGGCTGCGCCATGTCGCCGGTATTAACGCACTCATTCATCTCGGCGCCCACGGCACGCTCGAATGGCTGCCGGGTAAAGCCGTCGCCTTGAGCGATGCTTGCGCGCCGCAAGCCGTGCTCGGACCGATGCCGCTGATCTATCCCTTCATCGTCAACGATCCGGGTGAAGCGGCGCAGGCCAAGCGGCGCGTCGCCGCCGTCACGCTCGGGCATCGTCCGCCGCCGCTCATCGAGACTGAGCTTGGGGATGCGTTGCTCGAAGTCGAGCGCCTTGTCGATGAGTTCTCATCGGCTGAAGGTCTGGATCCGCGCCGCCGCGCCACGCTCTCCAAATCCATCATCGGCGCAGCGATCCGCGCGGGCATAGCCGAGACGTGCGGCCTGACGCTGGACATGCGTGAGGCTGACGCCTTAACCCGCATCGACGCGTTCCTGTGCGACGTCAAAGAGCTGAGTATCCGTGACGGGTTGCATGTGCTCGATGAGCCCGAGCTGACGGGATTAACGCGGGCGCTCGATGGGCGGTTCGTGGAACCCGGCCCGGCCGGTGCGCCGAGCCGCGGCCGCAGTGACGTGCTGCCTGCGGGGCGCAATCTCTACAGCGTCGATCCGCGCGCCATTCCGACGCCGACAGCCTGGGCCAACGGACAACGAGCGGCCGGCGCAATCCTCGATCGCTATGTCTCCGATCATGGCGACTGGCCGCGCGCCATCGTGCTCGATCTTTGGGGCAGCGCCACGCTCAGAACCGGCGGCGAAGAATTGGCGACGGCGCTGGCGCTGCTGGGTGTTCGTCCGGTTTGGGACCAGCGGTCGTTCCGCGTCGCTGGCGTCGAGACCAGCCCCCTTGCCGAACTTGGCCGCCCGCGCGTCGACGTGACGTTGCGCATTTCTGGGCTGTTCCGCGATTTGTTCGCAACCCAGTTGACGCTGTTCGAGTCCGCCGTGAAACTCATCGCGGGTCTCAAGGAAGACAATACGGACAACCCGCTCGCGGGGCGCGCTGACGTGGCACTCGACCGCATTTTCGGTCCGGCCGAAGGCACGTTTGGCGCCGGCGTGATGCCGCACATCGATCGTGGCGACTGGACCAGCCAAGATGGCTTGGGCCGCAGCTATCTCGCGGCGTCAAGCCAAGCCTATCGCGGCGGCACTTCGGCGCACGCTGCCGCGGCATTCGAGACCTGCGTGCGTGATGCCGACGCGTTCGTGCATATCCAGGATCATCGCGAAATCGATCTACTAACTGGCGGCGATTTTGCGGCGCATGAAGGTGGATTCGCTGCCGCAGCCCACGCAAGCGGAAACACACGCGTGACGCTCTATCATGGCGATACCGGCGCGCCGGAAAACCCACGCATCCGCACGCTCGATGAAGAATGCGCCCGCATCGTTCACGGTCGCGCCAGCAGCCCGCGCTGGATCGCAGGCCAGATGCGGCACGGCTTTAGGGGCGCAGCCGAAATGGCATCGACCGTCGACGCAGCTTTCGCGTTTGCGGCAACGGCGCGTGCCGTCGACTCGGGTGGCTTCGAGCGGCTGTACGCGGCATACCTCGGTGACCCCGCTGTGGCGGCGTTCGTCGAGCGGGAAAATCCAGCGGCGCTTGACGCCATGCGGCGGCGGTTTGACGACGCCGTTGCCCGTGGTCTCTGGCAGCCACGCCGCAACGACGTGTTTGCAGGTTCAGAACCGGTTGCAGCCGCCGCATCACTGCCGTCATCGCGCGAGGCCGCCGAATGACAGCGCGGGAGGATTTGCGCAAGGGATGGTGTCCTGGCGCATTGCGGCCGATGCAGACCGGCGATGGCCTGCTTGTCCGAGTAAAGCCACGCGCGGGCGCGTTCAAGCTCGAAGCTTTGAAGGCGATTGCGGACGCCGCCGGGCGCTTCGGCTCGGGCGAGATCGACCTGACCAATCGCGCCAACCTGCAACTGCGCGGCTTGAGCAACGCGAGTTATGAGGATGCGATTGTCGCGCTCGGCGCGGCAGGCCTCATCGATCGCGCCGCCGCTGCCGAGGCCGTGCGCAACGTCGTCGTCGATCCACTATCGGGGCTCGATCCGGATCGCAGAGACATGCGGCCCCTTGCAACTGAGCTCGAGCGGCTCTTGGCCGAGCGGCGCGAGCTTCACGCCCTGCCCGGTAAATTTGGTTTCAGTTTGAGTGGCCGTGCCGCTGACGGCGGCAGCCAGACAACAGCGGACATCACCGTCACGGCGGCCGGGCACGAGTGGTGCGCAATCTGGCTTGACGGCGAAGTGCGGACCGTTGCACGCGTTGGCTTTGGCGATGCACTCAGCGGCATCAGCCGCCTTGCGTCAGCATTTCTGACGCTGACTGCCCAGCACTCGCACCTGCGCCGCATGCGCGATGCGGTAGCCGTTGCGGGAAGTTCTGCGATTTTTTTATCAGCGAACCTCGAGCCAACAGGCCACAGTCCGCCTAAGGCAGCACACCAAGACATTTCCGTTGGACTGCTCGGACCTGAGACAGCCCCGTTCGCCGTTGGCGTGGGCTTGCCCTTCGGCCGCATTTCCGCGGCTGACCTACTAAGGCTTTGCGAGGCCGCATCGGCGCCCGGATGCACAGACGTGCGCCTTTCACCGGCACGCGTACTCGTCTTTCCTGCTTGTGAAAGAGCGGCGGCGTCTGCACTGATTGCGCGTGCGGAAAGTCTCGGACTTATAACACACGGCTCTGACGCGCGATTGGTGATGGACGTCTGCCCCGGGGCGCCCGCGTGCCGCAACGCCACCACGACAACACGCGCCGACGCCGTGCGCCTCGTTGCAGCCCTGGCTGCTGCGGGCGCGCGCGTTCCCCAGATCCACATTTCAGGATGTCAAAAGGGGTGCGCCCGCCGCACACCCGCCGCCCTGACATTCGTCGCCCGCGATGGCAACTACGACCTCGTGCGCAACGGCACCGTCGACGGGCCGGCCGCGCTCTCGCGAATTGCACCCAGCGAACTGGCCGCCGCAGCTGCGCACACAATTGCCAAGCCTGCGACATGAGCACCCACGCCTACATCCGCGACGGCGCTGCGATCTACAGTCGCTCGTTTGCGATCATTCGCGCAGAAGCTGATCTAGCGCGCTTCTCGAGTGCCGAAGAACGCGTCGCCGTGCGCATCATCCATGCCTGCGGCATGGTCGATATCGCGCCTGACATCGTGTTTTCGCAAACGTTCGCCCATGACGCGGCTGCGGCTCTGAAAAGCGGCGCGCCGATCCTTTGTGATGCTAAAATGGTTGCCAACGGCGTTACCCGCGCCCGGCTTACGGCCAACAACCTGGTCATCTGCACGCTCGACGACGCCAGCGTGCCGCAGCTGGCCAAAGACATCGGCAACACCCGCACCGCCGCAGCGATGGAGCTGTGGAGACCGCACCTCGCGGGGTCTGTCGTGGTGATCGGCAACGCGCCCACCGCGCTGTTCCGCCTGTTCGAAATGCTTGATGCTGGAGCACCGAAGCCTGCGGCGGTCATCGGCATGCCGGTCGGTTTTGTCGGCGCCGCAGAATCGAAAGATGCCCTTGCCGCCGACGGCCGCGTGCCGTTCGCCATCATCAAGGGCCGCAAGGGTGGCAGCGCCATGGCGGCCGCCGCCGTCAACGCGCTCGCAAGCGAGGCCGAATGAATAACGGCACGCGTGGCATCCTGTACGGCGTCGGGCTCGGCCCCGGTGATCCTGAACTTGTAACATTTAAAGCGGCCCGGATTATCGCAGCGGCGCCGGTCATTGCGCATTTCCGCAAGCGCGGGCGGCCAGGGCATGCACGCACGATCGCGGCGTCGCTCATGCCAGCGACTGCGGTCGAAGCCGCTTTCGACTATCCGGTGACGACGGAGATTGATTTTCGCGACGAGGCCTATGTCACGGCCATACGCGAGTTCTATGCGGACAGTGCCACGGCGCTCAAACGCACCCTCGACGGCGGCCAGGATGTCGCTCTGTTGTGCGAAGGCGACCCGTTTTTCTATGGATCGTTTCTGCATATGTACGATCGCATCCGGCCAAGCCACCGTGTCGTGGTGATCCCCGGCATCACCGGCATGTCTGGGTGCTGGACGGCGGCGGATCAGCCGATCACCTATGGCGACGACGTGCTGACCGTGCTGCCCGGAACGCTTGCTGCCGATCAGCTGACGGCACGTCTCAAAAACACGGACGCGGCCGTGATCATGAAAGTCGGCCGCAATCTCGAGAAAATCAAAACTGCATTGCGTGACACCGGCCGTCTCGCTGATGCGATCTACGTCGAACGCGGCACCATGCACGGCGAAAAAGTCATGCCGCTGGCCGCGTTGAACGATACCCCTGCACCCTATTTCTCGATCATCCTGCTTCCCGGCGGACGCGGACGGAGGATTACATGACTGGCTACCTGACAATTGCCGGTCTCGGACCGGGGCCTGAGTGCTGGGTCACGCCCGCCGCGCGCGACGCTGTTGCCGAGGCCGATGTCGTACTCGGTTACGCCGCCTATACGAGCCGGCTCACGCCGCGCTCCGGGCAAATCATCGAAGCCTCAGACAACCGCGAAGAGTTGGACCGGGCCGGGCGTGCCTTGACGCTCGCTGCTGAAGGCCGGCGCGTGGCGATCGTCTCGGGCGGTGATCCCGGCGTGTTCGCCATGGCGGCGGCGGTCTTCGAAACCGTCGAGCATGGGCCCAAAGCGTGGCGGGCACTCGACATTCGCGTCGAGCCCGGCGTGACGGCGATGCTCGCGGCCGCCGCCCGCATCGGTGCGCCGCTGGGCCACGATTTTTGCGCCATCTCGCTCTCGGACAATTTGAAACCGTGGGACATGATCGAGATGCGCCTGCGCCTCGCGGCCGAAGCCGGCTTCGTCATCGCGCTCTACAATCCGGCATCGAAGGCGAGACCCGAACAAATCGGTAATGCTTTGGCGCTTCTTCAAGGCTGCTGCGCGCATGCGACTATTGTAGTCTTTGCGCGCGCGGTCGGACGGCCCGACGAGGACATCGAGATCACGACGCTTGGCAAGGCGCATTTGGCGGCAGTCGATATGCGGACGCTGGTGCTCATCGGCTCGAGCGCAACCCGCACGGTTGCACGCGCCGGTGGCGGCGCTTGGGTCTACACGCCGCGCTTTGCGGGGGATGCATGATGCGCTGTCAGGCGATCCCAGGCATCGTTGATCGTGCGCACGACCGGCCGGTCTGGGATCACAGGCCGGGCGATCATGTGCACGGTGAGACCGAGCGCGCGGGCGGCGTCGATTTTCGAAACGGCCGCGTTACCGCCAGAGTTCTTCGCCAGAACGGCCTCGATTGCGTGGGCGCGGAAAAGTATGATGTCGTCCTCCGCCTCGAACGGTCCGCGCGCCAAGATGAGCGTGCTGTGCGGCAGTGGCAGGGCTTCGTCCAAGGGATCGATGATGCGGATGACGTAGTGGTGCTGGGGCGCGGCATTCAGCGCATCAAGCGAAAGCCTGCCGAGGCCGGAGAATATGCGCTGCGGGTTCGCCGGCAATGCGGCGATCGCATCTTCGACGGTGTTGTGATGCTGCCAGCGATCGCCTGTCACAGCCTCCCAGGGCAGCCTTTCGAGTGCGATCAGCGGAATACTTGCACGCTGACAAGCCTGAATCGCGTTGCCGCTGATCTGGGCTGCGAACGGGTGCGTCGCGTCGAGCACGACATCGATAGTGTGTGCGGCGAGATACGCGGCCAGTCCGCCGACGCCGCCAAAACCGCCGCTCCGCACCTCAACGGGGACGAGTTTGGGCCGCGCGGTACGCCCGGCGAGCGACAGGATGGTCTCGAAACGCCGGTCAACGGCAAGGCGCTCAGCGAGCACGCTGGCTTCACTCGTGCCGCCGAGCACGAGCACGCGCAACTTCTGTCTCGATCCGTCATTCATGGGACGAGGCAATGACATGAGCGGGCGCTGGTTGTCCATCATCGGCATTGGCGAAGACGGGCGCGCAGGCATGAGCGCGGCCGCCATTGCGACCGTCGAAGCGGCTAACTTCGTGATTGGCGGCCGCCGTCATTTGGATTTGTTCGGACCGACGCGCGGCGAACAGCGCCTGTGGTCCACGCCGCTCGACGCAACGATCCCTGATATCATCGCCCGGCGCGGCACCCCCGTTGCCGTGCTCGCGTCGGGCGATCCGTTCTGGTTTGGCGTGGGCGCAACGCTGGCGCGGGCGATTTCGTCCGATGAAATTCTGGTCATTCCCGCGCCCTCAAGCCTGTCGCTGGCCGCAGCCCGGATGGGATGGGCGCTGCAGGACACGGCGATACTCGGCCTCAACATGCGCGGGCTGACGCCGTTGATCCGCCGGCATCTGCACGATGGACGGCGCATTTTGGCGCTGTCGCTGAACGCAGATACACCACGCGAGGTCGCGGGGCTTCTCACTGGCGCTGGCTTTGGCGGCACGCAGCTTACTGTGCTCGAAGCGCTTGGCGGTCCGCACGAGCGCAGGCGCAGCATGACGGCAGAAGGGTTTAATCTCGACGGCATCGATCCGTTGAACATCATCGCCGCTGAAATCGTAGCGGGGCCTGAGGCGCGCAGCATTGCGTTTGTCAGCGGCTTACCCGACGACCTGTTCGAAAATGACGGCCAGCTGACGAAGCGGGAAATTCGCGCCATCACGCTGTCGTCGCTGGCGCCGCAAGCCGGCGAACTTCTTTGGGACATCGGGCTCGGCAGCGGCTCGGTCGCCATCGAATGGCTACTATCGCATCCCTCGACAAAAGCCATCGGCGTTGAGCGGGATGAGACGCGCGCCGCCCGCGCTAGCCGCAACGCGATCGCCCTCGGCGTCCCACATCTTGATGTGCGGCACGGCGATGCACCGGGTGCCCTCGCAAAACTGCCGGCTCCGGATGCGATTTTCATCGGCGGTGGCGGGCAGGATATGGCGACCCTTACCGCCTGCTGGCCGGCGCTGAAGCCGGGTGGACGGATCGTTATCAATGCCGTCACGCTTGAATCCGAAGCGGCGCTATTAGCTGCGCATGCGGAATTCGGCGGGACGTTGACGCGCATCAGCATAGATCGCGCCGATGCGGTGGGCGCACGCTTCGGCTGGCGTCCGGCGATGCCGGTTTTACAATGGGCCGGCCACAAGCCCAGGGTGACGGCATGATCGCCATCGGCATCGGAGCCCAGAGCACTGCCACGGCGGACGATATCGCCGCCGCAATCGCGCGTGTCGAGCAGGAAGCCGGAGCCCAGGCAACCCGCATTGCGACATTTGACGGCGCCCGGTTTCTGAGCGCCGCCCAGCGCGCTGCGATCCCACTTATGACCTTGCCGCTCGCTGCCTTGCAGGCGCGATCTGCCGAGTGTCAGACGCAGTCCGATCGATCGCTAAAATTGTTCGATGTTGCCTCCATCGCCGAAGCTGCGGCATTGGCGGCGGCTGGCCCGGGGTCGCGGCTCATCGTTCCCCGGCTCGTCTGCGGTAACGTGACAGCAGCGGCGGCGCAATCAGCGCATGACGCGAAGACTGGTCACGCGGAGACCCATTCATGACCGTGCATTTCATCGGCGCGGGTCCGGGCGATCCCGGCCTGATCACGGTCAGAGGCCGCGATCTGATCGGCAGCTCGCCGGTGTGCCTCTATGCGGGGTCGCTCATTCCGGCAGCATTATTGGCCTACTGCCCGGCAGACGCGCGGATTGTCGATAGCGCATCGCTGACGCTCGATGAGATCATGCGCGAGATCGAGACGGCTCATGCGAGCGGCCAGGACGTCGCCCGCCTGCACTCGGGCGATCTGTCGATCTGGAGCGCACTTGGCGAGCAATTGCGCCGCCTCGATCGTCTCGGTATTGCCTTCACCATCACGCCGGGTGTTCCGGCCTTTGCCGCGGCATCGGCGGCCCTGGCGCGCGAGCTAACACTGCCGGAAGTCGCGCAGTCGGTTGTCTTAACCCGGACCTCTGGACGCGCTTCGCCGATGCCAGAACTTGAAACGCTGGAAGCCTTTGCTGCAACGCGCGCGACGCTGGCCGTGCATCTTTCCATCCACGTGCTCGATGATGTGGTGCGGCGTCTTACGCCGTTTTATGGCGATGACTGCCCGGTCGCGATTGTTTACCGGGCGTCGTGGCCTGACGAAACAATCATCAAAGGCACGCTGGCAACGATTTCCGAACGCGCGGTGTCCGCAAACTTAGAGCGTACGGCGCTGATCCTTGTGGGCGACGCTTTGGGCCGCGACGACTTCCGCGAAAGCTCGCTCTATGATCCCGATTACCGGCGGCGGTTCAGAGGCGGTTAGGCCGTCCGCACCGCGCTACGGCCGGACAAGTTTCCGTCGCGGTCGAAAACGACAACGTCGAGATCGACACCGCTGCCAGAAAGTGTCCGCGCCGCTGCCGTGCAGGCGCGTTCGGCGATTGCGGTTGCGAGGTCGATCCCAGCGTCGCGCGATAGTCCCAAAATCTGCTGCGCCGTGTTGGCGCCGCGTGCAGCATCCACCAACTCCGGCGTCGCCCCAGCCTCACTGAGCCACACCGCGATTTGATCGAGATCGACGAGGCCGCGCCGCGAATGCAGATCCATACGCCCTTGCGCCAGTTTCGACATTTTAGCGAAGCCGCCGGCGACAGTGACGCGCGGAATCGGGTGGGTCTTAAGATATTTGAGCATACCTCCAGCAAAATCGCCCATGTCCATCAGTGCGATGTCAGGCAATGTATAGAGCTTGGCGACTGCTGTTTCCGACGTCGCCCCCGTCGCCCCCGCGACATGGGTGATGCTGGAAGCCCGTGCCACGTCGATGCCGCGATGGATCGAGTGTATCCAGGCCGAGCATGAGAACGGCACCACGATGCCGGTCGTGCCGAGGATCGACAATCCACCGGTAATGCCAAGTCGCGCGTTCAAGGTTTTCAGCGCGATCTTATCGCCGCCGGGAATCGCGATCTCGACGACGATGTCCGCGGACTTGGAAAACAGCCGCGCCGCCTCGCAGATGGCCGCGCTGATCATAAGCCGCGGCACCGGATTGATCGCGGGCTCGCCTGGGGGAATGGCTAGGCCTGGCCGGGTCACGGTTCCAACACCCGGCCCGGCGCGGAACGTGACGCCGCTGCCCATCGGGCCAGAAAAAACCGTGGCGATGATAAGTGCACCGTGCGTCACGTCCGGATCATCACCCGCATCTTTGACAATTCCCGCAGCGGCTTTGCCCGGGCTCAGCTCCTGGTGTGCCAGGGCAAACGCAGGCTGGGCCCCACCCGGCAGCGTGACGCACACCGGATCGGGAAATGCGCCGGTCCACAGGGCTTCGACAGCGGCTCGCGCCGCAGCGGCGGCGCATGTTCCCGTCGTCCATCCATAGCGCAGCGGGCGCGACGGCTCGGCATCGTTGTCAGTCGTGTTTTCCATTGCGAGCCGTTATAAGGCCAGCTCTTAGCTTTTCGCCAGCGCCGCGCTCTCGCATCCGAGTTCATGACAAGTAGCCTCACCCTTCCCCCAGGCCTGATGATCGCCGCGCCCCGCTCGGGCGCCGGAAAGACGACGGTGACGCTCGGGCTGCTCAGCGCCCTTCTTCGCCGGGGTCAGCGCGTGCAGGCCTTCAAATGCGGTCCGGACTACATCGATCCCGCGTTCCATCTGGCGGCGTCGGGACGGCCATCGTTCAACATCGACAGCTGGGCGATGCGCTGGCCGGTGGCGGCGGGCCTCCTGCAGAACGGCTGCCAGGATGCGGAAATCGTCATCGTCGAAGCCTTAATGGGCCTGTTCGACGGCGTCACCAGCCGGGGCCATTGGGGAACGGGGGCCAGCGCCGACCTGGCCGCGGCGACGGGATGGCCAGTGGTGCTGATACTCGATGTCTCGGGGCAGTCGCAAACCGCAGCAGCGGCGGCGCGCGGATTTATAGGATTTCGTGATCGTGTCGATATCGCCGGCGTTATTCTCAATCGGGTGGGCAGCGACCGCCATATTCGCTTGGCGTCCGAGGCTCTGGAACAGGCGGGACTGACGGTTCTCGGTGCACTTCCGCGCCGAAATGATCTGGCGCTGCCCGAGCGCCATCTCGGTCTCGTGCAAGCGGAGGAAACAGACGGCCTCACGCGACGGCTGGAAGCATTGGCCAGTATCATCGAAAAGCACGTCAACGTAACGGCGCTGCTGGACCGCGCGCGGCCAGGGCGGATCAGCTTAGATACGGCTGTGCCGATACGCCCCCCGGGGCAAAGGATAGCGCTGGCGCGCGACGCCGCGTTTTCGTTCGTCTATCCGCATCTCATCGCTGGATGGCGCGCGGCGGGTGCGGAAATCATGCTATTCTCGCCGCTCGCCGATGAGGCGCCCGATGCAACTGCGGACGTCGTGTGGCTGCCGGGCGGTTATCCCGAACTGCACGCCGGACAGCTCGCTGCGGCCCAGAATTTCAAGACCACCGTTCGCGCGTTTGCCGAAACGCGGCCGGTTCACGGCGAGTGCGGCGGCTACATGGCTTTGGGGTCCGGTCTTGTCGATGCCAGCGGTGTGCGCCACGAAATGATCGGGCTCCTGGGCCTGGAAACATCGTTTGCCGCACGCAAAATGCAACTCGGCTATCGCCGGGCCGAACTTCTTGCAGATTGCGTGCTTGGGTCCCAAGGCCAGGTCATCACCGGCCACGAGTTCCACTACGCGACTATTCTCACAGCGCCCGATGCACCCCTTTTCAGGATGGAAACCGCCGCTGGCGAGACGCTCGCCAGCGGCGGCAGCCGCATCGGTCGCGTCACGGGATCATTTTTCCACGTGATCGATTTTTGAGCGCGCGATCGGATGCCCGCGCGTGCGGCTGGCTCGACGAAGGTGTGCGTGGGGTTGGTGGGGCGGCCACGCACAAGCATAAAGAGCGAGTCGCACGCGCCAAATAAAAGCCGAGCCGAAGCTCGATAGAAGCGGAGGCTGGTGGAGCTGAGCGGGATCGAACCGCTGACCTCGTCATTGCGAACGACGCGCTCTCCCAACTGAGCTACAGCCCCGAACCAAGCCCAGATTTAAAAGTTGATCGCCGCTTAGTCAAGAAACAGCCCGGTGGAAACGCAGCGAAGACTTGCAGCGGCGCACGGCTCAAGGCTACATGGCACGCGAAATACAGCACACGGGCGCTCCATGATCGAACTCCTCAGCTTTGTCAGCTATCTCATCACGCTCTACACCTACATCATCATCGCCAATGTGATCATGAGCTGGCTCATGGCGTTTGGCGTGATAAACGCCTACAACCCCATGGTGCGGTCGGTGTGGCAGGCGATCAGTGCCGTCACGGAACCCCTGCTCCGGCCCATCCGCAATTTGCTACCGAATATGGGCGGAGTCGATATTTCGCCGATCATCCTGCTTCTTGGCTGCTACTTTGTACAAAGCGTCCTTCTGCCCAACATCGCCAAGGCGCTTGTGTGAGCCGAACAGCCGGGGCACAGCCTTCTGAGCCCTGGCGGCACGGCGCCGCGGGCGTCATTGTGTACTTTCGTTTAACTCCAAAATCCTCCAAAGATGCGGTCGATGGGCTTGTCGATACCGCTGACGGCCCGGCCTTTCAGGCGCGCGTGCGCGCTGTTCCCGAAGACGGCGCGGCCAACGCGGCGCTCGAGCGGCTCATCGCCGAGTGGCTCGGGGTGCCGAAACGGTCGGTGCAGCTGGCGACGGGGGGAAAGTCGCGGCTGAAATCCATAGCGATCGCGGGTGATCCGCAGACGCTGGACCGGCTGCTGCAGGCCAAGTTCAGTGGGTTCGAATGATAGAAACGGCAGAACAGGGGAACGACGGGGATGTCAGGCGCTCAGATTATCGACGGCAAGAAAATCGCGGCCGATGTGCGCGCAGAAGTCGCGGCCGAGGTGGCGCGGCTACAAAAAGAGCACGGCATCAAACCGGGCCTCGCGGTCGTCCTCGTTGGCGAAGACCCGGCGAGCAAGGTCTACGTCAAGAACAAGGCGCAGCAAACCGCCGAAGTCGGCATGAATTCGTGGGAGCATAAGCTTCCCGTTGAGACCAGCGAAGCCGATTTACTCGCGATCGTGAATAAGCTGAACAACGATCCGGCGTGCCACGGCATTCTGGTGCAGCTGCCGCTGCCCAAGCACATCAATTCGGAAAAGGTTCTGAACTCGATCAATCCTGACAAGGATGTCGACGGGTTCCACCCTGTCAACGTCGGCCGCTTGTGGGTTGGCGAAAAGGCGCTGGTGCCGTGCACGCCGACGGGCTCGGTGATTTTGGCGAAGTCGGTACGGCCGAATTTGAGCGGCGCCGACGCCGTCGTCATCGGGCGCTCGAACATCGTCGGCAAACCGGTGGCGGCGCTGCTACTGCGCGAGCACTGCACGGTGACGGTCGCACACTCGCGCACCAAAAACATCGAAGACATCGTCAAATGCGCTGATCTCGTGATTGCCGCGGTCGGCATTCCGGAGATGGTCAAGGGCAGCTGGATCCGGCCGGGCGCGATTGTGATCGACGTCGGCATCAACCGCGTGCCGGGCGAGAACGGCAAGACCAAGCTCGTCGGCGACGTCGCCTACGACGAGTGCGCCAAGGTTGCGGGCGCGATTACGCCGGTGCCGGGCGGCGTCGGGCCGATGACGATTGCCTGCCTGTTGCGGAATGCGGCCCAGGCGGCGGCGATGCAGGCGGGCGTCAAGAGCGCGTTTGCGTGAGCGAATTAAACAGCGCGGATTTGATCGGGGCCGGAGGAAACTCCGGCCTTTTCTATGCCGCCCGGGACTGCCGCAGCGTCTCGGCGCGATAGCTCAAGGCTTCGGCGATGTGGATGCGGGCGACGCGCTCGGCGCCGTCGAGGTCGGCGAGCGTGCGGGCGACTTTCAATGTGCGATGGAAACCGCGGGCGGAGAGCGACAGCTGGGCCGCAGCTTGGCGCAGCAGCGCCACACCGGCCTCATCCGGCATCGAGGTTTGTTCGAGTAGCTGGCCGGAGAGTTCGGCGTTGGTGCGTACGCCCTTGAGTCCGAGCGCTGCAAACCGGGCGCGCTGGCGCTCGCGGGCTGCGGCGACGCGGGCGCCAACCTCGGCGCTGCCCTCGGTTGGTGCGGGCAATACGAGATCGGCAGCCGAGACGGCAGGAACTTCGATCTGCAAATCGATGCGGTCGAGCAGCGGGCCGGAAACGCGGGCTTGATAATCGGCGGCGCAGCGCGGGCCGCGGCGGCAGGAAACGCCCGGTGACGAGCCACCGCACTTGCACGGGTTCATGGCAGCGACGAGCTGAATGCGCGACGGGTAGGCGATGCGGTGGTTGGCGCGGGCGATGATCATCTCGCCGCTTTCGAGCGGCTGGCGTAAAGCGTCGAGCACGTTGGGCTGGAACTCAGGCAATTCGTCGAGAAACAGCACGCCGAGATGGGCGAGCGAGACTTCGCCGGGTTTAGGGCGCGAGCCGCCGCCGACGAGCGCCGCCATGCTGGCTGAATGATGCGGTGAGCGGAATGGCCGCTCAATCGTGAGCTTGCCGCCCATCAGCTCGCCCGCGAGTGAATGTATCATCGAGACTTCGAGGATTTCCGGCATTGCGTAGCAAACGCACCAGCAAAAAGCTGGCAAATCCGAGGACTTAAAACGATGATTGTGAAACTGGCGATCCACCCGGATCAAATCCGGTACCACGCCCAGAGTGCCATCAACTCGTTTCAAACCCTCTCAACCGAAGATGCGATAGCTAACGCAATCGCCGAAATGGAAGAGATTTTGAAATACCTAGATCGAACAGATAATGCCGTTACGGTACTTGGCGTGCGTCCTGTCGAAGCGCGGATCGGGGGTGAACTTCCGGCCGGTAATGCGAAGGGTGTCAATCTTACCGATCTCGAAATCGTGCGGCCCTAGCTTTCCAGCAGGGTCGGTCAAATTCTGCACTACTTGGCCAGAAACATTGACCTTGTGTTTGAGTGAGTGGAAGACGGCGCAAGGTTCAAACACCCTGTCTTCGCCATCGTATGTAAACTCGACCTGCACGCGGTCGCGGATTGCGTCGCAAAGACTGTTTTCTAGGTCCATGCGCCGCGTGGCGGGCCGGTCTTCCGGCTTCGTTGGCCGTCCATACGGCGAACTAAACTTTGTGCCGCCAAATGGCTTTCTCATGGGGCTCTCCCGCGACTCGGTTGCAGGAGCCTACCATGGCTGATGACCCTGCCCCCAACCGGTACTCATTCATAGAGAGAGTCCGTTCTGGTTATGGTCCGCTGTGGACCGGCTTGCAAACTCGTTCGGTGTGAGCCCGTTGAGGCTCGTGTGTGGCCGTTCGCCGTTATAATCGATCCTCCAGTCTTGGTATCAAGAACCCTGGCGGGCGCAGGGTCAACGGTTCCATACAGAGTCGCGCG
>JANNEP010000052.1:0-7782 GCA_031378895.1 Hyphomicrobium sp.
GGCGCCCCCGGCCGCAAGACCTTCCATCGCCGCCGTAAAACCTGCCCGTTCTCGGGCGATGCGGCGCCGAAGATCGACTACAAGGACGTGCGTACGCTTGGCCGTTACATTTCCGAGCGCGGCAAGATCGTGCCGAGCCGCATCACCGCGGTGTCGGCGAAAAAGCAGCGTGAGCTGTCGCGCGCCATCAAGCGCGCCCGCTTTCTCGGGCTGCTGCCGTACGTGATTAAGTAACGACCTCCCTCTCCCCATTTCTTCACTCAATGGGGAGAGGGGAATTGTTTTCGTTGGGGTGGGACGGGAAACCGGATCCACCTCTAACCGCAACGCCCGCGGGACAGCAGAGATGACGATGCCGTACAACACAGTCCTCTTGGCCTTGGCCGCCGGTTTGATTTCGGCGGTGGTGTTTGCTTCCGCGACCACGGGCCCCGTGCTGGCGCGCTTTGTGTTGTTTTTCCTGACGCCGCTATCGCTGTATCTCGCCGGGCTCGGACTTGGCCCGGCTGCAGGAGCGCTGGCTGCGTTCGCTGCGACCACGATCATTCTTTTAATCGCGAGCCCTGTGACGGCCTTTGTCTACGCCATCAGCACGGGCGGTCCCGCCGTCATTGTCACACGACTGGCGCTGTTGAGCCGGGGCGAGGGTGAGGCGCAGGAGTGGTACCCGATCGGCCGCATCGTCGCTGCCGCGGCGGTCTTCGGCGGTGTCCTGGCGGCGCTGATCCTTGTGCTGATGGGCGGCGATGTCGAGGCGCTGACCAAAGCCATGCGCGGCGTCGTTGAAAACTTCATCAAAACAGAATTGCCGGGCCTGCCGGGAGCCCCTGAAATGACGGAAACCCAGGTCGGCGAGATCACGGCAACGGCGGTGCGCTCGCTGCCGTGGGCGCTCGGCATTCTCGCCACGACGACTATCCTGCTCAACGTCTGGCTGGCGGGCCGCGTGACACTTGCCTCCGGGCTCTTGGCGCGGCCGTGGCCGGATCTGGCCGCGATCTGGCTCCCGGCAGGTGCCACGTTTGCGCTTCTTGCCGCCACCGCTGCGACCTTTACCGACGGCATGCCGGGCCTCATCGCCGGAGGCTTCGCTGGCGCCTTCACGCTCGCCTTCGCCCTCATCGGACTTGCAGTCGCCCACGTCGTCTCGCGCGGCTCGCCGTGGCGCAACTTCCTGCTGACCGGACTCTATGGCGCGCTGTTCGTTTTTCTCGGTCCCGTCTCTCTCGTGCTTGCCATCGTCGGGCTTGCGGACACCATCTTCGGATACCGCACGGCGAGCGATCGCGATCCGCCGTCCAACCCAACCTGAAACCTCAACCCCTCAAAACCAGGAGTACTCCCATGCAAGTCATTCTTCTCCAGCGCATCGGCCGCCTCGGCCAGATGGGCGATGTCGTCACCGTCAAGGACGGCTACGCCCGCAACTTCCTGCTGCCGCAGAAAAAGGCCCTGCGCGCCACCGACGACAACAAAAAGGTCTTCGAGGGCAAGCGCGCCCATCTCGAAGCCGCCAATCTCGAGCACAAGAAGGAAGCCGAAGCCGTCGCCGCCAAACTCAACGGCCAGATCTTTGTCATCATCCGCGCCGCCGGCGATACCGGTCAGCTCTACGGCTCGGTCTCGACGCGCGACATCGCCGAGGCCATTATGGCGGGCGGCTTCACGGTTGACCGCAACCAGGTCAACCTCGAAAAGCCGATCAAGGCGCTCGGTCTCAGCCCGGCCAAAGTCCAGCTGCACCCCGAAGTCGTCTGCGACGTGAAACTGAATATCGCCCGCTCCGAAGACGAAGCGGCAAAGCAGTCACGCGGCGAGAATGTCTCGGTCGTCAAGGACGAAGCCCCTGAACTCGAAACCTTCAAGGGCGAAATGTTCGAAGAGGGATCGGCGCCAGACGGCGGCGCGTAGGTTTTTGGTTAGCGCCGGCGACTCTCGTTCCGAGTGCCGGCCCCCACAGGGGGACTCCCAAGTGGTCGCGCCGGCGCGTCGTCCTTTTAAGTTGCAACGGCGCTGGGGGCTCTCCAGCGCCGTTCTTGTTGGGTTGGGTTGGGTCGGCTCACCGCACCGGCCGAATCGCGGCATCCGCGCCACGCGCCAAGCACTTTTCTCTCCCCCTGTTCATAACGGGGATGGCCCGCTGACCGGGCCGCTTCCCGGACCGGCGGGCAAACGGAATCGGCTACGCTCCGACCCATGGCAAATCCCGCAGTCCTCCTCACCGAGAAGCTTAGACAGGCCGCTTCGGCCTCCGAACCCATCGCCTTCCGGCAGGCGCCGCACAACCTCGAGGCCGAGCAGGCGCTTTTGGGCGCGGTGCTTGTCAACAACGAGGCACTTGACCGGGTGTCAGGCTTCCTGACGCCGGGACATTTCTACGATCCGCTGCATGCCCGCATTTACGAGACGCTGGCCGTCCTGATCCACGCCGGCAAGACGGCAACGCCGATCACCGTCAAGTCGTTCTTCGAGAACACCGATCCGATCGACGCCCAGACCAGCGTGCCGCAGTATCTCGGGCGTCTCGCTGCGAACGCCACAACGATCATCAACGCCGCCGAATACGGCCGCACTATTTATGATCTCTCGACCCGGCGGACGCTGATCGTCATCGGCGAGGACATGGTCAACACGGCCTACGACAGCACCGTCGACCAGCCGCCCAAAGGCCAGATCGAAGACGCCGAGGGCCGCCTCTACAGTCTCGCCGAGCAAAACAAATACGGCCAGGGCTTCGAGAGTTTCCAGAGCGCGCTGACGACCGCGATCACCATGGCCAACAGCGCCTTCCAGCGCTCGGGCCATCTCTCGGGGGCGTCAACGGGCCTGTCCGATCTCGATCACAAACTCGGCGGCCTGCAGCGCTCGGACCTCATCATCCTCGCCGGGCGTCCATCGATGGGCAAAACCGCGCTCGCAACCAACATCGCCTACAACGTCGCCAAGGCCTATAGAAGTGAGCAAGACGCCGATGGCAGTACGAAAACCATCGACGGCGGCATCGTCGGCTTCTTCTCGCTCGAAATGTCGTCGGAACAGCTGGCAACGCGTATTCTTGCCGAGCAGGCGGAAATCTCATCGGAAAAAATCCGCCGCGGCATGATCGACGAACCCGAGTTCCGCAAACTCTCGGAAGTCGCGGCCGAGATGTCGCGCATTCCCCTCTTCATCGACCAGACTGGCGGCATAACGGTGGCGCAGCTCGCAGCCCGGGCCCGCAAACTCAAACGCCAGCACGGCCTCGATCTGCTCGTCGTCGACTACCTGCAGCTGCTCTCGGGGTCCAAGCGCGGCAACGAAAACCGCGTCCAGGAAATCACCGAGATCACCACCGGGCTCAAGGCGCTGGCCAAGGAACTCACCGTGCCTATTATTGCGCTGTCGCAGCTGTCGCGCCAAGTCGAGAACCGCGAGGACAAACGCCCGCAACTCTCGGACTTGCGCGAATCCGGCTCGATCGAGCAGGACGCCGACGTCGTCATGTTCGTCTTCCGCGAGGAATATTACGTCGAGCGCACCAAACCCGCCGAAGGAACGCCCGAATTCTCCGATTGGATGAGCAAGATGAGCCAGGTCTCAGGCAAAGCCGAGGTTATCATCGGCAAGCAGCGTCACGGCCCCGTCGGCACGGTCGAATTGTCGTTCGAGGGCCAGTTCACGCGCTTCAGCAATCTGGCGCGCGACTACATGCTGCCGCCGGGCCGGTAAGTGAGTCCGGTGAGCGCGGCACATCCCGGACAGATCGCGAGCGCTACAGGTGTCATCACCCTCGATCTCGGCACAATCGCGTCCAATTGGAAAAACCTCGTCGGCGTCGTCTCGCCTGGGCGCTGCGGCGCTGTCGTCAAGGCGGACGCCTATGGCCTCGGCGCCGCGCGCGTGATCCCGGCACTCGTGCGCGCCGGATGCACGGCATTCTTTATCGCCACACCCACTGAGGCCGAGACGGCGCGCAGCCTCGCGCCCAAGGCGACGCTCTACGCACTCGATGGACTACTGGACGGTGCCGCCGAAGACTTCGCGCGGCTAGGCGTGCAGCCGGTCCTCTCAAACTTTCACGAAGTTGAAGCGTGGGCGGCGCTGTGCCAATCCAAAAATCAGCGGCTTCCAGCCGCACTCCACATCGACACCGGTCTGCATCGCTTGGGGTTGCCCGCACGCGACGTCCGCCGTTTGGCCGCGGACAGCACACTGATGTCCGCGCTCAATCTGACGCTGGTGATGAGCCACCTCGCCTGCGCCGACGCGCCGCGCGAACCAAAAAACCGCGACCAACTCCTCGCCTTCGCAACATTGTCGGCGCTTTTCAAAAATGTGCCGCGCTCACTCGCGGCGTCCGACGGCCTGATGCTCGGACCCCAATTCCATTTCGATCTCGTGCGACCGGGCTACGCGCTCTACGGCGGACAAGCCTCCGCCAGCAACCCAGCGCCGGTCAAACCCGCGGTCACGGTCAAGTCCCGCATCTTGAGCGTTCGCGATGTGCCGGTTGGCGAAACGGTCGGCTACGCCGCAACCTGGCGTGCCAAGCGCCCAAGCCGCATCGCCTCGATAGCCGCCGGATACGCCGACGGCGTGCCGCGCTCGGCGAGTTCGCCAGACGGCCGCCCGGGTGGCCAAGTCATGATCGCAGAAACGCTCGCGCCGATCGTCGGCCGGGTGTCGATGGACCTCATCACCGTCGATGTCACGGATTTGCCCGCGAGCGCTGCCGCGCCCGGCACCTACGCAACCCTCATCGGTCCCGGCCTCACGATCGAAGACGCCGGCTACGCGAGCGGCACCATCGGCTATGAAATTCTCACCCGCCTCGGGCCAAGGTTCGTGCGGTTGTATTTGGAGGATATACTCTAGCGACATGCCCAAACCCTCGAAATCCCCCTACGTCTGCCAGGCCTGCGGCGCCACGTCGCCCAGGTGGCAGGGCAAATGCGCCGCCTGCAACGAATGGAACACACTCGTTGAAGAAACCGACGCCGGCCCGGCGCCGGGCTCCGGCATCACGCGGCAGACCAAGGGCCGCGTCGTCAAACTCGAAACGCTGAAAGGCTCGACCGACGCAGCCCCGCGTTTCTCAACCGGCATTGCCGAACTTGATCGCGTCACCGGCGGCGGCATCGTCCCGGGCTCGGCCATTCTGATCGGCGGCGAACCCGGCATCGGCAAGTCCACGCTTCTTTTGCAGCTCGCAGCCAACCTCGCGCTCGCCAAACGCCGGGCGCTGTATTTCTCCGGCGAAGAAGCCATCGCCCAAGTGCGGCTCCGCGCCGAACGCCTCGGTCTCAGCGACGCCCCCGTTGGCCTGGCGTCAGAAACCAATCTCTCGAACATCCTCGCGACACTTGCAGAGGGCCGCCCGCCCGACCTCGTCGTCATCGATTCCATTCAGACACTGTGGTCGGATAACCTCGACGCCGCGCCCGGCACGGTGAGCCAAGTGCGCGCCGCCGCTCAATCGCTGATCCGCTACGCCAAGATGGCGGGAAGCGCAGTTCTCCTTGTTGGCCACGTCACCAAGGACGGCCAGATCGCCGGGCCCAAAGTCATCGAACACATGGTCGACACCGTGTTGTATTTCGAAGGCGACCGTGGTCACACCTATCGGATTTTGCGCGCCGTCAAAAACCGCTTTGGCCCATCCGACGAAATCGGCGTCTTCGAAATGGTCACAGGCGGATTGCGCGAAGTCGCCAATCCGTCGGAACTGTTTCTCGGCGACCGTGATGGCGTCAGCCCCGGCGCCGCCGTGTTCGCCGGTGTCGAAGGCACCCGGCCCTTGCTCGTTGAAATTCAAGCGCTTGTGGCACCGTCCGGCCTTGGCACCCCGCGCCGCGCCGTGGTCGGCTGGGACGCCAACCGCCTGGCCATGATCCTGGCCGTGCTCGACGCCCGCTGCGGGGTGTCGTTTTCGAGCCACGACGTCTACCTGAATGTGGCCGGCGGCCTCAAAATAACCGAGCCCGCCGCCGATTTGGCCGCCAGCGCCGCCCTGCTCTCGTCAATATCGGGTGTTGCTCTGCCGCGCGATGCCGTCTACTTCGGCGAGGTGTCGCTATCGGGGGCCGTGCGGGCAGCTTCCATGATGACGCAGCGCTTGAAAGAAGCGGCCAAACTCGGATTTACCAGCGCGGTTTTGCCCGACCGGGGGGAAGCAGAACTGGCCGGCTCGAAGCTCACGCTCTCACGCATTGGACACCTCAAGTCGCTTGCAGAGAAGGCCTTAGCGTGCGACTGAACCGGGCACGCAACGGGCGCCGTACTGGCTGGGGACCACGGACCACAGAGGGAACTCGGCCATGCTCGGCCCGCTGACATATCTCGATGCAGCCCTGATCGCTGTCGGCTTCATTTCCGGCTTGCTCGCCATGTATCGCGGCTTGGCGCGCGAAGTTCTATCCATCGTGTCGTGGATCGCTGCCGCCGCAGTCGGCGCCTGGATCTTCTTCACCAAAAAAGAACTCTCGGCCGACGTCGCCGTGCAAACCGGATTGCCGCCGCAGATTGCCCTCGCCGTCGTCGCCCTCGTCGTCGGCCTGATCGTGCTGATCCTGGTCCACTTGATCACGGCGCGCATATCAGATGCGATCCTCGATAGCCGCGTCGGCATGATCGACCGCGTGCTCGGCTTCGTTTTCGGCGTGCTGCGCGGCTTCATCCTGCTCGTCATCCCCTACATGTTTTATGAATCCTTCTTCCCCAACGACAAGGAACACTTCCCCTGGGTGCGGGATGCGGCGTCGCTGCCCTATATCAAGAGCGCCGGAAACTCGATCCGCTCTATTCTCGTGCAATATGTGCCGTCTTCGCTGACCGCGCCCCCGCAAGGTGAACAGCAGGGTTACCTTATGCGTGACGGGCGTTTGGTCACGCTGGCTATCGGGCCCAAGCGGTACTATATGACGGCCATATAACGTGGCCGGGCGGCCGATCGCCCCGGCGCGCCAAGTGTGTTCAGCGTCGCCTGTGGCGGTGAAGACAACTGAGGCGCGGGAGGTTGTGATGACCCATTCGAGCGATACGGCGTTGAGCGCCACGGCGCCGGACGGCACAATGACGATCGACGGCCTCACGTTCACGCGCTATGGCGATGATCGCTTGCGCGAAGAGTGCGGCGTGTTTGGCATCTTCAATCACCCCGATGCCGCGGCAATCACGGCCCTCGGCCTCCATGCCCTTCAGCATCGCGGCCAGGAAGCCTCCGGTATCGTCTCCTACGACGGCCGCAACTTCCACTCCGAACGCCGCATGGGCCTCGTCGGCGACAACTTCTCAAAGGCCGCCGTGCTCGCCCGCCTCAAGGGCCGCATGGCCATCGGCCACAACCGCTATTCGACGACCGGCGATCCCCTTATCCGCAACGTCCAGCCGCTGTTCTGCGACATTGATACCGGCGGCTTCGCCGTCGCCCACAACGGCAACCTGACCAACGCCCTGACTTTGCGCCGCGAACTCATCTCGTCGGGCGCCATCTGCCATTCGACCTCCGACACCGAAGTCATCCTCCACCTGCTGTCGCGCTCGAAAAAGCGCCGCGTCGTCGAGCGCCTTATCGACGCCATCCGCCAGGTCGAGGGCTCGTTCTCGCTCGTCTGCCTGACCAACGACATGATGATCGGCGCCCGCGATCCGGTCGGCATCCGGCCGCTCGTCATCGGCCGCCTCGGTGTCTCCTACGTGCTCGCGTCAGAAACCTGTGCGCTGAATATGGTTGGCGCTGAATTCTTGCGCGAGGTTGAAAACGGCGAGGTCGTCGTCATCACCGACGAGGGCCTCGAGAGTCAC
>JANNEP010000023.1:0-20169 GCA_031378895.1 Hyphomicrobium sp.
CACCTCACAGCCTCAAGCTGTCGGCCTCTCAGGTGTGGGAAGGACCGAAATTCTTGAACGCGGCTGGCGCATTTAGCACGGAGACGTTCTCCCGCATCGACGTCAACGCGACCTACACCAACGCAAATTGGAAGGGGTTTAGTATTTTCGCCGACGCCGTCATTTATCCCGACAGCCGCGTGGACGAGACGCAGTTCTTGTTTGGACCCGCCGGTCTACAAGAGCCCGCCGTTTCGGCAAAGGCCCCCGTCTCTGTGCTTGTAGGGGTATTCTTTCCGCTCTGACGGTTCTTGCTAGGCCAAGGTTGATGCTATTGAGCTCTACTAACCAAGTAGGGCAGGGTCGCCACTAAAGTGGTTGGCCGCTTGTGAGCGATCGAAATTTGCACCTCGGCAAGCAAACCTTGCCCCTAGGGCAATATATACATGCCTAACGCATCTGTGCATTCTATCGGCTCAATAGCGGTCGCGTCAGTTGGCCTGGGTTATGTCCGGTCCTCTGGACTACCACGTTAGACCCGATCGGAGCGCCACGCGATGCAGAAGCAGAGCCCAACGCCGCTCACCAACGACCACACCGGTACGTTCGCCAACGAACTCGGCCCGATCAAGGAGGTTCACGCCTTCTGGTTGGCAGGCATGAGTTGCGACGGATGTTCCGTCGCTGCCGTCGGTGCGCAGAACCCCAGCGTCGAACAACTCATCAATCAAGAGATTCCAGGACTTCCCAGGATTATCTTGCACCACCCCGTCTTGGCCGTGGACGCCGGCGACGTCTTTATGGAGCCTTACTACAAGGCGGCCCGAGGTGAATTGGATGCCCCATTCGTCGTGCTCTACGAAGGTTCCGTCGCCGACGAGACAATAGCCGCAGATTTCGGCGGATATTGGTCGGCCATGGGCATGGAGAAGTTGGACGACGGCACGTGGCGGCCGTATCCGACGGCTAAGATGCTGAGCGACATGGCGCCCCACGCCGCGGCAGTGATCGCGGTTGGCACCTGCGCCACCTGGGGCGGCGTTCCCGCCGCGCAAGGCAACGTCACCCACGCCATGGGGACAATGGACTATCTCGGCAAAGATTATCGCAGCGCCTTGGGTCTTCCCGTCGTCAATATTCCTGGCTGCGCGCCGGTGGGCGACAACATCACCGAGGCGATCACCGCCGTCTTGATGTTTCTTGCCGGCGTCGGTCCGTTGCCGGATTTCGATGAACTGGGACGTCCAGCCTGGATGTTCAAATCGACCGTGCATCGCGGCTGCACGCGCGCCGGCAATTACGAGGAAGGCGTCTTCGCCAAGGAATATGGCGACCCGGAGTGTCTCGTGGAGCTTGGATGCTGGGGCCCCGTGGTCCAGTGCAATATGACCTCGCGCGGCGCGCTTGGCCACAACGGCGGCTGCATGAATACCGGCGGTATTTGCATTGGCTGCACCATGCCGGGGTTCCCCGACGCCTTCGCGCCATTTTACAAGGCGCCGCCGGGCAAAACGATTTCGGGGACGGCAAGCCGTATCGTCGGCAGTTTCATTCGCCCGCTGCGCCGGATTTCACAGCGCAAAGGCAACATGACCAACCGCTGGAACAAAACCGGGCATATTCCGAGCGGCTGGGGTCACGTCGAGGCACCAGGGCCGATGATGAAAACAGCGCATTATTTTTACCAAAAACTGCAGACGTCAGGATCGAACTACACCGCTGGCGGAAATGCCTTGCAGCGCAAGCTCCAGGCCGCGGGCCACGAGTACATTAAGGACTCGGAAAAGAACGCCGAGAAACGGATGTACGAGGAGGCCAAATCGTGAGCGCAGATGAAATCTACTACTGGTGGGCCGTATGGCTTGCGATCGGCGCTGTCATCGTCATTGCGGCAGCAGCCTTGCTGATTGCGGTGATCGTCGCGGCGCGGCGCATCCTTCGGACCGCAAAAGTCGGGCTGACGGTCGTCGGCGAAATCGAGCAGAACACCAAGGCGATCTGGCAGCTGAAAGACTCGCACAAAGTTGCCGAGGGGCTCTCGGCGGGTGCCGACGCCATCTTGGGGAACGCTGGGGCGATCGCCGGTGCGCTGGTCGCCACAGAACAGAAACGCGTCGCTTAACGCTGCAAAGACTGAACGGACGGAATGGCAGGAGACCATAAAAATGGTGTTGCCCACGGATCCAGGCGAGGCGGCGATGTTTGTTTGGTGGGCATCGCTGGCTCTCGGGTTGGTTGTCGCCCTCGTCGTTACGCTGCTGCTGTGGCTGATTCACAAAACAGCAGCCAACATCAACGGCGTCGTTTCCGGCATTTGGGACAGTGGCCGTCGGGTTGCGAACAACACCATTCACATTCCAATTCTGTATCGCATCAATAACGCCGCCACCAAGATTCTAGGTACGGCTGTCCAGATCAAGGGTGGCGCGGCGGCGATCGAGGCCCATGCCAACGGCTGTCCGGGTTGTCCAAACTGCCTGCTGGCGCATTGACGATCGTAAATGACGGAGAGTTGCCCATGGTTCTGCTGACCCTCTTGACCGCCGCGCTCGTTCTCATCGTGCTACTGGTTGTTGCCGTGGCGCTGATTAAAATCAGCAACGTGCTGCGGGCGATCGGCGGCACCCCGACGAGCTTGCTGGCAAAGTTGCGCCTCGGACTTCGCGCTATCGAACAGGAGACCAGCCATTTAACGCCTCAAGCTGTCCGCTTGAACGAAGGCCTTGCGCAGATTGCCGGTGGCCTCGAGGGCGTGGACGCACATCTGACGGGTACGATCAACGCTGCAGTGCGGCAGCGGCTCTATCAATAGGAGGATGCCTGTTATGGACTTGATCCTCGGATACTTGGCGGCCATCGACCCGTCCGTGCGCACGCTGCCGGAGCCCGTGTACACGATCTGGTGGTTGGTTCTGCTGGCGGTCGTGGTTGTGATCGTACCGCTTGCAATCGGGCTTCTGCACCGCACGCTGCGTGCGGCCTTGTCGATCCGGCGCTATCTGGAAGAGATGCTGGAGGCCGGCGTCGCGATCGCCAAAAATACGAGTTCCATCCCCGCGCTCAAAGACACGATTGCTGTTGGTTCAGGCATGGTCGAGACGGCGGGCCGACTGAAAGAACATAGCGCCACCATCGCCAAAGTTTTGGCCGCGAGAGCCCAGGCAGGTGCATCATGACAAGTCTTCTCGTTACACTCTCGCTTGGCGTGACGCTCGCCATTGTGCTCGTGCTGGTTGGATATCTGCTGGCGATCATCGTCGCCTTGTGGAGCGCCGGTACCACGCTGAATAAGCTTGCTGGCGGCTTGGTCGCCGTTCGCGACAACACCAAGCCTCTGCCCGAGGACATACCCGCAATCAATGGCGCACTCTCGACCTTGCTAACGCGCTTGCTCGACGTCAATGGCAACCTCGCGGCTATTGTCGGAGTGGCAAAGGGGAAGGCCTAGAGTTGTCCGGGGACTATCGATCGATCGAGTGATTTGAGCCGCCATTATGAGGATCAGCGCATGTGCTTCGAGAACCTTCCGATCGAATTCGATGAAAATGGCAAGGCGCACCTGAAGCCGGGCGTCCCAAATCCCTATTCTTACAACACTCAGACGGTTGAACAGCGTGACGCCTATTTGACCGACATCGCCAGAAAAAACGGCCAGCTGAACGACATCGACTTTGACCCCGTCACTCGTGTTGCTGGGGCGCTGGCGTTTCACAGCACGGTCAATCTGAAAGAGCGCAAGGTCGTCGACACGGCATCCATGGCGACGCTGTTTCGTGGTTACGAAGTGATCCTGCGCGGCCGCGATCCGCGCGACGCTGCGTTCATCAGCTCGCGGGCCTGCGGCGTATGCGGCGGCGTTCACGCAACGACATCGGCGCTGGCCATCGAGATGGCGCTTGGCATCAAACCGCCGCCACTGGGCATCGTGGTGCGCAATCTTCTGCTCAGCTGCGAGTATCTTTACGACAACCCATTGCATCTCTTTATTCTCGCAGGCCCGGATTTTTCCGAGGCTCTGATCCGCGAAACCAATCCGGAAATCTGGCAGAAAGCAGAACGAGCGCCCGCCAAATTCCCGGGTGTCCACGGTTATAAGACGATCGGCGCGATCATGACCGATCTCAACCCGCTGACGGGGCGGCTCTATCTCGAAGCTCTTGAAATGACCCGGGTCGCGCGCGAAGCCTACGTTCTCTTGGGTGGAAAGTATCCGCATCCAGAGACCATCATCCCCGGCGGCGTGACGACGACAATCACGACGAATACGATGACGGAGTTCTATCTCAAGCTCGTGCCGTTCTTCGATTACGCCAAACGTTGCGTCGCGATCTGGGACGACGTCTACGACTTCATGTACGAGGCCAATCCGCAGTACCGGCATTTGGGCGAAATTCCGCCGACCATGGTAGACTTCGGCCAGTGGGATCACGAAGACCACTACGATGCCACCTACGCAAACTGCAACGCCTGGGGCGAAAAACGCTGGTCAACGCCAGGGGCCATGGTCAATGGCAAGTTGGTGACAACGCGGCTGATGGATCTGAACGTCGGCTTCGAGGAGTTCGTCGAGCATTCCTACTACGAGCCTTGGGAAGAATATCCGTTTAAGACCGATCCGGCAGGAAATCCCATCAGTCCCAACCACCCCTGGAACAAGACGACAATACCGCGCCCTGGAAAGCAGAATTGGAAAGAGCGCTATAGCTGGTCATGCACGCCGACGTGGGACCGGCACACCTTCGAGGCCGGAGCCTATGCGCGGGTCTACATGTCGGCTCTTGCGCAGAAGCTGCCACCCAGCAACTACTTCGCGTCGACTGGCAAGAGCCTGGTGCTCAATGTTGCCAAGGATAAGCTGCCGGAAATGCGCTTGGAATGGCGTGTGCCAGACGTTTGGAATGCGTTTGAGCGTAACCGCGCCCGCGCCTATGCCGTAGCTTTTAACTTAATGGTGACTCTCGAGAACTGGGTCCGTGCCCAGGATCTGATAAAGCGCGGCGAGAAACGCGTGGCCACACCGTTCGAGATTCCGAAAACCGGTCAGCACATCGGCGTCGGTATGTGGGGCGCCGGACGCGGGTTCCTGGCGCACTGGTGCGTCATCGAAAAAGGCGTGCTCGCAAACTATCAGATCTCAACGCCCTCGACGGTCAACGCCTGCCCGCGCACGCCTTGGGGCGAGCCGGGGCCCTATGAGCGCGCGGTGCTGAACACGCCGATTATCGAGACCAACTTCAAGGACGAAAAGGACTTCAAGGGCATCGACATCTTGCGCGCACTTCGCAGTTTCGACCCTTGCATGCCGTGCACGACGCACACGATGGTGGAAGGCACCGATCGCGTGGTCACACGCGAGGTGACGACCTGCGCGTGCGGTCTTTGAGGCCCGGCGTCTGGCGGCGAGTTTCGATATCGGCTACGAATTGTGAGCTTGAGAGTTGGCTATGTAGGCTTCGAGAACAGCCATGTCCCGGATCGCATTAGGCCTCGTCGGCTATTATCAGTTCATTCGCGGCTACCCCCTGGGCCCGGAACTGAAGCAGCGCCTGGACGCTATTTCCTGGCGGCATCAGGTGGACCTCAAGGAGATGAACTGGGGTCCTGTTGCCATCGTGCAGGAGTTTCAAGCAAGCCAGATCGCCTATGACCGCGTTGTCTTGGTTGCCGCCGTCCAGCGCGGCGGCGAGGTTGGCTCGGTCACGTGCCGGCAGTGGCTCGGCGGCGAGCTCAAGGTTATGGAAGTCCAGAACCGGATCTTCGAGGCCGTTACCGGCATTATCAGCGTCGACAATTTGCTGGTGATCGGGGCACACTTCAAGATCTGGCCGCAGGAGGTGATCGTTATCGAGGTCGAGTTGCCGGACGACGCCATTGGCAATATGGTCTTGGAGCAACTCGAGATCCATCGCGACTCGGGCGAGATGACGGCTATCGGCGACCATCCGATTACGCCGGGCGCCCAAAAAATCGTCGATCGCATTGTGGCTTACACTCAAATCGCCGTAGAGAGCGGCGTCAAAGGAATGACCGGTCTCTTACCGTTGTCAGTGGACGATCTCAATCCGCTGGCGGCTGTCTGTCATAATCAGCTGATCAAGGACTGCGGTCTCACGACACCGGTCCATTAATTCTCACTGGAGCAAGGACGATGGCCGCCGCCGAACCGCAGACGCAGGGAACACCCGGTGCGCTCGATCGCCTTGTGAACCGTGAGGACGTCTTGCAGATCTTTTTTTGGCACGAAGGCGAAGGATTTGGCGATATCTGCACAGCGGCGTCGATCGAGCCATTCTTGAACTGCAATGCGGACGGCATTGAAGCCGCGCTCAAGGACCTTGTGGCGGACGGCTGTCTTGAACTAGTCCCGGACGCCGCTGTGCTAGGCTACCGGCTGACCGCCAAGGGAAAGAAACAAGGCGGCTCCCTGTTCGCCGACACATTTTCCGACAATCAACGGCAGGGACACGGCGAGTGCCCAGCCGGATGCTGCGACGGTGATGATCATTCCAAATGCGGGGACGACTGTGCCCTGCACTAACCGCGCGATTCAATAATGCAAGAATCGGAAGAAAACACGCCGGAATCTCCGGTCGATCCGCCTCAGCAACTGACCGGGTTCATGACCAATGCCGAGTGGAGCGAACTGCTCGGTCAGGCTGATGCACTGCTTTTGCAAATGGAAGAGCTTCCCTACCCAAACGTCAAGGAGCAGGTTTTCGCGCTGCTCGGGACCATCGACACGATCCACCGTGAAGCGCTGAGACGGCTCGTGCGCCTCTTTAAGGAGGGTGTGCTTGAGAAGGTCGTGACCGATCCTGCGATTCATACGCTGATGGAGCTCTATGATTTGCTCCCGCCTGAAGCGAAACCCATCGATGAGCAACGGGCCAAGATCATTTTCACAACGAGCCGTTCCAAGGGGCCTGCAGCGAGCCAGACGGCGCCGAAGCCGAAATATCCGCATTGGGTCCCAGTTGCTCCGAGCGTTGCCGACGTCTCTGGCGGCGCCGCGATCGAGTGCAACGCCGGGGAGCACAGTATCGTGGTGTGCCGCGCCGGCGATGATTTGTTCGCGCTAGACGCGCGCTGTTTGCAGGACGGTGCATCGTTGGCGGGCGGAAAACTGACCAAGTTCAACTTGACTTGCCCGCAGCACAGCGGCTGCTACTATGATATTCGCGATGGCTCGCGCATCGCCGGCACCGGCAGGCTCGAGTGCTTTTCCGTCAAGAAAAATGAAGCCGGACGCATCCTGGTTGGCATCGACATGGAGTTCATTCCGCGACGTCCGGCTTTTTAGCCCGTCATCGCCTCAGAGAGTTGTCTATGGGGAGCAGGAAAATCCTGATTGCCGGTGTCGGAAACGTGCTGCACGGCGATGATGGCTTTGGGGTTGCGGTCGCCAACCGGCTGATGAGCCGGCGCGACATGCCGGCCTCGGCCAAAGTCATCGAGACCGGCATAGGCGGCATGAGCCTCGTGCAGGAATTGATGTATGGCTATGGCCTGCTGGTCATCCTCGATGCCTACAAGAGAGGTGGGACGCCAGGGCAGCTGTATCAGCTCGAGCCCGTGCTGCCCGACCTCAGTGGCCTCAGTTCGTCAGAAAAACGCGACTATTTCGCTGATACGCATTATGCGACGCCGATGCGGGCGCTGGGGCTGCTTGCGCATGTCGCGGCGTTGCCAGAGACGATCCGCATCATCGGCTGCGAACCGGAGGAGGCTCTGGATCTGAGGATCGGTCTGAGCCCGCCGGTGCAAGCCGCCGTGGAGGATGCCGCCGCCATGGCCATTACCCTGGCCACGCGCTATCACGAGGATGGGCAGCCTGACGTCGCCAGCGCCGGGATCGCACAGACCCATCCATTGTCCTTGATCGTCGGCGCGCATCGCTTGTCACCGTGCGATTACGAGACCTATGCCCGGTTCAAGCTCTGGGTGGCGACAACGCTAACAGACGGCACGATCGATACCTATCGTGCGGATGGCGTCTCGATCGCCCACTGGGATGATCAAGCCAGCGGACACTATCCGCATCTGCTCAACCCCTGCGAATGCGGTACGTTTCTGCCGATCGAAATCGAGCCCGGCCCGATGCTCTCCAGCGCCATAGGACTGCTGTCGGATCTGCAACGCCTTAAGGGCCTCTCGACAATGATACCGGCGGAGTTTGGCGGCCTCATCGACTCACTGATGCAGATGGCCGAACGCAGTGTCGCGACGAACACCGCGCTGGAAATTCGCTGACGCTGTTGTTAGAGCTGGCGTCCTGGTCTTGCGTTGCAGTGTTAAGGGGAGATCCGGCCGAGGCGCAGGGTATCCTTCAGTGGATGATTGGTGACGCAGCCTTGCCAAGCTCTCGCAGACGCAGATCATTCCAATGGCCGATCTCGAAATCCGTGGCGCTGAAGCGCATGGCCCACGCCTCCGGGAATTGGCTCTGCAATGCCATCATCAAAGCCATTGCTTCCTGTTCGGCTTCACTCTTCCACACAACGAGAAGCAAGCATTCGCCCAGTCCCGCGCAAACCTTGAATTGAAGCGTGGCTGGAGGCGATTTCCAGGCCGCGAGTGTTTGCTTGATTTGGCGGATTACCAGCGGTGACCGGGCCGGGATGCGACCGATCACGGCATTTAGGGGAAGCGTATTCGGCTCGGATTGGCGTGTGATGTTGCGCAGGTACAGACGCAGGCCCTCCGGCACCTCTGTTACATCCAGATATCCTGGGCCAACGTATTTCGGTTTGGCGGCAATGAGCGAATGAGCGTGCGAAAATGCAATTCCGCTCCAAGTGCCGACTTCGTTTTTGGTGGGGTTCCATCGCATTGACCAAAAAGACTCAGACCATTGCCGGGTATTCCACATCATGTCCCGGTGATCCTCCGACGCCATGAACAGCGTCATGTCGATCTCTTTCTCCCAGAGGGTGAGAGTAAAGAATTCGGTCAAATTGGCGATTCCTGTCGTGTAGGCAAGCATGCCCGGAGTGTGCGCCAGTTGACGGCGAATGTGCCCCCACGCCCAAATCATCGACACCGCATGGCGGCGGCTGCGCAGCTTGTTGCGGGTGGTGACGGCGAACACTTTCTACAAGCTCCCTTTCGTCGAGACAATCTCCACCGCGGTACATCGATGTTTCAGCATCGGGCCTTTCCTAGGTAGCCGACACAGCTGGCTGCTCGACCACTGTGCATCGCCTCAAACCGTCCCGGATATCGTTTTCCGGCAGGTCATTGCCGATGAAAACAACCGTCGTCTTTCTAACCTCCCCCGGGAGCCAATCACGATCGGTACTGACCTCAATCTGGCCGTGGATACCTTGCAAGACTACCCGCGACTTGAGGCCGTGGATATTCAGGATCCCTTTATAGCGAAGTAGCCGTTCCGTGTGGCGCATGATGACATACGAAAACCAGTCTTGGACCTGGCCTTGGTCGAGCGGTTCAGTCAGCTGGACGACAAAGCTGCGCACCTGGTCGAGAGATGCATGTGGTGAGCTGGTCGCGTTCTGAGCCCCAAGTGCCAGCACGCTGGCGTCCGTGCTTCGGACCGCAGGCAGGTTCAACACACATCCCACATCTACACTGGAACGTTGGCAGCGTTTGATCTGGGCCATGCCATTGATCGCCGATAGCCGCGCAGTCAGACCAGTAAGTGCTTCTTCATCGACGAGATCGGACTTGTTGAGCAGAAGCAGGTCGGCCATGCCGATCTGCTCAGCGGGCTCGTGGAAGTTATCCAGCTGTGACAGAATATTCGAGGCATCGACAACGGTAACGACGCCGCCCAAGTGAATGCTGTCCTTCAAGGCCTTGGACGAGAGCGTCTGGACAATTGGGCCCACCTTCGCCAATCCGGTGGTTTCCATGACGATGTGGTCAAACCCGAACTCGCCGGTGCTGCGGGCCTTGAGCAGGTCGTGCAGTCCGGTCCGCAAGTCCTCACGCACCGTGCAGCAGACGCAGCCATTGGTCAGTTCGACCAGACCATCGCCGGCGCGCCGCGCAAGCAGTTGGCTGTCGATATTAACTTCGCCGAACTCGTTGACGATCACGGCCAGACGGTAGCCGTGATTACCGGTGAGTACCTGGTTCAACAGAGTTGTTTTTCCGGCGCCCAGAAAGCCGGTGATGATCGTAAACGGCGTCGTCGTCGCCGATTGAGCCATGGGACATTCGAACTCCAACGCTTTACTGACACGTAGACCTAATTCAGCCGTCGCTGGGCGAGGTTAGTAAAGCCCGCTATTGCAGCAACAACGTGAACCACTATACTCAATTAGGTCAGCGGTGCCTGCCGCTTGTGGGTTCTTGCGGCTTTTTCTTAGAAAAAAAGTTCGAGATATGCCCGGCCAAAGCCCAAACAGACGGCGCAACGGACCTCACGTCCGAGCCGTCGCGATCACTATCGTAATCGGCCAAAATGAGGGAGTTTTTGATGAAGATCGCCACCGTAGGCAAGGGCGGATCGGGCAAAACCACGGTCGCTGGCACGCTGGCCCGGATACTGGCCGAAGACGGCATAAAGGTGCTGGCTATCGATGGAGACCCGAACCCCAATCTGGCGTTGACGCTGGGAATTTCGCGAGAGCGCACGGACGAGATCAAAAGCATTCCGCCCAGCATTATGGCTGTTAAGCAAGAAGCCGACGGAACCCGGCGCTTGCACATGACGATCTCTGAAGACGAGCTTATGGACAATTATGGGACGGCAGCGCCCGACGACATTCAGCTCATCATCATGGGGCAACCGCCTGATGGCAGTGCCGGCAGCGGCTGCATGTGTTCCTCTCACCGGGCCGTGCGCGGGCTCATCACCGAAATGAGCGGCTATGGAGATCATACCGTGACAGACATGGAGGCCGGGCTCGAACACTTGAAGCGCGGCACGGCGCGCAACGTCGACACCATGCTCATCGTCACCGAGCCCTACTATCGCTCGTTGGAAGCGGCAGGACGCGTTTGGTCGCTCGCCAGCGAACTGGCGATTCCGCATGTCTATGTTGTCGCCAACAAGGTGAAAAATTCAGCCGATACGACCGCCATCGAGGAGTACTGCACGCTGCACAAAATGCCGATTATCGGCGTCATTCCAAATGAGGAACAATTCGTCGAGGCTGAACGGCGTGCGTTGGCGCCCATCGATTTCGCGCCGTATTGTGAAGGTACGCTGGCAATTCGAGCGATCGCCGGGAAACTGCGCGACCTGAAAGTCCCAGTAGCAGCCTAACGCAACGTCGATCTGAGGAGCGGCCACCATGCATACGCCCGTATCGAACCAGGGCTCTTGGCGAATAGGCGAGATCGCAAAGTTGCTGGGCGTCACTGAAAAAACGTTGCGTCACTACGAGCGCGTGGGGCTATTGCGGCCGCCGCAGCGAACGGCTCACAGCTATCGCATGTATGACGACGATGACATGCGGCGCGCCCGGCACGTGATGGGTCTGCGGGGACTCGGACTGTCGCTCGAAGAGATCCGCAGCCTACTCGACGATCACACCAGCGGACGCACACGGCGGAAGCGCTTGCTAGGACTGCTCGATGAAAAGCTCCACGAGATCGATGTCAATCTGGCCGTTCTTCAAGGAAAACGCGACGATATGGCGGCGCGCTATTTGGCGTTGCTCGATGCGCCTGCTGATCGAGACGGTAACTGCACATGCGCAGCACTCGTCTCCTGCAATTGTCAGACAGACTGCGCGTGCAGCGAGCCCAAGAAAAAATCGACAGCCTCTAGGGGACGCGAGCTGCGCCGGGTAACTTCGAAGGCGGTCGCCCGATAGCACGGCATAAGATGGTGCACTGCGAATTGGGTCCAGTCGACATTGTGGGCCCATGGCCACGTTGCCGCTGGCGTCGAGGGGCCCACTAAACTACCATTCGCTCTCGATCATCAGGCGGCTGGACAAGCCCGGCCCCTCGGTTTCGCTCGTGATATGATTGCGATAGGAGCGTCCGCCATATGGCTCGCGGGTTAGCGGGGTATGCCAAGGCCAACGGTCTCCGGGCTGTATCCAAACGCAACCGCTTGTTCTGGTCTTGCAGCGCTTCCGCCCCCGGCGGCACATGGATTGTTGCCGATCGCGGGGACAGCAGAGTTCTTCGTTGCGAGGCGGCGTCATGAGTGTGCGCGCCCGCATTGCCGGTAGGTCATCCGTTGCGGCCTTTGAAATTCGCGTGCGTGGGCGCGTGCAGGGTGTCGGTTTCCGGCCGACTGTATGGCGCATCGCAAACGAACTCGGGCTCAATGGGGAAGTCTTGAACGACGGCGATGGCGTGTTGATCCGCGCTTCCGGACGGCAGGACGCGATCGCGACCCTCATCGAGCGCATCCAATTGGAATGCCCTCCGCTCGGGGATGTCGAGAGGGTCGAACCGCGTGTCTTGAACGGCGAGCTGCCGAAAGGTTTCCATATTAAGCCGAGCACAGGCAAGGGTGCGCATACCGAAGTCGCGCCCGACGCCCGCGCCTGTCCGGCATGTATTTCAGAGACGACCGATCCCTCGTCACGGCGCTTTCGCTATCCCTTCACCAACTGCACCCACTGCGGGCCCCGGCTCACGATCGTCGAAGGTGTTCCTTTCGATCGGGCACTAACCACGATGGCCCCCTTCGCCATGTGCGATGCGTGCCGCGCCGAGTACGAGAACCCGGCCGACCGGCGCTTCCATGCCCAGGCTATTGCCTGCCCCGCGTGCGGCCCGAAGGCGCGGCTCATCAAACTCGATGCAAAAGCCGCGCCTTTCGATCTGCACGCGATGCTGGATGATGTGGACGCCGCGGCAAGGCTCATCGAGAGCGGCGAGATCGTCGCGATCAAAGGGCTCGGTGGCTATCAGCTCGCCTGCGACGCGACCAATGAGCAAACGGTGGCCCGCCTGCGGGCGCTCAAAAAGCGTGACGCCAAACCCTTTGCGCTCATGGCGCGCGATCTCGATGTGATCCGGCGGTACTGCACGCTCACAGCCGAGGATGAAAGGGTGCTGACGAGTCCTGCGGCACCGATCGTACTGATGACGGCAACCCGTCCCGAGTGTCTGCCAGACGGGATCGCCCGCGGTCTTGGCACCGTTGGTTTCATGCTACCGACGACACCGCTGCATGCGCTGATCTTGTGTCGCATCGCCCGCCCGATCGTGATGACCAGCGGCAATGTCTCGGACGAACCGCAGGTCATCTGCGATGACGAGGTTGCGAGCCGCTTGGGCGGCATTGCAGCCTATGCACTCGTGCACGACCGGGTGATCGCAAACCGTGTCGATGATTCCGTCGTCCGCGTGACCGGTGGAACCGCGCGCGTCATCCGCCGCGCCCGCGGCTATGCGCCAGCCCCCATCCGGCTGCCCAAGGGGTTCGGACCGGCACCTCAAGTCCTTGCCATGGGCGGCGAACTGAAATCCACATTCTGCCTCGTCAAAGACGGCGCGGCTGTCCTGTCGCAGCATCAGGGCGATCTCGAAAACGCGCCGACATTCGACGATTACAAGAAGAACCTCGCGCTCTATGCCGAGCTGTTCGGCCATGCGCCCGCCGTGGTCGCCATCGACAAGCACCCCGAGTACCTGTCGGCAAAGCTCGGCCGCGCGTGGGCCGTACGTGATGGGCTCCGGCTGATCGAAGTCCAGCACCACCACGCCCACGTCGCCGCCTGTTTCGCCGAGAACGGCCGCGATCTCGAGGCGCCACCGGTACTTGGCATCGTACTCGACGGCCTTGGCTGGGGCGACGACGGCACGATTTGGGGCGGCGAGTTCCTGCTTGCGGACTACCGCCGCTACAAACGGCTTGGAACGATGAAGCCCGTCGCCATGCTTGGCGGCGCACAGGCGTCGCGACAACCTTGGCGCAATCTTTATGCCCACCTCGTTGCAGAGATGCGCTGGGCTGGATTTTCGCGCAACTTCGCCGGACTTGAGGTCCACGAATACCTGAGCGGCCAACCGAGGCTGACCCTCGACGCGATGCTGAAGAACGGCGTCAACGCCCCGCTCGCGTCGTCGTGCGGCCGGCTGTTCGACGCGGTGGCCGCCGCTCTCGGGATATGCCGCGACCGGCAGGCCTATGAAGGTGAGGCCGCCGCCCGCCTCGAAGCCATTGTCGATGAGGCGGCGCTGCGCGATGAAGACGACGCGCTCGCCTACCCATTCACTATTCCAAGCCTTATTGGCTCGGACCTGCCATACATCGAGCCGCTTGCCATGTGGAACGCACTTCTCGGAGATGTCATGCTCAAAACGCGGCCGGGTGTCATCGCGGCGCGCTTTCATCGGGGATTGGCCAAGGCAATAGCGGCCATGGCGCAGAAGCTCGCGCGCGATCAGGCGTCGGAAGGATGTCGCTTCGACACCATCGCGCTGTCGGGCGGATGCTTCCAGAACCGCATACTTTTCGAAGATGTTATGCGCCTTCTGACAGCCGGCGGATTTGTTGTCCTCTCACATGCGCGCGTGCCGGCCAACGACGGCGGCTTGGCGCTCGGCCAGGCGGCAATCGCGGCGGCGCAACTCATAGACGAAAACAAAAGCTAGTCAGGAGACGCCTATCATGTGCCTCGGAATTCCCGGACAGATCGTGAAAATCGACGACGTGGCGAGGAATCTCGCAACCGTCGATGTTTCTGGCGTTAAGCGGCAGGTCAATATCACCTGTATCGTATCGGCGGATCATCCGGTCGATGCCTGCGTCGGTGACTGGGTGCTGATCCATGTCGGCTTCGCCATGAGCCGCATCGACGAACGCGAGGCTGCCGAAACGTTGAAGGTCCTCATCGAACTCGGCGAGGCCCAGGCCGAGATGGAGGCGATGATGAACTCGGCGGCTCAATAGCGCCATTAGTTCGCGTCAGCCCAGGAAGGAACGCGCCATGACGGCAGATAACGATCTCAAGGCTCTCTATCCGTTCCTGCACGGCAAGGCGCAGGACCCTGCCAAACTCGAAGCCGCGCTTCTCAGCTCGGTCGCAGATAAGGCGCGAGACTCGCGTGAGACGAACGAGCGCTTCTTCGGCGAGCAGGCGCCGGTCCTCGTTGCAGCCGCCAAGGCGCTCGCCGGTGTCTACCGGCAAGGCGGGCGCCTTTTCTCAATGGGCAACGGTGGCTCGTCCTGCGATGCCTCGCACGTCGCCGTCGAGTTCGTGCATCCAATCACCGCGGGACGCCCCGCGCTTGCCGCCATCAACCTTGTCGCCGACATCGCAATGATCTCGGCCGTTGGCAACGACTTGGGCTTTGATCACGTGTTCGTCCGCCAGGTCATCGCCCAGGGCCGATCCGGCGACGGGCTGATCGGCATCTCGACCAGCGGCAATTCCACAAACCTCATTTCCGCCTTCGCCAAAGCCAAGGACATGGGTCTCGTCACCATCGGCCTCGCCGGAGGAGACGGAGGCCGGATGGTAACCTCTGGCATGGTCGATCATTGCTTAGTCGTGCCGTCTTCGTCGATCCATCGTGTCCAGGAATGCCACGTCGCGGCCTATCACATCCTTTGGGACCTCGTTCATACCCTGCTCGCCGATGATCGCGGGTCGGCTACCGCAAAAGGAGCTGCCGCATGAAATACGTCGACGAGTTCCGCGACCGCGATAAAGCCCGCGTCCTCATCAAGGAAATAGAAGGCCTTTTGGCGACCATAGATATCGCCAAGCAGCGCCCCATTGCCATCATGGAAGTGTGCGGCGGGCACACGCACTCGATCTTCCGCTACGGCCTCGAAGGCATGCTGCCGAAGGAGATCGAGCTGGTGCACGGACCGGGTTGCCCGGTGTGTGTGCTGCCCATGGGCCGGGTGGATGACTGCATCTCTATCGCCGAGCGTCCGGAAGTTATTTTCACCACTTTCGGCGACGCCATGCGGGTGCCCGGCTCGAAAAAGAGCCTGCTCACAGCCAAGGCCGAGGGCGCGGATGTGCGCATGGTCTATTCGCCGATGGACGCATTAACGCTCGCGAAAAAGAACCCAGATCGCGAGGTCGTGTTCTTCGGCATCGGCTTCGAGACGACAATGCCCTCGACGGCGCTCACCATCCTGCAGGCCGAACGCGACGGGATTTTAAACTTCTCCGTCTTCTGCAACCACATCACCATCATCCCGACCATCAAGGCCGTGCTCGACAGCCCCGACTTTCAGATCGATGGGTTCTTGGGGCCCGGTCACGTTTCAATGGTCATCGGCACCGAGCCGTATGGCTTCATCGCCAGCTACTACCGCCGCCCGCTCGTGGTGGCGGGCTTCGAGCCGCTCGACATTCTGCAGTCGATCTGGATGGTTTTGCGCCAGGTCAAAGACGGCCGCGCCGACATCGAGAACCAGTACGCTCGCATTGTCCCAGAAGCCGGCAACGAGGCAGCCCTCGCGGCGGTGAGCCGCGTCTATGAGCTGCGAGAATTCTTCGAGTGGCGCGGATTGGGCTCGATCGATCATTCGGGCGTCAAGCTGCGCGACAGCTATGCGCAGTTCGACGCGGAGCGCAAATTTGCGATTCCCGGTATCAAGATCGCTGATCCGAAATCCTGCCAGTGCGGCGAAGTACTAAAGGGCGTCATCAAACCCTGGCAATGCAAGGTGTTTGGCTCTGCCTGCACGCCCGAGGTACCGCTCGGCGCGCTGATGGTCTCGCCGGAGGGCGCCTGTGCCGCCTACTACCAATACGGCGGTATCAAGCGCCACGTGGGGGCGGCATGAACGTCGTTCCGATCCTAAAGCCGAAACGGCGGCTTGGCCGTGTCAGCGTCCCCAAGGTCACGCTCGCGCACGGCGGCGGCGGCAAGGCCATGAAGGACCTAATCGACGACGTTTTCATCGAAGCTTTTGCCAACGACACGCTCGCGCCTCTTGAGGATCAGGCGCGCATCGGCCTGAGTGCGCTGGCACGGCATGGCGACCGGCTTGCCTTCACGACTGACAGCTTCGTCGTCGATCCGCTCGTCTTTCCGGGCGGCGACATCGGCACACTGGCCGTTTGCGGTACGGTCAACGACTTGGCGGTGGGCGGCGCAGTCCCGCTTTATCTCTCCTGCGCCGTGATCATCGAGGAAGGCGTCGAGATCGAATTCCTGCGCCGGATAGCACGCTCTATGGCCGCGACCGCTGCGGCGGCAGGCGTGCAGATCGTCACCGGCGATACCAAGGTCGTGCAGAAGGGCGCCTGCGACAAGCTCTTCATCACAACGACGGGCATCGGCGTGATCCGCACCGGCATTGATCTCGGCGCCGACAAAGCCCGGCTTGGAGACGCTATCCTCGTCAACGGGCTTCTCGGTGATCACGGCGCAGCCATTCTCTGCGCGCGCGGCGACATGGCGCTCGACAGTCCCATCGAGAGCGACTGTGCCCCACTGCACGGCTTGATCGCCGCGATCCTGGAGGCGGCGCCCGGCACGCGGTTCATGCGCGACGCGACGCGTGGTGGCCTCGCGACGGTCTTGAACGAGGTCGCAGTAGCGTCCGGAGTTGCTATCGAGATCGACGAAGCGGCGACGCCCATCAGGCGCGAGGTCAAGGCGTTCTCGGAAATCTTGGGGCTCGACCCGCTGTACCTCGCCAACGAGGGCAAGATCGTGGTTGTGGTCCCACTGGCAGAAGCCGCGGCTGCGCTCGCCGCCATGCAAGCGCATCCGCTCGGGCGCGCCGCGGCCCTTATCGGCCATGTCAGGGACGGCGAGGCGGGAAGAGTCACGATGCAGACCGTCTTCGGCGGCGTGCGCATCGTCGACATGCTCGTTGGCGAACAGCTGCCAAGGATTTGTTGAAGACGACGAGCCTATAATGAAGGCTTCTTGGTGCGGGGACCATGACAAGCCCTAAGCCCTAAGCCTTCTGATGCAGGCCGCCGTCACCACAGGTTCAAAGATTCTTTCTGGGGTTATCAGCAGGCGTCCGGCTTGGGCTCGATTGACCGGTCGCGCGATGACTGAGAAATGGAGGCTGTACAGGGTCTTTCGCGGTTTCTCAGGACACATGCCTGCGCGTATTTGTTTGTACTGAAACGTGGGCTGTGTGGTCCATACCGCAAATGTGAACTGCAAGACTATCGGGCTTGCCACGGTGTCCAGGCCAGATCGGCAGCGGCGATCACGCTCGGGCGTTCCGGCCAGACGATGGCGAAGGCTTGATCGTCGTAGCGAAAGCCGTCCGCCTTGCCCGGCGTGTGAGGCCGTCCCATCTGATAGAGAACATCGGAGCCGGGCTCGAGCGTTAAAAAGCCGTGGGCGCAGCCTTCCGGAATTAACAGAGCAGCACCGTGATCGGCGTTGAGTTCCCGGCCGAGCCAAGTGAGATAGGACGGGCTCCCGGGGCGCACATCTGCGACCACATCGAAGATACGCCCGCGCACGCAGCGCACGAGTTTGGCCTCGGCATACGGCGCCTTCTGCCAATGCATGCCGCGCAGTGTGAGTGCTGAGGTGTTGCGGGATATGTTGATCTGGGTTGACGTGAACGTAATGCCCGCCCGCGCGAATTCATCGGCGCAATAGGCGCGCGCGAGAAAGCCGCGATCATCGCCATGAGGCTCGAGATCAATCTCGAAGACGCCATCAATCTTGGTTTGCGAGAACTTCATGGGTCACTGATGACGAGATCTGGAAGGGCGGTGACGAAGCGTCCGCCCCAGGCGCCGATGTGAGACATGCTGGCTTTGATTTCCGCAGCCAGGTTCCACGGCAAAATGACGAGGTAATCTGGCTTGATTTCAGAAATGCGTTCTGGCGCTAAGATTGGCAGACGGCTGCCCGGCAAAAACTTGCCCTGCTTTTCGCGGCTGCGGTCGAAGACGCAGACGATGTCATCCGCTGTGACGCCGCAGGTGTTGAGAAACGTGTTTCCCTTCGCCGCCGCGCCATAGGCGGCAACGCGGGCGCCACGGGCTTTAGCGCCTGCCAGAAAGGCTTTGAAATTGGCTTTTACAGTGCTGACCTTGGGCGCGAAGCCGGTGTAGCCGTCGATATGGTCGAGCCGTGCGCCGTGTTCTTTGGCTCGCAAATCATCGAGACGCTGCGTTGCCGCATGTGCCGCTGCCGCCTGGCACACGAACAGCCGCAGCGATCCGCCGTGGGTTGCCAGCTCCTCGACATCAAACGCGCGCAACCTGGCCGCTGCTAAAATGCGCTCGACCGCGACAAGCGAGAGATACGAATAATGCTCGTGGTAGATCGTGTCGAACTGCACGTCGTTGATGAGGTTCAAGACATGCGGAAATTCGAAAGTCACGACGCCTTCGGGCTTCAAGAGCACCGCGAAGCCTTTGGCAAAGTCCAGAATGTCCGGCACGTGGGCAAAAACATTGTTGGCGGCCATCAGATCGGCTGCAACGCCGCGCTTGCGAAGCGCGCTGGCAGCGCCTTCGCCAAAAAACATGACGTCGGTTGGAATGCCCTTTGTAACCGCGACTGCGGCGACGTTTGCTGCGGGCTCGACGCCGAGCACCGGCACGCCGGCGTTTCTGAAGTGCTGCAGCAAATAGCCGTCGTTCGACGCGACTTCGACAACAAGCGCGTTCGCACCGAGCCCGAATCTCTCGCACATGGCCGTCGCATAGCGTCGCGCATGTTCGATCCACGTATCCGAATACGAGGAGAAATAGGCATAGTCGGAAAAAATCTCGCCCGGCGGCACGGCATCGTCGACTTGAACAAGGAAGCATTTGCTGCAGACGCGCGCGTGTAGCGGAAACGAGCGCTCGGGCGCGGCACCGCTGTCGCTTCCCAGCAAATAGCTGTTAGCCAGCGGTGTCGAGCCGAGATCGACCAGCGTATGGGTGAGCGGCGTGGCGCAGAAGCGGCAAGCAGGTTTGGCTATCATGATCCAGCTTCGCCAAGTTGTGTGTAGGTTGCGATTTGTTGAAGCGTGATCTCGCGGGCGGGCCGCCCTTCGCGCACGTGTCTATACCATTCGGCGGTCCAGCTGACGACCGCGCGCGCGCCGATGAGATCGCTCCAGCCGAGCGTGCGGCGCGCCAGCGAAGAATCGACTGCAAGCGTCGCCATCTCCTTAGAGCCGGATTGCGGTTCGTGGCGCCATGTCGGCGGCCGGCCGAGGGCTGCAAGCATCGCCTCCGTGAGGTCGGCGACGGTTGCCTCACAGCCAGGTGAGGGGCCGAAATTCAGGGCGCGGGGAAGTTCGCTATTTGTAGTGAGGGCTTCGGCATAGACCAGGTAGCCCGCGACGCAATCGAGAACGTGCTGCCA
>JANNEP010000027.1:0-25401 GCA_031378895.1 Hyphomicrobium sp.
ATCGAGCGGTTTTTCAACAAGCTGAAGCAGTTCCGGCGCATCGCCACCCGCTACGACAAGCTCGGCGCCACATACTTCGCCTTCATCCAGCTTGCGGCGGTGAGGATTTGGATGCGATCAATTGAGTCCACGGCCTAGTTGGGCATCTGCGATTTTGTATGGACCATGACGTCAGCACCTTGAATTGCTAGTCGAGTTCCCGTAGCCGGTCGCGGATATCTTCTTCAAGCTGAAGGCCCCGCTCTCTTTCAAGCGACCGCAGTAGGCGCTCCTGGTTCTGCCGCCGTGCATCGCCGCGCTCTTCGATCACGCGGGGGATAATTTTTACAGTTGGTGCGGGTGGAGCGCTCACATTGGGTGACAAGGCGGACGGCGCTGAAGGCGGCAGGTTGGTAATTTCCACGCGAATGACTTCTGTCTTTTCTTTCTTCGCAGCCGGTTGTCGCGTAGATAGCGCCATTGACAATTTGTGTCGATCTTTTCTGTCAGCCTTGGAGTTGAGTTCTCCACTAATACTGCGGCCTTTGGCCGGTTCGATCGAAAAACTGGGCTTGATTCCCTCGTTGAAATCGAGATGAAACTCAAGAGTGTGTATAAAATCCTCGTTGGTTGATGCTTCCGATATTTCGTGCATGGCAATAAATCTATCTAGCACCCGGTCAAGGCCAAGAGTTCCGAGTATGGGATAGAAGTGCGCAGCCGTTGGGTCAGAGTGCTCACAGTGTTTTAGTGTCTTTATGGTATCGAAACCTTGGGCAAATTTTACTTTATGCTCTGCAATGCGCTGGCGCTTCGCGCCGCCGTCTAGGGCTAGTGTAAAGTTGCCGAATTGTATCGGCCAGACGAAAGTCACATTGCCTGTTTGGTCGCGATTTTCTTCAGCCGTCAGGATCAGCTGAAAAGCGATATCAGATTTAAAGACGAAATGATTTGGCGGTAGGTGCCTTGCTTCGATAGCGTCGTGAAATTCACATAGGAAATTGGTAGCAAGATCGTATGGCTCGATGCGAGGGATGTCTGCAGGGTCAGGAACGTTCGCACATCCCTGAAGCCACATAGCAATTACAATGGACACGCCAATCCGCTTCGCCATGACTCGCGACCCCCCGGTACGCAACCCACTCGAAGAATAACATGGCGCATACAACTTGTCTGTCTCCTGAGTGCAACGCGTGGCAAATGAACGTCGAGCACGTGCGCGCGCTCGCCGCCCGCGCACGCTTCAATTAACCCTCCGCACCGCTCCCCTCTCCCCTGTCCCCGCCGGAACAGCGGGCTCTTGAACCTTCTCCCATGATGCAGCGACGGACGAAGTGACGTCCCAAACCGTTGTCATCAGGAGAGTTCCATGTACGGAGAAATCAAGAAGTTCCGCCGCGATCTTGGCGTCGGCGTTATCAAGGCCGAGGACGGCCGCTCATACCGCTTCGAGCGCGCCGCCATCCTCAACCGCCGCGACGACCTTGAAGGCCAGGAAGTTTATTTCGATCTCAGCGCACTTAAGGCGCGCGAAGTCATCGTTCTCGCCGGGTCGCCATGGGCGGCTTTCGGCGGCGTCTCTCTGTAAGTGTTGAGGCAGGGAGAGCGCGCCATGGCTCACATGATCGATACCGCCGATGTGCCAGAAGTTTCCGCGCAGGATCTCTTTACGCCGATGCGGATGCTGATCCTGCAAGGCAAGGGTCTCGCGCTGCTTCGCGGGCTGAGAGAAGACGACCTGCGCGCGCTCGAAAGTGCGTTTTGGGCCAATTTTAAAGGCTCATCCGAGACGCGCCTCGCGGTTGCCTTGCGCTTTCGCGCCCTCCTCGACGTGTTCGCCAGCCGCCGTTTGAAAGATCTGCTGCTAGCCCGCGGCTTCAAGCTGATTGCGTTGGCGATCGCGGAAGCGTCGACCCAGCGCCTCAACACCCGCTTCGGCTTCAGTGCGCAGAAATTCGTCGCGGTGCTCGGCGCTGAGATGGACCAGCCCGCGATTTCGCAGGCCCACGATATGCGTCTCGCGGCGTAACGCCTGTCTGGCGTCTCGTTGCCTGACGCTGTGTTCCGCACGGAACTGCGCGCTGACGCCATCACGCTTAACGCTTCTCGCAGACAGACATTCACACCGGGGCGAGGCTGCCATGACCACCGACTCGAAGACTGGCGACTCGAAGACTGGCGACGCGAAGACTGGCGGCGCAAAGATTGGCGGCGCGAGTTTCAAAATCAAAGGCGGCAAGGTCGGCATTTTGCTGCTGCACCGGTTGTGCGGCACGCCCGTTGAAATGCGCTTCGTCGCCAACGGTCTCGCCAAGCAGGGCTACACGGTCTATTGCCCGCAGCTTGCCGGCCATTGCGGCTCGCAAGACGACATCAAAGCCTCGTCCTGGGTCGACTGGTACCGCAGCGCTGAAGAGGCGCTCCTGGAGCTCCGCAAAGACTGCGACGTGGTCATCGCCGGCGGCTTGTCGACGGGCGCTGTGCTGGCCCTCATGCTGGCCGCCAAATATCCCAATAAAGTCCAGGCAACGGCGCTGCTGGCACCGACGCTGTGGCTCAATGGTTGGATGATCCCCTGGTACGCCAAGCTGTTCCGGCTCGTCGGCCAGAAGTGGGTTGCCAACCTGTTCTCATTCCCGCATCACGATCCGCACGGCATTAAGGATGCCCGCATCCGCGATTTCATCCAGCGGGCCCGGGCCAGTCGCGGGCCAGCCGAAGCCGGGCACCCGGTGACGCCCGGCGGCGCCGTGTTTGAACACCGCAAATTGGTCAAGGCCGTCAGACAGCTGCTGCCCTACATCCGCCAGCCATCACTGATCGTGCACCCGCTGGAGGACGATTACGCGGCGCTCAGCAACGCCACCTATTTGCGCGACGGCCTCAAGGGACCGGTCGATCTCGTGGTGCTGGACGATTGCTATCATATCATCACCGTCGACCGGCAGCGCCACCTCGTGGTCGAGGCCATCGACCGGTTCGCGAGCGCTCTGACGGGCGCAAAAAAGCTGGCAGAACTCACCCCGCTCGCGGCCCACGTCTTGGCGGTGGCCTAGGAATTCAGTTTTAAGCCTCTGAAATACATAGATAAAAAAGAATACTCAAAAAACCTTCGAACTGTTCCGCCTGGAACAGCGACCAACCCAAAGACCCGGCATTCTCCACATGTCGCCGGTGAGACCGGTACCAAGCTCAACCAACGCCCCTTAGGAGGCTGCCATGACCAAGATCGCTCTCACCCTCGCCGCTGCCCTGCTCGCCGGCACCACGCTCTCGAACGCAGCCAACGCCGGTGGCATCCGTCTCGGCTTCGGCATGCCGCTAGGCTCGTTCGTCGCCCACTCGCTCCAGAACCAATCTTCGGGCTCGGGCTACGGCCAAAAGCACTGCGCCAAGCCGGCTCCCCGCCGTCACGTCGCTGAGCAAGCCCCGGCCCGCCGCGTCAATCACACACCGCCAAAGCGCGTCGTCGTTGCCGAGCAAGCCCCGGTTCGCCACGTCAAGAAGGTCGTCAATGCGCCGGTTGCGATCCAGACCGCGACCCTCGAAGACAAGACTGTGATCAATGACGCCGCACCATCGATCGTCATCCCCGAAACGCCCCCCGCCGCCGACCTCACGGGGACGCAGTCGACAGCGGCCGTCGAGACGGCGACATTGGCCACCGAGACCGTCGCCAACACGGCCACGACCGAGACCCCGGTTAAGGACGAGGCCAAGGTTGAGACGGTAAAGGTCGAAAACGATGCGAAGGTCGAAAAGGACGAACCGAAGCGCAAGATCAACCTGGTGCGCATCTGCCGCCGGTTCTCAGCTGCCATCGCCGGGCTGATCGACGTGCCCTGCGAATAAGAAAATACTCCCCGGGGCTCAGGTCCGTTATCCTGAGCCCCGGGGAAGACGCGTTTGATCCTGGCCTCATCACAACACGGTCAACTATCGCAGAGGAGGACAGGTCATGGCACTCGCCGCCACCGCACCCATGCAAGCAAAAGTTACGAAGGCCGCTGTGAGCCGGCCCAAGGGTCCCAAGCGCACCATCCCGATGGTGGTCAAGCTCGCCTACCGCAACCTCTTCCATGACCGCCTGAGCTTCGCCGTGACGATCGTCGGCATCGTGTTCTCGGTCGTGCTCGTCGCTGTCCAAACCGGCATCTATCTCGGCTCCGAGAAAAAGATCGCCGCCATTCTCGATCAGGCCCCCGCCGACCTTTGGGTCGTGCCGCTCGGCACCAAGAGCTATGACGATCCCTCGCTGCTCTCGGGCCGCGAACGCCACATGGTCATTTCGACACCCGGCGTCGAGATGGCGGAAGACATGGTCGTGTCGTTCGCACGCTGGCGCAAACCTGAGGGCGGCACAACGACGGTGCTGCTGGTCGGCTCGGAAGCTGCGAGCGACAAACCCTTGCCGTGGAACATCGAGGAAGGCAGCCGCAAGGCGCTTGAAGCGCCCAACACAGTCGCGATTGACAAGAGCTACTTCCCCGATCTCGGCATCAAAGCCATCAACGATCAGGCCGAGATCAACGGCGTCAACATCGAGATTGCAGCCACGACCCGGCGCATCCGCTCGTTCACGACGCTGCCTTTTGTCTTCACCTCAATCGAGGAAGCCCGGCGCTTAACCGGTACCGGCCAGAACCAGGCAACCTATGAGCGCGTGCTGCTGTCTGCCGGCGCCGATCTTGAAACCGTGCGCCGCGAAATAACGGCCCGTCTGCCGGATACGGAAGTGCTGACGCAAAAGGAATTCGTCAAGCGCAGCCAATCCTATTGGCTGTTCCAAACCGGTGCCGGTGCCGCATTGATTGCCGGCGCGGTCCTCGGCCTCATCGTCGGCGTCGTCATCGTGGCGCAGACGCTGTACTCGAGCACCAAGGACCACATCAACGAGTTCGCGACGCTGCGGGCGCTTGGTGCAGGCGCCGGCTACATCGTCAAAGTCATTCTGATGCAGGCGGTGCTGTCGGGCTTCATCGGCTTCATGCTGGGTTTAATTCTGAGCCTCGGCGTCATCCAGGCGGCGCAGGATACCAAGCTCACGATCGTCATGACGCCGGGACTTGCAGCGTCGCTCTTTGCCATCACCATCGGCATGTGCATTTTCGCGGCCATATCAGCCATCGTCAAAGTTGTCCGGATCGACCCGGCCGTTGTCTTCAGCCGCTAAGGCGCTTCAAGGATCTGGGAGAAAACGCGTGTCACATCCTGCGAATAGCAAAATCATCGTCGAGACCCATGGCATCGTCAAGGTTCTCGGCACGGCGCCGAACGAAGTCAAAGTCTTGAAGGGCATCGACCTGCAACTCCACACCGGCGAGTTGACGCTGATGATGGGCCCGTCCGGGTCCGGTAAGACAACGCTGCTCTCGGTCTTGGGTTGCATTCTGTCGCCGACCGAAGGCCGGCTCACGCTCGCCGGACAGAAGACCGCGAATATGAGCAAGGAGCAGCTCGCAAATCTGCGCCGCAAGCACGTCGGTTTTGTGTTTCAGGGCTACAATCTGGTGCCGACGCTGACGGCGGTCGAAAACATCATGCTGGCGCTCGATCTGCGCGATCAAAGCGGACCCGACGCCTACGACAACGCGGCCGACGCACTGGAAGCGGTCGGCCTCGGTCATCGCATCAATGCCTTGCCATCGAAAATGTCGGGCGGGGAAAAGCAGCGTGTCGCTATTGCCCGGGCGCTTGCCGGGTCGCCGTCGGTCATTCTTGCTGACGAGCCGACCGCGGCGCTCGACGCCACCAACGGCTTGGCGGTTATGGAGTTGCTGGCGCGTGTTGCGCAGGACACCAAGCGCGCCGTGCTGGCCGTGACCCACGATCACCGCACGCTGCAGTTCGCCGACCGCATTATCAACATCGACGACGGCCGCATTTCCGGGTCAGAGCGGCCGAAGCTTCCGGGTGCCGTGGCGGTCGAGATGCCGGCGCATTAGGGGAATTCAGCTGACCAGGGCAAATAGTGTGGCGGGCGGTGATTGGGCGTTTACGCTGGAACACGGACTGGCGTTACGATGATTTAACCATAGGCTTTTCTTGAAAAAAACGCTCGTCTGTGGCATACTCGGTATAATGCGAAATTCGTCCCGCCAGCGCTGGTCTGCAATCCTCGGCCTCATCGCCATGTTCGGGGTCATTTTTGCTGTGCCGGCGATAACCATGGCTGCCGTCGCCAAAGCGATGCCGGCCAATACGAGTTCGCAGACTACGAGTTCGCAGACAGTGACGCACGCCGTGTCCCACGACGGCATGGCCTGCGAAAAACCCTGCAATAGCTGCCCAGCGCCGTGCGGAGACTTGGCCAACTGCATGCTGAAGTGCTTCCAGACGCCGGGCCCGCTGCCCATTTCTGGACTGTTTGAACGGCTCGATATCAGCACCCTCGTGCAGCCTGTGCCGGCGACTGTACACAGTGACACGTCGATCCCGCCGCTGCTGCGGCCTCCGAGCGCCTGAACCCCGACATCGTCGTGTGATGCCGCCGCAGGTCGACCTGCGGCGGTTGACGCGCATGGCTGTTGACCAGCTGAGCGCGGGGGTTCAAGGACTTCAGGAGATTTCAACATGCAACGCTTAGCTTTACGCGGCGCAGCGATCGGCCTTTCGGTGATCGTGGCCGTCATTGCGTCCCTTGCGGCACGTGCTGGCGCCAAGGACTTCGAATTTCAACCTGTCACGGCTGATATCAAAAATGGCGCGGGCTCCGAGCTTGCCGTCCGCCTTGTCGACAAGCGCACCGGGAAGCCCGTACCAGGCGCGGTGATCTTTCGCACGCGCCTCGACATGTCGCCTGACAGCATGGGTGAGATGCTCGCCAAGCACGAGGCGATCGCATCGACCGAACCCGGCGTCTATCGCTTCAAGGCCGATTTGACCATGGCGGGGGGCTGGGCTTTTATGGTGCAGGCCAAGGTGCCGGGCGAAGCTGAAACGGTCGAAGGCAGTATCGTTTTTCAGGCCAAGGACTAGGGAGCGCATCATGACAAAATCGCTCATCGCGGGCGCGGCCATCGTGGCCGTCGCGGCAAGCGCCGTCGCCGGTTATCGCTTGGGCACCGGCACTTGGCCAATGACAGGTCACAGCGCCTCCATGTCTGATAAGGCCGGGGCCGAAACGGTGCCGCCCGCTGCCATGGCGGCGGCGGCGCCACGAAGGGTGTTGTATTGGAAGCACCCTGGCGGCACGCCGGAGTATTCGCCATCGCCGGCAAAAGCCGCGGACGGTCGTGACTATCTCCCCGTTTACGATGACGAGGAAAAAGCCCTTGCCGGCGAGCCGCCGAAAGCCGCTGCCAAAATGACGAATGGCAGCGACCGCAAGCTGCTCTACTACCGCAATCCGATGGGCCTGCCCGATACCTCGCCCATGCCGAAGAAGGATTGGATGGGCATGGACTACATCGCCGTCTATGACGGCGAGGACGACGGGACGGGAAGCGTCAAGGTCAGCCTCGACAAGGTGCAGCGCGCGGGCGTGCGCAGCGAGGAAGTGCGTCTCGTCAAACTTTCGCGCGCCATCCGGGCTCCCGGTATCGCCAAGCCCGACGAGCGCTCGCTCCGAACCATCACGCTGCGCGCCGACGGCTTCATCGAAAAACTCTATGCCAACGAGCACGGTATGCACGTCACCGCCGGACAGCCGCTGTTCCGCATTTACAGCCAAGAGATGTTGCGGGCGATGATCGACTACCGGCTCAGTGCGAAAGAGACGGACGGACGCACCAGTCTTGTTTCGGCCGAGCAGAAACTGCGCAATTTTGAGGTTCCGCAAGCGGCGATCGATGAGGCCCAGCGCGCCAAAGAGCTGCCAATGTCGTTCGATTGGCCGTCGCCCGTGTCCGGCGTGATCATGGAAAAGAAGGCCATCGAAGGTCAGATGGCCAAGATGGGCGACGAGCTGTTTCGCATTGGCGACCTCTCCAATATCTGGGTCGTGACCGACGTCGCGGAGCAAGACCTCGGCGCGGTCAAAATCGGCGCCGCAGCGACGGTGAAATTCCGCGGCTTTCCGGGCGAGACCTTCAAAGGCAACGTCACAGCCATTTTACACGAACTCGACCATACGGCGCGAACGGGGAAAGTTCGCATCGAAGTGGCGAACCTCGACCATCGCATCAAGCACGAGATGTACGCCGATGTAGAGATCGTGCCGGACGCACGTGATGACGCGCGCCTCGCGGTTCCGGCTTCCGCCGTCATCGACAGCGGCAATCGTCAGGTCGTGCTCGTCGATCGCGGCGAAGGCCGGTTCGAACCGCGCGCGATTAAGCTCGGCATACGCGGCGACGGCATGATTGAAATCCTCGACGGATTGAAGGCGGGTGAAAAGGTCGTGACCACCGCCAACTTCCTCATCGACGCCGAAAGCAATCTCAAAGCCGCGCTCTCCGGTTTTTCCAGCGATAGCCCGAAACCGGCCCCGATGAAGCCAGAGCCGGTGACGCCAGCTCCAATGACGCCAGCTCCAATGACTATGGAGCAGAGCCAATGATCGCGCGCCTCATTCGCTGGTCGGCGACGAACCTGGTGTTGATCCTCATCGCCACGGTGCTGGCGGCGGCGGCCGGCATATACGCCGTCCGCCACGTGCCACTCGATGCCATCCCCGACCTCTCGGACACGCAGGTCATCATCTACACCGAGTATTCGGGCCAAGCGCCGCAGGTCATCGAGGATCAGGTCACATACCCGCTCTCGACCGCCATGCTGTCGGTGCCGAAATCGCGCGTCGTGCGCGGGTTCTCGTTTTTCGGCGTGTCGTTCGTCTACGTCATCTTCGAGGATGGCACCGACATCTATTGGGCCCGCTCGCGCGTGCTCGAATATCTCTCGGCTGCGTCGCGCAATCTCCCCGAAGGCGTGGCGCCGACGCTTGGGCCGGACGCCACGGGCGTCGGCTGGGTCTACCAGTACGCCGTGATCGCCGCCAAGCGCACGCTTGCCGAATTGAGATCGACGCAGGATTGGCAGGTGCGCTTTGCCGTTGCCAAGGCCGAAGGTGTGGCGGAAGTCGCGAGCGTCGGCGGGTTCGTGCGCCAATACGCCGTCATCGTCGATCCGCGCCGCTTAAAAGCGCTAGATATTCCGCTGATGAAGGTGCGCGACGCCATCCGCCAATCGAATATGGATGTCGGCGGCCGCGTCGTTGAACTCGCTGAAACCGAATTCATGGTGCGCGGGCGCGGCTATATTCGCGGCATAGGTGACCTTGAGCAGATTGTGCTGAAGGCCGAGGCCGGAACACCGGTTCTGCTGCGCGACGTGGCGCGCATCGAACTGGCGCCCGACGAGCGCCGCGGCATTACCGAACTCAACGGCGAAGGCGAAGTGGTGTCGGGCATCGCCGTGCAGCGCTATGGCCAGAACGCACTGTCGGTTATCGACAACGTCAAGGCGCGCCTCGCCGATATCAAAGGCAGCCTGCCCGAGGGCACCGAGATTGTGCCGGTGTATGACCGCTCCGACCTCATTCACCGGGCGATCGCGACGCTCAAAACCACGCTGATCGAGGAAAGCTTGATCGTCGCGCTCGTGTGCGCGGTGTTCCTGCTGCATGTGCGCAGCGCCTTTGTTGCCATCATCACGCTGCCGCTCGGCATTCTGATCGCCTACATCCTGATGCACGCGCTTGGGTTATCGTCAAACATCATGAGCCTCGGCGGTATCGCCATTGCGATTGGCGCCATGGTCGATGCCGCGATTGTCATGATCGAGAACGCCCACAAGCATCTGGAGCGGGCGCCGCCCGGTAAGCCGCGCACCGAAGTGCTGATCGAAGCCGCCAGCGAAGTCGGACCGGCGCTGTTTTTCTCGCTGCTTATCATCACCGTGTCGTTCCTGCCGATCTTCGCGCTCGAAGCCCAGGAAGGCCGGCTGTTTCACCCGCTCGCGTACACCAAAACATTTGCGATGGCAGCGGCGGCGGTGTTGTCGGTGACGGTGGTGCCAGCCTTGATGGTGCTGTTCGTGCGCGGGCACATTGTTCCAGAGAACAAGAATCCGGTGAACCGGTTTTTGATCTGGGTCTATCGTCCGGTCATCAAGTGGGTGCTCAAGGCGAAAGCGCTGACGATCGCCATTGCGCTTGGCGTGCTGGCGGTCAGCGTCTGGCCGGCAACGAAGCTCGGCTCGGAGTTCATGCCGAACCTCAACGAAGGCACGCTGTTTTATATGCCGACGACGCTGCCGGGTCTTTCCGTCACCAAGGCGGCGGAACTGCTGCAAACTCAGAACAAAATCATCAAGTCGTTCCCGGAAGTGGCGAGCGTGTGGGGCAAGGCCGGACGCGCTGCAACGGCAACCGACCCGGCACCGACCGAGATGTTCGAGACTGTTATCAATCTCAAGCCCGAGGCCGAATGGCGCGCCGGCATGACGGTCGATAGCCTCATCAACGCGCTCGACAAGGCGTTGCAGTTTCCCGGCGTCTCGAATGCCTGGACCATGCCGATCAAGGCCCGCATCGACATGCTGGCGACGGGCATCCGCACGCCGGTTGGCGTTAAAGTTTTAGGGACCGATTTGAAGGTCATCGAAGGCTTGGCGCGCGAGATCGAGACGGCGATCAAAAGCGTTCCCGGCACCTCCAGCGCCTTCGCCGAGCGCATCATCGGCGGCTATTATCTCGACATCGAGCCCGATCGCGAGCAGCTCGCCCGCTACGGCTTAATGGTTGGCGATGTGCAGCAGGTTATCGCCACGGCGATCGGGGCCGAGACCGTGACGACGACGGTTGAAGGCCGCGAACGCTATGCGGTCAGCCTGCGGTATCCGCGCGATGTGCGCTCTGATCCCGATGCGATTGCGCGCGAAGTTTTGGTGCAAACGCCGGGCGGCGCGGCGATCCCTCTGGGTCAAGTCGCAAAAGTGAAACTCACGCAAGGGCCGGCCTCGATCCGGACCGAGAACGCACAGCTTGCGGCCTATATCTTCGTCGATGCCCGCGATCGCGATCTTGGCAGCTACGTAGCTGACGCCAAGAAAGCCGTCGCCGAGACGGTCAAGTTCCCGGTTGGCTACTATGCGGTGTGGAGCGGGCAATACGAATACTACGAGCGCGCCAAGCAGCGCCTGATTTTCGTAGTGCCGCTGACGCTGGTGATCATCCTGCTGCTACTGTATCTCAATTTCCGCCGCATCACCGAGACGCTGATCGTCATGCTGTCGCTCCCCTTCGCGCTCGTCGGCGGGTTGTGGCTGATGTGGTGGATGGACTTCAATGTCTCGGTCGCCGTCGCCGTCGGTTTCATCGCGCTCGCCGGTGTCGCGGCGGAGACCGGCGTCGTCATGCTGATCTATCTCGATCACGCGCTACGCGATCGCCAGCTGCTGGCGGCGCGTGAGGCCCGCGCCTTCACCGATGCCGATCTCAATGCGGCCATCATGGAAGGTGCCGTCGAACGCGTCCGGCCGAAGATGATGACGGTCGTTGCCATCATGGCGGGTCTGCTGCCGATCCTGTGGAGCCACGGCACGGGGTCAGAGGTCATGCAGCGCATCGCCGTGCCGATGATCGGCGGCATGGTGTCGTCGACGATCCTGACGCTGGTTGTGATCCCGGCGATTTATGCGCTGATCAAGGCGGCGCAGATCAAGCGCGGCGCCGGTTTTGCAGAGCCAAAGACGGCGGACACCGGCCCGGTTCGCATTGGCGTGGATGCATAAACGCCGGCGGGGAAACAAATGAAGGTGCGAACAAAAAATATAAACTCGTCCACCTTCGCCTCGCGGCTCCGGCGCGACAGCAGGCGCGCCGCCCGCGCGTGCGGCCGGCTCGACGCGACCACTTGGAAGTCCCCTTGCGGGGAAGGAGAGTCGCACGCGCCAAGAAAAATGGTGGGCCGGGAGGGGATCGAACCCTCGACCACTCGATTAAAAGTCGGGTGCTCTACCGCTGAGCTACCGGCCCCAGGGATTGAGGGGTTAGCGGGGATTTGGCCCTTGCGCAAGCGCCGCCGCCTTATACGCAAAGGTACGAAAGGTCACGGTGCCTATTTCGCCCAAAAGTGGTGCGTTCAGAGGCGGATATGCGTGCACGTGCTGGACATTGGCCCATTCGAGCGCGTCATCGCCGCCCAGGACTCGCTGGCCAGATGGGTCCCGGCAATAAATGCCGGGATGACAGCGGGGGGTGGGCTCCGTGCGTGCTGAACAAGCGGGGCGTTGAGCGGAGCTTGGTTTTCGTCCGGGCCACAGAAGGTGCAACCTCACAGCTGTCATCCCGGGGCTTGTCCCCGGGACCCATTGCGCCGCAATCGACCGGCGTCAGCGGTCAGATGGGTCCCGGCAATAAATGCCGGGATGACAGCGGGGGTGGGATGACAGTGGAGGTTGGGATGCCGTGGAGGATAGACAAACAGTGGCGGGTAGGCGCGATGCGGGTGGGTACAGCGCTGCGAACGTGGACGCGGTGCGCGCCCATTGAGCGCTAGTCGACTTGAGTTATGCACCCGCAGCATGGCGAACCTGCGCCGGTGATGATCCGTGGCTCGCGAATTCGAGTATGAAGGGGGTTGCCGACGTCCACGGGGCACGCTGCACCAAAATGACTCTCGCCACAACGACTGCCCAATCTGACGCCATGCCCGACCGGCTGAAGGCCATCGTGCTCATGTGCGCGGCGGTGACGCTGTTCTCATGCCTCGACGCCTCAGCAAAGTATCTGGTATCGCACTCGGCGATATCGACGGCGCAAGTCGTGTGGATGCGGTTCGCCGGGCAGATGCTGCTGATGGCGATCATTCTCGGACCGTGGACGATCCCCAGCCTGTTCAAAACTCAAAAACTTGGGCTGCAGACCCTGCGCTCGTTTTTGATGGTCGCCTGCACGGCGTTCAACTTCATCGCCGTGCAATATTTGCGGCTCGACCAAACCGTGTCGATCGCGTTTCTGGCGCCCCTCGTGGTCGCGGCGCTTGCCGGGCCTGTGCTCGGCGAGTGGGTTGGATGGCGGCGGATGCTGGCGATCCTGACCGGCTTTCTCGGCATCTTGATCGTCGTGCGTCCTGGCTTTGCCGACGTGCATTGGGCGTTCGCATTCTCATTTTTCGCGATGCTCGCCTATGCGGCGTTCATGCTATTGACGCGCAAATTGTCAACGTTCGACCCGCCGCTGGTAACGCTGTTTTATGCGCTGCTCGCAGGCGTCGTGCTGGGTGCGCCGGTTGCGTTCGCGCATTGGGTTTGGCCGGATGGGCTCGGGCAGTGGACGCTGCTGCTTGGCCTCGGAGCCTTCGGCGGGCTCGGACACTATCTGCTCATTTTGGCGTATCGCTTAGCGCCCGCCTCGAGTGTGTCGCCGTTCCTGTATTTCCAGCTGCTGAGCATGGTTGGACTTGGCTATCTCGTGTTCGGCGATGTGCCGGATCAGTGGACGCTGATGGGATCGAGCGTCGTTATCGCCTCGGGGATTTATCTCGTGCACCGGGAACGGGTGGTCGGAACTGCACCTCAGCCTGTGGCAGCGTAGCTTAACCCTGCCGTCATCCTCAAACCGCGTGCGGCCCTTCCAGCCGCATCGCGGTTTGGGGATCCAGCGGAAAAAGCGCCGTAGGCTCGAAGTGCTTTGCGCCTGCGATGAGTCTTGCGCTGGATCCCCGAGCACGATCGCGAAAGGGGCTCACGTGCTCGAGGATGACGAGTTATTCGTTCGGCGCCCGCGTGATGCGGGGAATGGTCTCTGCGGCCCAGGCGTCGAAGCGGCCTTCGGAAATCGCCAAGCGCATCGCCGCCATGAGATCCTGATAGAAGACCGTGTTGACCCACGACAGGATCATGGCGCCCAAGTATTCGCCCGACTTGATCAGGTGGTTGATATAGGCGCGGGAATAGTCGCGGGCGGCGGGGCAGGTGCTTATCATATCGAGCGGAGCCATATCCTCGGCGTGTTTGGCATTGCGCATGTTCAGCGGGCCGCTCCAGGTGAAGGCGTAGCCGTGGCGGCCATTGCGCGTTGGCATGACGCAATCAAACATGTCGACGCCGCGGCGCACGGCTTCGATCAGATCGAGCGGCGTGCCGACGCCCATCAAGTAGCGCGGCTTGTGTGTTGGAAGGTGGGGCAACGTTTCGGACAGCGTCGCGATCATGGCCTCGTGGCCTTCGCCGACCGCAAGCCCGCCAATGGCGTGGCCGGGGAAGTCCATTTGCACGAGGGCGTCTGCCGAGCGGCGGCGCAGCTCGAGATCGGTGCCGCCTTGGACGATGCCGAACAGCGCTTGCCCGCGCGTCGCGCCGCCGCTGGCGACTTGAGCGTCGAAGGCGCGCTTAGAGCGCTCGGCCCAGCGCAGCGACAAGTCCATGGCGCGCTCAACTTCTTTACGCGCCGCGGGAAGCTCGATGCACTCGTCGAACTGCATTTGAATATCGGCGCCAAGCAGGCATTGAATTTCGATCGAGCGCTCGGGCGTGAGCATGTGGCGAGAGCCATCGAGGTGCGATTGGAACGCCGCGCCGTCTTCCGTGATCTTGCGGATTTTCGACAGGCTCATGACCTGAAAGCCGCCCGAATCCGTCAAGATAGGCCCGTCCCAGCGCATGAAGGTGTGCAAGCCTCCGAGCTTGGCGATACGTTCGGCGCCGGGGCGCAACATCAAGTGATAGGTGTTGCCGAGCAGGATATCGGCGCCCGCGTCGCGCACCTGCTCGGGATACAGCGCCTTGACCGTCGCGACCGTGCCAACCGGCATGAACGCCGGCGTGCGAATGACTCCGCGCGGCGTCACGATTTCGCCCGTGCGGGCGTGGCCGTCTTGGTGCAGAAGATGAAAGCCAAACGTCGCGTCAGTGTCTGCGTGTGCGACTCCCCTCCCCGTCACGCCGGAGGCGTGCGTCCCGCACGACGCGGGGAGGGGTTGGGGGTGGGGGGGTTGGTCTGACTCTAGCTTCATTGATGGAAACGTACTTTCCCAAGATTATCAGATCATCGAAGTTGGTAGCCCCAAAAGATCGGCGCTCCAAGCTCTTCACCCCACCCCTAGCCCCTCCCCGTCAAGGGGAGGGGGATTTGACCGCGATTGCGTCAACGATCGGCACGAAACAGCAGGCTGGCGTCGCCATAGGAATAGAAGCGGTAGCCGCTGGCAATCGCGTGGGCGTAGGCGGCGCGCATGGTGTCGAGCCCCGCGAACGCCGAGACCAGCATGAACAGCGTCGAGCGCGGCAGGTGGAAGTTGGTCATCAGGATGTCGGCGGTCTTGAAGCGATAGCCGGGGGTGATGAAAATCGACGTTTCGCCCGACCAGGGTTGTATCTGACCATCCTCGCGCGCGGCGCTTTCAAGCAGGCGTAGCGATGTGGTGCCCACAGTGACGATGCGGCCGCCGCAGGCGCGGACAGCGTTGAGGGCGCCAGCTGTTTCAGCGGACACCTCACCCCACTCCGCGTGCATTTTATGCGCCGACGTGTCGTCTGTTTTTACAGGCAGAAAGGTTCCGGCGCCAACGTGCAGCGTGACGAAGTGTTTGGAGATGCCACGGGCTTCAAGCGCTGCCATAAGCTCGTGTGTGAAATGCAATCCCGCGGTTGGGGCGGCGACGGCGCCGTCTTTATCGGCGTAGATCGTCTGATAGGTGGTTCGGTCGTCGTCTGTCGCGGCGCGCTTCAAGGCGATGTAGGGCGGCAGCGGCATGACGCCAACGCTGGCGATGGCCGCGTCGAGGCTAGCACCCGCGAGCTCGAAGGCCAATTCGACCTCGCCCGCCTCGCTCTTTTCGGACACGGTGGCGTCGAGCGCGCCCATCAGGCAGCTTGTTTGAGCGTGACCGAGGCGGACGCGATCGCCAACTTCGAGCCGCTTGGCGGGCCGGGCGAAGGCGCGCCAGCGGTTGGCATCGACGCGCTTGGTCAGGTTGAAGGCGACGTTGGCTTCGACGCCGGCGCGGATGCGCACGCCCGACAAGGCCGCTGGGATGACGCGCGTGTCATTGAACACCAGGGCGTCACCGGGCTGGAGCAAGGCTGGGAGATCGCGGACGGCGTGGTCTTCTATCCCTTCTCCCCGTTGCGTGCAGGAACGGGGAGAGGGAGAAGAAGGCCGCACCACCAGCAGCCGGCTCGCATCGCGCGGGTTGGCGGGATGCAAGGCGAGCAGATGGTCTGGCAGATCAAAATCGAAAAGATCGGTGCGCACGTGAGGCTATCCAAAACAGGGGCAAGGCAGGCAGCAGGCAGCAGGCAGCAGGCAGCAGGCAGCAGGCAGCAGGCAGCAGGCAGCGGCCTAACACCCGGTGGCGTCAATCCGCAACCCGGCCGCAACCCGGCCGCAACCCGGCTTTCCACCAAAAGAGCCGCCCACAGGCCTTGCCGCGCCTTGCAAACAGTTGCAGGCTCACGCCCAGTCCCGAACATCATCACGAAACCCATGTTCGGATTATCAGCTCAAAGGGAGGTCACCATGGGCAAAGAACAGAAATCGACGAAGGAAAAGCGCAAGCCGAAGAAGGCAGCGGCCGACAAGGGCAAACCCGGCGGCAAGAAGTAGGTCGCGCCTGCACGGAACATAATCTGCCTGCCACTGCATCCGGGCGAACTTTCATTCCAGTGCGACCCGCCGCACCCTCCACGTCATCCCGGGGCTTGTCCCCGGGATCCATCGCGCCGCTTGCGTGATTTGTGACGTTTCACGTTGATGGCCCCGACAAACTCACTCGCCAACCGTGCCTTTTGCACGTTGGGTCCCGGCCATGAATGTCCGGATGACAGCATTTGTAACGACTGCGGCCGCGCCCGCTCCTATTGAGTGCGAACAGGCGTCGAGCGCGAACGCCCGCCCCACTCACAACTGTCATCCCGGGCTTTATGCCCGGGACCCATTTTTCCGCACGCGCCAGAGCCCGTTGAGCGATAGGTCCCGGGGACAAGCCCCGGGATGACAGCGGGGTGTGGTGCTGTCCGGAAGCCAAATGCCTACCGCGCCCGGTACGCCGCCGTTGCGGCCAGCACCGCGACAGCGAGCCAGCTGGCGATTAGCAGGCTGCCGCCGATGGGTGCGGCCATAGGGAAGATGTGCGTGTCAGCAAGCGTATGCAGCGCGATGTCGCCGCTGAACAGCGACGCGGCGGCGAGCATGAGACCGGCGGCGGCAAGCCAGGCGCGGGATCGCGTTAACGCCAACAGTCCGATGACGGCAGTGGCGTGGATCATCAGCATCGTCGCGGCGGTGGCAAGTGCGGGGCTGTCGACTTTATGTGCTGCGACTGCGGCGAGGGCGACGCCAGCCGCACCCGCTAAACCTGCAAGCGCCAGAATGAGAAAGAGCGCACCGGCTGGCGCGCTCTTGTTTTCGTTTTCAGGGTTGAGGCTCACGCCACGTCTGCCGCGACGCGCACCGTGATCATCTTGTCGGGCGACCTTGGCGGCTCGCCGCGTGCGAGCTTATCGACGTTGTCCATGCCGTCGATGACGTTGCCCCAGGCGGTATACTGGTTGTCAAGGAAGCCGGCGTCATCGAAGCAGATGAAGAACTGGCTATTGGCCGAATTCGGCGCCGACGAGCGCGCCATCGAGCAGACGCCGCGCACATGCGGTTCTTTATTGAACTCGGCGGGCAGGTTTGGATGCTTCGAGTTGCCAGTGCCGCGTCCCTGCGGGCATCCGGTCTGGGCCATGAAGCCCTCGATGACGCGATGGAAGACGATGCCGTCATAGAATTTTTCACGCGCCAAAGCCTTGATGCGCTCAACGTGCTTGGGCGCCAAGTCGGGGCGCAGCTGGATGACGACCTTGCCCTGGCTCGTTTCCATCACAAGTGTGTTTTCTGGATCTTTGATTGCGGCCATTCGGGGTTCCTTTCGCTGTGATCCCTCTCCCCTTGGGGAGAGGGTTAGGGTGAGGGGGTTTTCCGTACCGGCGGAGCACGGCGCCAATACCCCCTCATCCGGTCCGCATATTTTGGCGCCTTCGCGCCGGGCGGACCACCTTCTCCCCAAGGGGAGAAGGAAATCGGCTGCGGCTCTATACTCTTACTGCACCGAGACTTTGACCATGATGTCGGGATCGGCGACGGTGCCGGAGCCCGGCGCGCCGCGCTTGATCTTGTCGACCAAGTCCATGCCTTCGACGACTTGGCCCCAGACCGTGTACAGGCCGTTGAGGCCGCGGCAACCGGTGTCGGTGAAGCAGATGAAGAACTGGCTGTTCGCCGTGTTCGGATCGTTGGTGCGGGCCGCACCGAGCGTGCCGCGCTTGTAGGGCTCTTTGCTGAACTCGGCGGCGAGGTCAGGCAGCTTCGAGCCACTCATGCCGGTGCCGGTCGGATCGCCGGTCTGGGCCATGAAGCCGTCCATGACGCGGTGCCATTTGACGCCGTTGTAGAACCCTTGCGCGGCCAGCGTCTTGTAGCGTTCGACGTGCTTGGGCGCGAGGTCGGGGCGGAGCTTGATGACAACCTTGCCGGTCTTCAATTCGATGACGAGAGTGTCTCCCGCTGCTGCGGCCGGAACGGTCATCAGCACGAGCGCAGCGATGAGAGTGGACAAACGTTTCATGCGAGATCCTCTTGAGGGTGCCGCCGGAGCGGATGACCGCAGTGCGGCTTTTGACAAACCGCGTGCATGTGCCGACGCCCTTATGGCGATTTGACGGCCCGGCTGCAAGTGAGAGAGGCTTGGCCGGTCAGGGCGGATGATCGCAGGATCAGGGCGCGCTCAGCTTGGCCGGTCCTTCATGCCGCGCGAGCGGCTGGATGGGCCAGGCGCCTGTTGAGGGGAGACCGGGCCATGCGTGGTGGTGGCGGCGGATTTGTGGCCAATCATCGCGGCGTCGAAAGACGCGACACACGCCCGGGTCATGTCCTGGACCACGCCTGCGGGCGAGACCAGCACGCCTTCGCGCAAGAGTTTTGCAAACTGCTGATCGCAGTGCGGGCCGCGGCCAATAGCGCCGCCGCTTGCGACGACACGATGCCAGCCGATGATCTCTCGCTCGGTTTCGGTGAGCCCGGCGAGCACCGTCGCCACGAGGCGCGGCGGCACCTTGAGGCGCACGGCGATGGCGTCGAACGTCGTGACGCGGCCCGCGGGGATGGCCCGGACTAGCTGCAGGATATCCGTCTTGATCCGCACCTGCGCCGAGGTAAATATCATGACATTTGCCTTCTGGGGCCTATTGGGCTCAGGAGCTTTTCGCGGCCTTGGACTTGAGCCGGGCGAGAACCGATTTCGAGACAAAGGGCGACGCGTCGCCGCCCATGCCGGCAACGGCGCGCACGAGGTTGGCGGCGATGTGGCGGACAGCGGGTGACGCCGAGACGTAGACGGTCTGGATTTCGGGCGCCATCTCGCCGTTCATGCCGCTCATCTGCATTTCATAATCGAAGTCGGTGCCGTCGCGGAGGCCACGGATGATGACGGCGGCTTTGTGCGTGCGCGCTGCCTCGACGGCGAGACCTGAGAATGTCACGACCAAGATTTTCGCGCCCGTCGACTTGGCAATCGGCTTGATCTCGTCTTCGAGCATCGCGACGCGCTCCTTATCGGTGAACATCGCCGCCTTGCCGGGATTGACGCCGATACCGATGATCAGCGTGTCCACAAGGTGGCACGCCCGCGCGATGACGTCGGTATGTCCGAGCGTCACGGGGTCGAACGAGCCGGAATAAAAGCCGATACGGGTCATGAAGTTTGCTCTGAAGGGCTGCGCTGTATTGCCCAATACCCTTTATCGCAGTCGTGTCTCAACCGGAAGCATTCTGGGTCCAAAAGAGTGAACAACGCTGGCGGTTGTGGTTCGCCGCCGACCATGCGAAGCACTATGGCAATCAAACACGCCCAAGGAGACTGCCGTGAGAACCGCACGAAACCGCGTTCACGCCACCATTTTCGCTAGCCTGGCATCACTCCTCGTCGCGGGCAGCGCGCTCGCAGGCGATGCCATCCCAAACCTCGTTGGCACCTGGAGCGGCAAGGTCAACACGATTTCGGACCTAAAGGGCCTCGTCACGCGCGACCGGACGATCCACGTTACCGAGCAGACCGACCGGCGCTTTCGCGGCTACTTCGTCTACGAAGCGGGGCGCAAGGATTTCTTCGGCGTCGTCTTTCCCGACAACGCTTCTTTCGCGTGGGTGTCATCGACGAGCAAAGGCTACAACCACGGCCGCATTCTCGCTGGTGACAGATTCAGCGCCTGCTACATCGAATCTGGCGACGAGGCGACGGCCGGCTGCGCCGAGCTGACGCGTGCGGACACCAAACCCTAAGTCTGCGTTGCACGCGCAGAGTTGCCGCGCAGGACCGCCCCGCGCACGCTCTCGCAGTGTTGGATGAGGCCTGCGCCGTCCGGCGGCTCCCACCAAATCGGCAGCGAGGCAAGTTGTGGTGGCGCATAACACCAGGTGTTCAGGCCCAGGTGCTCAGGCTAGGCCTTCCTCACCCCCCACCTCGGCCTCGCCATCGCCATTCTCGGCGTCTTCGGTGATGCGCTCGACCGAGACGACCTTCTCGCTGCCGTCGGTCTTGAAAATGCGCACGCCTTGGGTGTTGCGCCCGGCGATGCGGACGTCATGCACCGGACAGCGGATCAGCTGGCCGCCGTCGGTCACCAGCATGATCTGGTCGTTCTCGGCAATCGGGAACGAGGCATTGAGGCGGCCGTTGCGGTCATTGACGATCATGGCGGCGATGCCTTTGCCGCCGCGGCCTGAGGTGCGGAATTCGTAACTCGACGAGCGTTTGCCAAAGCCCTTGGTCGAGACCGTCAGCACGAACTGTTCCTTGGCCTGCATCTCCGCGAATTTTTCAGGTGAGAGCGTGACGTCGCCGGCCACGGCGTCCTCGCTGTCGGGCTCGGCTTCCGCCACGGCTTCGGCATCCTCGGCCTCATCCGAGCGGCGAAGGGCCAAAGCCTGCTTGAGGTAGGCGGCGCGTTCGCCGGCGCTGGCTTCGACGTGATCGAGGATCGCCATCGAGATGACTTCGTCGCCTTCCTCCAGCCGGATACCGCGCACGCCGTCGGAACCGCGGCCCTTGAACAGCCGCACTTCGTCCTCGATCAGGAAGCGGATGCACTGGCCCTCGGCTGTCGTCAGCTGCACGTCTTGATCGGGACGCGCGATTAAAACCTGGACGATGCGGTCGCTGACGCCCTTGGCATCGGTGTCGAGCTTCATCGCGATTTTGCCGTTGCGATTGATATTCTCGAAATCGCCCAGCGCATTGCGGCGGATATTGCCGGAGCGGGTTGCGAACAGCAGCTCGAGCTGACCCCAAGTCTCTGCATCTTCGGGCAGCGGCAGGATCGAGGTGATGATCTCGCCATCGACGAGCGGCAACAGATTGACCAAGGCCTTGCCCGGCGATTGCGGCGTCGCGGCGGGGAGACGCCAGACCTTCATGCGGTAGCACATGCCGCGCGAGGAAAAGAACAGCACCGGCGTGTGCGTCGAGGTGACGAACAGCTGGGTGACGAAATCCTCGTCGCGCGTCGACATGCCGGAGCGGCCCTTGCCGCCGCGCTTTTGGGCACGATAGGCGGCAAGCGGCACGCGCTTGATATAGCCCTTGTGCGAAACGGTAACGACGCAGTCCTCGCGCTGGATCAGGTCTTCGTCCTCGACCTCGCCTTCGATGTCGACGATTTCGGTTTTGCGCGGTGTCGCGAACTCGGCGCGGATGGCGGTCAGTTCGGTTTTGACGATGTCGATGACGCGGGCGCGCGACGCCAAAATCGCCAGGAATTCCTTAATCTCGGTCGCGATCTTGTTCAGCTCGCCGGCGATTTCATCGCGGCCAAGCGCCGTCAAACGGGCAAGGCGCAATTCGAGAATGGCTTTGGCTTGTTCGTCCGAAAGTTTGTAGGTGCCGTTGTCAGCGAGTTTGTGGCGCGGATCGGCGATCAATTCGATCAGCGGCGCCATGTCCTTGGCTGGCCAGTCGCGCGCCATCAACTGCTCTTTGGCGTCAGCCGGTGACGCTGAGGTCCGGATCAGCTTGATGACGTCGTCGATGTTGGCGACCGCGATCGCGAGCCCCACAAGCACGTGCGCCCGGTCGCGCGATTTTGTCAGTTGATGCTTGATGCGCCGGGTCACGACGTCTTGGCGGAAGGCCGTAAACGCCGACACCATGTCCTTGAGATTGAGGCTCTCAGGGCGGCCGCCGTTGATCGCCAGCATGTTGGCGCCGAACGTCGTCTGCAGATCGGAGAACTTGTAGAGGTTGTTCAAGACAACGTCGGCAACGGCATCGCGCTTTAATTCGATGACAATGCGGATGCCCTCGCGGTTGCTCTCGTCCCAAAGATCCGAGATGCCCTCGATTTTCTTGTCGCGGACGAGGTCGGCGATCTTCTCGATCAAGGTGCGCTTATTCACCTGATAGGGAATTTCAGTGACGATCAGGGCTTCGCGATCCTTGCGGATGTTCTCGGTTTTTACGCGCGCCCGCATGATGATCGAGCCGCGCGACTTGTGGTAGGCGGAAAGAATGCCGCCACGGCCGAGGATGATGCCGGCAGTCGGAAAATCTGGACCCGTGATGATCTGGCACAGCTCGTCGATAGTGATCCCGGGGTTGTCGAGATCGGCCAAGCAGGCGTCGATAACTTCGCCGAGGTTGTGGGGCGGAATGTTGGTCGCCATGCCGACGGCGATGCCGCCGGCGCCGTTGACGAGAAGGTTTGGGAATTTTGCCGGGAGGACCGACGGCTCTTGCAACTGGCCGTCGTAGTTGTCGCGAAACTCGACCGTGTTGTTGTCGAGGTCGTCGAGCAGAAACGACGCAATTTTGGCCAGGCGCGATTCCGTATAGCGCTCAGCGGCGGGCGGATCGCCGTCGATCGAGCCGAAGTTGCCCTGGCCATCGATGAGGGGCACGCGCAGCGAGAACTCTTGCGCCATACGCACGAGGGCGTCGTAAATCGCCAGGTTACCGTGCGGGTGATATTTACCCATGACTTCGCCGACGATGCGCGCCGACTTGACGTACTTCTTGTTCCAGTCGAGCCCAAGCTCGCTCATGGCGAACAGGATGCGACGATGCACCGGCTTCAAGCCGTCGCGAACATCGGGCAGCGCGCGCGAAATGATGACGCTCATGGCGTAGTCGAGATACGAGCGCTTCATCTCTTCCGAGATGGTGATGGGCCGCGTGTCGCCCGGTTCCTTACCGCCGGGTTTTTCGTCGTCGCTTCTATCGGCCAAGGGGGGTGACTTTCGCTGATGAACGTGGCGGGGCGCGGCGGCCTCTACAGCCCGGCGCTCAGGCTGATTTTTGTCGCCCCGGTTTATACCCGAAAGCGGCCGCCAAACGCAACGCCGCGGCGACGTGACACGGAGGTTTTAGGCAGCATAATCTTGATTGTATTTCAGAGCTTTACTTGGGTGCTGCGATCTTGGACTGGAGGCTCATTTCAAGACTTGCTCCGGTCATACTCTGAGGCTACACGACGAGCGCTTGCTGCACACGTTTCAATTGCTGGCGAGCGCCGGGTTTCAGTCGTGCCAAGGCGACGCCCGCCCTAGAATTTCCCCAGGCACGCCCCATGACACGCCCCCCGAAAGGACACGAGACATGAAGACCAAACTGCTCTCCGCTACGTTGCTGACTGCGACGTTGGCCCTCGTCAGTGCTGGAGCGCTTCCTGCACGCGCGGATGATGCCTTCATCGCCAGTCAGAAGCTAACCGAGTATCTCGCCAAGGACCGGCTCATCGGCGCCAAGGTCACCGGCGCCGACGGCACGATCATCGGCGATATCGAAGACCTCATCATCGGCAGCGACGATCAAGTCGTCGGCGTGATTATGGGCGTCGGCGGGTTGTTTGGCATGGGCGAGAAAAAGGTCGCGGTTAAAACTTCGGCGCTCCAGCTCGAAGTCACCGACGGCAAAATGAACGTGTCAATGGCGGGCGCCACGCAGGATACCCTGACGGCTGCCCCCGCCTACAAGCGGGCAACGCCGAAGAAAGGCCTGCTCGAGCGTGCCACCGAGAAGATGAAGGAAATGAAGGACAAATCTACGGTCACCGCGAAAGATGCGTTCGACGCGGCCAAGGAAAAAGCCGGTCCCGCGCTCGAAAACGCCAAGAAGCAGGCGAGTGACGCGATCGAGGCCGCGAAGGAAAAGGCTCAGGGCGTCGTCGACAAGGCCAAGGAAGCAGCCCAGCCCGCAGCTCCGGCTCCTGCCGCCGCTCCTGCCGCTGCTCCGGCTGAAGCGCCGAAGCCATAAGCGTTTTGCGCATAATCGCGTGTAAAAAAAAGCCCCGCTGCGCACACCGCGGCGGGGCTTTTTTTCTGAGCGGGCGAGCAAGATCATCGCGCTCTGTTCAGAGCAACGCCGCGCCAGGCAAGAGCGCCTCTACGTCTCGATAACAAAATTAAAACGGAATCTCGTCATCGAGGGCTTTGTCGAAGCTGCCCTTCGACGCCGCGCCGCCACCCGGCTTCGCGGCGCGCTTGGGCTCGCTGTAACCACTGCCGGAAGGGGAGCCGGAACCAGACCCCGAGCCAAAACCGCCGCCGTCGTAATCCGACTGGCCGCTCTCCTGCATGCCGCCATCCTGCATACGGCCTTGGGCGCCGCGTCCGCCGCTGGCGCCATCGAGCATCGTCAGCGAGCCGTTGAAGCCCTGAATGACGACTTCGGTCGAATACTTTTCAACGCCGCTCTGGTCGGTCCACTTGCGCGTCTGCAGCGCGCCTTCGACGTAGAGCTTCGAGCCCTTCTTGACGTACTGCTCAACGATCTTGCACAGCGGCTCGCTGAAAATGACGACGCGGTGCCACTCGGTTTTTTCTTTTTTCTCGCCCGTCGCCTTGTCGCGCCACGATTCACTGGTCGCAATACTGAGGTTGGCGATCGGGCGGCCATCCTGGGTGCGGCGGATCTCCGGATCCTTGCCGACGTTGCCAACCAAAATCACCTTGTTGACCGACCCTGCCATCTCACGCTCTCCTTCTGAAATTTCGTAGCGGCACCCGGCCCGCGGGCCAGCTCAAGTTGCAACAGCGACCGCTGTGGTTGCCGGGCTCTGATTCCTGCCGGCGACAGTACGCAGTCTTGGCCGCCGCGGCTTCACCACTCTGGCTTTGTCCACGCCCATTTGGGACCAATTGGCTGGCGAACGATCGGGATTAAAGTCCAGACGTTCGCTAATTGTTCTAATTTAAACCCGAGGCGCCTGGACCGCAAGTAAAATGTTGGCGTGTCGTCGTTATGGCCCCTTGCTAGCTTCTGCTGCTGCTGCGAGGCCGCGCAGCAAAGGCTCGGCGACGGCGCGGGCAGCCTGGCAATCATCGCGTTTGCTGCGCTCATAAACAGCGGCGGCGTCGCCAGCAAATTGCTGCGACTGGGCCCGGCGCACGACGCCGCTGGCAATGGCCCCCACGGTTCCCCGAGCCCGGCACATCAGACTCGACATATAGTCGCTGAGACGAATTTTTACCGCATCCTGGGGTTCGACCCCGGGCGTGGCGAG
>JANNEP010000035.1:0-3390 GCA_031378895.1 Hyphomicrobium sp.
GGCGGCCGGCTCGCCCCTTGGCGAGTCGCCGGGTGCCAGCAAGCGCGAGTCGCAAGCGCCAAGATAAGAGCGGCGCTTCCGGCCGGCTCGACGAAGGAGAGTCGCAAGCGCCAAGATAAGAGCGGCGCTTCCGGCCGGCTCGACGGAGGAGAGTCGGAAGCGCCAAGATAAGAGAGACCCATGCTAAGTAACAGCCAATGACCTCCTCCCTCCGCCGCAACACCATCCCGCTCATCGTCGCCACCGCGCTGTTCATGGAAAACCTGGACGCGACGGTGCTCGCGACCTCGCTGCCGGCTATCGCCAAGGACCTCGGCGCCAACCCAATCCACTTGAAACTGGCGCTGACCACCTACCTGCTGGCTCTCGCCGTGTTCATTCCGGCATCGGGCTGGATGGCCGACCGCTTCGGCGCCAAGAATATTTTCCGCGCCGCCATGGCCGTGTTCGCCGCCGGCTCGATTGCCTGCGCCCTGTCGACGGGGCTGTGGTCGCTGGTGGCAGCCCGCATCCTGCAAGGCATCGGCGGCGCCATGATGGCCCCCGTCGGCCGCCTCATCGTCCTGCGCACGATCCCGAAATCTGAAGTCATCGGTGCCATCGCCTGGCTGACGATCCCGGCGCTCGTCGGCCCCGTGCTTGGGCCCCCGCTTGGCGGCTTCATCACAACCTACTTCGACTGGCGCTGGATTTTCTGGATCAATATCCCCGTCGCCATACTCGGCATGGCGCTGATCACGCGCTTTATTCCGGACGTGCGCGAAAAAGTATCCGGCAGCTTCGATCTCACCGGCTTTCTGCTCATTGGCCCAGGCCTGTCGATGTTCCTGACTGGCGTGACGCTGATGGGGCTCGATCTCATGTCGCAGGAAACGGTGACGGCGATTACGCTCAGTGGCGCGGCGCTGCTCGTCAGTTACGTCATCTACGCACTGCGCTCGCCCGCGCCGCTGATCGATCTGCGCCTGCTCAAGCTGCCGACGTTCCGCGCCGGTGTGCTCGGCGGCTTCCTGTTTCGCGTTGGGCTGGGAGCCGCACCGTTCCTGCTGCCGCTGCTGTTCCAGAACGGTTTTGGCATGACGCCGTTCCAATCCGGCATGATGACATTCGCCACTGGCGTCGGCGCCATGTTCATGAAAACCCAGGCCGCCACCATCCTGCGCCGCTATGGCTATCGCCGCGTGCTCATCGTCAACGCGATCATCGCAGCGGCGTTTTCCGGCATACCGGCGCTGTACACAGCCGCGACGCCTCCCGTTCTGATCACCGTGCTGTTCCTGATCGGTGGCCTGTCGCGCTCGCTGCAGTTCACGAGTATCAACACACTCGCCTACGCCGACGTGCCGCCCGAGCGCTTGAGCCGGGCGACCAGCTTCGCCGCCGTCGGCCAGGAGCTGTCCGGTTCTGTCGGTGTGACGATCGCGGCGTTGGGGCTCGAGGCCATGCAGCGCCAGTTCGGCGGCTCGACCATTGATCCCAGCCATTTCCCGCCGGTGTTCGTTGTGATCGCACTGCTGTCAGCCGCCTCGGCACTCATCTTTGCGCGGCTGCCGAAGGACGCCGGCAGCGCCCTGCTCGTGCAGAGCGATGCCAACGCCGAAAAAGTCGCCGCAAAGGAGACAGCTGACGCCCGTGGCGGGCATATCTAGAGTAAATTCCGATTCTGCGGCATCAGCTTTAGGATTTCCCTCTCCCGGGACGGGAGAGGGTGCCCGAAGGGCGGGTGAGGGACTTCGACGAGGCAGGCACAACGACCTTAAAAACCGAAGCCCCTCATCCGGCGCTTCGCGCCACCTTCTCCCCAAGGGAGAAGGACACTCATTGCGATTCAATGAGATTGAAAAGTGCTCTAGCTTCGGCGCTTCACAAACTGAGCACAAGCCTCAAGCCGTCGTCGATCTGAGCCATCGTCGAGTCGGACAGCCGACCGGCGCGTTCGGTCAGCAAGCGCTTATCGACCGAACCGAGCTGCGTGACGTTGAGCGTCGAGCCTGACGGCAAGCCGGTCTGTCGCGCAGTGAGCCACAGATTGCCGGGGTCTCTCGCGCGCGCGGCGTTCGTCGTCAGAAAGACAACGATGACGGTTCGAATGGACGTCGCGTTAAACTCATTCGCCGACACGATGACGGCGGGTCTTCGGAACCCTGGCTCCGACGCGCTTGGCTCGCCCACGTCTGTCCACCAAATCTCGCCCCGCTTCATTGTTCCACTCCACCCGGCGCATCGTTTCGAGCGCCACTCTGTCAAGGAATGGATCAGCCTGATCCGGCGAGGCCGCAAACGACCGGTTGAGGGCCTCTGTGATTGCGGACGAGTCGCGGGCGCGCATGAGGTCTTCAAGCGCGGTCTGCACGAGCTTGCTGCGCGTGACGCCGCGCCGCTTGGCTTCCTTCTCGGCCTCATGGAACAGTTTGTCGGGAAGCGAGATCGCTGTTTTCATACCCAAAGTATAACCGGAGTTATACCGGAGGGCAAGGGATAGCGGGGAGGGCGGGCGTAAAAGAGACCTTTGCGCGGTGCTTCAAGACCGGTGACATATTGAGCCGTTTGTTAAGAGCAACAGCTGTGTGCACCTACTCATCGTTGTATCGTTATGACCACCGATGGACGACCGTGCCGCGGAAAGGTTTGTTTCTGATGCACGGCATTGAGGTTAAAATGTTGAACCGAATCCCCGTCCCACGCCGGCTCATATCCTGGTTTCACGAGCTCAATCCCAATTGAGCCGTGCTTGGGCCCAAGTATGTTGGGCTCGACGATGACGACTCCATCAAACGCAGTTGGCTTACAGACCGCTCCACTGCTTCTGCCGTGGCCAGAATAAAATCCAAGATGCTCGCTCCCTTTGAAGGCCTCCGTCAATGGCTGACGCTTCTGAGAGAGGCCCACCAGGCCGTAGGTTTTTTGGTGCAGAGTCCCGTCGAGGTGATAACTCGCGTGCGGGTTCATATCGCGATCGCCGCGCGGATACATAATAAATACTTCGCCCTTACCTGAGCATCGGACCCACATCGTCAACCAAAGTTCAGCCCCGTGTTTGATCGCAACCGCGTACTTTTGTTCACCACACTTCGGCTGAAGTTTCATGAGTCCAACTTTGGGGCTGCTCTCACGACGCCGAACATTTTCATCGAAGCAATCTCGCCAAGGCTTTAGCTCTTCGGGCGTGCTGGTGGGGGGAATGGCCTGATATTTCAGGAACCCCTCAAAGGTCAGTAAATCATCTTCGCTGATGAACTCGTCCATCTGATGACCCTGCCCCCGCCAGGGTTCTCGATTTGAGGTAGAGTCCGTCACTCCAGAGAGGAGACGGACGATGCGTAAGAGCCGATTTTCAGACGAACAGGTGATTGCGATCCTGCGCGAGCAGGAGGCTGGACGGCCGACGGC